>CAWAUK010000055.1:0-61864 GCA_963784975.1 uncultured Thermoleophilia bacterium | reverse complement strand
AGCTGGCGCCGGCGTCCTGCACGAAGATCATGACGGCACTGCTCACACTGGAGCACGTCCCGGACCTCGACGCGATGGCCACGGTGCCGGTCTTGCTGCCCCAGAAGGTCGGCGTCGGCCTCCGGCCGGGCGACCGGATCAGCGTGCGCGAGGCGCTCACCGCGCTGCTGGTCAAGAGCGCCAACGACGCGGCGCTCACTCTCGCCTCCTACGTCGCCGGCAACGAGAAGAAGTTCACCGTGCTCATGAACAGACGCGCCCGGGAGCTGGGACTGACGCACACGCGTTTCCGCAACTGCCGGGGCAAGCCCGAGCCGGGACATTACTCGTCCGCGCGCGACCTCGCCACGCTGGGGCGCTTCGCGATGCGCGATGCCACCTTCCGGCAGCTCGTGAGCACGAAGGCCGCGGTCATCCACTACCCGCCCGCCGCGGCCGTGCCGGTG
The DNA here is from genome assembly GCA_963784975.1 of uncultured Thermoleophilia bacterium. GTDB lineage: Bacteria > Actinomycetota > Thermoleophilia > UBA2241 > UBA2241 > CAIXSE01. Next base: position 61,418 of record CAWAUK010000055.1, on the reverse strand, counting down.
GAGAACCACAACCGCCTCCTCGACTACCCATGGGGAGACGGCATCAAGACGGGGGCGACGGACGCATCGGGCAAGGTGCTCGTGGGGTCAGGCAAACCCGGGCCCGTCGCCCTCATCGTGGTGACGATGCACGAACCGACCCGCGACCAGGAGGTCAAGGACGCGGTCGCGCTGTTCGAGTGGGGAACTGCCGAGTACCTGCGGCGCTCGGCCGCCTCCGCGCATCCCTCCCCGTCCGCCTCGCCCTGACGGCGGACAGCCGGCTCAGAGGCCGGTCAGCGCCCGGAACCGCTCGGCGGCGCGCACCGGCACGTCCAGCACACGGGCGATGTTGACCTTGGCCTCGATCGCGAGCGCGTCGTTCACCGTCGCCGTGTCCTCGGTCGGGATCGTGCCGAGCCCCCGCTCGCGGCGGACTTCGGCCATCGCCACCGGGTCGCTCAAGTCGGCAGGGCTCACGCCCAGCTTGACCGCCACGTAGGCCTTCGCCTCGGGAAGCCTCATCCGCCGGGTCATCTGCATGCGGGCCACCAGATCTCCGGCGGTCCGCAATCCGCCCATCCCCGACGCGACACCGTGGCCGATCCCCTGGCTGTGGTTGTCGCCGGCGCCGATCTACAACCCGTCGAGCCGCAGGAGGTCGACGCACGCGCGCGAGGCGCGCGAGACGGCGTCGACCGGCGGCAGCGCGTGCATGGGGACGCCGCCCACACCCATCCCGCCGTTGAGGTGGATGGGGACGGTGGCGGCGTCCGTGCACGGCTTGACGATGGTGCACGTACGCGCCACGTTCCAGGCGACCGTCCTGCCCGTGTTGACGTTGATGGCCGGCCCGAAGATGGAGACGCCGGCCCTGGCCGCCAGCCGCATCTGGTCGGCCGGCCACAGCCCTGCCAGGCGCACGCCCTCATACTCGAGCTCGCCGTGCATGCCCAGCACGAACTCGCTGGCCATGCCGATCTGGATGCTCCAGTCCGGGTACCTGGCGCGGATGCGCTCGATCGCCTTGAGGGCGGCCAGGAAGTCCGCGTCGCCGGCCGCCCCCGCCGTATCGAGGTTGATGCCGTCGGCGCCGGCCTCGTACATGCCCTCGGCGACGTAGAGGATATCCTCGGCGGCGGCCTCCACCGCTTCTTCCTGGGCCGCCCGGGCCTCGTCGATGCGGCCCAGCGGCAGCAGCTGCGACCAGTTCGAGATCGGACCGTCGGGCACCGTGTAGCGTCCGAGGTCCGGCATCGCCCCGTACGCGCACGGGATGGTGAGCAGCAGCTGCGCCTGGCGCATGGTCTCCTGCTCGAAGGGCAGCACCGGCTTGATCGGCTTGAACGAGTAGTCGTGGTGATACAGCTCCACCGTGTCGGTGCAGACCGTCTGCTCGTAGTTCTGCAGGTCGGTGATACGCGAGCCGGCGTCCTGGCTGCCGACGCCGTCGGAGGTGAGGATGACCTCGTCGCCGATGTCGACGGCGCTGAACCGCGCGCGGCTCGCGAAGATGTCGACGAGGTGCGCGATCTCGTCGTCGCCCAGTGGCTCGACCTTGGCACGCTTGGCGCCCGCCTCGACGCCGGCGTGGATGTCGGCCTCGATCTCCGCCCGGGTCATCCGCACCAGCGACCCGTCGCCCATGCGTGTCGGAATGCCTTCCATCGCCCCCTCCACCGGTCTCGTGGTGTGCGTGCCGCCGCCGGAGCGCCCGCCGCGACGATCGCGGCCTCCCCGGCAGCGTCCCCGAGGCTACAGGCCCGCGCCGCGCCTGTCAGCGGCGGATACTTCGGCAAAGTTGACGGCGGCGCCGGCCAAAGGTGCGGCAACCGCGGCAGAGGCGGCCGGAAGGGCCCTGGTGCATGGTTAAAGGGGCGAGGCCCCGCGGGGAACGGGGCCTCGTACAAGGGCTTTGGGGCAAACCCTCGTGGTGGGGGGTCTTCGCTTGCCAGCGAAAGGAGCCACTCACATCATCCCCAGGCAATGTTGAGTCGGCGTGAAGCGACGCGAACCACTGCGAAGGAAGCGTTGCTGCTTGGTTACAGGGCAGGCGCGGACCCGGGGGTGGGGGTCGGATCCGCGCCCCGACAGATAGCCGAGGGCCGGCGAGCAGAGCCGCTCTTGGGGCGGCGCCCGCCGGCCCTCAGGCCGTGGTTCGCCCGGGGCCGGGGCGAACCAAGAAGATAGGAGGTACCAGCACTTGGCGCTGGCAGCGGGGCTTCTCGGAGACGGGAAGCTTCGCAAGGCGGACACTAGGAGCGATGTGTTGAGCAGCGGTTAACCGAATATTAACCGATGTGAAGTAGGCAGCCTGGTTGGTTTGCCCGTGCAGGATAGGTTCAGGTAGGTTCACGACCGTCTTGAGGCTCGCGGAGCACGCCTCTCAAGGTCAGGTGAGCGTCAGCCGCCCATCCCGGCTGTCCGGACCGGCCGCCAGTCCCAGCAGGCCGGCCTCATCGATCACAGCGACGCCGAGCGCGATCGCCTTCTCGAGCTTGGACCCCGCGTCCTCGCCGGCGACGACGTAGTCCGTCGCCCGGCTCACCGAGCCGCTGACGCGACCTCCCGCGGCCTCGATCAGCGCCTGGGCCTGCCCGCGAGTGAGTGTCGGCAGTCTGCCCGTGAGCACGAAGGTGGAGCCGGTGAGCGGGCCCTCCTGCCGCGCGGGCGTGTCCTCGACCAGGCGCACGCCCGCGGCGCGCAGCTTCTCGATCGTCTCGCGGTTGTGGGCGTCGCCGAGGAACTGCTCCACGGCCTCGGCGACCACGGGACCGATGCCCGGGACCTCGGCCAGGTCGGCGGCGCCGGCGGCGAGGAGCGCATCCACGCTGGGGTAGCGCTCGACCAGCGCCTGGGCGGTCACCGAGCCCACGTGGCGGACGCCCAGGGCATACAGGACGCGCGCGAAGGGCCGCTGCTTGGACTCCTCGACGGCGGCCAGGACCTTGTCGGCGCGCCTGGCCTCCACCAGCTCGAGCGCGCCGTCCTCGCCCTTGCGCGTCTTGCCGCCGAACCCGGGAAGGGCGACGACCTTGCCGGCCTCGAGCCGCACGAAGTGCTCACGCTCGAGGCGATACAGGTCGGCGACGTTCTCGATGAGCGCCTGGGCGTGGAGCAGCACGACCGTCTCCTCGCCGATCCCCTCGATGTCCATGGCGCCCTTGCTCACGAAGTGCTTGATGCTCTCGACGAGCTGGGCCGGGCACGAGCGATTGGGGCAGCGGACGGCGACCTCACCGGTCTCCCGCACGGTCTCCGAGTGGCAGGCCGGACACGTGCGGGGCATCGCCCACTCGGACAGCGTCGCGTGACGCTCCGCGCGGCCCACGAGCCGCCCTTCGCCGTCGTCGATCTCGCCGGTCATCACCGGGCCGACGACTTGGGGAATCACGTCACCGGCGCGCTGGAGGATCACGTCGTCGCCGGGGCGGATGTCCTTGCGCCGGATGTCGTCCTCGTTGTGCAGGGTCGCGCGCTCTACGGTGACGCCGCCGACGAAGACCGGCTCGAGCACGGCGAACGGCGTGAGCACGCCGGTCCTCCCCACATTGACCTCGATGCTGTGCAGCCTCGTGGTCGCCGTCGTCGGCGCGAACTTGAAGGCGATCGCCCAGCGAGGGTCGTGGGCCACGCTGCCCAAGGCCCGCTGGAGCGCGAACGAATCGACCTTGACCACGGCTCCGTCGATGTCGTAGTCGAGGTCGGAGCGGCGCTCCTCCCAGGCGCGGCACGCGGCAGCGACCCGCTCGATGCCGTCCACGATCACGATCTGCGGGTTGACCTTGAACCCCGCCGCCCGCAGCCACTCGAGCGCGCTGTGGTGGTCGGGCAGGTCGAGGCCCTCGGAGTAGCCGATGGCGTAGCACCAGACGTCGAGGGGCCGGGCGGCCGCCAGCCTCGGGTCCAGCTGGCGGATGGAGCCCGCGGCGGAGTTGCGCGGGTTCACGAAGGGGCTGAGGCCCGCCTCCAGCCGCTGCTCGTTGAGGCGGGCGAACGCGGCGAGCGGCAGGTAGACCTCGCCGCGTACCTCGACGACGGGCGGCGGCTCGCCCACGCGCAACCGAAGAGGCACCGAGCCGATCGTCCGCAGGTTGGCGGTGACCTCCTCGCCGACCTCGCCGTTGCCGCGGGTGGCGCCGACGCTGAACACGCCGTCGCGGTACGTGAGCGAGATGGCGAGGCCGTCGATCTTGGGCTCGACGACGTAGCGCAGCGGCGCGTCGTCGAGCTCCCGGGCCTCGAGCAGCCGGCGGTTGCGCTGGTCCCACGCCAGCAACTCGTCCTCGTTGCGAGCGTTGGCGAGCGAGAGCATCGGCTCGAGGTGGCGGACCTGCGTGAACCCCTCGAGCGGGGCGCCGCCCACCCGCTGCGTCGGCGAGTCCGGCGTGCGCAGCCGCGGGTACTCCTCCTCGAGCGTCTGCAGTTCGCGGTACAGCGCGTCGTAGGCGGCGTCGTCGATCTCCGGCCGGTCGAGCACGTAGTAGAGGTGCGCGTGCCGGTTGATGGTCTCGCGCAGTTCGGCCGTCCTGGCCGCCGCCTCGGCCTCGCTCACCGCTTCCCTCCTTCGCGGCCGCCCTGCGGCCGCGACGACCTACCCGCTGGTGGTACCTCCCCCGGCGCGGCGCAGAGCGGTGCCTCTCCAGCGCCCCGCTTGCTCGCCTGCCAACGGCGGCTATTCACGCGGCGCCCTTCTCCGCGCAGGCACAGGCCGAGCAGCTCGCCGGGCTCGTCGAGCCAGTAGTCCGGCCCGGCGGCCAGCAGCGCCTCGCGGCCGAACACGCCCCAGGCCACGGCCGCGGTGGCCATGCCGGCCGCGCGGCCGGCCTCGATGTCCACGGGGCTGTCGCCGACGTAGAGCGCGCCCTCCGCCTGCGCCCCGAAGCGCTCGAGGCAGAGGCGCAGCGGCACGGGCGATGGCTTGTGCTCCTGGGTGTCGCTCGCCGTGACCACGACGCCGAAGTGCTCGCGCAGACCGACGGCGTTGAACGCCATCTGCGTCGTGTCGGCGCTCTTGCTGGTGACGATCCCGAGGCGCCTGCCTGCGAGCCGCAGGCCGTCGAGGACCTCGGCGACGCCATCGTAGGCGCGGATGAGCTCGTCGTGCCGCCGGTGGTTGTACTCGCGGTAGACGTCGTAGAGCTCCTGCGCGTGCTCGGACGAGAGCCGCCGCATCTGGACCATGAGCGGCTGCCCGACGCCGGCGAGGATCACCTCGTCGGGCAGGACTTCGTCCAGTACCGTGCGCGTGGCATGGCGGAACGACTCCACGATCAGCTCGACCGTGTCCACCACGGTGCCGTCGAGGTCGAAGATCACCGGGTCGAAGCCGGCCACCTCACTGAGCGGTGCACCTGGGGCGCCCCCCTCGCCAGTCGGGCTACACAGACTGGTCACGCAGCCGCTCGAGGTCGAGATCCCAGCCGGCCAGGTCCGCCAGCAGGTCCGGGTCCAGCAGGTCGTAGCGCAGGGGTGTCACGGCCACCGCGCCGGATGCGACGACGTCGAAGTCCGTCTCCACTCGCTCACCCGAGGCCGGATGCTCGCACGGCAGGTAGTGCTCCGCGGGCGCGGCGCCGTCTTCCCCGGCCAGCATGACGAAGTCGTAGGCGCTCGCGCCGCCAAGCCGCGCGCGGCGGATGCCCGTGATCGCGGCGAGCGGCCGGTCCGGCAGATTCACGTTGAGGATGCTGTGGCGGGGCAGGCCGCGCTCGATGACGTGGCCGACCATCGCGCGCAGGATGGGCTCGGCCTCGCCGAGCCAGCCCGGCTCGAGCTCCGCGACCGAGAACGCGACCGCCGGGTGCCCGCGCAGGGCGGCCTCGAGGGCGGCGCCGACGGTGCCGGAGTACGTGACGTCGGCTCCCATGTTGCCGCCGGCATTGACTCCGGCCACGACGAGGTCGGGTCTGGGGCACCGCAGGCCGAGCAGGGCGATGCGCACGCAGTCCGACGGCGTGCCGTCGACGGCGAAGCCGTGATAGCCGTCGCCGAAGGAGCGCGCCCGCAACGTGAGGGGACGGCGGACGGTGATGCCGCGCGCGACCGCGCTCGTGTCGCGGTCCGGCGCGATGGTCGTGACCTCACCGAGGCCGTCGAGCGCACGGCGCAGCACGGCGATGCCGGGGGCGTCGATGCCGTCGTCGTTGGTGAGGAGGATCTGCAGGGCCACAGCACGATTCTAGCCGAACCCCGGTGGACGTTTGCTGGGATCCCCCGGAGACCTCGTTGACGTTGGCCCGGCGCTCTCGCCCCCCGCCCGGACCGACTGTAGTCTGAGGTGGCGACGGGCGGCGACGCGCCAGGCGGCAGGATTGCCACAGCGCCCGTCGTAGGAGTGGCGAAGCAAGGCTGAGAAGGAGCCAGGTGACCCCAGCGACGCACGGCCCGAGTGACAGCGACGGCAGGCGCCATACCTTGCGGCGCGCCGCTGCCCTTCTGGCGTCCCTCGCGGCGGTCTCGGCCCTGGTCACCGTCGCGGGACCAGGGTACCTCTGGCCGCTCTTCCTCTTCCCGCTCGTCCTGGCCGCCGTGTTCTTCTTCGAGCTCGGCAGCCTCGCGGTCACCATCTGGCTCGGCAACTTCTTCGTGCTCTACTACAGCTTCGTCGCGCCGGCGACGCCCGAGATCGTGCGCCAGGCTCTGCTCGGCACCGCACTCTTCTTCGTCTCCGGCCTGTTCCTCGGCCGCGTCCAGCGCCGGCACCGTGACGCGCAGCGCGAGCTCGCCGCGACCACGCTCACCGACCGGCTCACGGGGCTCTACAACTACGGCACCTTCGTCGACTATCTGCACAACGAGGTGACCAAGACCGACCGCTACGGAGGCGAGCTGGCGCTGCTCATGCTCGACCTCGACCACTTCAAGCAGTTCAACGACCGGCACGGCCACGAGGCCGGCAACGACCTGCTGCGGCGCATCGGCACCGCGGTGGGGTCGCTGGTGCGGGACGCGGACGTCGCCGCCCGCTACGGCGGCGAGGAGTTCGCCGTGCTCATCCGCGGCGACGAATCGCAGGGCTACGAGCTGGCGGAGCGGCTGCGGCGGGCCGTCGAGACGGTCACCGTGGAGGTGCGCGGCGGCGAGCAGGTGTGCACGACCATCTCGGCCGGCATCGCCACCTACCCCGCCGGCGCGGCCGACGAGGCCGAGCTCATCGAGGCCGCGGACGCCGCTCTCTACGAGAGCAAGCGGCGCGGCCGCAATCGCGTGACCATCTTCACGGGCGTTGCCGGCGAGCGTGAGCTGCCCGCAAGCTTGACCGCCTGAGCGGACGAGAGGGCCGCGCCGGCGAAGCGGCGCGCGGCCCGTTCACTTCGAGAACGTCACCTGCGGCAGGCGCGTGTCGGCGCGTGCGAAGGCCTCGCCGCAGAACAGCTCGACCCCGTTGCGCGCCAGCACCAGCTGCTGCTCCTGCTCTCGCACTCCCGTGGCGATGAGCTGCGCCCCGGTGCGGCCGGCGAATCGCACCAGCAACTGCACGACCTCGACGGCGGTGAGGTCGCCGGCGAGGCCGGCGACCAGCATGGGATCGAGGCACAGATACTCGGGGCCCGCCTCGGCGATGAGGTCGAGCGCGGTGAACTGCGCCCCGAGGCCGGAGATGCACAGCTGGAAGCCGAGGTCGCGCACGTCGGCGAGCGTGCGCAGCGTTGAGGCCGTGTTGGTCATGAGGTCCTCGGCGTCGATCTCGAACACCACGTGCTGCGGGACGAGCGCCTGGTTGAGGGAGTAGAACTCGCTCACGGCGACGACGGCGGCGTTGGGAAGCTCACCGGCGGCGCAGCCGAGGAACAGGAGGTCATCGGCCTTGAGCCCGGCCGCCGCCGAGACCGTGGCCTCCCGCGCGGCCACACCGTAGGAGGCCAGCACCTGCGAACGGCGGGCCACGTCGAGCAGTACATCCGGCAGCCGCAGCGGCGAGTAGAACGGACCCCGCACGCTGCTGCGGTAGCCGATCACCTCACGCGCCACCGGGTCCACGATGGGCTCGAACAGTGGCTCCAGGTCACCGCGGGACACACAGTCGGCCAGGGTGCTCTCCAGGTCCCGGTCGTAGAGCAGGGCCTGTTCCTCCGCGGCCTGCATCGCCAGCGCGAGGCCGTGCTGCAGGTTCTGCTCGAAGGTGAGCGAGTCGTCGACGGCGAGCACGGCCGACCCGACCGACGGGTGCACGCGGTCGTACACGCCCGGCGCGAGGTCGTTCAGCAGCAGCGACTGCAGCCGCTCGTAGACCCGCCGCGTCACCGCCGCGAGGTCGTCGTCGGCGATCACGGCGGCGGAGCGCGGCGGCGACAGCAGCACGATGAAGGCGTCGTCGGTGAGCGTGAAATCGCTGACCACGTCGAGGCGGCGGAGAGTGCTTCCGACCATGCCCTCGAGGTTGGCGGCCACGGCGTCGAGGATCTCGGCGACGATGCGCCAGCCGAACACCGGCTCGAGGCGCCCGTAGCGCGCCAGGCTGACGTAGAGGAGGGCGACCTTACCGGACTTCTCGAGCTCAAGCCGGATGGAGTCGGCGATGAGGTTGAGGGACGGAAGCCGCGACGGGCCGTCGCTGACCAGCCCGCGCAGGGTGGTCTGCGCCTTGCGCAGGGCCTCGTCCGTCGGTCGCTCCACGCAGCTCACCCCCCGGCGAATCAGGTCGCCTTCTGCGTCTCCTTGGCCTTGCCGTCGCCGGACGCCGGCTCCTTCTTCGCGGTCTTGGCGGAGTCGCCGTCGCCCGAGGAACTCTCGGCGGAGCTCGAAGAAGCCTCGTCTGAGCCGGACTCACGGCCACTCGTGCGCCTGCCCGAGCCCTTGCCGTAGTCGGTGGTATAGAAGCCCGAGCCCTTGAAGTGGATGGCGACGGGGTGCATCACCTTGTGGAGCGAGCCGCCGCACTTCTCGCACTCCGTGAGCGGGTCGTCGCTCATCCTCTGCATGACCTCGAACGAGTCCCCGCATCTGTCACACTGGTATTCGTAGATAGGCACGCAGAAGTCTCCCGGGCTGGTCACAAGGGGCCTGAGTGTAGCACAGGCCGGCCGCGGCACGCTGCACCGCGCGGCCGGCCTCACGGTGCGAACGGCGGCAGGTGCCCGGCGATGATGAGCGCCGGGTCCCAGGCGCGGATGCGCCGCCACGACGCGAGGATGACGTCTGCCGCCGGCCCGTCCGGCGCCATGGCATCGAACTCGTCCCTGCCCGGCCCGATGGTGTCGCCGCAGAGCGCGACCAGCCCCTCGGCAGTCTCGGCGGCCAGGCTGATGTGCCCGGCGCAGTGGCCGGGCGTGAGCGCCCACTCGAGGCCGGGCGCCAGCTCACCGCCGTCCCCGGTCAGGAGGTCGAGCGGCAGCAACTCCAGCAGCCCGCCGGCGAGCGGCCAGTACGCCGATGTCGTCTCGAGCTCGTGGACCGCCACGGGCGCGGGGACGGACGCGCAGCCGCCGGCGTGGTCCAGGTGGGCGTGCGTGAGCACGACCAGGTCCACGTCGGCGGGCGCGAGCCCCCGCGCCTCGAGGGCGCGGAGCGCGGGGTCGTTCTGCAGCGGCAGGCCCGGGTCGACGAGGATCGTCTTCGCCCCGCGCAAGAGGACGGTGTTGGGGAACGTCGTCATGCCGACGACTGGACGCCGCTCGCGCAGCTCGCGGTACTCCATGAACGCCTGCGGAGAGCGATGCTCGGGCAGCACCTCCACGGCGTCGCCTTCGACGCTGAAGACGAAGCGCGCCGTCGGGATGAGGAGGTCGACCTCGTACGTCACAGGGTCGTCCCGAGGGCAGTCACTCCGCCTCGCTCTCCATCGCGTCTTCGCGCGCGTAAAGGAAGTCGACCTTGTCCAGGTTCAGGATGATGAAGGGCGCCGTCTCGAAGAGTTCCTGGTTGCCCTTGTTGTAGATGCGTACCTTGGACAGCGTGAGACGGTTGTCGCTGAACGCGCGGATGTAGTCAGAGGGGCGCCGGGAGCTCGCGCGCTGGCCGACGCCGAAGTGGGCGATGCCGACGATCTTGAACTCGCCGATGTACGCCACGACCTCGAGTTCCTTGAACCCGCTGCTGTCTCGCATGGCCTCGCTCCCGGCCCGGGGCTCATCCATCGTCTTCTCCTCCTCCGGAAGCGGCCGAGGCCGCATCGGCGGCGCGCGGCGCGCCGCCCTGAGTGCGTACTGGGGCGCGGCTCTCCGCCGCGCACGGGGTCCCGGCGAAGGCACGGACCGCGCCCCTGCCCGGACTGGCCGCGAGGCGAAGCCGGTCGAGCGCCTCGCGCCGCGACTCTCCGAGACGCGGTGCGAGGACCACTCCTACGGCGGCGCCGATCACGCCGCCGAGGACTGCAGTGCGTGCCTTCCCCATGCGGCGACTATAGCCCCACGAAGCTACTTCGTGAACACCAGGGCGCCGTCCGCCACGTCGACCTTGATGGTGTCGCCCTCGACGAACCGCCCCCGGAGCAGGGCGCTGGACAGCGGGTTCTCCACGAGGCGCTGGATGGCGCGCTTCATCGGCCGCGCGCCGTAGTCGGCGTCGTAGCCCCGCTGGGCCACGAACTCCTTGGCCTCACGACTCACCTCGAGGGCCATACCCTGACCTTCCACAAGCCTGCGCAGGTGCGTGAGAAGCAGGTCGACGACCTCGGTGAGCTGCTCCCGGGTGAGCGGATCGAAGACGATCACCTCGTCGATGCGGTTGAGGAACTCGGGCCGGAACGACTTGCGCAGCTCCTCGAGCAGGCGTTTCTCGAGGTCGGCGTGCGTGGTCCCGCCGGCCTCGGCCGTGAACCCGAGGGGGTTCCTGCCGATGACGCCGCTGCCCAGGTTGCTGGTCATGATGACGACCGTGTTCTTGAAGTCCACGGTGCGGCCCTTGCCGTCCGTGAGCCTGCCGTCGTCGAGGATCTGCAGCAGGGCGTTGAAGACGTCCGGGTGCGCCTTCTCGATCTCGTCGAAGAGCACGACGCTGTAGGGGCGCCGCCGCACCGCCTCGGTGAGCTGCCCGCCCTCGTCGTAGCCGACGTAGCCGGGCGGCGCGCCTGTGAGGCGGGACACGGTGTGCTTCTCCATGTACTCACTCATGTCGAGACGCACGAGCGCCTCCTCGTCGTCGAAGAGGAACTCGGCGAGGGCGCGCGCCAGCTCGGTCTTGCCGACGCCCGTCGGGCCGAGGAACAGGAACGAGCCGATGGGACGCTTGGGGTCCTTGAGCCCTGCCCGGCCCCTGCGCACGGCCTCGCTGACCGCCTCGACCGCACGCTCCTGGCCGATCACCCGCCCGTGCAGACTGCCCTCCATCTCGAGGAGCTTGTCCGCCTCCTCCTGCAGCATCCGCTGCACGGGGATGCCGGTCCACTTGCTGACGAGCGCGGCGATGTCGTCGGCGTCCACGGTGGCGTCGGCGATGCCCTTGTCGGCCAGCCACGCGTCCTTGGCCGTGACGAACGTCTGCTGGATCTTGTCGCTCTGTTCCTTGAGCTGGGCGGCGCGCTCGTAGTCCTGCACCTGGACCGCCGCCGCGCCTTCGCGCGTGAGCTCCTGGAGCTTCAGCTCCATCTCACGCAGGTCCGGCGGCAGCATCGTCGCCTCGATGCGCAGCTTGCTGGCCGCCTCGTCGAGCAGGTCGATGGCCTTGTCGGGGAGGAAGCGGTCGCTGATGTAGCGGTCGCTCAGATGAGCCGCCTCGCGGACGGCGGCGTCCGTGATCTTGACCTTGTGGTGCGCCTCGTACTTGTCGCGCAGCCCTTCGAGGATGGCGACGGTCTCTTCGACCGTCGGCTCCCCGACGAGGATGGGCTGGAAGCGACGCTCCAGGGCGGCGTCCTTCTCGATGTACTGGCGGTACTCGTCCAGTGTGGTGGCGCCCACACACTGGAGCTCACCACGGGCGAGCATGGGCTTCATCATGTTCGACGCGTCGATGGCGCCCTCGGCGGCGCCGGCGCCCACGACGGTGTGCAGCTCGTCGATGAACAGCACCACGTCCTTGGAGCGCTGGATCTCGTCGAGGGCTCCCTTGAGGCGCTCCTCGAACTCGCCGCGGTACTTCGAGCCGGCGACCATCGCGCCGAGGTCGAGCGCGAGCACGCGCCGGCCGCGCAGGATCTCCGGCACATCGGCGTTGACGATCTTCTGCGCGAGGCCGTCGGCGATGGCGGTCTTGCCCACGCCGGGCTCGCCGATCAGCACCGGATTGTTCTTGGTCCTGCGGCTGAGCACCTGGATGACGCGTTTGATCTCCTCGTCGCGGCCGATGACCGGGTCGAGCTTGCCCTCGCGGGCCATCGCGGTGAGGTCGCGCGTGTACTTCTTGAGCATGCTCTCGCCGGTGGCGCTGGCCTCGTAGTCGGTGCCGGTGGCGCGCACCTGGGCCAGCGCGTCGCGCAGCCGCTCCTCGGTCACCCCGACGTCTTTGAGAAGGGCGCTGCCGGGACCCTCGCCCTCGAGCAGGATGCCGAGCAGCAGGTGCTCGGTGCCGACCATCTCGTCGCCCATCTTCTGCGCCTCCTGGACGGCGAGGTCCAGGGCGGCCTTGGCGCGCGGCGTCATGTAGAGCATCTCGGCAGGCCCGGAGGGACCGCTCTGGCCGACCGGCTGGTTCTGCGCCATCTGGTCGGCGCGCGTCATCAGGGCGCCCTTGTCGACGCCCAAGAGGTTGAGGAGCTGCTCGACGACGCCGCCGGGCAGGCTGAGCACACCGATCAGGAGGTGCTCGGTGCCGAGCACGTTGCGCGGGCCGCGGCGGACGACGCCCTGCGCCGTCTCGAGGGCTTCGCGGGCCCGTTCGGAGAACTTGTTCACGTCCATCTATGGTTCCTCGTGTCGCTGACCCTCTGGGAAGGGGTGGGCCGCGGGCGGGACCTCGAGGGTCGAGCCCGCGCCGTCAGGCGTGCCGGCGCCGGCGGCCGATGTGCACGACCTGGGTGCGGCTGACCGGCACCAGGTCCATCCGGTGCGAGCGCTCGATGCGCTGCACCTCGTGGCGCATGGCCTCGGCGGCCTCCGCCAGCTGCGTCTGGAGCGCCAGCATCTGGCGGCGCAGGGTGTCCAGCTGCTCCTCCATCGCGAGCACGCGCTCCACGCCCGCGAGGTTGAGCCCGAGCTCGGTGAGCTCCTGGATGCGCTGCAGCCGCTCGACGTCGCGCTCCGAGTAACGACGCGTGTTCTTGGCCGTGCGCTGCGGGCGCACCAGCCGCGCCGCTCGTACAGGCGCAGCGTCTGGGGGTGCATGCCCGCGAGTTCCGCCGCCACGGAGATCATGAAGAGCGGTCTGTCGCTGTCGTGTTCCTGTCTCATGACCGGGTCTCCGCCGTCGGTCTCTCTGCTCGTCCGACCGTGGCTTCGCCTGCTGCGAGCTCAGGCCGCCGTGGCAATCGCTCGCCGGGTCCGGGAACGTCGTCGCGAGCTTCTCGAACAGCTGCTTCTGGTCCTTGGTCAGCTTGCCGGGGATCTGCACCCGGAGCTTGACGAGGAGGTTGCCCTGGCCGCCCTTGAGCCTGGGCATGCCCTTGCCGCGCACACGCAGTGTACGCCCGTCCTGGCTGCCCGCCGGGACCTTGAGCGACACCCTGCCGCCCCCCGGCGTCGGGACCCTGACCGTGGCGCCCAGCGCCGCCTCCGACACCGTGACCGGCACCTCGACGATCAGGTCGTCGCCGCGTCGCTCGAACAGGTCGTCGGTCTCGACGCGCACGCGCACGAAGAGGTCGCCGGCCGGGCCGCCGCGGAGGCCGGCCTCACCCTTGCCCTTGATGCGGATCCTGCTGCCGTCCTTGACGCCCGCCGGGACCTTGACGTTGTAGCGGCGGGTCTTGTGCTCCACGCCGGTGCCACGGCACGTGGGGCACGGCTGCTCGATGATCGTGCCCTGCCCATGGCAGCGGGGGCACGGCTCCGACATGGCGAACGGCCCCTGGTTGCGCGCCACCATGCCGCGCCCCTGGCACTCCGGGCAGACCTTGGGCGACGTCCCCGGCTTCGCGCCGCTGCCGTGACAGGTCTCGCACGTGTCGGCCTTGTCGACCGGCACGCGGACGGTCACGCCGCTCAGCGCGTCGTCGAACGACACGGTGACGTCGGTCTGCAGGTCGGCGCCCCTCTCGGCCGCCCTGCGGCGGCCGCGGCCGGCGCCGCCCGCCGCGCCTCCGAAGAGGTTGCCGAGGATGTCGCCGAGGTCGCCCACGTCGAACTGCACGTTGCCCTGGCCGAACATGCTCGGGTCGAAGCCCTGACCGCCGGCGCCCGGCCGGAAGCCGCCGCCGGGCCCGGGGCCGAAGGCGCCGAGCCGGCTGAGCTCGTCGTACTGCTTGCGCTTCCCGGGGTCGGCGAGCGTCTCGTAGGCTGTGCTGACCTCCTTGAACTTCTCCTCCGCGGCTTTGTTGCCTGGGTTCTTGTCCGGATGGTGCTCACGCGCGAGCTTACGGAACGCCTTCTTGATCTCGTCCTGGGAGGCGTTCTTGGAGACGCCCAAGGTCTGATAGTAGTCGGCCATCTCCCCGCTACCTGGCGACGATGACCTTGGCCGGCCGCAGCAGCTTGCCGTGCAGCAGGTAGCCGCGCTCGAGCACCTGCACGACCGTGCCCTCGTCGTGATCGGGCGAGGCCTGCGTCATGATGGCTTCGTGATACTCCGGGTCGAACGATGTGCCCGGCAGGACGTCGATCTCCTCGAGGCCGTGACCGGCCAGCGTGCCGCGCAGCTGGTCGGCGACGAGGCCGAAGCCGTCCAGGAGCTGGCCCTCCCCGTGCTTGTCGCCGGCGTCGAGCGCGCGACTCATGTTGTCCATGACCGGCAGCAGAGACTCGACGACCGTCTCGGCAGCCCGCAGCCGCAGCTCTTCGTTGTCGCGCAGGACCCGCTTGCGGTAGTTGTCGAACTCGGCCTTGAGGCGGCGAAGGTGGTCGAGGTACTCGTCGCGCTCGTGCGCGAGGGCGGCGATCTCGTCGCCGGCGTCGCCGACCTGCGGCTCTGCCGCGTCCGCGGCGACCTCGGCGGCCTGCGCCGCGTCCCGGACCTCAGCAGCCTTGGCGGCTGCGGCGGCCTCGGCGGCCTGCGCGCGCTTCTGGTCCTGTGTCGTGTGCTTCCTGTCCGTCATGTCCGTTCTCTGTGTGGTCGCCGTGCGGCCGGGGCCGCTCTATCAGGCCGAGGAGTCCGGCGGGGCGCGGGCGCTGCGCCCCGCCCCGCCGGTCCCTCGGCGCGTGTCAGCTGGCGGTCGTCCCCGCCGTGGCCTCGACCGTCTTCTTGGCCTTGACCTCGATGCGCTGCGGCTTCTCCTCCTCGGCCTTCGGTACGGTGACCGTGAGGATGCCGTCGTCGTAGCTGGCCTGGATCTCGTCGGCCCTGACGCCCTGCGGCAGCGCGAGGCTGCGCTGGAAGCTGCCGAAACGACGTTCCACACGGTAGTAGCGCTCGTCCTCGACCTCCTCCTCGAACTTGCGCTCGCCCTTGATGGTGAGCACGTTGTCCTCGACCTCGATCCCGATGTCGTCCGGGTCCATGCCGGCGAGCTCGGCCTTGAGCACGACCGAGTCCTTCTTGTCGAAGACGTCCACCGCGGGCAGCCAGCTCTCCTGGCGTCCGCCCCAGACCTGGTCCACCAGCCGGTTGAACTGGTTCTGTGCCTGGGTCATCTCCCGGAACGGGTCCCATCTGATGATCGCCATGGTTGACACCTCCTCTGATGTCGTTGCGGCGGGCGGCGCCGGCGTCAGCCGTCCGCCGATCGTTCCCGTCGTCACTTGCTCTCGTCTTCGTCGATGACCTCGTAGTCGGCCTCTTCGACGTTCTCGTCCTCCTGAGCCGCGCTGGAGCCGTCGGAGCTTGCCGCCTGCTCCTGCTGCGCCTGCTGGTACACGGCCTCGGCGAGCTTGTGCGAGGCTTGCATGAGCGTCTCGGTCTTGGCCTGGATCGCGTCCATGTCGTCGCCGTCCAGCGCGGTCTTGAGCTCGGCCGCCGCCGCCTCGATGTCGGCCTTGGTCGACGCGTCGACCCTGTCGCCCATGTCGCGCAGCGACTTCTCGGTGCTGTAGAGCAGGTTCTCGGCGTTGTTCTTGACATCGGCCATCTCGCGCGCCTTCTTGTCCTCGTCGGCGTGCGCGTCGGCGTCCTTCATCATGCGCTCGATGTCCTGCTCGCTGAGGCCGCTGGAGGCGGTGATGGTGATCTTCTGCTCGTTGCCCGTGCCCAGGTCCTTGGCGCGCACGTGGACGATCCCGTTGGCGTCGATGTCGAATGTGACCTCGATCTGTGGGATGCCACGCGGCGCCGGCGGGATGCCCACGAGCTGGAACTTGCCCAGCGTCTTGTTGTAGGCCGCCATGTCGCGCTCGCCCTGGAGCACGTGGATCTCGACGCTCGTCTGGTTGTCGTCGGCGGTGCTGAAGATCTCGCTCTTCTTGGTCGGGATCGTGGTGTTGCGATCGATGAGCCGGGTGAAGACGCCGCCCTTGGTCTCGATGCCGAGGCTCAGCGGCGTGACGTCGAGGAGCAGCACGTCCTTGACCTCGCCGGCGAGCACGCCGCCCTGGATGGCCGCGCCGACGGCGACGACCTCGTCCGGGTTGACGCCCTTGTGCGGGTCCTTGCCGATGAGCTCCTTGACCCTCTCCTGCACGGCCGGCACGCGGGTCATGCCGCCGACGAGGATCACGTGGTGGATCTCACTCTTGCCGAGGCCGGCGTCCTTGATGGCGGCGTTGACCGGCGCCACCACGCGCTCGACCAGGTCGTGCGTGAGCTCGTCGAACTTCGCGCGCGTCAGGGTGAGGTCGAGGTGCTTCGGCCCGTTCTCGTCGGCCGTGATGAACGGCAGGTTGACGGCCGAGCTCATCGTCGTGGAGAGCTCGATCTTGGCCTTCTCCGCGGCCTCGTACAGCCGCTGCAGCGCCATCTTGTCGACGCTCAGGTCGATACCCTGGCTCTGCTTGAACTCCGCGACCATCCAGTCGACCACGGCCTTGTCGAAGTTGTCGCCGCCGAGGTGCGTGTCGCCGTTGGTGGAACGCACCTCGAACACGCCCTCCCCGAGGTCGAGGATGGAGACGTCGAAGGTGCCGCCGCCCAGGTCGAACACGAGGATGGTCTGGTCGTGCTCTTTGTCGAGGCCGTACGCGAGCGCGGCCGCGGTGGGCTCGTTGATGATGCGCTTGACGTCGAGCCCGGCGATCTTGCCGGCGTCCTTGGTGGCCTGGCGCTGGGAGTCGTTGAAGTACGCCGGGACGGTGACGACCGCCTCGGTGACCTTCTCGCCGAGGTACTCCTCCGCGTCCCGCTTGAGCTTCTGCAGGATCATGGCGGAGATCTCCGGCGGCGAGTACGTCTTGCCGCCGATGTCGACGGAGGCGTCGCCGTTGGAAGCCTTGACCACGTGGTACGGCACGATCTTCATCTCTTCGGAGACGTCGCCGAACTTGCGGCCCATGAAGCGCTTGATCGAGAACACGGTGTTCTCGGGGTTGGTGACCGCCTGACGACGGGCGACGCTGCCTACGAGGCGCTCGCCGCTCTTCGAGAACGCGACCACTGACGGCGTGGTGCGACCGCCCTCACTGTTGGGGATGACGGTCGGCTCGCCGCCTTCGAGCACGGCCATGGCGCTGTTGGTCGTGCCGAGGTCGATGCCGATGACTTTGGCCATGGAACTTCCTCCTTGAGGGATTACTCGATGGACAGCATAAAATCTGAGTCAATCACTGTCAACTTTGTACCCGCGGCCATGGAGGGCAAACCCTGCGGCCGGAGAGACTCCGCCGGCGACGCCGCGGGCAGGCTTCGCCGCCGCGGCGCCGAACGAGACGGCGGAGGTGAGAGCCGGTGGCGAGCCGCCCCGAGTACGCGTCAGGACGCATCTACATCCCGCGCTGGGTGCAGCTCGCCGTCCTCCCCGCGCTGCTCATCATCGGCTGGTTCGTGCTCGGCGCGATCGGCCAGGTGATCTTCATCTTCCTGGTCGCCGCGCTCGTGGCGCTGGTCCTCAACCCGCTGGTCCACGGGCTCGAGCGCGTGCACGTGCCGCGCTACGTCGGCGTGTTCCTCGTCTACCTCGGGTTCGTCGCCCTCGTGGTGCTCATCGCGGCCCTCGTCTGGCCGCCGGTCGTCCACCAGCTCCGCAGCCTGACGTCCGCGCTGCCGGGCATGGGCGACCAGGCCGGCGAGACGATCGCGCGCCTGCAGCGGCTCAGCGATCGCGCCGGCCTCGGCATCGACGTCGCCTCCCAGATCCGCAAGGCGATGACGGCCATCGCCGACCGCATCCCCCAGTTCACCGGCAACGTGGTCGACATGGGCGTGACGGTGGTTCGCCAGATCACGTACTTCATCATCATCATCGTGCTCTCGATCTACATGCTCCTGGACGGGCGGCGCATCGGAGCGTTCATCGCCGGCAACTTCCCGACCCGCAGTGAGGACGACGGCCGCCAGTATGTCGGGCGCGCGAGGGCGGCCGTGGTGGACTACGTCAAAGCGCAACTGCTGCTGTCGACCGTCATGGGCGCCAGCGTCGGCGTCGCGATGTGGATCCTCAGCATGGTGGGCGCGTTCCCGTCCGGCGGCCGCTACGCGCTGTTCTTCGGCGTCTGGGCCGGCATCATGGAGGCGATCCCGTACCTCGGGCCGGTGCTGGCCGCCGTGCCGCCGAGCGTGGTCGCCGTCTTCGACTCGCCTCTGTCGGCCCTCTGGGTGATCCTCACTTTCGTCCTCATCCAGGAGATCGAGGGCCACATCCTCGTGCCGGTGATCATGGGCAGCCGCTTCCGGGTGCATCCGCTCGTGGTGATCTTCGCGATCCTCGCCGGCGGGGAGATCCACGGCATCACGGGCATGCTCATCGCCATCCCACTGATCCCGCTGGTCAAGGAGACGTGGCTGTTCTTCCGGCCGCGGCTGCAGTTCGAGGGCTGGTGCGCGGCCGTCACCGGCGTGGTGAGCGCCGGCAGACAGGCCCCTGCGGGGCCGGGCGCCGGCGCCCCCAACGACTCTTCTCCGGCCGCCTGACCGCCGCCGGCGCGGCGCGGCGCTGCTGGTCTGCTAAGCGGCTTCTTCCCGCTCGACGAGGGGCAGGCATATCGAGCCGAGAGAGGGACCGTGTGAGCCGCGGTATGACGTCGCTCCGTACGACCCCGCGGCGACTCCCGCAACATTGCTCAATGTTTGCTAACACTCACCAAATCCTGTATACCACCACGGGTAGACCGGCATACCCCCCCGGGTGAGTCGGTCTGCGGGCTGTCATGGGGAACTGGAGCACAGACATCACACGGACCGGCATGTGCAATTTGTCACATGCGGACGTATGTGTGTCCTCCCATCCCGAGCCCGCTTCCAGGCACGAATACCGCCTCACGTCGCCCGGGCTTCGCGAGGCGCTTTCGATCCATGATCCGCTTCGTGGGGGGAGGTGATTCTGTGAGAGCGGACAGACCTGACTATCCCGTCAATACATCCAAGGAGGTGACCATGTTCAAACGCGTGACCATCGTTGCGCTAGTTGTGGCCGCCTTCGTGCTGATGCTGGCGGTCCCCGCGTTGGCCTGGAACGGCTACCGCGAAGACTTCACAGTGACCAGCGCGTGTGCCGGCTGCCACGGCGACACGCCGTTCCTGAGCGCGCCGGTCGTGTATCCCGACTGGGCCAAGACCAAGCACGGCACGGACGAGGCCTACGGCGAGGTCGCCCAGCGTCTTCCCTACGGCTCGGTGTGCCAGGGCTGCCATACGTCGAACTTCGCTCCCGCGAAGCTGACACCGGTCCCCACCGCGACGTCGTCAGCCGGCGCAGTGTCGTGGGGCGCCTCGCCGAGCGCAGTCGACTTGCCGCAGGGCCTGGGTGAAGCCGCCTGGTCGGAGGGCGACATCGGCTGCTCCTCGTGCCACTACGGCGCCGCACCGGTCAGCGTGAACGACGGCCGGGACACCAACGACACCGCGCACAGTGCGCCCTTCGGCAATATGGCCGACGCCCAGATCTGCGGCGCCTGCCACTCGCGCTACGCGTACACGACCAACACCTACGCCGTGAACCCGATCCCGACGCCGACGGCGTCGCAGACCACGCTGATCCAGCCGCAGATGGCGATCGGTTACCCGATGCTCGGGTCGCCGACGCCGACTCCCGCCTGGGACCCGTCGCTGGCAACGTACCTCACCGTCCCGCAGCCTGGCTGGACCCCGACGCCGGATCCCTCGGCTACGTCGGCTGGCTTCGGTCGCCTGCAGACCTACTGGCAGGTCGCCGGCATGGACTCCATGTGGCAGCAGACGCGGTCACGACGGCAGCGCCGCTCAGTATCCTGAGTGGGCGAGCGAGGGTCACGCACAGGCACTCACCGTCCTCACGAGCCAGTCCTTCTGGGGCTTCATGTCTGAGTCCGACAAGCAGACGTGCCTCGAGTGCCACTCCGCCGACTTCCGCATCCTCAAGGAGGCTGGCAAGAACCCGAGCAGCGCTGACGTCAAGTACGGCGTCACCTGCGTCGGCTGCCACGCCCCGCACGACGCCGGCACCATCAAGGGCGTCTGGGACGAGGACTTCGACGCGCAGCTCAACAACGACGCGTCGCTGGGCGGCAACGCCAGCAACGTCTGCACGGAGTGCCACAACGGGGAGCTCCCCGAAGGCACCACCGCTTCGCCTGGCGCCGAGATCCATCATCCGATGAAGGAGATGATGGACGGGTACGGCGCCATCGACGTCTCGGCGTTCCCGAGCGTCCACAAGGGCAAGTGCGTCCAGTGCCACATGCCGCCGACGAGCCTCAGCCGCGGCAGCGTGCAGCTGGGCGGCAACCACACGTTCAACATCATCACGCCTGCTGACGCCAACGAGGCGTCGCCGGTCCCGTATGCCACTGCTACCGCCGTCGCGACCGCGACGCCGGTGCCCAGCGGCACGCCGGTGATCACGACCACCCTGACGGTGACGCAGGACGGCATGCCGTTCTCGGCCTGCAGCACCTGCCACAACAACGTCAGCAGCGTCGTGGAGAACCCGGAGCCCGTCTCGACCACCATGGCGACGCCCGACCCCACCGCCAGTCCGCTCAAGGTGACCGTCACGGTCACTCAGAACGCGAACGGCAACAAGGTCGGCAACCTCACTGGTGGCGACAAGGGCCTCTGGCTGCAGGACACCATCGACCAGCGTCAGAGCTGGACGAAGGGCAAGGTCGCCGCGATCTGGGCGGCCCTCGACGTGGCCGCCAAGAACCTCGGCTACGCCAACACCGACGCGGCCCACACGGCTCTCGTCGCCATTCCTTCGAACCAGTGGACCACGGCCCAGCGCGCGTTCCTGAGCAGCTTCACGAACAACGAGTTCGTGGAGAGCGAGGGTAGCTTCGGCCTCCACAACTGGGACTACTCGAGGGAGATCGTCAACGTGGCCATGTCGCAGGCGAAGATCGCCCAGACGGGCGTCGTCGTCAAGCTTCCGTGGGTCGTGTCCCTGTCCCTCTCGAAGTCCAGCGTCAAGGCTGGGACCAATGTCACGTTCAGTGGAACCGTCACCACGGCGAAGGGCGTGGCTGGCGCAGGCACCGCCAAGATCATGAAGCTGGTCAGCGGCGTCTGGAAGGTGTGGCAGAACGCGACGCTCAACGCGTCGGGCAAGTACTCGATCACGAAGAAGATGACCACGAAGGGTACGTTCTACTTCCGCACCCTGATGCCTGAGAACAGCCTGAACAAGGCCAACAACAGCGGCAAGCACAAGCTGGTCGTCAAGTAAGACCAAGACCGTCTGACTCGAGCCTTCGGGCTCGGCTCTGATGCCGCGAAGGGCGGCCCCCTCGCGGGGGCCGCCCTTCGCACATCTGGGGCCGGACCGCGGCGGCGCGACCTGGCGGGCCGGCCCGCCCCTCCTTCCAAATTCACGCCGTCCCCGACGCTCGCCGCCGCCGATGTTGCCGAATCGGCTTCCGAAACGGCCAATTGGTTGCCGAACCCTACACTTCGCACGGCGGACCCTATAGACTGTCCGCGCGAGCGTTCCGCTCGCCGTGGCACTCCATCAGGCCCGGCACGGGCCCCCGGGAGCACCGGCACGAGGCCGAGAGCGGCACAACTGTGAAGGAGAGCAGCCCACATGGCAGAGTGCGTACCGAACCGCAAGCTCATCGCGGAACTCATGGAGAAGGAAGAGAAGAAGCTCGAGAACGACACGCCGAAGTCTTTCGAGCTCTACGAGCGCGCCGTCAAGCACATGCCGATGGGCGTCGCCTCCACGTATCACGCGCGTGACCCGTACCCGATCTACTTCACCCACGGCAAGGGCCCGCACATCTGGAGTGTCGAGGGCAGGGAGATCGTCGACTTCCACAACGGCTACGGCTGCATGGTCCAGGGCCACGCTCATCCGCTCATCGTCGAGGCGATCCGGAAGCGCGCGCCGCTGGGCACGCAGTTCGGCCTGCCGACCGAAGACGCCATCATCATGGCCGAGCACCTCGCCGGCGCCTTCAAGCTCCCGCAGTGGCGCTTCGTCAACTCGGGCTCCGAGGCCACCATGGACGCCCTCCGCGTTGCCCGCGGCTTCACCGGCCGTGAGCCCATCGTCAAGATGTTCGGCTCCTACCACGGCCATCACGACTACGTGATGGTGTCGATCGGCGTCAAGGACTTCGGCGCGATCGGTCCGCGCGACGACTACAAGTCGATCTCCTACGGCGCCGGCATCCCGCAGAGCTCCATGGACCTCACCATCCCGGTGCCGTTCAACGACATCGAGAACATGACCAAGCGCATCGAGCGCATGGTCGCCGAGGGCACTCCTCCGGCCGCCCTCATCATGGAACCCGCCATGATGAACCTCGGCGTGGTGCTCCCCGACGTCGAGTTCCTGCAGGCCGTGCGGGACATCACCACGAAGCACGGCATCGTCCTGATCTTCGACGAGGTCAAGACGGGCATCTGCACCGCGCGCGGCGGCGCCGTCGAGCGCTGGGGCATCGTCCCCGACATGATCTGCCTGGGCAAGGCCCTCGCCGGCGGCACCCCCTGCGGCGCCATCGGCGGCCGTGCGGACATCATGGAGAAGGTCAACGACGGCACCGTCTTCCAGGTCGGCACCTACAGCGGCAACCCGCTCAGCATGGCGGCGGCCCGCGCCAGCTTCGAGCAGGTCATGACCGACGAAGCCTACGCGCACCTCAATGACCTGAACGACCGCATCATCGCCAAGTGTGACGCCGTCTGCGCCAAGTACGACTTCCCCGGCTACACCGTCGGCATCTCGTCCAAGGGCTGCGTCAACTTCGCCCTCGGCAAGATCACCGACTACGAGTCGTTCATCAAGGAACAGGACGCTGATCTCGTCGCCCTGGCGTGGCTGTACAACATCAACCGCGGCCTCATCATCGCCCCCGGCCGCGAAGAGGAGTGGACGCTCTCCATCACGCACACCGACGCGGACGTCGACCTCTTCGTCGACGCGTTCGAGGATCTCGTCCGCGACGTCAGCGCCTGAAGCGCGTCGCGGACGGGCCGGCCGCCGAAAGCGGCGCCGGCCGGTGAACGCAGAAGGGGCGGGCGGCCGTGCGGCCGCCCGCCCCTTCGTCCGTCTTCAGCTCGGAACGGGCCGTCACAGATCCTGTGGGCCGGCCTCCCCAGCCGGACCGGCGGCGCCGGCGCCGGGCTCGTCCACGATGTCGTCCAGCAACTGGCTGACCTCCGCCCACACGCTGTCGCGGTGCGCCTGCAGCTCCTCGGCGTCCTCGGCCCGCGACTGGCGCTCGGCCTTGACGAGCAGCACGCCGGCGTCCGCGAGCTTGCCGAGGATGCTCACCACGGTGATCTCCTCCAGGTGGCTCGCCCGCGTGATCTCCTTGACGGTCTTGGCGCCGTCGACCTGCAGCAGCACCGCGAACTCGTCGCGGCCCATGAGCAGGGGGTTGCGCGGCAGCGTGTTGTAGTCGCCGTTGTGCACCAGCACCGTGGACGGCTGGCCCAGCATCTCCACGGCGAGGCAGTACTCGCCCCCCAGCGCGCTGATGTCGAGCAGCACGGACTGCGTGTCGACGGTGATGAAGTCCACCGGCTGCGGCTCGACGTCGACGACGAACACGAAGGCGCCCGAGGCTTCGAGCTTGGCGGCGACGAGCGTGTTGGCGATCTGCCGGGACAGCACCTCGCGCAGCGCGCCCTCGGCGACGGCGCCGTGCTCGACGAGGATGGTCCCCACGGGCCGCGGCCGCGCCTCCTGCTCGGCCAGCGCGGCCGACAGCTGGTGCTCGTTGACCAGTGAGCGCTTGAGCAGCTGGCTCCCGATGACGGTGTCGGCGGCGACGCGGGTGGAATCGCGGGTCTCGGCGATACGACCCTGGGCGAAGTGGACGTCGATGAGACGCTGCGGACACTCGATGTGCAGGGTGCCTGAGCGCCGCATCCTGCCGAGTATCTGCAGGATCTCGACGACGCCGAATGTATCAAGCGTGCCCTGCATACTGGCACGAAGTCTATAATCGGGGCCGATGAACGTCGACCTGCACACGCACACCTTTCCGGCATCGGGCTGTTCCCGCATCTCCTACCGCGACTACATCGCCTGGTGCGTCGACAACGCGATCGAGGCGGTGGCCCTCACCAACCACGGCGACATCTCCGACAACCTGCGCCTGGGACCGGCGCTCGCGGCCGAGGGCGTGCTGCTCGTCGACGGCGTCGAGATCAGCACGCTGTTCGGGGACTTCGTGATCTTCTCGGCCGACCTGGACTACCTGGAGACGCTGCGCAGCGTCCAGGACGCGCCGCGAGCGGGCAGCGTCCCGCAGGACGCCGCCGTGGTCTGGGTGCACCCGGGCGCCGGCGGCGGGCGCAGCGGCTCCGCCTACTACCCGGGCATCGAGCGCATGGTCGCCGGCGTCGTCGACGCCGTGGAGGTCTACAACGGTTCCTGGCTGGGCGACCGCTACGTGCGCATCGCCGAGCAGATCGCCCTCGAGCTGGGCACGGCGCGCACCGGCGGCAGCGACGCCCACGACCCCGCCGAGCTCATGACGTGCTACACGGAGCTGCCCGACTCCGTCGCCTCCACCGCGGACGTGGTCGAGGCTCTCCGAAGCGGGCGCACCGTGCCCGTCCGCCGCCTCGCGCCGGCGCCCCGCAAGCGCTTCGGACTCTTCTAGGAGGACCCATGTGGACGCTCGAGGTGCAGACCAAGCAGCGGGCGAGCTTCGTCGACATCAGCAGCGAGGTCGCCGGCCTCGTCCGTGACGCCGGCGACGGCGCCCTGGTGGTCTACGTCCCGCATACCACGGCCGGCGTGACCATCAACGAGGACGCCGACCCGTCGGTGCGAGCGGACCTCGAGATGGTGCTCGAGCGGCTCGTGCCCCGGGACCTCCCCTTCAGGCACCTCGAGGGCAACTCCGACGCCCACACCAAGGCGAGCCTGATGGGGAGCAGCGTCACCGTGCCCGTCGTCGCCGGCGCCCTCCAGCTCGGCACCTGGCAGGGCATCTACTTCGCCGAGTTCGACGGGCCGCGGCGCCGGCGCGTGCTGGTGACGTTCCTGCCGGCCTAGCCCTCAGCGTCCCAGCACCTGCTCGAACAGGTGCCGCAGCGGGTCGGTGTTGAGCCGGCCGCCGCCGTGGCGCAGCAGCAGCCGCTCGGCGGTGAGGTGCTGGCCTTCGGCCCACAGGCCGCGCAGCCAGTCTCCGGCGTCCCGCGACGCGTACCAGTCCATGCCGAAGTTCTCCTGGAGCATGAGACGCAGCGCGCCCTCCAGCATCCAGGCGCGCAGGTAGCTGGCGGAGTAAAAGCCGTCGTCGACGTCGGCGAGGTAGTTCTCCTCCGGGACCTTGACCTTGGTGGCCGAGCTGAGCCGGCGGCTGTACTCGGCCGGCATGGCCTCGAGCGAGCCCGTCTGCGCGTGCAGCGTGGTCTCGTAGGCGAGCTTGGCCGCATAGCGCCGCATGAAGTACAGGTCGTTGACGGCGGCGAAGCGCACGTAGTCGCCGCTGTCCTCGTAGTCCAGGATCTCCTCGAGCCAGCGGCGGTTGAGCAGCAGATGGTCGAAGGTGAAGGCGAAGCCCTCGGTCACTGCGTTGTCGCCGAGATGCCGGTATTCGAAGGCGAGGTCCGGACGGACGTGGGCGAAGTGTTCCGTGTGCCCGGCCTCGTGCAGGAGCATGCCGTAGTCGTCCTGGCCGCCGTGAGGCAGCACCACGAGGTAGATCTCGTCCGGGACGCGCACGGGGGAACAGAAGGCGCGGGGGGACTTGAGCTCCCGGATCTCCGTGTCGAGGTGCACGTTGGGCTGGGCGTCGAGGTCGATGTTCATGCCGGCCAGCGTTCGGCGCAAGGACGGGATGAGAGCATCGGCCCTGAAGACGTCGTCGAAGCCCTCGGCGCGCCACAGCGCGGGGAGGTCGGCGAAGTCGAGCTCCGCGAGCGTCACGCCGAGGCGCTCGCGGACGAGGCGGTCCATGACCCGCTCGTAGAGGCCGTCGGTGTCGGCGAGGA
Source organism: uncultured Thermoleophilia bacterium (assembly GCA_963784975.1). GTDB lineage: Bacteria > Actinomycetota > Thermoleophilia > UBA2241 > UBA2241 > CAIXSE01. The sequence goes on along the minus strand of CAWAUK010000055.1, from coordinate 35,009 downwards.
ACCCCTCGAGCTCGGCGCGGAGGTGGTCGTAGTCGAGGCCGCGCACGGTGCCGTAGAGCTCCTTGTAGTCCGGGTAGCCGAGCTCGAGCGCGAGATCGTGGCAGCGCCGCCAGAGCGTCTCGAGCAGCGGGTTCAGGCGCTCGGCGGTGGCGGAGAGGCGCGCCGCCTGGATGCGCGCCCGGCGCGCCCGGTCGGGCTCGTTGCCCTGGACCACGCCGGCCTGGCGCAGCCCGATGGTCTCGCCGTCGACGGTGATCGTGGTCTCGCCTTCGGTATTGGCGATCTCGTCGCCGAGATGCTTGGTCTGCTCGCCCATGAAGCCGTCGACGGTGAAGGCGAGCAGATAGGCGAGGCGCAGCTTCTCGTCGTCGACCGCGGCCGCGTACAGCTCCTCGAGGCCGTCGATGGCCTCTTTGGTGAACAGCTCGGGGTAGCGGTCGTAGACGGCCGCGGTGTCGCACCGGGGTTTGCGCCCGGAGAAGTGCTCGTAGTACTCGAGGTCCAGCGCGCCGACGAACTCCTCGGCGCGCCGGCGATACTGCTCCAGATCGAGGTCGCTCACTGCGTGACTCCTTTCGAGGGGCCGGCGGCTTGCCGGACGGGCCACGCCCGACTCTACCAGCGGCCGCGGGGGCCATCACCCCCCGCGGCCGTCCTCCGGGTGGACGATCGCCGCCATGGTGGACGGTGGCGTCGCCCGGGGCGGCGACACCCGGGTCAACACCCCCTCGCGCGCTCGCGAGGCCCTCTGCGAGGGGGTACACTGGCTGACCATGCCCCCGCGCCCCGGAGACACCGTCGACCTCGACGTCACGACGCTCGCCTACGGCGGGCAGGGCGTGGCGCGTCTGGACGAGTTCGTCGTCTTCGTGCGCGGCGCCGTGCCCGGCGACCGCGTCCGCGCGCGGATCACCAGGCGTAAGCGCTCGTACGCGGAGGCGCGGGCGCTCGAGACCCTCTCCCCCTCCCCGCGCCGGGTCGCGCCCCGCTGCCGCCACTCGCAGGAGTGCGGCGGCTGCGAGTGGCAGACGCTGGCCTACGAGGCTCAACTCGAGTTCAAGCAACAGCAGGTGGTCGACTCCCTGCAGCGTCTCGCCCACCTGGACGACTACCATCTGGAACCCATCCGCGGCATGGACGATCCCTGGCGCTACCGCAACAAGATGGAGTTCTCCTTCGGCGCCGATGAAGCCGGCCGGCTGGTGCTGGGGCTGCACAAGCGCGGCTCCTGGAAGGACATCGTCGATGTCGTCGACTGCATGCTGGCGTCGGAGCGCATGAACCGTGCACGGCTGGCCGTCGCCGAGGCGTGCCGTGCTCTGGGCCTCGAGCCGTACTCACGAGACGGCGAGGGGGGTCTGCTGCGGCACCTGGTCGTGCGCGAAGGGCGGGCGAGCGGCGACCTGCTGCTCAACCTGTTCGTCGCCGCTCGCTTCCCCGAGGAGGACGAGCTCGCCGCGCGCGTCACCGCCGCGAGCGGCTGCACATCGTTCGCGCTCACGGTGAACGAGTCGCGCGCCGACGCCGCCGTCGGCGACGGCCCGCACATGCTCGTCGGCCCGCCGTTTCTGCGCGAGCGCCTGGCCGGCGTCGACCTGCGCGTGCCGGCCGGCGCCTTCCTGCAGACCAACAGCGCCATGTGCGACCGTGCTCTACGAAACGGCGCTCCGCTACGCCGCGCCGGATCCGGCGCGGCCCACCGTCGACCTGTACTGCGGCATCGGGTCGCTGAGCCTCTCCGCTCGCGCGCGGTTCACGCGAGGTGCACGCCATCGAGATCCAGGAAGAGGCGACCGAGGCCGCGCGCGTCAACGCCGGACTGAACAGGGTGGACAACGCCTCGTTCTACGCCGCCGACGTGCGGCCGCTGCTGCGCTTTCCGCCGCACCCCGTGCTCGACGCGGAGCGCGAGGACGACGCCGACCGGCCCGCCGTGGTCGTCGCGGACCCGCCGCGCGCGGGATTGGCGCGCAAGGCGCTGCAGCGCGCGGCGGCCCTCGGCGCCGACCGCTTCGTGTACGTCTCGTGCAACCCGACGACGCTCGCCGGCAACGCCGCCGAGCTCGCTGAGCTCGGGTACCGGCTCGCGACCGTGGCGCCGGTGGACATGTTCCCCCACACGCACCACATCGAGACGGTCGCGCTCTTCGAGCGCGCCGGCTGAGTCACGCCGTCGGCGCGCCCTGTCCGCGGCGCACGCCGCGCACCAGCAGATCGGCGTTCACCGCGAGAAACGCGACCGACAGCAGCGGCAGCGCCGGCAGCGCCGTCCACCACATCGCCAGGGCGATGGTGCCCAGGAACGACGCCACCATCGCCACGGCGCTCCACCCGGTGCGCAGCCGGAAACGACGCGCCGCGCCCAGGTACAGCGCGAAGAACAGGACATCGCTGACGCCGAGCCCCGTGTACGCCTCGGCGTAGCTGTAGCCCGCCCACGTCACCGCGATGGTGAAGTAGCCGACCACGACCGGGCCCTTCTCGAGGATGGCCTTGGTGGGCCCGGCGGCCACGCTGACGATGTCGACGGCCGCCGAGACCGCCGCCACGATGACGATCCAGCTGAGGCGTTCCAGCTCGGCGGCGATCCAGATGCCCAGCGCGGCGGCGAAGACGACCTTGGCGACGTTCGCCGCCGGCACCCAGCCGGCCCACACGAGCAGCACGGCGCACGGGAGGGCGGCGAGGGCGACCAGCGGGAGTCGCCGCCCCAGCGCGCCCAGCGGCAGCATCGCCCAGACCAGCGCGGCGACGGCCGTCAGCACGATCGCTGCGGACACCATGATGTCCGCACGCACCGGGATGGCGGGCAGCAGCCGGCTGCCCCAGCCCCACCCGAGCAGCACGGCGACGGCGATGGCGGGCAGCAGGAAGCGTCTCACGTGGTGGCCCCGGGTCGTCCGGCCGCGGCGAGGATCGTGCGGGCGGAGGCGCCCGGCGTCCTCGCCCGGCTCACGCGCCTCAGTAGGGCGGGATGTTGTCGTACCACTCCCCGAGCCGGCGGAAGGCGCGCCAGAAGCCGGCCTTGAGCCGCTGCTCGTCGAGGGAGACGTCGATGTCGGGCGTGACGAGCACGTCGGTGCCCGGCGTGAAGTCGACGATCTCGCCGGGCGTGTACGCCAGCTCGCGGGCCAGCGGCACCTTGGCCGTGTTCAGCGCGGCGACGGTCTCCTCGCCCATGGCGACGATGAGCTTGGGGTTCACGATCGCCAGCTCACGTCGCAGGTGGTCGAGGCATTTGGCCTCCGGATGCGCCTCACGGACCTCGCCGCACTTGATGACGTTGGTGCCGTACAGCTGCAACGGGTCGATCTTGAGCCGCTGGCAGCTCTTCATGAGAGCCGTGCCGGCGCGGCCGAAGAACGCGACGCCTTCGTGGAGCTCGGACGGTCGCGCCTGGTACTTGAGCAGGAAGATGTCGGCCATGGGGTGGCCGGAGCCGATGACGGGCATCGTGCGCGCGTGGCTGCATCGGGAGCACCTGAGGATCTCCCCGGTCAGCTCGTTGATCTCGCTGATAGCCCGGGTCAGGTACTTGTCGTAGATCTCGTTGGGTTGTGCCACGCGGAACCTCTCTCAGGGTGCTGGCTAGAGTGTTCGCGTCACCGCGCGGAACTCCTCGCGCCTCCCCGACAATTGCCGGACCGCTCCGATTATCCGCGCGTTATGCAGGAGAATCCACCTGCCCGTCGTCCTTGGCGGCGCCGCCCATGGTCGTCTGCAGCAGCTTGAGGGACTGCAGATAGATGAGGCTGCGCGGCCGGCGGACGATGCGGCTCTCGGCGAGGGCCGCGACGAAGTCGTCCGGTCCCGTGAAGTCGTCCATGCCGCACAGGGTCGTGCCGATGCCCGGCAGGACGTGCGAGTCGCTGCCGCCCGCGGCCGGCAGCCGGTACCGCTGCGCAAAGCGCCCGGCCAGCTCGTTGAAGCCCGGGAACGCGAGCCTCGAGTTGAAGACCTCCACGACGTCGATGTCGGCGACGTGCCTGCGGAGCATCGCCGGACCCGGGATGGTGTGCAGGCGGTCGAAGGGGTGCGGCACGTAGACGATGCCGTGCTGCTCCCTGATGGCGGCGATCGTCTCCGCGAACGACATGCCGCCGGGGATCGTGCGCTCCAGGAAGAGGCCGATGATCTCGCCCTCGCTGCTCTTGACCTCCTCGCCGACGATGACTCGCACGCCGTAGCGGTCGGCGAGCTCTCGCGCCTCCAGGCCGCCGGCCGCGCTGTCGTGGTCGGTGATGGCGACGACGTCCAGACCCACCTCACGGGCGCGCTCGAGGATGTCGGCGACCGGCATCACGCAGTCCTTGCTGTGGTGCGTATGGATGTGGAAGTCGGCGAAGAGCTCGCGCTGCTGGCGGCGGCGGCGCGGCAGCGGGTGCCGCCGCCGGCTCGCCACCTCGTCGTACACGTCCACGATCTCGCCGGTCACGCGCTCCCAGTCGTAGCGGCGGGAGGCGCGCAGCGCGTGCGACGAGAGCCGGCGCCGCAGCTCGCCGTCGCCGAGGAGCCGTGACAGCGCCGCCGCGAGCGCCGGAACGTCGCGTGGCGGGATGAGGAGCCCCGTGCCCTCGTTCTGCACGACCTCGTCGTAGCCGGGGATCTGCGAGGCGACGACGGTCGCGCCGGAGGCCATGGCCTCGAGGAGCGCGACGCCGGCCGTCTCGGGGCCGAACGAGGGTGCGCAGTACACATCGGCGGCGCGCAGCAGGGCGGCGACCGCAGGCTGCGGCAGCCGCCCGTGGAAGCGCACGCGGTCCTGCCAGGCGGGCGGCACCAGGCGCGCGTAGCGCCGCTCCTGGAGGTCCCCGCCGCAGACATCGACGACGACATCCGCGCGCTCGCTCCCGAGCAGCCGCAGGGCGCGCAGCAGCACGCCCAGTCCCTTGCGGCGCTCGACGCCGGCGCTGAAGACGACCCGCAGGGGTCCCTCGGCGCGTGTGTCGGCCGGGCGGAAGACCTCGTGGTCGACGCCCGGCGGGATCACCCGGTACGCGCCGGGGAACGAGACCGCCGCCGCGTCGCGCACCGCGGCCGACGAGGCGATGGCCGCGTCGAGCGAGTCGAACAGGCGGCGGAGCTGCGGCCGCGTGGACCAGAACGGCCGCATCTTCTCCGGGTTGGCGTGGAACGTCGCGACCAGCGGGCACCCGGCGTAGCGCAGCGCCGACCAGCCGAGGCCGGGCACGAACGGTTCGTTGAGGTGCAGGAGGTCGAAGTCCTCGGCGCCGAGCAGCACGTCGATGTTGGCGATGAGGTCCGCCGGCGCGGCGATCAGCTTCAGGGAGCCGCTCTCTTTGACCGCGTAGGTGGCGCCGGCGAAGAAGTACCGCGGGTACGGCTCGTCCGACAGGAAGACCGTCTCCCGCTCACCGGTGAGGACCGCCTGGACCCGCCGCTGTGCCTCGTCCACCGCAGGGCGATCGGCGCTCGGCGCGATGACGGTGACGCCATGCCCGGCCGCCGTGAGGCGGTCCGCGAGCGCGCGCACCTGGTCGTTGACGGCCGACTGCGTGGACCAGAGGAACGGCGTGAGGATGCCGAGCTTGAGCGCCATGCGCCCCATGCTACCGCACGGGAGGAGCGCATGACTGCCACTACGTGCGAGGTGGACGCTCCCTACGCGCGGGGGGCGGCCGGGGCATCGCCCCGGCCGCCCCCCGGACTGTCGCTCTCTGGTCCGTTCAATGAGAGGTGGGCCGGCGTCGCTCCGTTCGATAGCGAGCCTTCGGCGGCTAGTGAGGGGTGTCCCTCCGGCGCACCCCTCGCCAGTCCCGCTACGTCGACTGGCCCTGGCAGACCGCGCTGGCGCCGGCGCCCTCGCCGGCGATGAACTCTTCGGTCATGCGGCGGCATTGGTCGTCAGGATGCTGCACCGGCGGCGACTTCATGAAGTAGCTGCTGGGGCCCTCGAGCGACCCGGCGAGGCCGCGGTCGAGGCCGATCTTGGCGCAGCGCACGGCGTCGATGACGATGCCGGCGCTGTTCGGCGAGTCGACGACCTCGAGCTTGAGCTCGATGTTGAGCGGGACGTCGCCGAAGGTGCGGCCCTCCATGCGGATGTAGGCCCACTTGCGGTCGTCGAGCCACTTGACGTAGTCACTGGGGCCGATGTGCACGTTGTCGGCGCCCATGTCGTAGTCGAGCTGGCTGGTGACGGCGTTGGTCTTGCTGATCTTCTTGGATTCGAGGCGCTCGCGCTCCAGCATGTTGAGGAAGTCGGTGTTGCCGCCCACGTTGAGCTGGCTGGTGCGCTCGAGCTTCACGCCGCGCTCGCGCATGAGGCGCGTGAGCACGCGGTGCACGATGGTGGCGCCGACCTGGCTCTTGATGTCGTCGCCGATGATCGGCACACCTGCCTCGACGAAGCGCTTCTGCCAGTACGGCTCGCGGGCGATGAAGACGGGGATGCAGTTCACCATGGCGCAGCCGGCGGTGAGGATCTGCTCGGCGTACCACTTGGTGGCCTCTTCGCTGCCGACGGGCAGGTAGCTGACCACGACGTCGGTCTGCGTCTCCTTGAGGATGCCCACGATGTCGGCCGTGGGGCCGGGCGCCTTCTCGATGATCTGCGAGAGGTACTTGCCGAGGCCGTCGTGGGTCATGCCTCGCGCGACCGTGACGCCCTTGGTGGGGACGTCGGAGAACTTCACCGTGTTGTTGGGCCCGGTGAAGATGGCCTCGCTGAGGTCCTTGCCCACCTTGTTCTTGTCGACGTCGATGGCGGCCACGAACTCGATGTCGCGGACGTGATAGCCGCCGACCACGGGGTGCATGAGACCGGGGACGAAGTCGGTCTTCTTGGCGTTCTTGTAGAACTCGACGCCCTGCACGAACGACGAAGCGCAGTTGCCGACGCCGATGATCGCAACGCGTACTGGATTACCCAAGATCGGTCTACCTCCACTGGCTGCGGCCGCCCCCCGGGCGGCCGCGTCGATCGGAGCAGGCTCCGGGCGCACGGAGGCGTCCCGACCGGCTCGAGTTAACGCGCGAGAGTATATCACGGGGCGGCGGCGGTCCCGGCCCCGCCGCGGGGGCGGGTCAGAACCTGCGGCCGCCGCGCCCGGAGGGCTCGGGCCACAGCTCGTCGCCCAGATCGCCGAGGTCCCCGAGAGGCCGCCGGAGGCTCTTCGAGCGCCGGCGGCGGCTGCTCCATGAGGCGCAGCTTGCGCAGCACGTGCAGCTCCCGATGCACCACGGTGATCACGGTGAGCGTCGTGAGCAGGTACAGCCACCACACGAGGAAGCTCGTGCCACCCGGCTGCCACCAGGAGAAGAGGAACCCGAGGCCGAGGCCGACCAGGCGCTCCGGCCGGGACATGAAGCCGACCTTGCAGTCCACGCCGAGCGCCTCGGCGCGGGCGCGCACGTACGAGACCATCTGGGCGGCGCCCATGAACACGAGCACGGCGACGAGGGGACCCCACTCCGGGCCCTCACGCACGAAGTAGACGGCGAGAGCCGCCGCCACCATGAGCTCCGAGACGCGGTCCAGCGTCGAGTCGAGGAACGCGCCGGCCTTCGTCGACCCGGCCCCCGCGCGCGCCACGGCGCCGTCCAGGGCGTCGCAGAGCGAGGCGATGATGCCGATCACGAGCGCCCAGATGAAGTGGCCGGTGATGATGAGCGGCAGACCGGCGACCTGCAACAGCAGCCCGATGATCGTCATGAGGTCGGCCGTGAACCCGCGGCGTGCGAGCACCACACCGACGCGGAAGAACCCGCGCCGGGCGCCGTCGGTGTAGCGCGCCTTCAGGTTCGCCACGTCAGCCGTCGCGCTCGCGCACCGTCACGGCCGACTGCGGCGCCGCGCTCGGCTGCACGTTCACGGCGAACACCCAGGCGGCCAGGACGACGAGCGCTCCCGCCACCGCATCGATGATGAAGTGGTTGCCCGTGGCGACGATCGCCACCAGCACCACGAAGGCGTAGGCAAAGCCGAGGTAGCGCGTCCAGCGGCCGTGGGCGAGCGTATAGAGCATGATGCCGATGAAGAGCGCGTAGCCGAAGTGAAGGCTGGGCATGGCCGCGAAGGGGTTGGCGAGCACGCCGTTCTCGAGGATGTGCTGACGCACGCCGTGCAGGAAGTTGATGTCGGCGACGCCGGACGTGAAGATCATGCGCGGCGGCGCCGTGGGCAGCAGCGCGAACACGAGCACGGCCATGAAGTTCACGGCGAGGAACCAGTTGCGGTACAGCGCCCACCAGCCGCGCCGCTGTGTGAACAGCCACACCATGGCGCCGATGATGATCGGCAGGTGCGCGTACTGGTAGACCCAGACGAGCAGGGTCATGAGCGGCTCGAACGCGCTGACGCGGCCCTGGATCCACGGCTCCCACCAGATGCCCAGCGCCTTCTCGAGATTCATGAAGAACACGCCGTTGGCGAGGGCCACCGCCTCGCGGCCCTGCGCGAGCGCACGAGAGAGGTCGTAGGCGGCATAGCACGCCATCATGATGATGGCTTGACGCAAGACGTCGAGCCCCCCTGTCGGGGCGAGGGAGAACCGGGCGTCTGTGAGGAGCCGGCCGACCCTGGGCCTGAGGCGAGCGTTCACCCTCTTCGACCTCCCGTCAGGTGGACGTCACGGGCTGGCGCCCGTATCCACGAAACATAGCAGAGCCGCGAACCGGCGGGCAACTGATGCCGACTCGCGTGACGTTGTGAGCGCGGGCCCGCCCCGGCCACGGTCGGCTTGGGCGGGCGTTCATCCTTGCTGGTCTTCTTCCCGGCCTGAGCCTTGCGCCACCGTTGCCCGATCCGGGCTCACGGCAGGGAGTCGGATACGGGAGGAAGGGGGTGAGACCTGGTGGGCCGTGAAGGATTCGAACCTTCGACCTTGGGATTAAGAGTCCCCTGCTCTACCAACTAAGCTAACGGCCCACGCGCACGCGAGGCGATATGGTACCAGCCCGCCGCGCTCTTGCCAAACGACGCCGTCAGGCGCCGAACACGTGGCGTCCGGCGACCTCGTAGCCCTCGTCGGCGACCGTCTTCTCGATGGATTCGAGGCTGACGGCGTCGGTATCGAAGTCGATCGTGACGGTCTTCTCGGCGACGTCGACCGCTACCGCGCCGACGCCGTCCATGGCGCCGACGGCATCCTCGATCGCCGTCTTGCAGTGATTGCACGACACCGTCGGTACGTTGAGCACGACGTGAGTCTCAGCCATCGTCGCTCCTTCCGGATGTGGCGGCCGACCCGAGCTCGTCGAGCTTGAAGGTCGCCGACCGGCCCTCGCCGAGGTCGACGGTGACGCTGTCGACCGGCGCCAGCAGATCGGTGACCTTTCCTTCCCCCGCCGGGGTCCTGACCACCGCGCCCCGCTTGGGGGCCCGCGCGCGGAACGAGACGTACACCTGGTGCTCGTACTTGAGGCAGCACATGAGGCGGCCGCAGCAGCCGCTGATCTTGGTCGGGTTGAGCGGCAGGTTCTGGTCCTTGGCCATGCGGATGGACACAGGCTCCTGGTCGCCCGCGAACGTCGCGCAGCAGAGGCTGCGGCCGCAGGGGCCGTAGCCACCGACGATGCGCGACTCGTCCCGGGCACTGACCTGCTTGAGTTCCACGCGGCGACCGAGCCGGTCCCCGAGCCTGTTCTGCAGCTCGCGGACGTCGGTGCGCTCCTCGGCGAAGAACGTGATGGTGAGCTTGGGGCCGTCGAACGCCTGGCGGGCCTCGACGACCTTGATGTCGAGCTTGAGGTCGGCGGCCAGGCGCCGGCACTCTCTCTTGGCCTGACACTCCGTCTCGCGGTGGGAGGCGATGGCCTCGAGGTCGGCGGCCGCCGCCTTGCGCAGCACCCTGCGGAGGCCGCGCGGGGCGTCGTTGGCGCCCACCTCGTCCGGGCCTTTGACGACCCGTCCGAAGTCCGCGCCGCGCGTGGTGTCGACGACGACGCCGTCGCCGGGAGCGAGCTCGAGCTCGCCGGCGCCGAACTGGTAGACCCTGCCGCCGCCGCGGAACACGACGCTGCAGATCCTAGGCACTGGTGGAGACCTCCTCGAAGCGCGCGAACATGGCCTGCAACGCGAGCTTCTGGTCGATATTGAGATACAGGTCTTTGCGGGTCTTGGCGGCGACGCCCAGGAGACGGGCGTAATGTTCCGGCGTCGCCACGACCGCCTCGACGAGCACGTCGCGGTGGTCGCTGTTCCAGAGTACATCGGATGCCCCGGAAGCGACCACCCAGAGGTCGCGCACCCACGAGACGAGGAGGTCGAGCGCGTCCTGGGCGGCGAGCCGCCGGCGACGCGCCTCTTCTCGCTTCGCGCGCCCCTCAGCCTTGTCGAGGTACCACTTGAAGTCCTTCTTGTCCTGGAACTGCTGTTCGAGCTCCGCCGTCCGTCGGACGAGCTCCTCCTGGACCCCCTCCACAATGCGCGCCTGCTGCGCGGTGAGCAGGTTGATGAACGCCGTGGCCGGCTCGGGGCCGTCGGACGACCTGGCGCCGGAGAAGACCTGCGCCGCGTACTTGAGGTACTGCTCTCGCAGGCGCGGGCCGGCCGCGTCCTCGACGAGACGGGCGGCGCGCTCCACCGACCCGAGCGACAGGTGCGCGAGGGCGTCTCCGGCGGCGGGGTCGAGACCGTGGCGGGCGACCAGGTAGGCACTCACCTCGGCGTCGCTCACCGGCCGGAACTCCACGACCTGGCAGCGAGAGACGATGGTCGGCAGCACGCGTTCCACCCGGTCCGTGACGAGGAGGAAGACGACGTACGACGGCGGCTCCTCGATGCTCTTCAGCAGCTTGTTGGCGGCTGCGGGGTGCAGGTACTCGACCTCGGGGATGACCCAGATCCGCCGGGCGGCGACGAACGGCTTGAGACTGAGCTCGTCGATCACCGGCTTGATCTGCTCGAAGCGGATCAGGTCGCCCTCACGTTCGAGGACGTGAAGGTCGGGGTGAAGGCCGTTGCGGGCGCGCTCGCACGCCGGGCAGGCGCCGCAGCCCTCGCAGGGCGCGACCAGCGCGGCCCCGAGCTCGCGCGCGAACTCCGTCTTGGCGAGGCCTTCGGGTCCGGCGAGCAGGTAAGCATGGCTCAGCGAGCCGTCGCGGACGGCGCGCTCGAAGAAGGCTTTGGCCTGCGCCTGCCCCGGGATGCCGGCGAACACCGCTGCGCCCCTCAGTCGCCGAGCCGCAGGCCGGCGTCGGCGACGGCCTCCAGCGCGGCGGCCTCCACGTCGGCGGCGACGAGCTCGACGTCGCGGAAGCCGTCGATGAGGCGGACGCGCTCGGGGAAGCGGCGCGCGAGGGCGGCGAAGCCGGCCGCCACGCGCCGCTGGAACTCAAGACCCTCCGCCTCGATGCGGTCGGCGCGACCGTCGCCGGCCCCGGCCCGCGCCAGCCCCACGACGGGATCGACGTCGAGGACCAGGGTCACGTCGGGCAGCACGCCGTGCAGCGCCGGCTGGTTGACGGCGAGGACCTCGTCGACGCCGAGCTTGCGGGCGAAGCCCTGGTAGGCCAGCGACGAGTCGATGAAACGGTCGAGGACGAGGACGCGGCCGGCCTCGAGCTCGGGCAGCAGCACCGTCTCGACGAGCTCGGCGCGAGCGGCGGCGTAGAGCAGCGTCTCGGTCCACGGCGTCAGCGGCGACGGGCCGTGGAGCAGGACGTCGCGGATGGCCTCGCCGGCCGGCGTGGCCCCGGGCTCGCGGATGACCGAGCCCGGCGCGGACGCCGGCCCGACCGGCAGGCCACAGGCGGCCAGCCGCTCGCAGAGCAGGGCCGCCTGGGTGCTCTTGCCGCACCCGTCACAGCCCTCAAGGCTGATGAGGACGCCTCCGCGCTCGCGCATGCTCTCCCTCGCCGGCTCGCGGCGCCGCCGCTCAATGAGAGGTGCACCTGTCGGCGCCCCGCTCGTTGATTCGACTACGCAGATCAACCGGCTTTCTTCTTGGCCCGGTACTTCTCTTTGCTCGGACAGTCGATGTCGATGCAGAGGACCCACGGGCGCCCACGCCCACCGCCGCCGACCACCTTGATCTCCGGCCAGCCACACTCGGCGCAGACCTTGCCGGTGGGCACGATGGTGCCGCGCTGCGGCAGCGGGAACGTCTGGCCGCAGCCGCGGCGCGGGCGCTCACCCTCGGTGGTGGGCGGCGCCGGTTCTTCGCCCTCTTTGCCGACGCAGGCGGCGAACCGCTTGCCGGTCTTGCCGCGCAGCACGCGGAGCACGCCGCCGCAGTTCTTGCAGGTGCCCAAGGTGAGGTCCTCACGCACGCCGCTCTTGATGCGGTCGCGGATGTCGCCGACGTGGGAGTCGAGGAGCTTCCACGCCTGCTCGAGCATGTCCTGGCTCTCGCGGACCACCTCGTCGCGGCGCAGCTCGCCCTCGCTGATGCGGTCCATCTGCCGCTCGAGGGTCGCCGTCATCGCGCTGGAGGAGATGTCGACCGGCGCCTGCTCCATGGCCGCGTCGAACGCGGCGATGAGCGCCACGCCGAGCTCGGTGGGCTCCACAGGGTTGTCGCGCACGTAGTTGCGATCGTAGAGGTGCTGGATGATGTCGGCGCGCGTGGCCTTGGTGCCCAGCCCGAGCTCTTCCATCTTCTCGATGAGCTTGCCCTGGCCGTAGCGGCCGGGCGGCTGCGTCTCCTTGGCCTCCGAGCGCAGGTCGAGCACCTTGAGCGTGTCGCCGGGCTGAAGCGGGGGCAGCGGGCGGTCGCGCTTGGCAGCGTACTTCTCGTAGACCTCGAGGTAGCCCAGCGACGCCACCCGGGCGCCGTAGGCCAGGAACGGCTCCGCACCCAGGCTGATGTCGACACGCTGCCGCTCGATGACGGCTGCCGGCAGCAGGGTGGCGAGGAAGCGCCGGGCGACCAGGTCGTAGACCTTGGCCTGGTCGCCGCTCAGCTCCTTCTTGGGCGCACCCACCGGGTAGATCGGCGGGTGGTCGGTGGTGCGCTTCTTGCCGCGCGTCGCCGTGAGCTTGTCCTGCCCGGCCAGCCGCGAGGCCGTGACCGCGACCGGCCGCCAGCCCGACAGCTCGCGCAGGCTGCCGTGCAGGTCGAGCGACGGCGGGTAGACCGTGTTGTCGGTGCGCGGGTAGCTGATGAGGCCGTCGAGGTACAGGGACTCGGCGGCGCGCATGGCGCGCGCCGGCGTCATGCCCGCGCCGGAGGCGGCGCTCATGAGCGCCGTGGTGTTGAACGGCGCCGGCGGCTTGTCCTGGCGCGGCTCGGCCTTGTAGGCCGTGACCTCGGCGGACTCGACCTGGGCGCCGGCGTAGGCGGCCTCCATGGCCTCCTGCGTGTCGAAGCGGCCCTTGGCGTGCGCCACCTCGAACGGCTCGCCGTCGTGCTCGAGCGTGGCCTTGAGCTCCCAGTAGGGCACGGGCACGAAGGCGCGGCGCTCGAGCTCGCGGTCGACCACCAGGCGCAGGGTCGGCGACTGGACCCGGCCGACGGACAGGTAGTCGGACCCGTAGCGGTACGAAGCCAGTGACATGAAGCGCGTGAGCACCGCGCCCCAGATGAGGTCGATGTCCTGCCGTGAGTGCGCCGCCTCAGCGAGGTTGAAGTCGACGGTGGAGGGCTTGTCGAACGCGGCGTTGACCTCTTCGGGCGTGAGCGCCGAGTAGCGCACGCGGATGTGCCGGTCCACCACCGCCGCCGGCAGCATGGGCTTCACGTGTGGGTCGCCGCCGTTGACCGGCTCGGGCGCCGGCGCCTTGGCGCGCGCCTCGGCGCCGTCCTTGGCGGCCGCGACCTTGCGCTTCTTCTTCTCCGGCTTGTCGCCGGGGTTGTGCTTGAGCGCGTCGCCACGCAGGATCTCGATCGCCTCGTGGCCGATGAGCTCGCCCTCGCGGTCGTAGTCGGTGGCGATGACGAGCTCCGTGGCGCCCTTGGCGACGGTACGGAGCGCCGCGAGCGTGCCGGCGGCGCCGCCCTCGACGACCCACGCGAGGTCTGGCCGCTCGATCATGTCGCCGAGGTACTTGAGGCTCCAGCGCTTGTACGTGTTGGGGAACACCGTCTCCATCACGTGGCCGCGCAGGCCGATGGCGACCGCGTCGCCGCCGTCGTACGTGAAGTGATACGACCTCACCTTCTGGCGGCCGCGACCGTGCTCCCTGACGGCGACCTTGCCGCCGAGGATCTCGGCGATCTTCTTGGCCGCCGAGTCCTTCTCTGTGACGATGAGCTTCACTGCTACCTCATGGGGATGTGAGAGGAACGACAAGGACTGCGGGAGTTAATACCACCCGGCAAACCTGGCCGTCGAGATGACGTTGGAGGTCGGCCGGTCAGGCGAGCGCGGCGATCGCCTCGTCGCGCGTGGCGTGCATCGAGAACACGCGGTCGAGACCGGTGACGCTCAGCACCCGCTCCACCGGCCGCGTGGCGACGACGATCGTCATCGCCCCGCCGGCGCTGTGCACGCGGCGGACGCCGCCGATGAGCACGCCGAGCGCGGTGGAGTCGATGAAGGTCACCTCGCTGAGGTCGACGACGAGACGCCGCACACCGGAGTCCAGCAGCTCGAGGAGGCACTCCTTGAACTGCGGCGCCGTGAAGATGTCGACCTCACCGCCGAGGACGACCAGGCCGACGTCGTCGCCCTGACGCTCGCTGGAGACGCTGAACATGTCGCTCATACCGTGTCCTTACTTGGTCGGCGATGGACTGGGGGTCGGTGTCGTCTGCGGCGTGTTCTTGGCGATCCAGTCCTTGACCGCGGCGGCGTCCGGCGACTTCGGGTCGAGCTCGAGGAACCGGGTGAAGGCCAGCATCGCGGTGGTGGCGTCGCCGGCGGTGCTCGCGGCCGCGCCCAGATTGAAGAACGCCTCCGCGCTCTTGGGCGTGAGGGCCGTGATGTCGCCGTACACTCTCGCCGCCGCCTGGGAGTCGCCGAGCTGGCTGTAGACGCCGGCGAGGCTGGTGAGCACGTCAAGCCGCCGCTTCTTGACGGCAGCGCCCTTCTGCTTGGCGAGCAGCTTGTCGGCCTTGGCGTACGCCGCCGCCGCGTTGGTGAGGTCGGCCGTCAGCGCGGTGGAGCCCGCCTGCCGGGTGGACGACCGCGAGAGGTACGCCTCGGCGAGGCTGACCCAGGCGGCGGCGTCCTTGGGGTTCGTGGTGGTCGCGGTCTGATACTTCGTGATCTGCTGGTCCAGCGTCTTGGTCACGTCCTCCTGCGCGCTGTTGAACCACGTGCAGCCGTTGAGCACTCCTGAGTACCCGACGACGAGGAAGGCGGCCATGAGGAACGCCATGAACCCGAACACGATCTTCTGCCAGAACTTGACCCTGCGGCGATCGAGCAGCACTTAGACGGTCTCCTCTCGATGAACGGGCGTCTGCCACCAGCCGGAGTCGGCGCCGCCGACCTCGACCGCGCCGGTACGCACGCGGTCCTGCAGCTTCTCGCGGACGGCGACGGCGGTGGAGCGGATGGCGTCCGCGTCCATGCCGACGTGGGCGCGGTCGCGGTACAGCTCGCGACCGCCGACGACGGTGAGCGTGATGTCGTCCTGATTGGCGCCGTAGACGAGCGCCGAGTACGGGTCGGCGATAGGCGCGAAGTGCGAGCGCGAGACGTCGACGGCGATGAGGTCGGCGCACTTGCCCGGTTCCAGGCTGCCCACGTCGGCCTCCATCCCCAGCGCCTCCGCGCCGCCGAGCGTGGCGATGCGCACGCACTTCTGCGCGTCGAGCACGCTGACGTCGCGCTCCACGGCGCGGTGCAGGAAGAGCATGGTGCGCATCTCGTCGAACATGTCCATGATGTTGCTCGACGCCGGGCTGTCGGTGCCGAGGCCGACGCGGACACCCTCGTGCAGGAGGTCGGCGAGCGGCGCGATGCCGCAGCCGAGCTTGGCGTTGCTCTTGGGGCAGTGCGCCACGGCGACTTCCGTGCTGCGCAGGATGCGGATGTCGTCGCGCGTGAGGTTGACGCAGTGGACGGCGAGGAAGTCGCGGTCGAACACGTTCCACTGCTGCAGGTACTTGATGGGCGTGACGCCGTAGGGCTGGACAAGCATGCGCTCCCAGCCCATCTTCTCGCGGTAGTCGTGGGCGAACTTGCCCGAGCCGGAGCGTATGTAGGTGAGCTCGTCCTGGCTCTCGGCGACGTGGCTCATGACCTTGAGGCCGCGCGCCCGCGCCAGGTCGCTGACCGCCTGGTACAGGCGGCTCGAGGCGGTGTACGGCGCGTGCGGCGCGAGGCCGATGTCGAACATCTCAGGGGCGGCGGCCTGGGCGTCGTCGAGCCGGCGCACGACATCCGCCATGGTCTCGTCGAAGCGCGAGTCGTCGACGCCGAAGACCTCGAGGTAGACGCGGCCGCGCAGGCCGGCGGCTCCGGCCGCCTCCAGCGTCGCCGCGCCGTAGCTGGTGTCGGCGATGGTGGTGATGCCCGACGAGACGGCCTCCATGGCGCCCAGCCGGGCGCTCACGAGGTACTCGTCGGGAGTCAGCGACGCCTTGACGTCGACGAGGCTGATGATCCAGTCGCCGAACTCGGCGTCGTCGAGGATGCCGCGGAACGACGTGTACTCGACGTGGCTGTGGCAGTTGACGAAGCCGGGCATGATGATCGCCCGGCCGAGGTCTGAGAACGCCGCGCCCGGATAGTCCGCCACGAGGCGCGGCGCGGGCCCGACGGCCAGGATGCGCCCGCCGGACACGGCGACGCCCCCGTCGGGCAGGACGGGCGCGGCCACCGGGAGGACCCAGTCGGCACGGTAGATCGTGATGTCGGTTTCGGGCATGTGGCAGCTCACAGCGAGCGGGGGCCGGAAGCCCCCACGTCGTGGGAGTATAGGGGAGCGTTCCGCACAGTGGCAAACACGGGGCCCGGCTCACCCGGCCCGCTTCGCGGCGGTATACTCCCGGCACCAGCGACGGGAGGGCCGCAGCGTGCAGCAGGGACAGGGACCAAGCATCTCGCCGGACGTCGTCACCAGCGCCGTCTGGGACGCCGTGAAGGAGCTGCCGGGGGTCTGTGACCTCTACCGCAACCCGCTGCAGAGCCTCGGCGAAAGGGTCCACCTGGAGCGGCACGGACCGGTGCGGCTGGACGGCGACGACGAGGGCCTGGTCCTCGAGATCCACCTCGTCGCCGAGGTCGGCTCGGACCTCGCCGCGGTCGGCGAGGCGGCGGCCCGCGCCGGCGCCACGTACCTCACGCGCACGACCGGCAACCCGATCACCCGCGTCGAGGTGCACATCGACGACGTCGCCGACCCCTCAGCGTGAGGGCGATCGACCTCACCGCGGCCAGCAGCGACCTGCTGGCCTCCTGCTGCGCCAGCTGCGTCTGGTGGCTGACCCGGCCCGGCATCGACGCCGGCCCGGGCCTTCGCGGCGAGTGGCAGCGAGAGGCGGAGGCCGAGGCCGGCTTCTTCGGGCGGGCGCTCGTCGACGGCGACGCGGTGATCGGCTGGATGCACGTCGCCCACTCGCGCCTCATCCCTCGCGGACGCTGCCTGCCGACCGGACCCCCCTCCCCCGACGCCTACCTGCTCACCTGCTCCTACTTCTACGACGAGGAGTTCCTGCACGGCTTCCGCTTCCTGCTGCAGGAGATCGAGGCCGCGCTCAAGCATCGCAAGGTCGCGGCGCTCGAGGCGTTCGGCCTGCGTCACGCGCGCGGCGACGATGCCTTCCGCGGCTACTTCCGGGAGCTCAATCTCTTCAATCCCGACGTGCTCGAGGGCGGCGGCTTCCGGCGGGTCCAGGAGAAGGGCGACGTGGCGCGGTTCCGGCTCGACCTCGCCGCGCTGGTCGAGGCGCCGCGCCGCAGCGTGGCGTGGGAGCACGTACAGGCGCCCGCCGGCACGCAGCCGGTGTGACGGGCGCCTCTCAGGGAGGGCGAGCCTAGCGGTACAGGCGGGGGAGGCGCTGCTTCCAGTCGTCCGGGACGACCGCCTCCAGCGCATCGTCGAGCGTCACGATGCCGAGCAGCCGGCGCTCCTCGTCGACGACCGGGAGCGCGAGGAGGTCGTACTTGGTCATCACGCGCCCGACCTCCTCCTCATCGACGTCCGCGGTGACTTCGACCAGGTCGTCCTCCATGAACGTCGTCATCTGGTCGTCCGGCGCCGCGAGCACGAGGTCGCGCAGGCTCACGACTCCGACGAGCCGCTCCTCCGCGTCGACGACGTAGAGATACGTCATCATGTGCTGCTCGGGGCGCTCGCGGCGGATCCAGTCGAGCGCCTTGCCCGCCGTGGCCTTGCGCGGCAGCATCACGAAGTCGGTGGTCATGAGGGAGCCGGCCGTGTGCTCGGGGTGGCTGGCGAGCCGGCGCAGGTCCTGCTCGCGCTTGTCCGGCAGGGCGGCGAGCAGCTTCTGCGCCAGCGGATCCGGGAGCTCGCTGAGGATGTCCGCCGCCTCGTCCGCCTCGATCCGCTCGAGCACCTTGGCGGCGCGCTCGAGCGGCATCTCCTGCAGCGCGGCCGTGCGCAGTTCCTCGTCCATCTCCTGCAGCGTGTCGGCGGCGAGGTTCGCGTTGAGCGTGGCGAGCACCGCGGCCCGCTCGCGCGGGCCCACCTGGCCGACGATGTCGGCGATGTCGGCCGGGTGCAGCTCCGCGAGCTCGGCGAAAGCCTCCACGAAGTTGAGCCTCGAGAGACGCAGCGCGATGAGGTTGACGTCGCTCCAGGGCACGAAGTCGCCGCTCTTCTTCGGCAGGCGGCGCGAGAGAAACCCGAGGCCGAAGCGCCGGGCGAGCGCGGCCGAGCTGGCGTCGACGCCGCTGACCACCAGGTGATCCTCCGCCGGCTCGAGCACCACGTCCTGGACGCGGACGAAGGTGCGCCGGCGCATGTCGAGCACCTGGTTGTCGAGCAGCGCGTCGACGAGCGAGAGCTCGTCCGGGCGCAGCGAAGCCGCTTTGACGGCGTCGAGCGGCACGCCGAGCAGCAGCCGCTCGCCGTCCACGTCGATCTCGCCGACCTGCGCCCACGACGCGGCGAGCTGACCATCGTCGCGGTCGATGAAGAAGGCGGTGATCACCGGCGGGTCCAGCGCCGTGCTGGCGACCACGTCGCCGAGCTCGCCGATCTCCGCGCCGGCGGCGTCGAAGACCTTCATGCCGTCGAGCTCGGACAGCGCGAGGGACCCGGGGATCTCGTCCATAAGGAGGTGCCCATCCTTTCCTGACGGTGCCCGGCGAGGATACTCACGCCGCCGCGCGACCGTCAATCATCCGCCTGACGGAACACCCGTCCAACGATGGTCATCGTTGTGCCCCGGTGAGATATGCTCTCGCGGTCAACCCCCCACCAAGACCCCGAAACAAGGAGGGCGAGGTCTCAATGGAAGCGGTACAAACCGACTCGGGCGGAGCGCTGGAGCGGTTCTTCAAGTTCAAGCAGTGGAACACGTCGCTTCAGCGCGACATGCTCGCCGGGCTCACGACCTTCATCGTCATGTCCTACATCATCTTTGTGAACCCGGCGATCCTGGGCCTGGGCGGCAAGGGGCTGCCGTTCGCCGCAGTGCTCACCTCGACCTGCCTCGTGGCGGGCGTCATGACCATCCTCATGGGCGCCGTCACCAACCGCGCCTACGCCATCGCCCCCGGCATGGGCCTCAACGCCGTGGTCGCGTTCAGTCTGGTCCTGGGGCAGGGCCTGACCTTCCCGCAGGCGATGGGCCTCATCTTCCTCGAGGGCGTCGCCATCACCATCCTCGTCCTCACCGGCTTCCGCGAGGCCATCTTCAAGGCCATCCCGCTGGAGCTCAAGAAGGCGATCGTCGTCGGCATCGGCTTCTTCATCCTGTTCATCGGCCTCGTGGACGGCGGCATCGTCAAGGCCGGCAGCGGCACGCCCGTCACCCTGGGCGACTTCATCGGCGTCCCGGTCGCGGTCACCATCTTCGGTCTGGCCGTCACGATCATCATGCTCACGCGTGGCTGGCGCGGCGCCGTGATCCTCGGGATCATCTTCTCCACCATCTTCGCGACGATCCTCAACTACGCCTACGACAAGACGTCGTTCGCGGAGGGCATCGCCGTGATCCCCAGCAAGATCGTGGCCACCCCGGACTTCAGCCTCCTCGGCCAGTTCAACTTCGGCGCCTTCAGCAAGCTCGGCGTTGCGGCCGCGATCCTCTGGATCTTCAGCCTCATGCTGTCGGACTTCTTCGACACCATGGGCACGCTCGTCGGCGTCGGCGAGCAGGCCGGCTATCTGGACGACAAGGGCCACCTCAAGAAGCTCAACCGCCTGCTGCTGATCGACTCGCTGGCCGCCGTCGCCGGCGGCGCGGCCTCGGCCTCGTCCGCCACCACCTACATCGAGTCGGGCGCCGGCGTCGCCCAGGGCGGGCGCACCGGCATGGTCGGCATCACCGTCGGCGTGCTGTTCCTGCTCGCCATGTTCTTCTCGCCGATCGCCGGCATCGTGCCGGCGAACGCCACGGCTCCGGCGCTCATCATCGTCGGCTATCTGATGATGGCCACGCTGACGGCCGGTGAGACCATGGCCGAGGATGAAGAGGGAGCCGGGCTCGTCAAGCGCGCCATCGCCGCGATCAACTTCGGCGACATCGCCTTCGGCCTCCCCGCGGTGCTCACGATGACGATCATGCCGCTCACCTACAGCATCACGAACGGCATCGGCGCCGGCTTCCTCACCTACACGCTCATCCGCATCACCCAGGGCAAGGCCAGGGAGATCAGCTGGATGCTCTGGATCGCCTCCGTCGGCTTCCTCATCTACTTCCTGGTGCCGCTCTTCCAGGCAAAGGGCTGGGTCTGAGAGCCCTGCCGCAAGGCAGCACCGGACCGCTCTGACACGAGGGGCGGGCCGCCGCAAGGCGGCCCGCCCCTTCTGCTATCCTTGCCGCCGTATGTCCATCGTGCTCCTCATCCTGGCCCTCGCGATCATCCTCGCGTCGGCCGAACTCTTCACCAACGGCGTGGAGTGGTTCGGCCGCCGCTACGAGCTCGGCGAGGGCGCCGTGGGCAGCATCCTCGCCGCCGTCGGCACGGCGCTGCCCGAGACCCTGGTGCCGATCATCGCCATCGTCTTCACCGGGGGCGCGGCGGCGGAGCAGGTCGGCATCGGCGCCATCCTCGGGGCGCCGTTCATGCTGGCCAGCCTCGCCATGGTGGTCACCGCGATCGCGGTCGTGGTCTTCTACTGGCGCGGCCGGCGCCCGCTGGCCGTCACGATCAACGAGGGCGTGATGCGTCGCGACCTCAGCCACTTCCTCATCGCCTACGCGCTTGCCATGCTCGCCGGGGTGATCCACGTGCGAGCCCTGCACTACGGCCTCGCCGCCGGCCTGCTGATCTTCTACGCCTACTACGTGTGGGAGACGCTCCACGCCGAGGGCGACCTCGGCGAGGACACCAAGCCGCTGTACTTCCACCCCGA
This sequence comes from uncultured Thermoleophilia bacterium, assembly GCA_963784975.1. Taxonomy (GTDB): domain Bacteria; phylum Actinomycetota; class Thermoleophilia; order UBA2241; family UBA2241; genus CAIXSE01. Next base: position 13,666 of record CAWAUK010000055.1, on the reverse strand, counting down.
CCCGGAGAGGCCCCACACGTACCGGATCTTCCTGCAGATCGGCGTCGCCACCCTCGGCATCATCCTCGGCGCCGAGATCTTCGTGAAGGAGGTGCAGGTGCTCAGCGAGACGCTGGGGGCCGCGCCGCTCGATCATGTCGCTGCTCATCACGCCGATCGCCACCGAGTTGCCCGAGAAGTTCAACTCGGTGCTCTGGATCCGCTCGCGCAAGGACACGCTCGCGCTGGGCAACATCACGGGGGCGATGGTGTTCCAGAGCACGTTCCCCGTGTCGGTGGGCCTCGTCTTCGCCACCTGGCAGCTCACCGCCCCGGCGCTGGTCGCCGGGATGCTGGCGCTGTTCAGCGGCACGGTGTTCTACCTGACGCTGAGGATCCGGCACAGGATGACGTGGTGGTCGCTCGGCGGCGCCGGCTCCGTGTACTTCGCCTACCTCGTCTACGTGTTCTTCTACACCGCCGGCTAGGACGCGATGACGAGCAGCACCGTCGATCCTTCGGGGACGACCGTGCCGGCGTCGGGCTTTATCTTCACAACCGTGCCGGGTTCCTGGCCGGTGTTGGGCTTCTGGCGGAACGCTACCGTGAGACCGGCGGCGCTGACCTGCGCCGCAGCGTTCGTGGACTGCATGCCGTAGACGTTGGGCACGGCGACGCCGGCCGCGCTCGGGCTCGGCGACGGGCTCGGCGACGGCGAGCCCGTGGAGACGACGAAGCTTCACCGTCGAGCCCTTGTCGACCTTCTGCCCCGCGGTCGGGCTCTGGCTGATCACCGGCCGGCGGCGACGGTGGTGCTCGTCTGCTGCGTCACCGCGCCCAGCTTGAGCCCCGCGCCCGTGATCGCGGTCTCCGCGGCCGCCTGCGTCAGGTTGCTCAGGTCGGGCACGCTCACCTGCGGCTTGCCGCTGCTCACCCAGTAGGTGACGGTGTCACCGCGATTGAGCTGCGTGTTCGCCGGCGGGTCCTGCTTGAACACCTGGCCGGAGGGCGACCGTCGTTCGACTTGCCGCGTTCGCGGATCGCCCACCAGGTCGTTCCTGGTCAGCCAGTCGTCCACAGCCGTCGCCGTCCAGCCCTTGAAGTCGGGCAGCGGAGGCGCCTTCTGGCTTCCCTTGCTCACCCAGATGTCGACCGTGGCGCCGTGGCGCAGCCTGGTGCCGCCGGTGGGCGCCTGGCGGCTCACGAAGCCCGACGCCACGCGGTCGGAGAACTCCTCCTGCACGCCTGCTTTGAAGCCGTCCTTCTGCAGGGCCCCGACGGCCGCCGCCTTGCTCAGACCGACGACGCTGGGCACGGCGACCTTGTCGCCGCTCATCGTCCACCACAGGGCGGCGGCCACGGCGGCGATGATGGCCAGCAGGATGATGACGAGCACGAGCGGCCACTTGGACTTCTTGCGCCGCGGCGGCGTCGGCTGGTCGAGCACGGAGGTCGCGCCGGCGGCCGCCATGCCGGCGGCGCCCATCACGCGCGTGCGCTCGCCGTCGGCGTCGAAGGCGGCCGCCTGGACGGGGCCGCCCTCCTTGGCGGCGCGCAGGTCGCGCGCGAACTCCGCCGCCGACTGGTAGCGGTCGGCCGGGTCCTTGGCCATCGCCTTGAGCACGATCTGGTTGAGCGCGTACGGCATGCCCGGCACCAGCTCGGACGGCTCCACCGGCACCTCGTTGACGTGCTTGAGCGCCACGGTGACGGCACTGTCGCCCTTGAACGGCACGGTGCCGGTGAGCATCTCGTAGAGGCAGACGCCGACCGAGTACAGATCCGAGCGCTCGTCCACCGGGTAGCCCTTGGCCTGCTCGGGCGCGAGGTACTGGGCGGTGCCGAGGATCGAGCCGGCCTCGGTCATCCCCGAGTCACCCGCGCGCGCGATGCCGAAGTCCATGACCTTGGCGGTCCCGTCGCGGTCGATCATGATGTTCTGCGGCTTGATATCGCGGTGGACGATGCCGCTGCGGTGCGCGAAGTCGACCGCGGCGAGCAGCTGCAGCGTGACCGCGACCGACTCGTTGCCGCTCAGGCGGCCGCGGCGGCGGATCAGGTCCTTGAGCGTCTCGCCCTCCACGTACTCCATGGCGATGTAGTACGTGCCGTCGACCTCGCCCCAGTCGTAGATGCTGACCAGGTTCTGCTGGTTCAGGCCCGCCGCCGCCTTGGCCTCACGGCGGAAGCGCTCGACGAAGGTCGGGTCGTTGAGATAGCGCTGCAGCAGGACCTTGATGGCGACGTTGCGGCCGAGGGTGAGGTCCTCGCACAGATACACGTCGGCCATGCCGCCGCCGCCGAGCTTGCGCACCACCCGGTACCGGCCGCCGACGAGCTGTTCTGGCTGGAACACGTCGCTCACATCCGCCTGCCTCTCTCCTTCTTCCTCATGCTTACGACCACCGGCGCACGGTCCCTGCCCGTCAGGGCAGGGCGGGCTGCGCCAGCGCCGTCTTGATCACCGCGGCGGCGATCGGCGCAGCCGCCTCGCCACCGGTCGACTGTGTGTCCTCGATGACGATGGCGAACGCCACCTGCGGGTCGTTCGCCGGCGCGAACCCGATGAACCAGGCGAGGTTGGTGCCGTCGCCCTTCTCGGCCGTGCCGGTCTTGCCGGCCACCTGGATGCCCTCGAGAGCGGCCCGCGTCCCGGTCCCCGCGTTGACGACGTTCTGCATCATCGTATTGAGCTGGCTCGCGGTCAGCGGCCTGGTGGCGACGAGCCACTGCTCCGGCTGCGCCTGGCTCACGACCTGGCCGTCCGGCGTCACGATCTCCTGCAGGTAATAGGGCTTCATGACGCGGCCGCCGTTGGCCACGCCGCCGGCCACGAGCGCCATCTGCAGCGGCGTGGCGAGCAGCTTCTCCTGCCCGCACGCCGCCCAGGCGACGGCGAGCGGGTCCATGAACGCGTCCGGCGAGAGCAGGCCCTTCTTGCCGTACCGGCCGCTGGGCACGACCTCGCCGGCCGGCAGCGGCAGCGGCGGCGTCTGGTAGAAGCCGTACTGCTGCGCGCCCGTGATGAGCCGCTTGCGCCCGAGCAGGTTGCCGACCTTGGCGAAGGTCGTGTTGATCGACGCCGTGAGCGCGTACGTGAAGGTATTGGGGCCATACACCTCGCCGCCGTAGTTGGTGACCTTGCCGCCGAAGACGACGTAGGTGCCGGTGTCGACGAACGGCGTGTCCGGCGTGACCTTGCCGGTGTCGAGCCCCGCCGAGGCGGTGACGACCTTGAACGCCGAGCCGGGCACGTAGAGACCCTGGGTCGGCCGGTTGAGCAGCGGCGCCGTCGGGTCCTGGCTGAGCGTGGCCCAGCGCTCGTCGAGATTGGCGGGGTCGTAGGTCGGGGCGGACGCCGAGGCGATGAGCGCCCCCGTCTTGGGGTCGAGGACGACGATCGCACCCCTCTTCCCCTGCAGCTCCTGCTGGGCGACCTTCTGGACCGCCGGCACGAGGGTGAGCTTGACGTTCGCGCCTTTGGGCCGGCGTCCGAGCAGCTTGTCCACCCAGTTCTGCACGCCGAGGTCGCTCGACTGGCCGGTGAGCTCGTCGTTGAGCTGCTCCTCGATGCCGGAGCGCCCGTACTGCAGGGAGTCGTAGCCGACGAGCTGCGGCGCGAACGTCCCGCTGGGGTAGTCGCGGTAGTAGTAGCCGGAGCGGCGCTCGGTGCCCGCGATCACCGTCCCGTCGTAGCCGACGATGTCGCCGCGCTTGATCTTCATCTCCTTGGCGATGCTGCGCTTGTTCTCGGGACGGTCCTGGAACCACTGCGCGCGCACGACCATGATCCACGTGAGGTTGACGACGAGGCCGACGAAGAGCACGACCGCGACGATGAACACCTTGGACATGGCTTTGTTCATCGGCCTAGCCCTTCTCGGCCAGACGCCGGCGCTCGAGGTCGGTGCCGCCCCGGATGATGTTGGTCCGGTTGGAGACCATGAGCAGGAGCGCGACGAGGATCAGGTTCGCGGTGATGGAACTGCCGCCGTAGCTCACGAACGGGAGCGTGACGCCGGTAAGGGGGATCAGCCGCGTCACACCGCCGATGATGATGAAGGACTGGATGGCGAACGCCGTCGCCAGTCCCGCCGCCAGCAGCTTGGAGAAGCCGTCCGGCGCGTAGACCGCGATGCGGAAGCCGCGCCAGACGAACAGCAGGTAGAGGAGGACGATGCCGGCGGCGCCGAGCAGGCCCATCTCGTTGGCGATGGCGGTGAAGATGAAGTCGGTCTGCAGGTCGGGGACGACCGGCCGGTGGTTGGCGTAGAGCAGGTAGCCGCGCCCGAAGCCGGCGCCGAGCACGCCGCCGTCGGCGATGGTGAACAGCGACTGGAGCAGTTGGTAGCCGGTCGTCGCCGCGTAGGGCCACGGGTCCAGCCACACGGTGAACCGGTCCTGGACGTGGGGGACGATGTTCACGGCGATCGCGCCGGCGACGGCGAAGAGCCCGACGCCGGCGACCACGTACACGGCGCGAGCCGTGGCCATGTACATGAGCGCGACGAAGATCGACATGAAGAGCAGCGCCATGCCGAAGTCCTTCATGAAGACCAGCATGGCGAGCGAGAGCACCCACATCACGAACAGGGGGCCGAAGTACTTGAACGCCGGCACGGGCACGCCGAGCACGTGCCGCTGCGGCACGGAGAGCATGACCTTCTTGTCGTCCAGGTAGCCGGCCAGGAAGATCACGATCGCGAGCTTGGCGAACTCGGAAGGCTGGATGCTGAGGCCGAACGCGTGGATCCAGAGCTTGGCGCCGTTGACGGTCGTCCCCAGGACGATCGTGACGACGAGCAGCGCGAGGCCCACGGCGCCGATGAGGTACCGGTAGCGGTCGAGCTTCATATGGTCGCGAACGAGGAGCACGGTGAGGACGAACAGCCCGGCGCCGACGAGCAGCCACTGCCCCTGCGTGAGGGCCAGCGCCGGTTTGATGCGGAAGATCTCGGTGAGGCCGATGGCGGCGAGCAGCGCGGTGATCGGCAGGAGGAACGGGTCGGCCTGGGGCAGGAAGACCCTCTCCAGCAGGTGCAGCAGGACGAAGATGCCGACGAAGACCAGTCCGTAGATGATCGAGACCCGGTTGATCTCGCGGAAGCGCCCCGCGTACACGGACACGTAGGCCATCGTGCTCACCGCGCCGGCGAGGGTGAGGAACACCAGTTCCGTGTTGCGCCGGCTCACCGCCACATCCCCAACATCTTCGACAGCGCCATGGCGGACCCGCGATCGCGCAGCTGCTGCTCGTCGACGAGCGTGCGCGCCGCCGGCGAGAGCGAGTCGTAGTTGACGACGCTGCGCCGGTACACGGCGTGCAACGGGAGCGGGCCGATCTTGCCCGGCACGCCGCTGTAGATGGCCAGCGTGCCGCCGTCGACGCCGACGAAGAACACGGTGCTGAGGAAGAAGGCGCCGGCCGCGAGGCCGGCGACGAGCAGCGCCAGCAACGCCGCGACGATGCCGAGGCGGCGCATGGAGCGCCTGCGCCGGCGCGCGGCCTCGGCCACCGGGTCGGCCGGCGCGCCATCGCCCTCCGACTGCCCGGCACGGAGCGCGGCGAGGGCGTCGGCGGCGTCGTCCTCCGGCGCAGCCTCGGCCGAGGCGTCGTCGACGACCACGAACGGCAGCTCGCCGGTGCCCTCGGCTTCCTCGGGGTCGGCGGGCTGGACCAGCGTGGTCTCTTCTTCCTCGGCGGCGTGAGGCCCCTCGTCGATGCGCACCACGACGGCGGTGATGTTGTCGGGACCGCCTTGCCGCCGAGCCTCCAGGATCAGGCGCTCGGCGGCCGCCTGCGGGTCGCTGCGCGTGAGCGCGACGCGGATGTCGTCGGCGCTCACCGGCCCGCTCAGGCCGTCGCTGCAGAGCAGCAGCACGTCTCCGGGCAGAAGCTCCTCGGTGAACTCGTCGACGCGCGCCTGCGGCTCCGTGCCCAGGGCGCGGCTCAGGATGCTGCGGTGCGGGTGGACGGCCGCCTCTTCTTCGGTCAGGCGGCCGTCGCGTACCATCTCGCCGACCAGCGAGTGGTCGTCGCTGACCTGCCGCAGCTCGCCGTCGCGCAACAGGTAGGCGCGGCTGTCGCCGATGTGGGCGAAGCGCGCCGTGTCGCCCTCGAGCACGAAGGCCGTGAGCGTGGTGCCCATGCCCGTCTGCTCGAGGTTGTCGTGGGCGCGCTGGAAGACGGCGGCGTTGGCGGCCTCGGCCGCCGCGAGCAGGGGCGTCCCCTTGGCCGCCTCGGCGGCGAGCGTCTCGGCGGCCAGGCCGCTGGCGACCTCGCCGGCGTTGGCGCCGCCCATGCCGTCGCAGACGGCGTACAGGGGCGGCGCGACGACGAAGGTGTCCTCGTTGGTCTTGCGGTGGAGCCCGATGTCCGTGAGGGCGCCGTGTCTGGCGACGAGCGTCACCCGGCGCTCACTCCTCGTAGCGGAACGTGGTCTCGCCGATGCGCAGGCGGCTGTCCATCTTCAGCTGCGCGTCCGTCACTTGCCTCTCGTTGAGGAAGGTGCCGTTGGTGCTGCCCAGGTCCTCGACGTAGTAGAACTGGCCGCGAGGGACCAGGCGCGCGTGGGTGCTCGAGACGAACTGCTCGTCGAGCACGATATCGCTGGTGGCGGCACGGCCGACGTTGATCCACCCCTCCAGCGGGAAGATCACGCCGGGCGGGATGATCGGGCTCTCCTCGACGACGAGGCGCGGGTTGATGTGCGCCGAGAAGTCCATCTTCTGGCCGTCCATGGTGCGCTCCACCTCGCGGTCCTCGCGGCGCTGCTCGCGCTCGGCCGGCGTGAAGACGGGCGCGAGCCTGTCCCCGGCCGGGAGCACCACGTCGGGGGCGGCGGCGGAGGGAGCGGCCGAGCCGCCGCCGCGCACGCTCCGCACGGCGGTCTTCACGACCTGCCAGATGAACAGGTAGAGCAGGACCAGGATCCCGATCTTGAGGACGAGCAGGACGATGTCGATCATGCGACTCTCCCGCGCCGCGCACCGCTACGGCTCGCCGGCGCCGTGGTCACCCGGGCCTCGCGGTCAGGGCTGCCTCTCGAACAGGAGCTCGGTGGTGCCGAGCTCGATGCGGTCTCCGTGTTGCAGCACGACCTGCTTGACGTCACGGCGGTTGACGCGCGTGCCGTTGGTGGAACCGAGATCGAGCAGCATGAAGCCGTCGTCCTGCTTGCGGATCTCGGCGTGCTGCCGCGAGACGTTGGGATCGGTGAGGACGATGTCGCAGCGCCGGCTGCGGCCGATGACGGTGACCGCCTCCGTGAGCTGGTAGTCGCCCTGACGGCCGCGCAGGACGCCGCGCGCCGACGAGGCGCGCGGGGCCGGCGCGGCTGCCGCGGCGGCGGGCACGGCCGGCTCCTGATAGAGCACGGTCTGGTCGATGACGGGGCCGGGCGCGACCACCGCGGCGGGCGGCACGACCCCGGCCGGGGCGGCGAAGGCGCCGGCCTCGGGCATCTCGACCGGCGCGCCCATGGTGCGCGTGGCGATGCCGAACTCGCCGACGCGCAGGTCCTCGTCGCGGTGGAGCTCGATGCGCGGCGGCGCGACGAGGGTCCAGCCCTCGCGGCGCGCGAACGCCGTCACGTAGTTGGACAGCTCGGTCTTGAGCGAGTCCTCGAACGAGACCAGGTGGTCATAGTCGTCCTTGCCGAGGTAGACGTCGAACTCGTTGGGCACGTAGACATTGGAGACGCCGACCGTCTTGTGGTCGCCCATCTCCTTGGCCAGCTTGTGCGCGAGCTCGACCGGCTGCACGCTCGACTTGAACGCGCGTCCGAAGCCGCCCTCGACCAGGCCTTCGAGCTTGTTATTCGCCTTCCTGAAGATCCCCATCGTCGCCTTCCTCCGGCGCTGCTCCGGTGGTCAGGACCAGCGGCAAGAGTATCACGGCGGCCGGCACGGCCACACTCCACACGAGCGGCCACAGGCTCGCCGGATAGTCCCACACGACGACCGGCACGATGCGGTAGACCGCGAACACGGCGACGAACGAGAGCGACCAGATCCAGAGGCGGAGCTCGACGCGGCGGCGCGTGAGGGCGAAGCCCAGGGCCGCCGCCAGACCAGCCCAGACCGCGGCCTGCAGCAGCGTCGGCGCCGCCAGCGCGTGCGCGAGCAGCCGGCCGGCGGCGGTGAAGGGGTCGCCGGCGGCCGCGACGGCTTCGCCGACGCGCCAGCGCGGCTGCTCCAGCGTGAAGGGGCCGCGTGGCGCGCGCGTGAGCAGCAGGAACAGGACGGTCCCGGCGCCGGCCCAGGCGGCGGTGAGCGGGCCACGGACGCGGCCCAGCAGCGCCGCGGCAGCCGGCGCCAGCAGCGTCAGGTAGGCCGGCATGAGCACCAGCGCGAACGCCGGCCACAACGCGGTGATGGGCCTCGCGCGCGCGATCAGGAAGAGGGCGACGGCGAAGGCCAGATACGCGGCGCCGGCGCTGAGCGAGACGTTGAACACCGGGAAGGCGAGCGCCCCGAGCAGGAACGCGAGCCCGGCCTCCGGGACGACCGCCCACACGGCCACGCCGACGGCGACGAGCGGCAGCGTCCAGCTCGCCGGGTAGGCGGGAAGCGCGCCGAGGACGACGGCGCTGGTGACGGCGGCGAGCGCCGCGCCGCCGGCGCGCTCGGCGACCTCGGCGGCGCGGCCCAGCGGCCGCACGAGGCGCCGCGCCTTCTGGAGGCGGCGCGCCTGCAGGCGGCCGCTGCGCAGCAGATCGTCGAAGGCCTCGCTGAGGTAGGCCGGCGTCGGACGCTCCGCCGGCCGCGGCGCGCAGGCCGCGTCGATGAGCGTGATCAGGTCGTCGGGCAGGTCCGGGCGCAGCGTGGCCAGCGACGGCAGCCGCGCCCCGGCGACGTTGGAGAGCGTCTCCGCCGGGGTGTCCCCGCGCAGCGGATGCGCCCCGGCAAGCAGTTCGTACAGCACCATGCCGGCGGAGTAGACGTCGGTGGGCGGCTGCACGCGGCGTCCGGCCGCCTGCTCCGGCGACATGTACGCGATGGTGCCGATCACGTCGCCGTCTCCCGTCAGGGTGTCCGAGTCCATGAGGTGCGCGATGCCGAAGTCCATGACCTTGACGTGCCCGTCGTCGCCCAGCATGACGTTCTGGGGCTTCACGTCGCGGTGGATGATGCCCTGGCTGTGCGCGTACGCGAGCGCCTCGAGGAGCTCGACGCCGACGGCGACGACGTCCCCGTCGCCGAGCTCATGGCCCAGCTTGTCCAGCGACTGGCCGCGCACGAGCTCCCAGACGAGGATGCTGCCCTGGCCGTCGTTGAACCAGTCGTAGAGCGCGACGATGTTGGGGTGGTCGAGCGCCGCGGCGGCCTCGACCTCGCGCACGATACGCGCGCTGAGCGCGCGGCCGTCGGGCACGATCTTGAGCGCGACGGGCTCGTCGAGGGTGGTGTCGTAGGCCTCGTAGACGTCGGCGAACGCGCCGCTGCCGATCTTGCCGACCAGCTCGTAGCGGTCGCGCCAGTCTGCGTAATAGGGAGCGGTGTTCGGAGCTGCGACGGACATGAGGGCTCGCTTCGTCCTGAGGTTTGCTCGGTATTCGGTATGGTACAATCCGAACCCTGTTAGAGCCGGTGGGCGAGTGGCGGAATTGGCAGACGCGCTAGGTTCAGGGTCTAGTGAGCTTACGCTCGTGGGGGTTCAAGTCCCCCCTCGCCCACCATCCACCTGGAAACGGGGGTCCGCAGGGTGGATTTCTTCGACGACGAGACCAGCCGCGCGCCGGCCGATGCTGGCGGCCCGCCCTCCGCTCCCTCGTCCCGTCGCCGACCCGACCGCCGCCGCACCCGTATCCAGCGCCTCGCGATCCTCGCGCTCATCCTCTTCGTCGTCGTCTTCGGCCTGGCCTGGTGGGCGCGCAGCTGCCAGCACAACCGCAAGGTGGGCACCTACCAGACCTACTTCGAGGGCGTCTCGGCGGCCATCGACGACTCGGCGGCCCTGGGCAAGCAGGTCTCGGCGATCATGCTCGACCCCACCAAGCTGTCGCGCAAAGAGCTCATCGACAAGCTCGGCCAGCTCAGCGCCCAGCAGGAGGAGATCGCCGTGCGCGCCGGGCGGCTCGAACCACCCGGCACGCTCAAGGACGAGCAGACCGTCTTCGCCACCGGCATGAAGGTCCGCGCCAGGGGGTTCAGCCTGCTGCGCACGGCCATGCTCGGCGCCCTCTCCAACAAGAAGGTGGGCGCCAAGGACATCACCGCCCTGGACGGCTACTTCAGCGGCCCGGACGCCTACTACCAGGAGCTCGTCTACCTCCCCGCCCGCCAGACCATGGCCGACGACGGCGTCACCGACGTCGCCGTCCCCACGTCCACCTACTACCTCACGTGGAAGGGCCTCGACCTCGCCACGGTCACGGCGATGCTCGTCGGCGTCGGCAAGTCGCCGAAGATGACGGGCATCCACGGGGTCGCCCTCATCGCCGTGATCGCCAAGAGCAGCTCCGGCGACCTCACGCTGGTCAAGGGGCGCACCAACGACGTCCCGGCATCGGCCGACCTCGCCTTCGTGGCGCAGGTCCAGAACCAGGGCAGCGTGGCCGAGAGCAACGTCCCCGTCACCGCCACGCTCACGCTCCCCGGCGGCCGCACCATCAAGCAGGAGGCCACCATCGCGACCATCGCGTCCGGCAAGACGCAGGACGTCACCATCACCGGGTTCGTCATCCCCACGGAGGCGCTGAGCAAGGTCGTCACGCTCAAGGTGGTCGCGGGACCCGTCAAGGGCGAGCGCGTCTTGACCAACAACTCCGCCACGTACAAGCTCCTCCTGCAGCTCCAGTAGCCGAGGATGCAGACCTTCCGCGACATCGCCCCGTACGTGGCGCTGGGGAGCGCGGTCCTCTCGCTCGTCCTCCTCATCCTGGTGATCGTGCTCATGACGCGCGTCGGCCGCCTGCGGCGCGCCCAGACCATCGTGCTCGGTCACCACGAGCAGCGCGACATCGTCGCGCACATCGAAGACCTCGACTCCCAGGTGCGCAACCTGCGCGAGGCCGTCGAGATCCTCACCGACCAGCTCGACGACCAGAAGCGCCACCTCGACCACGCGCTCATCAACCGTGCGATCGTGCGCTACGACGCCTTCCGGGACGCCGGCGGTGAGCAGAGCGCCTCGTTCGCGCTGCTCGACGAGTACCGCTCCGGCGTCATCTTCAGCGCCATCGCCGCGCGCGACTTCGCGCGCATCTACGTCAAGTACCTCACCGAGGGCGTCGCCGACCGCGACCTCTCGCCCGAGGAGGTACGGGCGATGGAGGCCGCGGTGCCCAAGCCACTCCACCGCGGCGAGGAGGGCCCGCGGGCCAGGCGGGCGCCGCTGCCGGAGAGCCCGCCGCCGGCAGGACTGCGGGCCGAGGAGACGGCCGGCGAGGGGCGCGGAGCGCCCAGGGCGCCGGCCGGACCGGCCGCGTCGCCGGAGGCCACCGCGGCGTTCGAGGCGCTCGGCGACGCCGTGTCCCCCGGGCCGGACCAGCGCGCGGACGGCGCCGACGACGCGCGGTCGCGCGAAGCCTCGGCGGACGACTTCACCTGGGAACCGCCGTCCGGGCGGCCGGCCGACGGCGGCACGTCCGGCCGCTGATCCGCGGCTCTTCGAGCCTGAGCGCGGGTCTTCCGTCGGCCCTTCCCGCCTCCCGCCTCACCCGCGGCTCCCGCCGCGAGCGCCCCGCGCGGTCTGATAGCCTAGCGAGTACGAGCGGATCGACGAACGGAGGAGTGGCCGGCGTGGCACAGGGCAGCGACAGGGTGGCCTTCTTGGGCCCCGAGGGCACGTTCACCGAAGAGGCGCTTCTCGCCAACATGCCCGAGGGCGGCCTCCACCCCTTCCCGTACCCCTCCATCCGCGACGTCCTCAAGGCCGTGCAGAACGGCGAGGCGCCCCTCGGCCTGGTCGCCATCGAGAACGCGCTCGAGGGCTCGGTCCCGGTGACCCTTGACAGCCTCGCCTGGAGCTTCGCAGACCTGCAGATCGTGCGCGAGGTCACGCATCCCGTGCACCAGATGCTCATCACCAAGACGGTCATGCCGCTCGACCAGATCACCAAGGTCATCAGCATCCCGCACGCCTACAACCAGTGCCGCGACTTCATCCACGAGCACCTCGGCAACGTGGAGCACGAGGCGACCGACTCCACCGCCGAAGCGGTGCGCCGCGTGAGCCGCGTGAACCGGCCGTGGGCGGCCGTCGGCACGCGGCTGGCCGCGGAGATGTACGAGTGCCACATCGTCGCCGAGGACATCGAAGACTTCGAGGACAACCGCACGCGCTTCGTGTTCGTCGCCCGCGAGCCTGCGCCGCAGGACCTCGGCGGACGGTACAAGACCAGCATCGTCTGCGGCATGGACCAGGACGAGCCGGGCAGCCTGCTGCTCATCCTCAGCGAGTTCGCCTACCGGCACGTCAACCTCAACAAGGTCGAGTCCCGGCCGTCCAAGCAGGCGCTCGGGCACTACGTGTTCTTCATCGACCTCGACGGGAGCATCGAGGACGCCCAGGTGGCCCAGGCGCTCAAGTGCCTCGCCTGCAAGCTGCCATGGCTCAAAGTCCTCGGTTCCTATCCGGCATGAGCGTCGCCGCGGACACGGGCCGGGCGCCACACCGCGCCGCCCTCATGGCGCCGGCCGTCGCCGGCGAGGCGGCCCCGGCCGCGTCAGCCGCAGGCTTCTCCTCCGATGCTCTGCGCCAGCTCTCAAGCGCGGCGATCCGTCTGCAGAACGCGTCCTCGGGAGGTGCACGTGGAACGCATCAAGTGTGAGATCCGCGAGGCGAGCCGGGACGACAGGGGGATGCTGGTACTCCTCGCGGAAGAGACGCTGCACCCCCTCGCCGAGTACTCCGGCCACCCAGAGCGCTACCACACGGGCGACGTCGTCGGTCTGCTCGACAGGGCCGACGTCTTCGTGGCCCACTTTGGCGGCGAGACGGCCGGCTTCGTCGCGCTGGAGGCGGACGACGACGCGTACGCGGTGCGCTGCATCTGCGTGAACCCGGGGTTCGAGGCGCGCGGCGTGGCCAACCAGCTCCTGGACTGGGCGGAAGGCCTGGCCATCGAGCGCAAGCTCTCCCGGCTCGTGGCGGTCGTTCCCGAGTCGGACTCACCCTCGCTGCGGCTGTATCGCGGCCACGGCTTCAGCGGCCATGGCTCCAGCACGGAGATGCTCGCGCTCGAGAAGCGGCTGCCCAGGACCACGGACTGAGGTCGCCGATGCGCGTCTCGCTGATCGCCGTCCCCTACGACCTGGGCCGCGCCGACGTCGGCAGCGGGCGCGGCCCCGCCGCCTACCTCAAGGCCGGGGCCGCGGAGACGCTGCGCGCCCGCGGCCACGAGGTCGAGATCGTCACCGTGCGGCGAGAGGCTCCCTTCCGCGAGGAACTGCAGGCCGTGCTGGACGTGGACGAGGCGGTCGCGGTCGCCGTGGACGAAGCTCTCTACGGCGACTCGTTCCCCCTCGTCGTGGCCGGCAACTGCAACGTCACGCTCGGAGTCCGCGCCGGGCTGCAGCGCGGCGGCGACGGCGAGGCCGCGCTGGTGTGGCTGGACGCCCACGGCGACTTCAACACGCCGGCGACCACCGAGACCGGCTACCTCGACGGCATGCCCCTGGCCATGCTCTGCGGCCGCGCCTACCGAGAGGCGGTGGAGCGCGAGCTCGGGTGCGAGCCGCT
>CAWAUK010000054.1:0-38178 GCA_963784975.1 uncultured Thermoleophilia bacterium | reverse complement strand
CAGGCCCTGCTCGCGCTCTACGGGCTCAGGTCGCCCGAGGCCGAGCGGCGGCCGCGCCTCGCATCTGGCCGTCAGGCGTTCTGACGCGCTCTCCATGAGAGTGCTGACCGCCTGCAGGCGGGTCGGCTCCTTGTGGAGGCACCGGCCTTCGCAGCGCCATCAGGGCGCCGGCGCGCCCGACGGCAGCGTGGTCGGCCGGCCCACTCTGCGGATGGTCACCCACTCGCCGCCGTATCTGAAGACGGCCGCCGTTGAGCCGTGCCTCCACACGGTCTGCGCGTTGGGGCCCCAGTCACTGAACGGGATGAGGTTGCTGCGCACCACGTAGGTAAACCGATTCCAGCGCGTTCCGCCCAGACTCGGGTCGAGGTCGAGCTTGGAGAACCAGATGACGTGGCTGCGGGCGAAGCCGCGATTGACGAGGTCAGTCCAGACGGAGTCGTCGACCAGGAGGTATGCGCGTCGTGAAGCGTGCGCCGAGAGCCACGCGACGGCCTCGCGGGACGGCGCCGCGGCGTCGGCCGTCATGGCGTGGCGGTCGGCGGCCGCCCAGCGCGGGGTCGCCGCGACGACGAAGGCGGCCAGGAGCGCCGCGGCGAGGGCCGCCGCCAGAAGCCCTCCGGCGCGCCGGCGCCGCTCGCCGCCCGCGAGGTAGACGCGAGCCGCGATCGCCGAGCGCCTGCGTCGCAGCCAGGCCAGGCGGCTCGGCTGCAGCGCCCAATCCGCCGCGCCGGCCGCGACAAGCGCGGCGAACGGAAGCAGGCCGATCACGAACATCGCCGGCAGGTAGCCGCCGGGCCGAAGCAGCGGGAGCAGCGGAAAGACCAGGCCGACGGCCGCTGGCCGCAGCCGCCGGACCGCCAGCCCCAGCGGGACCATAGCGGCCGCGATGAACACGAACGGATCGGTCGCGAACCAGCTCCTCACGATCGCTCGCGTCTCGCTCCCGGCGGTGAAGACGCTGCCCGTTCCGGGCCGCGTCAGCTGATAGCGGACGCCGTTGAGCAGACTGGTGTGCGCGGCGCCCTGTAGGAACTCGCCGCGCAGCAGCGCGAACAGTGGATAGAAGCTCGCAACGAGTACGAACAGGGTGGCGAACACGGCGAGGGCGAACCGACGCGAGGCCGTGCGCGAGGTCTCCCAGACGGCGAGCACGACGGCGGGGGCGAACAGCACAAAGGTCTCCTTGGTCAGCACCGCGGCCGCGAGGCACACGCCGGCGCCGGCGTACGCCGCCAGGTGACGCTTCGGGGTGAGTGCCAGCAGCAGCGCCGCGAGCAGCCAGACGACGCCGACGTTGTCGAGCAGGACCATGCGCTGGTAATGCACCGCCACCGGAGACAGGGTGAACAGCAGGACGGCCAGCGCGGCGAACGGCCGCCGCAGCCCAAGCCGCAGGGCGATCGCGTAGACGAAGAAGGCGGCGGCGAGCAACAGCACGAGCATGAACGTCCGCGCCGCCGCCACGGCGTACTGGCCGGGCCCGAACAGGGGCATCACCCTGCCCCACGCGGCCAGCAGCAGCCAGCCGAGCGGCGGATGGTCGTACCAGTAGGTGTACGGAGCCAGGGCGTGGAGCTTGAGCACCGCCCAGGCCTGCGAGACGTACGTGCCTTCGTCGTCGACGAACGCCGGATACCTGGCCATGCCCCAGGCGTGCACGACGCCGGCAGTCGAAAGCAGCGCGGTCAGGATCCCCGCGTCCAGTGCGTGGCGCCGCGCCCAGGCGAGCGCGCGGCCGAAGGCGCGACGAGCCGCGCGCTCATCATCCCGCGAGCCTGGGAAGCCGTAGATCCGCGCCGGCGGGGCCTCCGTCTCCGGCACGTCCTCCAGCGGCTCCTGCTGAAGGGGCTCGGCCATCAGCGTGACGGCCCGGCGCCTTGCAGGTGCGCGCCCACGTGCGCCGTCTTCTCCCAGTTCTGGATGCCGAACAACTCACGCAGCGCCGCCCGAACGGCGGCGAACGAGAGCAGCAGCTGGTACGGGAGGAACCCCGCCACGAGGCGCAGGTAGTCGCGCGTCCGCACGCGCAGGCGGAAGTCTTCGGCGAGCTCCGCGAGCCCGATCAGCTCGGCGACAAGGATCATCACCAGCGGCAGCAGCGGGATGAACGACAGCAGCGCAAGCCAGATGGGCAGCTTGAGCCCGAGCAGCGCGGCGATCGCGAGCGCGTACGCCGCCGTCGTGCCGACCTGGAGGAAGGGAAACGCGAGCGTAAAGGCGGCGAGCAGGCGCGGTCCCGGCGGCAGCAGGCGCCAGTGTCCTTTGCGCAGGACCTGGAGGAAACCCTGGTTCCAGCGCGTGCGCTGCTTGAGCAGGGCGCGCACGCTGTCCGGCGTCTCCTCCCGGGTGACGAGGTCGGGCGTGTAGGCCACATCTGTCCGCGCGCCCATGGCGCTGAGCCTCACGCCGATCTCGGCGTCCTCCGTCAGGCAATCCGGGTCCCAACCGCCGATGCGTACAAGCCAGTCGCGCTTGATGAAGACCGTGTTGCCGCCCAGCGGGATGAACCCGGCGTCGCCGTGATAGTGCAGCCGGCTCTTGAACCAGAAGTAGTACTCGAGCACGTTGCGCACGGAATACCAGCTGGAATGGAAGTTCATGAGCTGCGTGGCGCCCTGCACGACCTCCACATCGCTCTGCTGGAACGCCTGGTCGACGGCGCGCAGGACGCCTGGTGCGGCCTGGTCCTCGGCGTCGAACACGCCGACGATGTCGCCGCGGCAGAGGGGCAGCGCGCTGTTGAGCGCCCGCGGCTTGTTCTTGCGCTCGTGCCGGTCGAGCACGACCCGGAAGCGGAGGTCGCCGGCCGTGCTCGCGAGGGCGACGTCGCGGGTCTCCGGGTCGTCGTTGCCCACCACCACGATGACCTCGAATCGCGGGTGATCGAGGCGGCCCAGGCTCTTGATGGTGCGCGCCAGGACTCGTTCTTCGTGGCGCGCCGGCAGGATCAGCGAGAACGAGTGCTGCGGCTCGCGCACCACGTCGGAAAACGCCGTCTCCTCGAGCGAGCCGGTACGCCGCCACGCATACAGCATGAGGACGGCTGTGACCCCACCGCTCACGGCGAGCCCTATGAACACGACCGCCGCCGCCAGGTACAGGAGGGCAGACGGCGCGCGCCACGCGAGTAGCGCCGCAAGCGCCGCGACCACCGTGAGCAGCAGCAGTGCGACGTTGCGCGACCGCGCTCGCCGCTCACCTTCCATCTGTCCTGTCACTCTCCGGTCGCCTCACGACGCAGCCCAAAGGTCTGAGTGGCTTGCGAATCCTTGGGGCCTTCACCCCTGCGGGATACATGGGCACTTCCCGCTCAGGATGCAGGCAAACCCGGGCGTGGAGAGCTACCCGCGGCAGCTCGTTGCGCGACTCCGTGCACCCGTGATGATCCGCGCCATTCCGCGCCGCCCGGCGCTCACGGCGAGTAGAGCTCGTCGATCTCGCCGGAGTACAGGCGCAGGAACTCGTGCCGCCGCAGCTTGAGGGTCTGAGAGAGCTCGCGACCGATGCGGAACTCCTCCAGCCACAGGCGCACGCGGTGCACGCGCTCGTAGGGCGCGAAGCGGCGAGCGTCGCCGCTGATGGCGTTCGCCAAGGCGCGGTAGTGTTTGACGACGCGCTCGTCCGTGATCAGGGCCGCGAGGTTGTCCACCGGCAGGCCCAGGCGGCGTGCGAGCCCCTCGAGGTGGGCGCGGCTCGGCGCCACGAAGGCGGCCACGAAGGGGCGCCCCTCGCCGACCACCACCGCCCGGTCGATCCACTCGCTGGCGCACAGCTCGTTCTCCAGATACGGCGCGTTGACGTTCTCACCGTTCGTGAGGACGAGGGTGTCGTCGAGCCGGCCGATGACGCGCAGGCTGCCGTCGGCGTGAACGAGAGCGAGGTCGCGAGTGTCCAGCCAGCCGTCCGCGCCGAGCACCTCGGCGGTACGCTCCGGTTCTTTGTAGTACCCGCGCATGATGTTGGGCCCGCGGACCTGAAGGCGGCCGACGTCGCCCGGGCGGCACGGGCGGCCGTCGTCGTCCGAGAGACGATGCTCCATGCCGCGGATCACGTGGCCCGTCGTCCGCAGCATGCGACGGTGAGGGTCTCTCATGGCTATCACGACGATGGCCTCCGTCATGCCGTAACCCTCCAGCAGGGGCGTGCCGGCGGCGTCGAAGAACTCGTCCACTGCATCGGGCAAGGGGCCGCCGCCGACGCAGGGAAAGCGCAGGCGGCCGCCGAGCCCGGCCCTGACTTCGCGGAAGACCAGCCGGTCGGCCAGCGCGTGGAAGGGTGCCAGGGCGACCGCCTCCACCAATGCCCACGCGCGGGCGGCCGCCCCCCGGACTCGGCCGCGACGCCGCACCACCGGCTCGCGGCCCGAGAGCGTCCGCCGCGCACGCGCAGACGCCAGCGAGCGAGCCACCAGCCAGCGCACGAGCCGCCGGCGCGCGGGCTTCAAGCCGTCGATCCTGAGCATGACGCCCTTGTAGAGCTTGACCCACAGCTCCGGCACCGTGGCCATCACCACCGGGCGCACCGTCGTCAGGTCGCCGCGCAGGTGCAGCACGTTGCTGTAGTGCACGCAACATCCCTTGCTCAGATACATGAGCTGCATCTGGCGCTCGAGGGCGTGCCACGGCTGCAGCAGTGTGAGCACCGGCTCGCGCTCGATCCCGAGCAGCTTGGGCAGTTCGAGCAGGTTCAACTCGTAGTTGGCGTGGCTGAGTGCCACGCCCTTGGGAGCGCCCGTCGTACCCGAGGTGTAGATGATCGTCGCCAGATCGTCGGGCGCCACCTGCGCGCGCCGGCGCTCGACCTCCCCGGCCGCCTCCGGCCACTCCGCCTCGCCGAGGGTCGTCAGCTCGGCCAGGGGGAACACCGGGCACGCGCCGTCGCCGGCGGTCCGGGCTCCACCGGCTCCAGATGGGTCGCCTGAGCTCTGCGGCGCGTCGATGACGACCGCCGCCCGCAGCCCGGGTAGCGCCTCGCGTACGTGCGGCAGCTGCGCCGCGTCCTCGACGATGACCACCGCCGGGGCCGCGTGCCGCAAGATGGCCTCGAGGATGTCGGGCGGCGTGTCCGAGGCGCGGGGCACGTCCACGGCGCCGAGGAAGTGGATGGCGAGGCTGCATACCAGCCACTCGGGGCGGTTGTCGCAGATGAGCGCCACGAGCTCTCCGTGGCCCACGCCGAGCGTGCGGGCCAGCGCGAGCGCCAGCACGCTGGCGCGCCGGTCGAGCTCGTCGTAGGTGAACGCCGTGAAGACGCCGTCCACGCGCTTGCTCAGGGCCGGCTCGGCCCCGTACCGGGCGACCCAGCTCGCGAACAGCCGCGGCAGCGTCGTCGCTCCTGCCGTGCCCGGGTCCGGTGCCGATACTCCTGTCATGCGCCCTCCCCGCAGGGACTGCCGGCGACCCCCGGCCGGCTTGCGGCAATTGTCCCTCAGGGCAGTCGGGTGTCAACTGGGAGCGTGACTCCGACCGGACGGCGCGAGCGAGGAGCCGGTCCGTCTTACATGATCGGCGCTGGAGATCGCTCCCGTGGCCATGCGGCGACGCCCCGCGTAGACTGTCGCCTTCAGCACCCGGCACCGAGGAGGCGCCACCGATGCCCCGCATCGGCATCCGCCGAGAGGACAAGGACTCCTGGGAGGCTCGCGTCCCCCTGATCCCCGACGACGTCGCCCGTCTCACGAGCTCGGGTGCCGTGGAGATCGTCGTGCAGCCCTCTCCGCAGCGCGTCTTCACCGAGGATGAGTACGTGCGCGCCGGGGCACGCGTCGACGAGGACCTCAGCGCCTCCGACATCGTCCTGGCCGTCAAGGAGATCCCTCTGGAGCTCTTCACGCCCGGCGCGACCTACGCGTTCTTCTCGCACACCATCAAGGGGCAGCCCTACAACATGGACATGCTCCGGCGCCTGATTGAGCTGGGCTGCCAGCTGATCGACTACGAGCGCATCACCGACCACCGCGGGCGACGGCTCATCTTCTTCTCGCGGTTCGCGGGACTCGCCGGCGCCATCGACTCGCTGTGGGCGCTCGGCCGCCGCCTGGAGTGGGAGGGTCTCGCGCCGAATCCCTTCGCGGCGCTCGAGCAGACGTACCGCTAC
Organism: uncultured Thermoleophilia bacterium; assembly: GCA_963784975.1. Taxonomy (GTDB): domain Bacteria; phylum Actinomycetota; class Thermoleophilia; order UBA2241; family UBA2241; genus CAIXSE01. The sequence continues at coordinate 32,079 of CAWAUK010000054.1, read as the reverse complement.
CCGACGCTCGAGGCGGCGCTCGAGGCGGTGCGCGACGTCGGCGCGCGCATCGCCGCCGACGGCCTGCCCGCCGAGCTCTGCCCGTTCGTGATCGGGATCACCGGCTACGGCAACGTCTCGCTCGGCGCGCAGGAGGTCGTCGACGCGCTCGGCGCCGTCGCGGTGAGTCCGGACCGGCTTGACGAGCTGTCTGCGGGCGGCGGCTTGGCGCCCGCCTCCAGCCGCTCCGCCGTCGATGACCTCCACACCGCCCACAAGGTCGTGTTCGCCGAGCGGGACTTCGTGGCGCGGCGTGACGCCCCTCAGCCGTTCGCGCTGGACGAGTACTTCCAGCAGCCGGAGCTGTACGAAGGCGCCTTCGAGCGCCGCCTGCCGCAGCTCACGCTGCTCCTCAACTGCGTGTTCTGGGACACGCCGTACCCCCGGCTGGTGACGAGGGCGGCGATCGGCGAGCTCTTCGCCGCCCCCACCGCGCCGCGCCTCAGAGTCATCGGCGACATCAGCTGCGACATCGAGGGCTCCGTGGAGCTCACGGTCAAGGAGACCCACATCGACCAGCCGGTCTACGTGTACGACGCCGCCGCCGGCGCCGTCAAAGATGGCGTGGAGGGTCGCGGCCCGGTGGTGCTCGCCGTCGGCAACCTGCCCTGCGAGCTCTCGCGAGAGTCGTCCACGGCCTTCAGCGCCGCGCTTTCGCCCTTCGTGCCCGCCCTGGCCGCGACCGACCTCTCCCTGCCGTTCGAGCGGCTGAGCCTGCCGCCGGAGCTCCTCCGCGCACTCATCCTGCACCGCGGCGAGTTCACTCCGGACTACGAGTACATGCGGCAGTTCGTGGACACCGTGCTGCCCGCCGGCGCATGAAGGCGATCGTCTGCACAGCCTGCGGCGGCCCGGACGTCCTCAAGCTCGAGGAGGTCGAGAAGCCGCGCCTGAAGAAACGGCACGTTTGGCTCGCTTCCGCTCTGAAGACCGTGAAGAGGGTGCACGAACCCGAACCCGGACTGGCGGCCTGACCTCTGGCTGTCCTGCCGGTTGGGTGGGAGCCTGCAAGAGCCAGCTCGTTCATTGCCCGGCCATCCGCACGGGCCCCGGGTAGGCGACTCCCTGGCGGCGCATGACGCGCCTTCAGTCGGGCGCGTGCCCCGGGTTCACGACCAGCCTGTCGAGGTCACGCACCGTCGCGTAGGGCACGAAGCCGTGGGCCTGGGCCAGGCGGTAGAAGCGGTCGATGTGCGCGGGGCGCCGGCAGTAGTCGGTGCAGAGCACCAGCTTGCCGGCGCCTTTGAAGCGCTCGAGCGCGCGGATGTTCTCCGCGGTCCAGGGCGGCACGACGTCGCCGTCGTACCAGGTGTCCTCCTGGCCTATGCCGGTGACCACGTCCATGTACTCGGGATGCCTGCCGAGGTCCGCCCCGTTCTGCGGGAAGATCGCGAAGTCGGGTTTGCCCTTGACCACGCGCGCGTAGTGCGCGAGCGCGCGCACGAAGTCGACCATGTCCTGCGCGGCCTGCCGGCGGACCGGCCTGCCCTGGCCGCCCGGGCCCCAGTACTCGTAGGCGTCGATGATGTCGAGGTACACGCCGTCGTAGCCGTCGGCGATGATCTTGTCGAGGTAGCTGCTGGGCGTGCCGTAGATCAGCCGCTGCCAGCCGGGCTCCCAGAACCGGACCTTGTAGTTGTCGAGCCAGTCCGGGTTGGAGCGGCCGAGCCAGGACGGCGCGCCCTTGTCCGGAACGCCGTCCAGGTTCGCGTCCCACTTCTTCTGCCAGTACCAGCGGTAGGTCTCGGCCTCGCCGATGCTCATGTAGGCGAGGACGCGCTTGGCGCCGCCCGGGCTGTGCTGCAGCGCAGCGATCTGCCCGGGCGTGAAGCGCGTCGGCTCGTGCCCGTTCTCGGCGTAATCGGTGATGACGACGTCGAACCGACTGTTGCCCGCCTTCACCAGGTCGAGGTTCTGGAGCTGATAGAGGAAGTCGTCGACCTGGGACCACGCCGGCTGCACCGACGGCGTGTCGCTCACCGTGATCGTGCCGACTTCGCCGGTGAGCCGCACGCCGCGCACGTCCATGGTCAGGACGCCGTCGGCGTAGCTCCACGAGCGGACCTCGAGCCCGGGGTGGTCGGACTCGACAGAGGCGGGAGCGAACGGCAGCCGCACGCGCACCGTCTGGCGGCCGAACATCTCCAGCTTCAGCGACGCCTCGTGCGCGCCGGCGGCGAAGGCGCGCACGTTGTAGGTCGCGCCGGTCAGGTCGACGCAGCTCGGCAGCGGCTGGTCGCCGAAGCCGACGGTCATCTGGTAGACGGCCGGGTCGAGCCGCCCCTGAGGATTGCCGTTCACGCCGATCTCGAGGTAGGCGTACCCGAACGTGTCCTTCCAGGTGCCGAGCACGCTCGCCCCTCCGGTCAGGGCGACCGAGGAGATCTCCCTGTCGCCCACCCAGGTCTTGAGCACCATGCTGCCGAGGAGGTTCCACTTGTACGCGGCCGGGTCCATCTTCGTCAGGTCGATGGTGTACGTGCCTCCCGCCTCCGTGATCGTGCCGAACTTGTGGTACAGGTACTGCCACGAGCACTGCGCGGAGTTCTTGGGCAGGAAGCGGTTCTGGCTGTCGTTGATGCCGCGCAGGTAGCTCACCCACTTCTGCTTCGCGTCCCAGGTGTTGGGGAAGTGCGCCTCCACCCAGCCGTACTTGTCGGAGGGGTAGTACGGCGCGTCGAAGTCGTTCCAGTAGCCCTCCCACGGCGTGGAGCCCACCCAGTCCCAGTTGGTCCCGTAGGCCCGGTTGATGAAGAGCACGCCGTGGTCGATGAAGTAGCCGTCGCGCACGTTCGTCGCCACGTTGATCCCGCCGTTGACGTACTTGACGCCGTACTTATGCAGCAGCGCTCCGGTCGTGTGCGGATCGGTCTTGCTGTAGTAGTAGGCGTGCGCCGGCGGGACTTCGGCGACCGGCATGTCGAGCTGCCGCGGCGTGAAGTACTGGCGCAGCAGCTCGCGGTAACACTGCGCCTTCAGGTTCATGTCGGCCCAGCCCCACGTCTTCGCGCGGCCGGGCCTGCTCTCGTCGATGTGCGCATACTCGGCGCGCTGCTCGACGCCGCGGCGGAAGTGCTCGTGCGAGACGCCGTGCATGCCGAACTCCATGAACGCGGCGTTGTTCTTGACGACCCCGATGACGCCGCGCTGGTCGGGCGTGATGCGGTTGGTCCAGGCCGTTCCGTCGCTCGTCATGTCGTACTTCGCGACCGGCGTGTTGTAGCGGGCCTTCGCGCAGATGCCGCGCTTGTCCAGGTCCTGCATGATCCATACGGTCGTGAGGCGCGTTCCTGCCTCCTTGCCGATGGCGACCAGGTTGCGGTAGTCGGCGAGCGATGCCTTCTCGTGGAGCAGCACCTGGTAGTCCCGCACGCCCTTGCGCCGGTTGTCCCAGTCGCGCCAGCCCATGTCGTCGACGGCCTGACCGATGGCGTAGGGGATCGAGGTGAACTTCTCGGGGACCGGCGCGTCCGCGTCGACGTAGGCTTGTACGGGACCGCCGGACACCGTGAGGTCGTCGAAGTACAGGCTGTAGTCGCCGGTCTTCGGCGGGCTGACGAAGAAGGTGACGGTCGCGATCTTGTCGAGGGTGAAGACGTCGCGGGCGCCCCAGTTGGGCCCGTCCGTGCCCCAGGCCGATCCGGCCGCATCGAGCGCCATGTCGTAGGTGTGCCACGACTTGTGGACCGTCAGCGACTGGTAGTAGAGCGCGCCGTTCAGCATGGTCAGCGCCACCGTCACCGACTGGGCGCCGCCGGTGTCCGACCAGTCGCCCTTCATGGTCAGCGAGAGCTTGTCCTGGCCGGCCAGGTTGAGCGGCACGCCCTTGTTCACCTCGACCATGACGTTCTTCCAGAGGCCGCCGCGCATGAAGAAGTCGACACGCATGCAGTCACCGGACTTGCCGGGGACGAAGCGCACCCGCCTGGTCGCCACGTCGGGCTTGCCGCGCACGAAGCGGTCGTTGTCGTTGGTGACGCTGAGGTAGGGGTTCGCCGCCGAGAAGCCCTCGATGAGCGGCGACGGGGTGTATGGCGCAGGCGTGGAGGCGGCCGCCGGAGCGGCCGCGGCCGCGGGCGGGCCAGACGCGACCGCGCCTCCCGCGGCGCCGGCGACGCCGGCGCCCACCAGTGCGAGCGCGCTCACGACGAGAGCGATGACGAGATGACGGCGATGACGGTCCATGGCTCCCCCTGGCTCGATCCGCGTCGCCGGCGCAGCCCCAGCTCGGTCGGCGACGAGGAGTGCTCACTTTTGTCGATACTAGGCCTCATTCAATCACGAAACAACAGCAACAGCGGTGCTGACCACCTCCGTGCCTTCGCAGACCTCCGGTGACTGGACGTATGTCCCATCCCTTATGAACAGGTGGGGCCCGAGAACAAGAGTAGTGCGACGACTGACAAGTGACTTGAGCCCCGGCGATGCGAGAACCGCGGGCCGATCAGGGGGGAGAGGTCATGGCAGAACTACAAGCTGAACCTCGATCCCGCAAGGACCTAAGCGACTACCCTTCCGTCATGACCCTCGAGGACTACTGCGCCTACTACGGCATCTCCAAGGCGACCGGCCGGCGCTGGATCGCCGAGGGGCGCGCGACCCGCGTTCCCGGCCACCGCCACATCAGGATCCTGCGCGAGTCCATTCGCCTCTACGAAGAGCGCCTCCTCAGGGAACCCCAGGGCTAGAGGCCTCGCACCTCCGGGCTTGCGGCGGGGCGCCTGCGCGAAGGCGCCCGTCCCGAGAGCGCCGGTCTCCGTTCCCTCCTGAGACTCGGTTCCGGGCTGACCCGGCCGACGACCACCGACGACCCGCGGCCGCAGTCTCTGCCTGCTCCGGGTCACCTTGGCTTCCTCCCCTCTGCAGCACTGCACTGCGGTGCAACCTCCCGGGACGGCTTGGGCGGTAGACGACATTTGAAGTCGTTTGGGAATGCGTTGCATCGCTAGACAACACCAAACGGTGCGTTCTATCGCGTCGCACTCGCGTCAGTGGTAGTGACCGTCTGTCGACGATTGTGGGGACAGGACCGTGGATGTTCTGCAGTGGACTCTCACAGCTCCCGCGGGTGTGCCAACGCCGGGGCGACCGTCTGTCGCCGCTGCTGATGGCCGATCCACACCCACCGGCGATCCGCGGCGACGCAGCTCGACGGCCCATTTCGACCCATCGCCCTTGCCGCCCTCGATAGTCCGCCCACCTGGACACGGGAAGCTCAGAAAAGGAGACGACCATGTACGAGGCCTACAGAGCAGTGGAGATCCCGGAAGTCGGCGAGCCCTTGGGAACTGGGTGGCTGCCACCCCTGCCCGATCTGCGCGACTACACCGTCGCCCATCCGGAGATCGCGGCGATGTCCAAGACCATGGGCGTGGCGGAGGGCGGCAAGAAGCTGAAGGCGCCGCCGGCCACTGTCGACCTCAGGCAGTGGTGCTCGCCGATCGAGAACCAGAAGAACCTCGGCTCCTGCACGGCCAACGCCGCCGTGGGGGTCGTCGAGTACTTCCAGCGCCGCGCCTTCGGCAGGTACATCAACGGCTCACGCCTGTTCGTCTACAAGACGACGCGCAACCTGATGCAGGTGACCGGCGACACGGGCGCCTGGCTGCGCAACACGATGGGCGCGCTCGTGCTGTGCGGGGTCCCGCCCGAGAAGTACTGGCCCTACACCGACGCCACGCCCGCCTTCGACAAGGAGCCGTCGAGCTTCGTCTACTCGGTGGGCGACGACTTCCGGGCGGTGCAGTACTTCTGCCACGACCCCTTGGGCGCCAACGTCCCCACCGCGACGGTCCTGGCCAGCGTCAAGAACTACCTCGCCGCAGGGATCCCCTCGATGTTCGGCTTCTGGGGATTCCCGTCGTTCGATTCGAGCAACGTCAAGGGCGGCATCCCCTACCCGTGCCCCGGCGAGCAGGCGCAGTGGGGCCACGCCATCGTCGCGGTCGGCTATGACGATGCCAAGAAGATCAAGAACACGAAGTGCAGCAAGACGACCACCGGCGCCCTCCTCATCCGCAACTCGTGGGGCACGGTGTGGGGAGACGCGGGCTACGGATGGATGCCCTATGAGTATGTCCTCGACCAGCTGGCCCTCGACTTCTGGTCGCTGCTGAGTCAGGACTGGGTCGACACGAGCGTGTTCAAGTTCGGGCAGCAGTGACGGATGACGCGGCTAGGGGAGAAAGGGGAGAGCCGTTGCCTCGGGTGAAGGGAAGGTGCGCGTGGACATTCGCGACCCAAAGGACGGTGTTCCCGTGATGCAATACAGTATTCGAGTCACGAGTTCAACGGGATTGAAGCGGTGCAGATAGTGGCCCGCAATAACAGAAAACGCGAGGAGGAGATGTGAAAGGGCTCACGGAGACGACCGCCAAGGCAATCGGGGTCATCATCGTCACGATCCTCACGGCCGTGATCGCGATCTGGTGGCTCTACATGGTTGCCACTCGCATCAACGTGCAGCCGGTTGTCAACGCATCCGGCGCTGTTGTCCTGGACGAATACGCTCGGGCCAAGGACATCTTGCTCGTGGTTCTGCCGTTGTTCACCGCGACGCTAGCGTACTGGGTCGGAGCGAAAGGGACGTCGGATGCCAAGCAGGAGACTGCGGAGGCGAAGAGGCAAACCGAGAAGACGCAGGCTCAACTTAACGCAGTAGTCGACGTCTCGGATAAGGGAATCCTCAAGAATGCCATGACAGAATTCCCAGAAGCATTCTGAACCTATGCGGGTTCAGTGGAAACTGCCGTGTAGAGACCAGGTGCGGCGGTCCCTTGGCCTGGCTCTAAGCGGAGACGAGCACGCCGAGGCCTCTCGAGTCCCTGAAGGCTGACCACCGTCAAAGTCGACCGCGGGGTGATCGGCGATGCCCTCGTCGGGCGCTTCCTCCCCGAGGCGAGCGTTGCGCCAGTGGCGGGTAGAGTAGCTCAGAGGCCGAATGCTGGCAGTCGAGACCCTCGCCACAGCCTGTGGTGAGGCCCCACGAGCGTGCAGAGCTTCCCAGAGTCCACCAATCCTCCAGCCGAGAGCACTGATGTCCGACCCCGGGCTGAGCTACTCGAGCCCGGGAATCCCCGCGGCTGCGCCGACCATTAGTGCCACTCCCAGGAAGACGGCTAGGACATGAGGCAGAGCTACGTGGGCCATCCATGGGGCTCGTCGGAGGTTCCGGCGGACGTTGTCAGCCGTCCTGCGAGACGGTGATTGATCTCGCCAGTCGCCTTCATCTGGCCGGCCGGGGAATCCCCAGGACCAGTCGATCAGAGGTGCCGATGTAGTGATGGGCGGGAGCCCATCGCCCTCGAGCTGGAGGCGATTGAGGTGTGCAGCCGCAACCTCGATGTCCCGCATGCGTGCGTAGTACCTCATCTGATGCCGCTTGGTAAGTGCGTCCAGGACCCAGAACACGAGCGCGGTCGCTGCGGCGAGGCCGAAGAGCGCCGGCTGACCTTGCTGGAAACCGATGCCGAGAGTGGCCAGAGAGAGCGTGACAGACCATCCCTTGACGACGATCAGACGCTGGTCGAAGGCGGACACGACGTCCAGGAGCGCGTAGTACTCCGCGCTCAAATCACTCCGCAGAGCTTCCTGCCTCTGCAAGCGGCTCGCGCCGGCCGTCGGAGTAACCCCTTCCTCATTCATACTACGGCCTCCCTCGAATGCGTCATGCTGGAACCATCCGGGTCGCCGCACGGGCTTCACGCCGATCGCGGCAACTCGCCGCCCCTACCCCACGTCTACCGGGCCTCCGCTGATTCGCTGCTGCCGCTCCACCTTCAGCCGCAGACGCTTCTCGACATTCTCGGCAACGACGCGGGAGAACGACTTCCACGGGTCTTGGTCGGGGTCGACGATCTCGAGGAGGTGCTGGTGCAGCGGGTTTGACGCGCCGCCGGGTGACGCACCGGCGCGCGGCTCCGCGGCCTCCACCCGCACCCGGTAGTCCTCCGGCCGGGCGCCTTCGTTATAGAAGCGCACGGCGGCGTCGTTCAGGTCTTCGTCGATGAGGACCAGGTTGGCGCCGTGGAGGGGGCGCGGCTCCATGCCGTCGACGCTCCAGGCGCCCGTGTTGTACACCCGGAGGCTCTGGAGGTAGCCGTCGAAAGGCTGGGTGCGGAAGAAGGGCTTGTGCGTGTGGCCGAGGACGAGGGTCACGTCGTTGGGCATGTTGACCTCTTTGCCCACCTGCTTGCGCAGCGGGCCCTCAATGTACTGTACAAGTCCGTCCTCGCCGCCCTTGCTCAGCACGGCCTCTTCCGCGTCGCGCTCGAGGGGCAAACGGTCCACGAGAAGAGGCAGGAGCCACTCGAGCGCATGCTCCTCGATCCAGTCGCCGAATGGGGTGTGGATGAACCGATGGGCCAGGCTCTCGGCGATATTGTCCAGGATCTCGTGCCTCCAGCTCTTGTCCTGCATGCGGTCCCAGATGCGGCCCATCTGGGCCCCGGCGGCGCCCGTCTGCCCCATGGTCGACCAGAAGAAGTCGATCCAGGAGTAGTTCTCCTGTTCGAGAGCCTCCACGTCTTCAGGGAGGTGGGACTCGGGAAACACGATCGTGTTGAGCTCCGACATGAGGCGGTAGAGGGGGTCGATGAAGTGCCCGTGGGTCCAGAGGACCGCCTTGCTCCCGTCGGGGCGCACGACGCCGAAGTTGGGGTAGGCGGTGGTGATCGTGGCGTTCTCCAAGGAGGGGAAGCGCCGGATGAGCTCGGTCAGCGCGTACCCCTGGACAGGCGGTTCCACGCCGGCGAACGCGCGGGTAGCGTGCCGGTCTTCGGGGAATCCAGTCCCAGTCGGGCGGTTCTTGAGCCCCTCCACGTATTGCGTCTCGCGGGCGCTCACCCAGATGTGGTGGTCGTGGTTGCCGGGGACGTACACCACCTCGTCGAAGAGGGCATCCGCCCCCCCAAGGGTCAGCTGCACGAAGCGCTCGAACACCATAAGGGCCCGGGTGGCGGGCGCGGTCGCGAACTCGAGGATGTCGCCGTGCAGAACGAGCGTCGGCTTCGAGCTCTGCTGCTCAATGAGGGTCCGCAAACAGTCGACGAGGGCCTTCATGACAGGACTGACGGAGAGGGGATCCACGTCCAGGGTGCCGGGTTGGACGTCGCTCAGCAGGCTGTTACGTTCGCCCAGGTGAAGGTCGGAGAGGCTGATCCAGCGGATGTCAGACATGGCGGAACCTCCTTGCAGGGGCTGACTCGAGATCTCATAACCCCAGACGGTAAAACGGCCAGCCGGTTGAGCACGGTGGGGTTCTCGCCCGCGCACAGGCGGGGCTCGCCTACCGGCATGGCCGGATCCGGATGATCACGCTTCGCTCGTCCCGAACGACGGGCTCCCACGTGCGCTTCAACTGGAAGTCGAGCGTGTAGATGCCGGGCGCGTCCGCCTGGAAGAGGAAGACCTGTTGCACCGAGCCGCCTATCCCCGGGCTCGCGGGGATCGAGTCAAGGCTGTCGATCGTCGTGCCGGTCGGCGGCGTCGGCGCATACCAGATGGCGCCCGATCCCGGCGTGGACTCGAGGAGGATCCGCACCGGCACACCGACGCAGCCCGTCAAGCTCTGCCCGTTCGCTGTCGTCACTGTGGTCCCCCCTCTTCTGTCCCGGTGATCCCTGCTGGGCCTGTGACGCGAGTCTGGCCCGGCCGAACAAGGTTCGTACCGAGATGATCCTCGTTCCGCCCGGGACGCCCCCTCCGGCCATGGGGCCGGAGGGGGCGCATGGGCGCCGTCATGTTCAGTTCCAGCCGTTGTTCGGGGCCGTCTGCCAGGTGTGGATGAGGTTGAGCGCCGCGCCGCGCGCGAACACCTCAAGCCGACCGTCCGCATTGGACCCTACAGCTGGGGCATCGCTCATGACGCCTCCAAGAGACGCCCAGCCCGACCAGCCGTTGTTGGGGGCCGTCTGCCACACATGCCAGCAGGCTGCGTCGGTGCCACGGACGAACACCTCCAGGCGGCCGTCCTTGTTGCTGGCCACTGCGGGCGCCGACGTGAGCGCGCCACCGCGGGACGCCCAGCCCGACCAGCCGTTGTTGGGGGCCGTCTGCCAGATCTGCCAGCAGGCGCTGTCCGTGCCGCGGGCGAACACCTCGAGGCGGCCGTCCTTGTTGTTGGCCACGGCGGGCGTGGACGTGAGCACGCCCCCGAGGGACGCCCAGCCCGACCAGCCGTTGTTGGGGGCCGTCTGCCAGATGTGGAGCAGCGCGTTGTTCAGGCCACAGAAGAACACCTCGAGGCGCCCATCCTTGTTGTTCGCGACCACCGGATCGCCGATGAAGAGAACACCGAGCGCACCCCAGCCCGACCAACCGCTGTTGGGTGCGGTCTGCCAGATGTGCCACAGGGCCCCGTCGCTGCCGCGCGCGAAGACTTCGACACGGCCGTCAAGGTTGCGACCACAGCCCGGGTTGCTCGTGATGACGCCGCCGAGCGACGCCCAGGTGGACCAGCCATTGTTCGGAGCCGTCTGCCAGATGTGCAGCAGCGCGTTGTTCGCGCCGCGAGCGAATACCTCGAGACGGCCGTCGGCGTTTGAGACCACGGACGGGTCGCCGCCGAGGACACCCCCGAGGGAAGCCCAGCCGGACCACGATCCATTCGGTGCGACCTGCCAGGTGTGCCACAGAGCGTTGTCCGTGCCGAGGGCGAACGCCTCCAGGCGGCCGTCCTTGTTCCGTCCGACGGCGACGCGGGACGTGAGACTGCCGCCGAGCGACTGGAAGCCCATGGCCGGCAGCACGACGCCCGTGGCGCCATACATGGGGTAGAACTGGCCGTTGAACTTGAAGTCGTCGTAGGCGATCTTCCCGAAGCCGCCGACGCCCCATGTCGTGTCCCACGAGTTCTTCACGATCCAACACTGCTCAGCCTCGGAGTACCCGATGACCTCCATGCAGTGCCCGCCGGCCAGCGTGCCGCTGACGTGGTGGTAGACGCCGCCGCTGTAGCTGAAGAAGTCCTGGTAGACGTCGATGCAGCCCGCCACGGGCCCGACCGAGCTGAGGTGGTTCTTGGCGGCGGTGGGATCAGAGAGCTGGACCCGGTTCGTGACCTTGACCGCGCGCGCGTTTCGGTTCGCGCACAGCTTGCACGTCGGCGGACCGGACCAGATGTCGTTGTTGGGGAACGCCGTTGCGTACGGAAAGCACGGCTCGTCGCACACGCCGCGCGACTTGACCTGGTCGAGGCACTGATCTGGCCACCAGCCGCCACAGTTCGCTCCGTGACTCGAGCAGAAATGCGAATCCGCCTCGGACAGATCGACCCACACGCCACGCTCGATGTGGGCCATCGACTCGGTCGTCGCCACGCAAGCGAACGAGACGCAGGAACCGCAGCCGCCCTGGTTCCTGACCGCGGAGACGTGATTGCCGTTCTTGTTGCGCCAGTCCACCGCCGGCGCGAACGCAGGCGACGGCGCCTGCGGCGGCGCGGCAGCCATCGCCGCCATCGCTGCGGTCACTTCTGCACTCGGAACGGCACCGAGCAGGGCCTTCTGCTTGGCCTCACTCAGCCGCGAGACCGGCGTCTCCGCCGCCCGCCATCGCGCCTTGGCCGCGACCATTGCCTTTGTGAGATCTATGTGTTTCAGCTTCGCCATCTTCCTGAGCTCCGTTCGTGTCGGATTGCCCGGACCCATCGAGTCGTCCTTCGATGCCCCCGGAACCGGGATCGCGGGCGGATCCTCTCGTGTGCGCGTTGCCCGCCCGCAGTCGATGACTCCCGGCGTCGAGGGACCCCTGGCGGGCCATGGCCGGAGCTGGTCGCGCGCCCTATGCTGTGAATGCTGCCATGTCAGGCAGCAGGCGAGAGCGCGTCGTCTGCGTCTCGCCCTTGGGCTGGCCGAGTGATCGGCGCCGGTCGGCGGGGGCTTCGAAGTGCCACTCCGCTTGCACGTCGTTCCGTTGCAGGACCACCTCCTCGATGTCCCGCAATCGCACGTGCCCCCTTACCACGGAAGGGATTTGGGGGTCCCTTCCGCGATTACTCCCGCACTTCCCCTTGTACTCTCGTGGCGGAGACAGTCAAGCGTTTGGGGGGCGTGCCGCAGTCAACGCCGCCGACAGCGGGGGGAACGAGCACCTCTCGAAGCGGGAAGCCGCGCATCCACGAGCTTGCTGATAGGTGCTGCTGAGGACCCACCACGTCTTGGGACGCCAACGCGGACCCTCCCTACGGCGCGCCACGGGGTCGGCTGCTTGCCGACAGCGGGGTCGGACGACGCGACACCCAGGGGGGCTGAAGGCCCGGAGCGGCCTTCAGCCCCCGCGCTCTGCGTGGTGCTGCCGCTAGTTCAGCCGGATGACCTCGGTCAGCGAGGCGAAGGGCTGCGGCGCGTCGGGCACCGTGTAGCCGAAAGCCGCCTTCAGCGCGGCCGCAGATTCCGGCGTGTAGGAGAGCGACGCGCCCTTGATGCGCACGAACTTGTGGCCGTGCGACCAGAACACGTGGTCGGTCATGCCCATCTCGTTGACGCCGGCGAACCTGACGGGGGGCTGGCCGTTGATCGAAGCCCTCACGCTCTGCGTCCTGATGTTGAAGGTGAGCTTGGTGACGGTGACCTGCGTCCAGGTGGCGGCCGGTGTGAGCTTGAGAAAGCGGACGCCGCCCCGGAACTTGACCGGACCCCAGTAGGGCCCGGCGGTCTGGAACGCACCTCCCGAGATCCTCGAGGTGAGTCTCACTGTGCTGCTGATCGGAGTAAGGGCCGTCGGCGCGATCGGCTCGACGAACACGCCGTTGGCGAGCTGGACGTTCGCCAGGTCGGTCTGGTCCCAGACCAGCGTGCCGGTGCCCCGAGGCGTGATGGTCGCGGCGCCGGCCGTCACCGGCGCGACGACGAGTACCGCGATGCCGGAGATCAGGAGCACAAGGAGAGCCCGAGCCGGCCAGGCGCGGTGGCGCGAACGGGCTTCACGAGAGAAGTGGGCGTGGGTGAATGACGAGTGCATGACAACCCCCTTGGGTCGAGGACGCCGCCAAAGTGCGGTCGTGCCTCAGCTGTACCCGCTGCCGCCCGAATCTCCCCGTGACCGTCCGGCTCCGACGACGGCCCTCAGGGACGGCCCGAGCGCGGCAGCGCCGACCAGGGTGCCGGGACGCAGCCGGATGAGCCGCGGCGAGCGGCGAGCGGCCGAAGCGGCTAGCGGACCGTCACGTAGCGGTAGGCGGAGTAGCTGGCGCGGTGCTTGGCGCACGCATGACCCGCCCGCAGCCTCCACGTGCCGCTGCTCGACAGCGCCAGACTCACGGCGTACCTCGAGTACGTGGAGTGGTCGCGGACCTTGGCCCGCACCGTCTTGCGCAGCGTCCAGTGGCCCGACTCGCGCCGGTAGCACCGCAGCGTCACCGCCAAGCTCCCCGCCGCATGTCGCGGCTTGAGGAAGCCGTGGACCGAGTACGTGCGTCCCCGCACGAAGGTCGAGCGCGCGACCGGGGTCGTGACGGTCGCCGCCGGGAGGGGGAGCTGGCTCGTGAACGTGGTGGTGTAGGACACCCGGGCGGGCGTCACCCCGTCGCTGCGGAAGATGCCGCCGGACAGCGTGATCTTGAACGAATCGCCGATCCGGTACGCGCCGACGGAAGCGGGATCGGGGCGGAAGATGAAGCAGTCCGCCACGCCGTAGCCACCGGTGTCGAAGGTGAAGTACTCGCCGAGCTTGTCGGCGTCGGCGGCGGTGAGCGTCCAGGTATGACCGTCCCGGACGCGCCGCATGGTCACGGTGTGACCGCCGGCGGTCCAGTGATACCGGTCCGGGTTCAAGGTGATCGACCAGGCCGTTCCCGCAGAGAACATCTCGACCGGGAACGGCCCCGCGCACGGCCACTTGATGGAATCGTAGCTGACGGCGCCCACCCGGCTCCAGTCGAAGACGAACGTATCGCTGCGCGCTTCCGCGTAGCCCATGCCGGTCTTCTGCAGCGGCGGATCCAACAACCAGCGGCGGTGCCCCACGCGGTCGATGTTGGATGAGTCGCTGTCGTCCATGCAGCCGAAGTTGAAGTCCGCCAGCGTCGGATAGCCCCAGCCGATGTTGCTGGAGCTCGTCGCTGCGTTCGCGATGTCGTAGAAGTCCTGAGCCATGTCGGACGGCTTGGGCTGCGAGTGGGCGAACTGGCCCACCGCGAGCAGCACGGAGCCGTGCTGAGCGCGATCGACGTAGGACGCATCAAGCGTGACGTCGTCGGGCAGCCCGGCGAGGTAGCGAGCGTAGTTGATGGCGTTGAGCCCGTCCTGCAGGAAGCCGGGCGCCAGCGACCCGCACGCGTACGGCGCCACCAGCGTCGGCGCCACGGCGTACGGCGACCCCGAATACGTCGGCTTGAGCTGCGACCACCGCCGGCGGATGTCCGCGGCGCTTCGCGTGGCCGTGTTGAGGCGCTGCGAGGCGGCAGCGGCCGGCGCGCCCGCTGCCGACCGATGCGCCGGACTGGGCACGGCGTTGCCAGTCACGTTCCGTGCCCGCGCGTCGTCGCGCCCGGCGCTCAGCACCATCGCCGGAAGCGCCGCCACCACCGCCGCCGCGACGATCGTGATCGGAAGCGCTCTCAGCCACGCGGTCTTCCACGCGGAACGGTGATCACTGCTCACCTCAACCCCCTCCTGCCTCCTGCCGCCTGCCGGATCCGAGAGATGCGATCGGTATCTCGCCGGTGGACCGCGTCTGGTCCTCCTATCGGCAGGGCGACGGCGCTCACTGAGCACCGCGGTCGGCCCAGGCACCGGTGCGTCGGGGCGGCGGCAGCTCCACTGCTTCGTGCCGCGATGGGTGACAGATCCATCACCGACACTGCCGCGCGCGACACTTGACACGCCCCCTGCGTCGCAGCTGAGCGCGGCGGGTCGGAGCCGCAGCCTCCGGAATGTTAACCCTGCGGCGAACGTGTTTATCGGATCTGCCTCCGGAGAGGCTCACAAGGTATATCGCTGGCGGGGGAGACGGGACTATCCGCCGGGCCTACGGGGACGTCGGATCTGCCGCGAAGGGAGCGTCGGCGTCCAGAGGTGAAGACATGAACACCAGACTACAGAAACGGCTGTGGCTTCTATCGGGGCTGTTACTTCTGACGTTGGCTGTGTTGGCGACAGGCATCCAGGCCGCGCAGGCGACGACCGCGACGGGGAGCGGATCAGGGTCGAGCGCCACTTCCTTCGCGACGACCGCTTCACTGCAAGGGCTGACTGTGGCCGCGCAGAACGCACACCACCAAGGCGCCGCAGTGTCCGTGCCTCGAGTGGCGGCCGCAGCCGGGACGCTGGGTAGAGGTGGCGTCAACTCGGCGCCCTTGGCGGCGGCAACTGGGGCGCAGCCCGCCTCGTCCGGCAGTTCGTCGACGGCCAGCACATCATCGAGGACGGCGTGGATCGCCGCCGGGGCGGCCGTCGCGGCGCTGATCATCATCGCCGCGTGGGTCCTGGCTCGGCGTCGCCGCCGGTCCGATGAACTGGCATCCGCGTCCAGCGGCGCTGCGGCGAACGAGGCCTTCTGCGCACAGCACCCCGAAGATTCGCTGTGTAGAACTGCGTGAAGAAAGACTGATCGGCCCCGGACAGGTCCGGGGCCGATGAACGGGGCGGCGCCGCCTCAGGGCGGGCGCCGCCCCTCCGGGCCTGCCTCCGCGGCACGCTCGACTCTCATCACCCGGCGGGCGGCTGATACCGAGCGAGGGCGAACTCGACGAAGCGCGATTGCACCTGCTCGCTCGCCAGCAGCTTCTGAGCAGGGGGCAGCGAGAGAATGGCCCCCAGGATGGCGTTGGCGAAAGCCGGTCCCCTCCCCGCCGTGCCGTCCACGAGCAGGTCCGCCAGCCTCCCCCGCTCGAGCATCCGCCTGGTGAGGTACTCAACGGCGTTCAGCGGGACATGGGGCGCTCGCGGACGCCGGACCATCGCCAAGGAGCCCTGGGGACACACCCCGACGCAGACGCCGCAGCCGAGGCAGCGGTCGAGGTCGACGTCGCTGAGCAATGGTGTCGTGGCCTTGTCTGCGTCCCTCCGCTGAGCGCCTCGGGGTACGAGCGAGATGGCCTGTACGGGACACGCGCGCACACAGTTGCCGCAGGCAGTGCACCGATGACCATCGACTTTGGGTTCAAAGGCGCTTGGTTGCATCACCGGCATGCCGTTCTGGGCCGAGCGGAGCTCGACGCAGCAGCATGCGCAGCAGCTGCAGATGTAGCTCAGCTCCCGCTGCACGTTGTCCGCGATGTGCACGAGGCCGGCCTCCCGAGCGGCCTCGAGGAGCTCGCGTCCCTCCTCTCTGCTGATCTGCCGGGCGTGGCCGTGCCGGACGAGGTAGCGAGCCGCCACCCCCAGGCTCATGCACGTCTCCATGGGATAGCCGCACGCCGTGCCGAGATGCGTCGCCACATGGCGGCAGAAGCAGTTCGTGACGGCCAGGGAGTCGGCCTTCTCCACATACGAGGTGGCTCGTTCCCAATCCAGGACCTCCGACGCGAGGTCGTTGTAGAGGGCGGTCTCCTGCACAAGGGTGCGGCTGACGAGGGTGGGGATCCCCGAGACCTCCTCGTCGAATGCGTTGTCGCCGGCCATGTAGGCCTCGTAGGCTCGGGCCAGTCGCGCCTTGGGCAGGCCGTCGTTCAGACGCATCATGGAGAGCTCGAAGAACCCCACCACGGGAGGCGCGAGCATGTACGTCGTCGCGCCGGCGCGGGCATCGTACAGGTCGAGGACAAGCCCCTTGCCGGCCATCGCCTCAAGCCGGGCGCGGAGGGCGCCTGCGTCCATGCCGGTGCGTGGGGCAAGGTCCGCGACGGTGGCAGGAGCGACCGGCAGACGAGCAGCCAAGGCGGCGTCGTCGGGCGAGAAGAGCGTCTCCAGGATCTCCTGCCAGGCTCGTTTGGCAGCCGGATCCTGCGGCTCGACCATGGCGACAGGCCCTCGCTGCAGTCGCTTCGCCAGATCTTGATGCGCGCGTCCCAGGCTCGCTGCGTGTCCCACCGCTCCTCCCTCTCCGAGGGCACCATGGTATACCTTGTCCGCTCGCGGTCGCCCCACTGCAGGGTCAAGAAGACCCCTGCGGAGGTTGCGACAGGAGGCCGCGCTCAGCGGAGCCACGTTCAGTTCGGCTCGGAGGCAGACCTCTGACCACATCCCGGCCGCGCCCCCCGCCCGTCTCGGCGGCACGAGTCGCGGGCACATGGTCACCATGGCCGATCAGCAGGCAGCGCGGGAAGACGTTCGACAGTCGGCGACACCGTTCACCCTGGTCGTCTCGGACGTGCACGCCTTCCCCGAGTTCCTCGAGAACGCCCTGCGACGTTCGGGGTTTCGCGCGGGGGTCGATCACCTGGTGTTCGCCGGCGACCTGCTCGACCGCGGCGGGCAACCGGGCGCATGCCTGGAGCGGCTCGTCGAGCTCGGCGCCCAGATGCTGATCGGCGACCACGACCACGCGACGATGCTCGGGTACTTCATCGGCGAGCAGTCGCCGTCCAGCAGCGGCTACCGGCAGGCACTCCTGCAGCGGTTCAACAGCGGCTCCCTGAACCTTGTGGCTACGGTGGACGGCGTGCTGATCAGCCACGCCGGGCTTTCGCGCGCCTTCGCCCCCGACTTCGCAGCGGTCGGGCGCGACCCCGTACGCCTGGCGCAGACGATCAACGAGGAGTTTCGCCGCGACCTGGAGCGCCAGCTCTCACTGGGCATGACGCAGCCCGAGCCGCGCACCCTCGACGGACACTCGCCGATGTGGCTGCGCGTCGACGACGCCGACGTGGGGCCGGAGCGACTCCTCGACGGGACCCAGCAGATCGCCGGCCACACCACGCCGAGCGTCTTTCGCCACTGGACCGAGGCCGACTTCCGAGCCGCCGGGCTCTACCTCATCGACCCGGGCAGCTACGGCCTTGGCTCGCACGACCACCCGCGCCACTACCGCTACGGGGTGATCAGAGACGGTGTGGTGTCGGTCGAGGCCGGCACGTCCGATGCGGGAACAGGGGGCGGCAGGTAGCCGGCCACCCTGACCGCAGCCAGCCACGGCCCTCTCGTTTGCTGTGCACCGGTGCACTGGGAGCCGGGTCACTTCTCTGACTTACGCCGGGGCGGCCGCCAAATCGATCACGTCGGGAAGCACCACCGGCAGTCGGGCCCAGCTCGCGGCCGCATCGCGGCTGAGCAGGAGGGTGCCGCCGCGCAGTCCGGCGACGACCGTCCCCGGCCCGTTCGGCGGCGCGGCGAGCGCGTAGGGCATGCGCCGCAGCCCCTCGCCCTCTCCCCATGCGCCCGCGGGCTCCCAGTGGCCGTTGCGCAGGCGCACCAGGCGCGCCTGTCCGTCGCCCGGACCGTGGGCAGCGAACGGACCGCGGCTGAGAACGACGTACCAGAGTCCCGGGTCGAATGCATCAACGGTCGCGGCCCAGGCATACCGGCGGTCCAGTCCCCGCCCGATGAGCTCCCAGCTGGAGCCGCCGTCGTCCGAGAGGGCGATGCCCTCGCCGGCAGCCTCGTACACGCGCTGCGGGGCCAGCGGGTGGGTGAGGAGGCGGTGGGCGTCCTGGTGGGCGGCGGGGTTGTGATCCTCCCACGTGGCGCCCCCGTCCCGCGAGCGCATCACGCCGCCGAGCTCGACGCCGACGAGCAGCCAGTCCGTATCCCTCGCGTGCAGCGCGATGGTGCGCACGTGATGTGTCCACGGCCGGCCCGGAAACGACCAGCTCGGCGCGCTGGGCAGCGCCAGCAGCGCCGGCAGAGGCTGCCAGGTGCGTCCTGCATCCTCAGTGCGGTAGAGGTTGGTGGGTTCCGTGCCGGCGTAGGCCACGGAGCCCTCAGACGTGCGATGCGCGCGCGACACGGCCAGCGCGAGCACCCGCCGGTCCTTCGGACCGGTCTCCGGCTCGCGCCAGCTCTCGCCCCCGTCGTCGCTGATCCACACACCGTCGTCGAACGTGCCCGCGTAGAGTCGCCGCGGGTCGTGCGGGTCGACGGCAACGCACACGGCGCCGCTGCCGCGCAGCGTGATCTGCGCCGCGGCGGCGTTCTCACCAGTCAGGTCGATGCGAGCCACGGCGTCGCCGGTGGCGGCGTACAGACGGGTCTCCAGGCGCACGGCGCTCGTCCAAGTCTCCAGTTCACTGATTCAGCGTCCTGTCGTGGCTCTCCCGCAGGTCGGGCCGCCGCAAACCATGCCGGCGCGGCCGACTGGCGCGGCTGGATCACGTGGCGCTCGAGGTCGCCCATGTCGGGGACGCACTCAGTCGCCAGACAGGGCGAGGCACATCGGGCTCGTCGTTGACGACAAGGAGTCCGTGACAGGCCGCACCAGGTAGCCGGTCGGGCGTGCGCCGTGGTGGTCAGCCGGTCCGGGTTGAGCCCACCGACGCCTTGGGGGAGACCGGCGGGTGGGCCGGCCTCCTCCAAGGCTCGTTGGTGTCCGCGTCGGGACTACCTGCGCTCCACGCGGTCCAGGAAGTCGTTCACAGTACGCATGTACAGGTCGCGCTCTTCGTGGAAGGGCGTGTGTGAGCTGTCCTCGAAGATGACAAGTTCGGAGCCCGCGATCCGCTCGTGAATGTCGGTCAGATGATCGACGCGGATCTCGTCGTGGCGGCCGCCAGTGATGAGCGTGGGCACTTGGATCTCACCGAGGCGGTCGAACACGTCCCAGTCGCGGAAGCGGCCGGTGACCGTGAATTCGCTTGGACCGTTCATCGTCTCGTAGACCACCGGGCTCATCTCAGAGAATGAACGCTCCAGTCCGGCAGGCCAAGGCTGCAGGCGACAGAGATGTCGCTGATAGAAGACGGCCACGGCGCCGAGGTATTCGGGGCACGAGGTGTAACCTCGGGCCTCGTGCCACTCGATCACCCCGCGCACGTCGTCGGGCAACTCCGCCAGCAGTTCCATACAACCTTCCACCCAACGGGGCATGCTCGCCGGACTACCCGACATGACGAGACTGACGACCGACGCCGGCTGATAGTCGAGGATGTACTGCATGGAGAGCTGCCCGCCCCACGAGCTCCCGAACAGATGGAAGCGGTCGAGGCCCAGCGCGCCGCGCACCGCCTCGACCTCGCGGACGAAATGCGGCACCGTCCACAGCGACGTGTCGTCGGGCCGGTCCGAACGCCCGCAGCCGAGCTGATCGTAGAAGATCACCTGGCGATGGTCGCCGAGATCCTCGAGCGGGTCGATGTAGTTGTGCGTCATCCCCGGCCCGCCGTGCAGGCAGAGCAGCGGGATGCCTCCCTCGCCGACGCTGCGGTACCACACCCGCCCGTCGGGCACCTCCAGCATTCCTTCGCGAACCCTCATCGGTTGCCTCATCTCTCTCTCGGTGGCGTCTCGATGGGCTCGGCGTCCACGACGCGCTCCGGCTCGTCGATGAAGATCCGCGCCGTCTCCGCGAGACGATCGGGGTGCCTTCTCGCCAGGTAGATCAGGAACACGATCCCGATGACCATCCAGACCCCGACCACGGGCCCCGCCAGCGAGATGGGGTAGGCGAGTGGGGAGACGAACTTGAAGGCCTGGATCCCCGCGGCGGTCAGGAAGACCGGCACGAACACCGCGATGCCGAGGATGGGGATCAGCCCGTGCATGATGACGTTGGCGTGTTGCCGCTGGAAGCGCCAGTAGTAGGCGATGCAGGAGACGAGGATGACGATGTAGATCGAGATCAGAATGAGCGTGAAGATCGTCGCCATGAGAATGAACGCCGTGTAGGGCTTGTATTTGAAGCCGAGCGCGAGGGCGAGCACGAGCGCGAACACGAACTGTACGATCACCGCGACATGCGGGGACTTCCATCGTGGGTGGATAGCCGCCATGAACTTTGGCAGCAAGCGAATGCGGCCCATGGCGAACCAGGTCCGCGTCGTCGCGTTGGCCCCGGCGTTCGCGTTGGCGACCGCCGAGTTGATGATGGCGATGAAGACGAGCACCCAGCCGACGCCCCAGACGGCCTTGGCGAGGTAAGTCCAAGGGTCGCCGTTGCCCAGCTTCACGAAGCCCGCCATCTTGCCCGGGCCTTCGTACACCGTCGCCGCGTAGGTGGTGAACACGTAGAAGGCGCCGATGGCGAGGGCGGAGTAGATGACGGCCTTGCGGATGGTCCTCCGCGGATCACGGGCCTCTTCTGCGAGAGGCGCCGCCGACTCGAAGCCGGTGAAGGCGAGGATGGAGAACACGCAGGCGGCGATCACTCCGGAGATGCCGCTGTATCCCTGCACGGTCGCGTAGTGCGTGGTGAACACGGACAGCGTGTTGCTCGAACCGGCCTCGATGATGAGCCAGATCGCAAGTGCGCCGAAGATGATGATCTCGAACACGCCCATGATCGTCCCGGCCTCGGTGGAGATCTGGATGCCCACATAGCCGAGGATGAAGACGATCAGCGAGGACAGGACGACCCAGATCCACCAGGTGTCGGTGGACCATCCGAACTCCGTGTTCAGCGTGCCGCTCAGCGTGATCGCGAAGATCAGGAACAGGAACGACGCGATGAACGCCTCGGCGAACGCGTAGGCCCACGCCACGAGGAAGCCCATCCACGGATGGATGCCCTTGGATGCGTAGGTGTAGAAGCTCCCCGCCGAGGGCAGATGCCGCGCCAGCTCGCCGATCGACAGTGCGACGAAGAGGCAGGCGATGAGCGCCAGGAGTGTGGCCAACGGAAGGGCGCCGGCGGCGTATGAGGCGCCGGCCGGGATGGAAAAGGCGACGGCCGCGGCCGGAGCCATGTGCGTGACGGACTGGAAGAGGACCTCGCGGAGCCCTATCGCTTCACGTGCGAGGCCGGGTCCTTCAGGAGCGGACGATGCCATGGGCTACCTCCCCAGACCGACTTTTCGCACCAGCCGAAGCAGCGGTGGCGCCTGACGACATCCTGCCCTTGGGCGTGTGGTGTGTCAACGGAAAGCGGTCGACCGGAGGGATGTGGACTGTTTGCTCCGACTGCACGCGTGCCTCACCGAGCGCTGAGCCTACTCGACGAGAATCGCCCTGAAGTCGTTGACGTTGGTGCCGGTCGGGCCGGTGACCACGAGGTCGCCGAGAGCGGCGAAGAAGCCGTAGGAGTCGTTCTCCGCAAGAGCGACCACTGGGTCCACACCAGCCAGCTTTGCTCGCCCCAGCGTGTCGGTCGTCAAGATCGCGCCGGCCGCCTCCTCGACGCCGTCGACGCCGTCTGTGTCGCAAGCGATGGCGCAGATGCCGGGGTGGCCGCCGAGGGCGAGCCCGAGGGCGAGCAGGTATTCACTGTTGCGCCCGCCCCGCCCCGGTCCCCGGACGGTCACGGTGGTCTCTCCGGCCGACAGCAGAACCAGCGGCCGCTGAACACCGGTCAGGGGGCCGGCGAGGTGCGCAGCGCCGCGCGCGACCGCCTCACGCAGCCCGAAGAGCGACTGCTCGTGGCCGCGCGCGCAGGCCACAGCGAGCGCGGCATGCGCACCGGCGAGGTCACGTGCCTCGCCCTGCAGATCGTCGCCGAGGGCCACGGGGTCGAAGCCAGCGGCCTTGGCGCGAAGTGCCGCCGCTTCGAGCGCATCTCTCGCCGTCGCCAGCATGACGACCTCATCGGCGGCGAAGGATGGATCCCCGGGCTTGGGCGTCTCCTGCGGAGCACCAGTGGGGCCGGCGCTCCTTCCGTCTCCAGCGTTGCCGCGCTTCGCGGCTCCAGCCTGCAGGTGGTGGGTCGCGCTCGGCGGCACGGCCAGGTCATACCGTCGAAGGATCTCGAGCGCCTCGGCGAACGTCGTCGGGTCTGGCACGGTGGGACCGGAGGCGATCACGGCGGGATCGTCGCCGGGCACGTCGCTGATGAGATACGTCACGACGCGGGCCGGGTGAGCCGCCTCCGCCAGACGACCGCCCTTCACAGCTGAAAGGTGCTTGCGCACACAGTTCATCTCGGCGATGGTGGCTCCGGAGCGCAGTAGCGCCGCGGTGACGGCTTGCAGGTCCTCCAGGGCGAGACCCTCCGCTGGGAGCTCGAGCAGCGCCGAACCCCCGCCCGAGACGAGGCAGATCATGAGATCGCCGGCCGTGAGTCCCGCGGCCAGTTGCAGGATACGGGCCGCGGCGTCACGGCCGGCCGCGTCGGGCACCGGGTGCGCGGCTTCGACCAGGGTGATGCGCTCACAAGTCGTCCCCAGGCCGTAGGGCGTGACGACCAGTCCCTCGAGGCGGCCTTCCCACTCGCGTTCGACGGCCAGCGCCATGCCCGCGGCGGCTTTGCCTGCCCCGACCACCAGCGTTCGTCCTTCAGGTGGCGCGGGCAGGCGCCCGGTGAGCAGCTTGGTCGGATCGGCCGCCGCGACGGCAGCCTCGAAGAGGCCGAGCAACAGGTCCCTGCTCACCCCGCCCACCGTGCGAGGCCGAGCTCGTCCGCGTTCACGATGCTGGGCGCGGCATGAGGCGGGTCCAGAGCGTCCAGGAACGGCAAGACAGCCTCTACATCCTCCGCCGCGGGCCACACCGGCCAGCCGTTCAGGACCGCTATGACGTTGGCGGATGCCAGAGTCGCCATGCCCTCACGTGTCCAGGTCGTCGCCGAGCCAAGGTGGGGCACGAGAACCACGTTGTCGAGCTCTTCGAGGCCGGCCGCCAAGGTCGGCTCCCGCTCGTAGACGTCGAGACCGGCGCGAAACGCCGGATGCGAGCGGCAGTGTTCGACCAGGGCGGCCTCGTCCAGAAGTGCGCCGCGGCTGGCGTTCACGAGCACCGCGTCGTCCTTCATCTGCGCCAACTCGCCCGCACCGACGAGGTGGCGGGTCCCGTCCGTGAGCGTGGCGTGGATGCTGACCACATCGGCGGAGCCGAGCAGGTCGCCCAGTGTGGCGGCCCGCCGGCACTGCACGGGCTCTTCGCCGCGGGCGGCGAGGAAGCCGGCGTAGTCCGCCAAGTAGCGTTCGAGCTCGACGTTGCCGTGCCTGTCGTAGTAGACGAGGTCCATCTTGTGGCCCTCGACCATCATGCGCGCGTAGGCCGTCCCTATGCGCCCGGCGCCGATCACGCCGACGGTGCGCCGGTACAGCAGTGAGCCCAGCAGCAGGTCCGGCAACCACCCGTGGTACGCGCCGGAGCGCGTCAAACGGTCGCCTTCGACGATGCGACGCGCGGCGGCGAAGGTGAGAGCCACGGCCAGCTGCGCCGTCGTCTCGGTCAGTACGCCGGGCGTGTTCCCTACCGGGAGCCCGAGGCCGGTCGCGGCCTCGACGTCGACATTGTCGAAGCCCACGGCGTACTGGCTGTAGATGGCGCCGCCGGCCGCGCGGAGCGCGCGCAGGAGTGACTCGGACCACTGCTCGGTGAGCTGACCGATGACGGCATCGACCTGGCCGCCCAAGGCGCGACGGACCTCCGCGCCACCCAGGACGTCCCGTCCCTGTGCGACCTCGACGCGGCAGCCCGCCGCAGTCAACATCTGAAGCCAGTGGGCGCCCGGCAGCTCCTTGGTCACCACGACGCGCCACTTGCCGGCCGGGTTGAAGACCTTCCAGTCTCGTTCTGACATGAGTCCCCTTCCTGAGCGACTCTCTGAGACTCAGTACCCAGAGCACCCATCTCGGCAAGCCGGTTCGTGTGTTGGCGCGCCCGTGGCCAGGAATGACCTCCGCCCTTGAGGAGCACGGGATGCCCGCTCCTCAGCGTGAACGAGATGGTGGACCGCAGGGGTCGACCCCGGGGCCGAGCGAATCGGCCAAGGCCTTTGGGCGGCCCTGGTGGTATGGTCCGGCGGCCCGCGGGCGAGGGGCGGGCGCGCCGGCCCGCCCCTCCCCGCGATGGCTACAGTCTCAGAGTAGAGTCGTAGCGTCCTGCCAGACGACCTTGCCGCCCAGCATCGTCATGAGCACGTTCGTGTTGGAGACCTGGTCGATCGGGACCTTGAACAGGTTCTGGTCGAGGACGATGAGATCGGCGAACTTACCGACCCGGATCGACCCCGTCGTCCTGTCCTGGTGGAGCTGGTAGGCGGTCCCCATCGTGTGCATCCTGATCGCCTGCGGCAGGGTGAGGCGCTGCCACGGCGTGAGGACGCCGGCGTAGATGCCCATCAGCTCGTCGGGCGCGTGCGAGCGCGTGACGGCCTGCTCGATCTGCCGCCACGGATCGAGAGCGTCGACGGGGAAGTCGCTGCCGCCGGCGAGCACGGCACCGTACTTCATGAGGCTGCGCGCCGGGTAGATCGTGTTCAGGACCGCCTGGCTCAGGTAGCCCTCGACCCCGTCCACGGTGTAGGTGTCGCGCTCCGCCCACTGCAACTGGAAGTCGGGCACGACGCCGAGGCGGCCGAAGCGCGGCATGTCGGCCGGGTCCACGAACTCGACGTGCACGATGGTGTGCCTCGAGTCCCAACGCCCGTGAGCCTTGCGACAGGCCGCAAAGTCGTCGAGCGTCTCCCTCACGGCGCGGTTGCCGATCGCGTGCACATGGATCGACCAGTGGTTGGCGTCGAGCATCTTGACGCCGACCAGGGCGTCCGCGATGGACGGGTCCTCGCCGCGGCTCGGACCGGGCGCCCAGACCGGGTTCTCGGGAGTCCCGACGTTGACGTTGTACGGCTCCAGCATGGCGGCCGTCTGGCTCGGATACTCGACGACGCCGTCGGCGAAGATCTTGACCGAGTCGACCGTCAGCCTGCCGGGGCTGTTGGCGCTCGCGTAGCCGTTGTACGCCGTGCGCGCTGCGTTGATCTGATCGATGCGCGCCTGGAGCACGGCCGTGTCGGTCTCCCCGCGCGTCCAGCCGGCGCCGATGGCCTGGTTCACGCGCATCGTGAGGTCGCCGTTGTCGGCCATCTGCTTCCAGACCTCGAGCGCGCTCGTGCTGCCGCCCGAGCGCCAGATGCTCGTCGTGCCCTTCTGGTTGTAGAGCTGGATCGAACTGCGCCAGCCGATGTAGGTCTCGTTCGGCGGGCTCGGCGGGTCGTCGCCGAACGGCGCCGGCGGCGTATAGTCGGCGAAGAACCCGTTCGGCTCGCCGTTCGCGTCCCGGCCGATGGTGCTGCCGGGCGGAGCGACCGTGTCCTTGGTGATGCCGGCGTTCTCGATGGCCCTGCTGTTGACGATGTAGGTGTGGCCGTCGAGGTCATTGACCACGATCGGCCTCGTCGTGCCCGTCGCCATCGGGTCGCCCGAGGAAGGATCCTTGCTCAGCCGGTCGAGCATCCACCGCGTCAGGCGCGTGCCGGACGGGAGCATGGACTGGCTGCTGAAGTAGTCGCACGAGAGCACGTAGTTGCTCTTCAGCATGCCGACCTGGTCGTCGCGGAGCAGGGCGGCCTTGATCTTGGAGAGCACGTAGTCCTCTGTGCCGCCCTCGTAGTTCATGTTACAGGCGACGAAGCCCTGGAGGTGGGTGTGCCCGTCCTGAAGGCCCGGCATCATCATCCTGCCTTGCAGGTCGACGAGCTTCGTCTTCGGGCCGGCGAGCCACATCGCCACCTGGCTGCAGCCCACGTAGACGATCTTGCCGTCGCGCACGGCGACGGCCTGGGCGGTGGGCCGACCCTTGTCGACTGTGTAGACGAACCCGTTGACGAAGACCGTGTCGGCCGGCTTCGCCCGGCACTGCTTGGACGACGCGAAGCTGGGCACCGCGAGCGCCAGGCAAACGAGCAGTGCGAGTGCGAGCAGCGTCACCGTTCGCGCGTAAGTAGATCTCATCGTAGCCACCTGCCTTGGTCGGTTTGACTGCCGGCTGAGCCACGCCGAGGGACCTTTCGGCTCACGGCGTGGACGGGGAGGCATCAACGCAGGAGGCGGACGCTGCGAAGCCCGGAATCGCGGAGGACAGCGAGCCCGTCTCGACGCGGGAGGTGGTCGGCGCGGAGTTCGTCGCGCCCAGCCAAAAGGGAGGACGAGCGCGGGCCGTCTTGCGGCGAGCGCCAGGAGTCCTTAGCAAGGCTCAGCCGGGCGGCCGGGTCGATGCCATCCTCGAGGGCGAAGCCCCAGCTCAGGAGGATCGCGAGCGCGAGCAGGCCGACGATCAGGAGTCTTCTGCGGCTCACAGGATGCAACCTCGTCACCCCCGCTCTCGATGAGCCCGCGCGGCGCGAGAAATCACCGCGCAGGCGTCAACCTAGCACAGTGCCAGAGCGCGGAGAAGGGTGGCGGTGACGAGAGTCCGTCAGAGCACCGCGGTGATCGCCGCGGTCGAGCAGCGGCAGGCCGTACGCGCGGGCCTCGAGCCCGATGCGGTAGGCCTCGCAGCTCGTCCGACGGCGGCTCAACGCCGCCCTGCGGCGGCAACCTACAAGCCAACACCGGCGCCGTCGACGTTGAGTATGAGAAGCGCCGCAGGCGCGCCGCTCCCTGGCGTCTCGGCCCTCGCGCTCCGGGCGGTCGCGCGCCCAGGCACGGCAGAGCGCCTGGTTCAGTGCGAGGAGTTCGCGCACCCGGTCGGCGGGGTTCGGAGACGCAAGGCGCCACCGCCAAGCCTGTCACAGGCTTGTCACAGCACGCCACAGCGGAACAGTGCGAATGGGCGGGGGAATGCGCCGCACTCCCCCGCCCATTCGCGTCTGCTCCGGCCATCGATGACCCTTGGCGGTCATCGAAGCTGCCGGCTTCCCTGGATCAGTCCACCGGCGGCTTGGCCGTCTTCCACGCCTGCATGCCGAGGATGGCGCCGCGGTGCTTGTACCAGGGCCACATCGCCTGCGGGATGGCCCTGGTATCGCCGCGATAGGCGACGACGAGGTACTTGCCGAAGCCGGCCGCGTCGAGCAGGATCTGGTCGTAGTGGCGGTACTGCACGTCGTGCACCCCGTCCGCGTAGTTGCGCTGGGTGATCTTGGACGAGGCCGTGAAGGCAGCCACCCACTTGTCGCGCTGTGCGAAGGGCACGGTCGTGTCCTTCGCCCCGTAGTAGGTGAAGACCGGGGCGCTGACCATCGAGACGTCCGGCGGGGTCTGCTGGAAGATGGTGTAGTCCATCGCCACGGCGTGCGGGTCGGCATCCTGGCCGCGCACGAAGAACGACCAGGCGGCCTCGTCGTAGGCGCGCTCCTGCCAGCCGGGGATCATGTCGGCCGTCGTGCCGGTCATGTCCCACCAGACCATCGGGTTGATGATGTAGCTCTTCATCGCGGCCAAGTAGGCGGGGTCGGGATACCCGAGGCCAGGTGCCGACTGGTTGACAGCGACCGCGAGATGCACCGAGCGCACACGGGCGCCGGCCTGGCGGGCGATCTCGCCGGCGAAGGGGCCGCCCCCGGAGATGCCGAGGACGCTGAACTTCTGGATGCCGAGGTGGTCGAGCACCTCGAGGACGTTGTGACCGTACATCTCGCGGGTCTTCACGGGGTCAGCCGTCGCCAAAGCCGCATCGTTGGATCCGTCCGGTATCAGCGTCCCCGTCGCATCCACCGGCTCGAACTTCGTCATGCCGAAGCCGTTGCGTTCGATGCAGATGACGCGGATGTGCAGCGCGTCGCGGAAAGCGCGGGTGAACTGGGTGAGCTCAAACGCCTGCACACCGGTGCCGGCACCGCCGACGAGCACGAGGGTGCGCCAGCTCTTCTTGCCCTGGTCGATGTAGTTGACGACATGGCCGGACTGCGCGGTGAACGAGTGCACCGGCGCCCCGATGTAGCTGAAGCTCCCGGGCAGCTTGAGCGTGGTCGGATCGGGTGTCGCGGCGTTCGCGGCGGCTGCCAGCATCATCGCCAGCACGCCGGCGAGGCACAGCGTCAGACAGAATCTCTTCAAGTGAGTCCTCCCGTCCGGGCCCCGAGGCGCGACCTGCACCATCCGGGGCCGGTTCGACGATTGGAGTGGCCGGTCGGCGGAGGCAACCCCTTCCCCCTTCCTCACGAGTGCGCCGTACCAACCCACCCAGGTGGATAACCTATCAAGGGCGGGGCATGCGGTCAATGGATCGCGTACCTCAGGTCGTCATGAGAGTCACGCAGATCGGGATTCGGCAGATCCACATATCGGCATCGAGGTCGCCGCTGCCGTCGAGCAACGGGCAGTCGCCGTACGGGTCGAACGGCTCCGGTTCCACGTCACCTGACCTCCCCATCCCCGGCTCACCCGCGCCCGTTCCACGCGATCACTGCGCGCACCGTTTCTCTCGGCTGCCTACAGGACCTTCTGCTGTTCGCTCAATGCAGAAGCGCGGCCCGCAAGCGCCGGCGTCGGGAAGGACGCACCAGAACGTGAGAACGGGGTCCGCGCGGTGTTGCTCCGCCGCGCCCGAGGCGTACCGCTATCGTCGCCTATCGCTTGACGCCACCCGATGATCGTCGAGTATCTGGTGCGTTAGCCGAGCGTTTGCACGGGGCCATTTCCGGGGGTCACAGGGCGTCCGTGAGACGCGCGAAAGCCTTGGTCCTGAGCGTAAGCGTGGTGGTGGACCGCAGGGGAGTCGAACCCCTGACCTCCGCCGTGCAAACGCATCCCCTAGTTTGCTAATAAGTGTCGCTGAGCGCCAAAGAGTGCGGCTTCAAGCGTGAGATCGACAGCCGTGGTGCCACGGGGTGTCACCAATCGCCCCCGGTAGTTGCTCCGTTCGTTTGCCGGACGTTGGTAGACATCAGAAGTGAACAGCCGCATGCCAGCAACCGCCCGCCGATCTCTGCTGTGCAGGTCCAAGGAAGCCCGCTGCCCGCGTGGCTCGGCGCAGCGACCAGCCTGCAAGGATGCTGCAAATTCCAGGGTTCTTGGCGAGGTCAATGCTGACCCATGTCCAGACCCGTCTGGTCGTGCTGATGCACCTCGTCAACAACTGGGTGGCGGGGGCTTCGCACCGGCCGGCACGGGCAGCCCGATTGGAGGCCTGCTGTCAAGAACGCCTATCCGTTGCCGGCCTTGTACTGGATGTAGACCATGTGGGTCAGCGTGTTCTCGTAGACGCCATGCTTTCCGTCCGCCCCGCCGATTCCTGACTTGCGCCAGCCGGCGTGGTATCCCTGGAAGGCTTCGTCGTTCTCGCGGTTGATGTAGGTCTCTCCGACCTTCAGCTCCCTGGAGGCGCGCATGGCGACATCGAGGCTCGTCGTGTAGATGGACGAAGTCAGGCCATATTCGGAGTCGTTCGCGTAGGCGATGGCCTGGTCCAGGTCGTCGACCACCACGATCGGCATGACCGGGCCGAAGATCTCTTCCCGAACGATCTCCATATCTTGCCGGCAGTCAGCCACCACCGTGGCTGGGTAGTAGTAGCCCTCAGGCCGGTCCTCTGCCCGCTTGCCGCCGGTCAGGACGGTGCCGCCGTCGGTCACGGCCCTCTTCACAATACTGTCGACCAACTCGAGTTGCTCCGCACTCACGAGCGGGCCCATCTCGAGACCTTCATCTGCGAGGGATTCCCGTACAGGAGTCTCGCCCATCGCCTTTGCGAACTTCTCCGTGAACTCGTCCGCGACGCGCCGGTCCACGTAGGCACGGTCGGCGCAGTTGCAGATCTGTCCGGTGTTGGTGACGCGCGAGGCCTTGATAGCCTCGACGGCAAGGTCAAGATCCGCGTCGCCCATGACGATTGCCGGAGCGCTGCCGCCGAGCTCCAGGCACACTTTCGTGACGTTCTTGGACGCAGCCTCCATGACCCGGACGCCTGTGTTGACGCTGCCCGTCAGACTGACCATGCCGATCATCGGGTTCGCTGCCAACTCGTTGCCGACCACCGATCCCGACCCAGTGACGAGGTTGAAGACCCCAGGCGGCAGTTCTGCCGACGCCACGGCCCTAGCGAACTCCCACGCGTTGTTCGGCGTCAGCGAGCTGGGCTTGGCGACGATGGTATTGCCCGTCAGAAGTGCAGGCGCGACCTTGCGCGCCATGACGAAGAGGGGGAAGTTCCACGGGACGATCCCGCCGATGACACCGATCGCCTTCCTGAAGAGGAGGATGACCTCATTGGCCCGATCGCTGGTGACTATCTCCCCTTCGAGGCGGCGCGCCCACTCAGCCATGTAGTCGATGTAGTCGGCAGTCGCGTCGACCTCGCCGCGCGCAAGGTCGAGGACCTTGCCCTGCTCCTCGGCCAGGACGCGAGCGAGATTGTCGGGGTCAGCACGCAGTCCGTCCGCGATCCGATGCAAGTACTGTCCGCGCTCGACAGGCGCCAGGCTGTCCCAGCCACTCTGCGCCTGTTCGGCGGCAGCGATCGCCTCTCGCGTGTCCTCCAGTGAGGAATCCGGCACCTCGGAGATCATCTGTCCCGTGGCTGGATTCTCCACCGGGATCGCCTTGCCTCCTTCTGCATCCCGGAATCGTCCATTCACGTAGTTCTGGTATCGGCGAAGTGGAGCAGCGACAGCCATATCAATCCTTCCAAGTTCCAGAGGGTGGTCCAGGTCCCGCACGTGCTGCCGTCCGGGTTCTGCGTCGTGCCGTCAGTCCCTAAGCGTCAGTTCCCATTCCGGAAGACAGAAGGCACCGTCTACTATGAGCTCCACTCCGGAGATGTAGGACGCGTACTTCGACGCGAGTATCAAGCATGCGCCGGCGACATCCTCCGGCCTCCCTATTCGCCCGAGAGGGATGGCACTATCGAACCTCGCGAAGACCTCGTCCGGGTCCCTGCCCTGTGCCTTGAATTGTTCTGCAGTCATGGGTGTCGCTACGGTTCCGGGGAGAACCGCATTCACGCGAATGCCATACGGGCCCATTTCGACAGCCAGCGTCTTCGTCGAGGGCGCATACTACCGCCCTTTGAGGCGCCATATGCGGTGTTGCCGGCGATGACCGTGAGCGGACCAGTCACGGAGGAGATGTTCACGACCGTGCCGCTTCGTCGCTCCACCATGGTATGGCAGAATCGCCTTGCAGCAGTTGAAAGCGCCAATCAGGTTGACGCCGAGGACCCGGTCGCGCTCCTCGTCGCTCATGTCAAAAACATCTTGTCCATGGTGATGCCCGCGCAGTTGATGAGGACGTCGATTCTCCCGCACGCGGCGAGAACCGCTCGTGCTCCATCTTGGTCGAACTCGAGTCGCTGACGTCGATTTCGAAGGCGAGTGCCTCCCCCGCTCTCGTTGCTGATCGAAGCAGCGGCGTCGTGCACAAGCGGCCGAGAATCCCAGAGACACACCACTGCACCCTGCTCAGAGAACAGC
>CAWAUK010000053.1:0-27913 GCA_963784975.1 uncultured Thermoleophilia bacterium | reverse complement strand
AGGCTGTGGGACTGACCCGCGGGCTGCCAGCCGGGATGGCCTGAGGCGACCCGGCGGCCCTTGGCGTCGGTCACCACGTAGCTCACGTCCACTTTGGCGCTGAACGGGTCCGCGGCCTTGAAGCCGAGCTTGGCGGCGGCTCCCGCCGAGGTCGACTTGCCGGTCGCCGCGTAGAGCTTGGGGCGGTAGAGGTCGACGACCAGTTCCTTGCTCACGTTGCTCGAGCCGAGCGAAGAGACGGCGGCGACGGTGAACACGGGCCGGCAGCTGGCGAGGTACTCGCCCGAGCCGGCCCGGCCGTCCCACGTCGCGGAGCGCGGTCCTGCGTCGAGTTCGCCCAGCGCCAGGGTGCGCACGGCCTTGTCGCCGACAAGGATGCTCACGGTGACGGTGGCCCTGCGCGTCAGCGTGAATCCCAGCTTGGTGACGTCACGGACGCCGTCGCCGTCTGGAGAGATGGTGACGGGAGTCGCGGTCGGGAAGCCCAGCGTCTTGTCGAGGGTGACCTTGATGCCCTGCCGGGCGATGTTGCCCGCCGCGTCACGGCGCTCCACGTCGAAGCGGTAGAGGCCCTCCGGCGCCGCGGCGAGGCCGCCGCCGAGGTGATGCGGCCGTCCCACGTCATCGAGTACGACCGAGCTTCCTGCGCGTGCCAGCCCTGGAGCCAGCGGACGACGTCTCCGCCGGCGTCCAGCACGCCGACACGGACGTCACAGGCCTCGGCCGGGCTGTAGGACACCGCGGCCGTCTCGGCCTGGCCGTCGCCGTTGGGGCTGAAGGACGCAGGCGAGGCGGCGGCGCTCGCGAGGCGGGGCGCCGTCGTGTCCACCGTGATCTGGGTCGTGGCGCCGACCGAGTCGCCGCCCTCGGGGGTCGCCGTGAGCTCGGCCGTGTAGACGCCGTCCGGCACGTTCGATCCGTTCGAGGTGCCGTTCCAGGTGACGGCGGCCGTGGCGCCCCGGCCGCTCCACGACGCCACCGTCCGATCCTTGGCGTCCTTGAGCGCGAGGCCCCAGTCGGCGACGGCGGTGATGCGGACGTCCAGCTCCGTCGCATCCAGGACACCGTCGCCGTTGGGGCTGATGAGCGGGCTGCTGGCGCTCAGCGTCGCGACGACGGCCGACCCCGTCCGTTTGGCGACGGCGGTGCGGACGACGGGCAGCAGCGCGTACAGCGCCGACCCGGGACACTCCGTGTAGTTCGCCTGAAGGTGGCCGGCGATGACCGGCAACGTCACCGTGGCCCCCTTGGCGTACTTGTCGGTGGCGCCGCAGACGAGCTGCGCCGTCCCGGAAGGGTCGAGTCCGTGGATGGCGAGCTTCCAGGCCAGGAGACGCTCGAGGGCCGCCGTCGCTTCGGCGGGCGGCGCCTCGTCGATGAACGTGCCGATGACCGAGATGCCGGTGCTGCCCGTGTTGAAGCCGTACACATGGGCGCCGACGACGCCGCGGGTCACGCCGCCGTACCGGCCTTCGTAGATGGTGCCGAAGCGGTCGACGAGGAAGTTGTAGGCGATATCGTTCCAGTGGAGGCTCTGCGTGTGATAGGCGTAGATGCCGCGAACGAGGGCCGGCGCGTCGGCGCGCGTGTAGAGATTGCCGCTGGCCGTGTGATGGACGATCGCGACTTTGACCGGCGCGTACGAGGGCGCGGCCGCACGCAGGCTCTCGTCCGCGCCCCACTCGGAGCGGGTGACGATGACCGGCGCCGACGAAGCGGCTGAGGCCGGCGGCACGACGCTGACGCCGGCCACGGTGGCCGCCAGGCGACGCGCCGTGCCCTCGACCCGCGCCGCGACGCTGCCGTCCTCGGTCGGGTCGATGGCGACGAGGCGGACGCTGGTCAGGGCGGCGGGCCCGCGGGCCGATCCGCATGCGGCCGCCACCTGCGCGTAGCGGGCGGGGCCGGTCCAGAGCGGGTCTGCGAAGGCGGTGGCGCCGCTGCCCTCGCCGGCGATCTCGAGCGGCGCCTCCAGCCATGGGCCCCAGGCGGCGCCGTCGAGGCTGGTGCGCAGGCGCAGGGTCACGGCGCCGGACGCGGGCACGTCGCAGGTGACGCCGGCCATGGTGAAGCTCATGCCGGCGTCCAGGGCGACCGGGGCCTCAGCGGCCCGGGCTGACGGCCGGGCGACCGCGAGCCGGCCGTCGCCCGGCACGCGCAGCGTATGCAGGCGCACGGACGGCGCGCGCATCCAGGCGGCGGCCGCGCCGCTCGCGCGCGGCGCGATCCAGACGGCCACCAGCAGCGTAGCCAGCGCGACGACGGCCGTCGCGAACGCGCGCGAAAGGCCGGGGTGCCGTGCCGTGAACGAACGTGTCATGGGGGCGCCGGTCTCCCGCTGGTGGTTCCGCTGCTCATCCGACGCCGGCGCGGGCGGACCCGGCGCCGGAGAAGGGAGCGTGCCTTGCTTCAAGGAGGTCGGCGCGCCCACTCGCTTCCTTGAGCAAGAAGTGCGGACCGGCAGGCTGCTCGGCCTGCGAGGCCCGCTGATGCGTCGTGTGAGGCCCGGCTGCTCACGGACCGGGAGAGGCTGCGGCGCGGCCGCCGTCGCCGGACGCGGCGCCGGGCGCCGCGTCAGCCAGGCCGACGAGCGCCGGGGGGGCGCGTCAGTCGGTGCCTTCCTCGCCGCCGAAGGGCTCGCCGACGAACGGGAGATCCGGGAGGTCGTCGAGATACCCGGCGACGGCGCGCGCGGCGGCGTCGACCAGTTCGGCCTCGGCGAACGCGGCCTCGAGCGCGGTGCCCTGGGCCGCAGCGAGCTCCTGCGCGAGCCGCACGCTGAGGTGGACGAGGGCGGCGGGCGACGGCGTCCGCGCCGCCGCCAGCTCGGCCGTGGGGACGGCCGTGACCCAGGCCAGCTGGTCGTCGACCGGCACCGCCGAGACGGGGCGCCGGCGCGGGCCGCGAGCCGGCGCGCAGGCGGTCAGCGACACCGACGGACGGTCGGCGATGAGAGTCGAAGGACGGCCGTCCGCGGAGGAGCAGGACGCTGCATCTGGTCTCGGCATGGCGGCTCCTCACGGTCGCGGCATACTGACGGGGAACGCCGCCGCAGGGCCGGGTGACGCAGAGTCTGCAGCGACCGCGTCCCGGGCCGGCTGGCTGAGCAGCCGGGGCCTGCGGCGGCGTTCACGTCGGAGCGTAGCAGCCGGGGCGGACAGATGTTCGTGCCGGGCGGGGGTTCCCATTCCGCCGGTTCCGGCTAAGATACGACACCAGCTCTTGACCACCCAAAGCGAAGGAGTCTCCATGTCGGACAGCGTGTACCGTGTGATGGAAGTGATCGGCTCGAGCAGCGAGTCGTGGGAGAAGGCGGCGAGGAACGCCGTGGAGAAGGCGGGCATCCATCGCGAGGACCTGCGTATCGCCGAGGCCGTCGAGTTCGACATGAAGATCGAGGGCAAGGCGATCGTCGCCTACCGCACGAAGGTGAAGATCTCGTACAAGTATCACGAGATCGTGTGACGCCGCGGCCGCGCTGAGCGCGGCCGCTCAGCGGAAAGACGCCGGGGGCGGCGGCGCCCAGCGCCGCCGCCCCCGGCGTCCTCGTCGAGGCCCGGCGCGACGGCGAGCCGCCGGCCCCCTCCGTCAGGGTCCGATTTCTTGAGCTGCGCGTCGATGCCGCCCGACGAGCGCGTCACCGACCGGCCGGCATCGAGAGGTGCGCGCTACTCGAGGCCCAGGCGCGCCAGCTGCTCCGCCAAGGCACCGGTCTCGAGGCGGAGCATGGCGGCCGCGTCCTCGAGACTCAGGCGGCCGCTGCGCAGGGCAGCGAGCGCCCATGCGCGCATGGCGGCCGGCACGCGCAGCACCGCCGGCCCTCCGTACTCTCCCGGCGGGAGGGCCTCCCCGGGCGTCAGGTGTGTCAGCGTGTCGCGGAGGCCGCCGAGGTACGCCTGGCGCGGCAGGACTTCCCACTCGTGCCGCTGGAGCTCTCCCCGCAACATCTGGAACTGCTTGCCGTGCAGCCGTCCCGCGGCTCGGGAGCGGTAGAGCGCGGCCCAGGCGCTGATGCCGAAGGCGTTCGCGAGACCGAGAAGGTCGTCCGTGCCCAGCGATCGCGGCGCCGGGCCCTTGCGCTCGTACCAGCGCTGGACGGCGCGCACCGGCGCCAGCAGCTCCTCGGCGAAGTCGTTGGCGGCAGCCTCCGGCGGGACGTTGCGGCTCCACTCGACGCGTTCATCGACCACGTCGCCGTGCCCCAGCACCAGGTGCGCGAAGGCGTGGGCGAGCGCGAAGCGTTGCAGGACCACCGGCCGGGCGGCGTTGACGAAGATGAAAGGGACGCCGGCCTCCGTGAACGCCGCGGCGACCGGACGGTCGGCAGCGGGGCGGTCCTCGACCTGGCCAACGCGGGCGACGACGATCTGCACCCCATACCCGTCCTCGAGCAGTGGCACGAGGTCGGGGAGCGGGCCGTCGTCGGGGTCGACGTGGAGCTCGCTGCGCCAGAAGCGGGCGACGCGGTCGAAGAGCACGTCGCCCGCCGGAGGGCCAGAACGGACGGAAGAGGCGGTGTGCGCGACGCGCTCCGCCTTGCCCTCCGCCGAGTGCCCGGTGCTCCAGCGTTGCGCGGGCTCGCGAGCGTCTGCCAGCCCGCGCAGGGCGAACCAGTCGCGCGCTGACGCCGGCCACCGTCGCGGGCAGGCCGCTGAGGCGGGGGAGACCGCGCTGCGCGGCTGCGCTGCCGGCAGTTGCCGAGATGGCATCGTCCTCCCCCAAGGACGATCGGCGGAGCGAGCGGCTGCTTGCGAGCGGCACGGCGGGAGCGGGCGCAGCATCCGGCAGGCGCCGGAACGAGTTCTGCTCGCGGGCATCCGCGTCGGCTTCGTCGCCGGTCGGAAGGTCGCTGGCCATGGGCGCGGGCCAGGACGCGAGGTCCGGTCCGGGCTCGGCCGGCGAGCGGGAGAGGACCCGGGCGCTGAGCAGCTCGGCCGGTTCGTCGAGTGACCGGTAGCTCTGCGGTGACGGCCTCGGGAGGCCTGCCGCGACGGCCGGCGCCTCGCCGGCGCCCTTGAGCAGCACATCGGCCGAGACGTGCAGCGCATCCGCGAAGCGCTGGAGCTCGTCGGCTGAAAGGCGCCGGCGCCCGGCCTCGATGCGGCTCACCGCGGACTGGTCGATGCCCACCCACTTGGCCAGGGCGCGCTGGCTCCAGCCCTGTTCCTCGCGCAGGCGGGCGATCAGACCGCCTATGCCCGCGTGATGCTCCGCGCGCATCGTTTCCGTCTCCTCCCTCAAGTACACTGCTGCATCACTGTACGCCACAGTATGCCCGCCTTCCTGCATCGACTCACGCATCAACGGCTTGCGGTCTATGTTATAATAGCATCAAATGGTGGAAGGATAGTGATGAAGTCGATGACTCAGGGTCATCGAGGTGGGGTCACGAGGAGGAGGCGCCGCTCGCCGGCCGGGCCGGCCAGGCGAGCGGCCACCGAGACGGAGGTGTGTCATGTCGGAGCAGAACGAATCGCTCATGGGCGCGGCGCTGGTGGAGGCGCTGCACCTGGGGGAGCGGCAGGCCCACGGACCGCTGGCGGTGTTCCCGCTGCGCCTGCAGGACGGCGCCGGTCCGGGTTACGTCACGCTGCGTGAGGCCATCGCGCAGCGGAGCGCGGTGGTCACCGAAGTCAGCGAGGGCGGCTCGGTGCCGGAGCTGCGCGTCGTCAACCACGGGGACGCGCGCATCCTGGTGCTCGACGGCGAGGAGCTGCGCGGGGCCAAACAGAACCGCGTCCTCAATACCAGCATCCTGATCGGCAAGCGCAGCAGCCTCGTCGTTCCGGTGAGCTGCACCGAGCAGGGCCGGTGGTCCTACGCGACGCGGGAGTTCGGAGAGAGTGAGATCGTGGCCGACCGCCAGGTGCGCTACGCGATGAAGGACAGCATCAACGCGTCGCTCGCCTCGGGTGCCGGCCACCGCT
Organism: uncultured Thermoleophilia bacterium; assembly: GCA_963784975.1. Taxonomy (GTDB): domain Bacteria; phylum Actinomycetota; class Thermoleophilia; order UBA2241; family UBA2241; genus CAIXSE01. The sequence goes on along the minus strand of CAWAUK010000053.1, from coordinate 21,986 downwards.
CGGACCAGGGCCGCGTCTGGCGCGAGGTCGGTGAGCTGCACCAGCGTCACGGGACGATGTCGCCGACAGCCGCCATGCGCGACGCCTACCAGACGCGCAAGACCGACCTCGACGCCGTCCTCGCCGCATTCCCTCTGCAGGACGGCCAGAAGGGGATGCTGGTGCTGCACGGCGCGCGCGTGGTCGGTCTCGACCTCGTCTCGCGCGCGCCCCAGTACGCCGAGCTGCATGACAAGCTGCTGCGCAGCTACGCCTTCGAGGCGCTGGTGCGGGACGGAGAGCCGGGCGACAGGGCCGTCGCCGACGCGTTCTTGGAACGGATCGCCGACCTGCCCGGGCGCCGGTACAAGAGCCCGGGCCTCGGCTGGGACGTGCGCTACGAGGGCGGCGGCGTGCTCGGGTCCGCCCTCACTTACCGCGGCCACGCGGTGCACGCCGCGTTCTTCGACGTCGGCGGCGTGAGCGGCGCGCCCGGTGACGGCACGACGGGCGGCGACCCGCAGGGCCGGCGCCGCCCGCGCCCGGGCTGGCGCATCGCCGACGCGCGCGAGCGCGCCCGCCGGCGGCAGGCGCACTGAGCCGGCGTCCGCGCGCCAGACAAAGATCGAAGATGGAGGAGACCATGGACAAGGACAAGCGCGACCGGGCCTACAGGGCCGCCGCCACCATCACCCGCGAGCAGCTTCGCCGCGACGCGCCCGAGCGGGCGCGTGTCCTCGACGAGGTCCAGGCCAGCGACGTGGTCGTGGTCGCGGGCTGCTACGACCACGTCGAGTCCGTGCTCGGCGCCCTCGAGGTGCCGTACGTGCTCGTCGAGCCGGAGCAGGTCGACCGTCTCGAGCTGCGGCCCGAGCAGCTGCTCATCGTCAACTGCCCGGGACAGGTCTCAGGCGCGGCGATCGCTCGCATCCGGCGCTTCGTAGAGGCCGGCGGCAGCCTGTTCACCACCGACTGGGCGCTCAAGCACGTCATCGAGCCCGCCTTCCCCGGCGTGCTCGCGTTCAGCCAGCGGCCCACCCCCGACGATGTGGTGCGCATCGAGGTCAGGGACCACGACAACCTCTACCTGCAAGGGCGTCCTCGACGGCCAGGACGACCCGCAGTGGTGGCTGGAGGGCTCCTCGTATCCAATCACGATCGTCGATGAGGAGCGTGTACAGGTGCTCATCACCAGCCGCGAGCTGCGCGAGAAGTATGGCGAGGCGCCGGTGGCTGTGTGGTTCCGCTGGGGCGAGGGCGACGTCTTCCACATGATCAGCCACTACTACCTGCAGCGGACCGAGGCGCGCACGGAGCGGCACGCCGGCGCCGCCACCACGTACTTCGCGGAGAAGGGCGTGGCGGTCTCCATGGCCATGCTCGAAGACCTGGACGATCTCAGCGTCGCCGAGGTCGAGTCGGCCAAGCCGTCTGCCGCCTTCATGAGCAACATCATCATCGAGAAGAGGCGGCAGCAGCGGCCGGCCGTGCAGTCAGAGGGCGACACCGGCGACCGGTCACGGTGAGGGTCCGCCATGAAGGTCACCCTCGACTTCGGGAGCGTCCGGACGCATGACATCACCACGCTGGACGCCCACGATCTCGTGTGGTCCACGCTTCCGGACCTGAGGTACGTCGACGACGCCGACCTGCGCCGCGCTCAGCGGCACGTCCTGCGGGAGACCTACGCGTCCAACGGCCTCGAACGCATGGCGGTCGGAACACGGGTGCTGAGTCCGCTCGAGGAGGAGATGAAGCGGCGCGGCCTCGGGGCGGTCTACTGGTCCATGGACCTGTGGGCGAGGAGCAATCGCGCGTCCAGAGCCGCGGAGGACTGAGACGCAGGGGGTCGGAGCGGGTGGCCGGGCCTGGTCGCCCGGCCGCCCGCTCCTCTGGGGTAGGCTGAACGCATGTCCGCCTGGTCTCCACTCCAGTACCGCGTGTATCGGATGCTGTGGATAGCCCTCCTCGCATCCAACATCGGCACCTGGATGCAGGCCGTGGGCGCCGCCTGGATGATGGTGCAGCTGAACGCATCGCCGGCCATCGTGGCCCTGGTGCAGACGGCGACGTACCTGCCGGTCGTCTTCGTCGGCGTCCTGGCCGGCGCCGCCGCCGACATGATCGAACGGCGGCGCCTGCTCCTGATCACTCAGGGGTTCATGTTCGCGGCGGCCGGTGGTCTGGCCGTGCTCGCCGCTCTGGACGCCGTCACACCGCTCCTGCTCCTCGGCTTCACGTTCGCCCTCGGGCTGGGGGCGACGTTCAACTTCCCCGCCTGGCAGGCGATCCAGCCGGAGCTGGTGCCGGCGCACGAGCTCAAGCAGGCGGTCACGCTGGGCGGCGCCAACATCAACCTCGGCCGCGCGATCGGCCCGGCGATCGGCGGCCTGCTCATCGCCGCCGCCGGCCCGTGGCTGGTGTTCGCGCTGAACGCAGCATCGTTCGCCTACGTGCTCGTCGTGCTGTGGCGCTGGAGGCGCCCGGTGGAGGAGGTCGTCGGACCGCCCGAACGCTTCGCCGGGGCGGTCCGGGCCGGCGTGCGCTACGCCATGTTCTCGCACATCCTGCGTGGGGTGCTTGTGCGTTCGTTCGCGTTCGGCGTCGCCAGCGCCGGCCTGATGTCGCTGCTGCCGGTCTATGCCAGCCAGGTGCTGGGCTGGGGCTCCGGCGGCCTCGGTCTGCTGTTCGCGGCCATGGGCGCCGGGGCGGTAGCGACCGCCGCCGTGATCCCTCGGGTGCGTGAGCATCTCAGCGCGGATCGGGTGTTCGCGGTCGGCAGCGCGCTCGTGGCGGCAGCGCTGATCGCGCTCGCGCTCGTGCACGGGCCGGTGCTCGCCGTGCTCGCCACCTTCCTGGCCGGAGTCGGCTGGTTGTTCTGCCTCTCGACGCTCAATGTCGCCTCCCAGGAGGTGCTGCCCGGCTGGGTGCGCGCCCGCGGGCTCGCCCTCTACCTGACCGCCATCTCGGCCGGCATCGCCCTGGGCAGCGCCCTGTGGGGCAAGCTGGCCACCTCGACCAGCGTGTCGGCGGCCTACGCCTGGAGCGCCCTCGTGCTCGTCGTCACCGTCGCGCTCGCCTGGCGCTGGCGGTTCGACCGCATCGCCGATGTGGATCTGCGGCCGGCGCCGATGGCGGCGCCGGAGGCGCGGCTGGTGGAGGACGAGGACGCCGGCAGCCCGGCCCTGGTCGTCGTCGCCTACCAGATCCGGCCGGAGGCCGAGGACGAGTTCCTGCGCGCCCTGCGTCTGGTGGGCAGGGTGCGCCGCCGCACCGGCGCCACCGACTGGTCGGTCTACCGCGACGCGGACAAGCCGCACCGCTTCATCGAGACCTTCGTGCTGCCGACCTGGGACGAGCACATGCGCCAGCATCAGCGGCGCACGGTCACGGACCTCGAGCTCCAGCAGGAACTGCGTCAGTACCTTCAGGCCGGGACGGAGCCGACGGCGAAGCACTACGTGGCGCCGCCCGAGCCGTCGACGCGGCTCTGGCTGCGCTGAGCCGGGAGAGTCAGGGCGCCGCCGTGTCGTCCGGCTCGGCCTCGGGCGCGAGCTCCGGATAGAGCACCTCGATCTCGGCGACGCGGTCGGCGATGCGGCCGCGCAGCTCTCCGTCGCCCTCCTCGGCGAGCCAGGCGCTCAGCGACTCGTGCTCGCCGGGGTCCGGCGGCTCCACCAGCTCGCGCAGGAACGGGTGGACGAAGCCGGCGGACGTGTCCACCGTGAACAGCACGGCGTCGCGAGCGCGGGTCACGCCGACGTAGACGACCCGCCGCTCCTCCTCGACCTCGGCGGCGCTCCAGCGGGAGACGTCGCAGTCGTAGTCGGGGACGACGACACTGTGGTACTCGCGTCCCTTGGCCGCGTGGATGGTGCCGATGACGACGCGGTCCTCCTCGGCCTCCTCACGCGCCAGCGTGTCGTCGGCGACGCCCTCGTGCGCCTCCTCGTCGACGCGCAGGCGGTCCCACGTGCGCAGGTAGGTCCCCGGGTCCGGATAGGTCTCGGCGAGCAGGAGGAGCGAGTCGAAGACCTCGAGGGGGCCGGCGCCGTCGGAGCCCGCGCCGGCGGCCGCGGCCGCGTCGGCCTCCGCGGCCCAGTGGTCGTCGAGCCCGAAGGCCTCGACGACCGTCCACACGAGGTCCTCGGAGGTGAGCGCTGGGTCTGCGAGCCCGGACTTCAGCCTCGACGCCAGCTCGACGAGCGCGGAGAGAGGGCGCGGCCCGGATGGAAGCTCCCTGGCCGCGGCCGCCTGCAGGTGCGCCCACGGCCGCGCGGCTGCGCCGGCGGCCGCGATCGTCGCGGCGCTCACGCGCCGGTCCGGCCGGCCGAGCACGGCGGCGAGGCCGGCCGCCGGCAGCTCGCCCGGCGCGCGCACCAGGCACAGGTACGCGCGCAGGAGCCTGGCCGCAGGGTGCGTGAACAGCTTGCAGCCGAGCGCCGGCGTGCGCGGCACGTCGGCGGCGTCCAGCGCCAGCGCGACCAGCAGCTGCTGCGAGCGGTAGCGGCAGAGCACCGCGAGGCCCCGCCAGTCGCAGGCGAGGCGCGCCTTCTCGGCGCGCAGAAAGGCGCAGACCGCGCCGGCGCGATCCGGCCAGGACTGCGCGCCGAAGAACCGGACCGCGCCGTCCTGCGCCCCGGCACGCGGCCGGATGTCCTTGGCCTCACGCACCCGGTTGTTCGCCACCAGCCGGGCGCCGGTCTCCACTACCGCCCTCGAGCAGCGGTAGTTGGTGCACAGCGTGTACGTGGCCGACCACGGCTTGGGAGGCATCCGCCGGTGGAACTCGAGGATGCCGCGAGGATCGGCTTGCCGCCAGCCGTAGATGAGCTGGTCGTCGTCGCCCACGACGAACAGCCGGCGGTGGGGCCGCGAGAGCACGTCCACGAGGGCCAGCTGCGCCGCGTTCAGGTCCTGGAACTCATCTACCAGCACGTGGTCGAACCGTCCTTGGATGAAGGCGCGGTGGGCACGGTCGGCGAGCATGTCGGCGACGGCGAAGTAGATCTGGTCGTCGAAGGACTGCAGCCCCGTCGCGGCCTGGGCGCGGACGTACTGCGCGTGCGTCGCCGCGAAAGGGATGGTGACGATCGGGGTCTCGGTGACGCACTCGACCTGCACCTCGACTTCGGCCACTGGCTCGAGGGCGGCACGCACACGCGTGAGGCCGCTCATGAAGGCGCCGACGGGGTCACTGCCGCGGCGCGGCTTGAGCTCGCTAAGAGACACCCCGGCGGTCTCCATGGCCCGGGCCATGAGCGCGCGCAGCGAGCGGCCGTCGTTGTCGAGCGAGAAGCGCGCCCGCAGGACTTCACGCTGGTACCGGTAGCCGAAGGCGTTGAAGGTGGCGCAGTGGACGCCGGGCGGGCGGTCGGGCGAGGAAGGGGCGCCGGGCCGGCGCCGACGGGCGCCGCGGGCGTCCGGTGGCGAGCCGAGGCGCCGGGTGGTGGGGATGCCGAGCGCCGCGAGCCGCTCCTCCAGCTGCTCGGCGGCCTTGCGGTTGAAGGCGAGCATGACGATGCCGGACGGGTCGGCGCCCCGGTCCACGAGCTCGACGACGCGGCTCACCAGCGTCTTGGTCTTGCCCGAGCCGGCCGGGGCCAGGACGCGCGCCGGGCCGCGGACGTGCTCGACGGCCGCGCGCTGGGCATCGTCGAGTCGCGCCGCGTCGGGGCCGCTCGCTGGCCTGCAGCGCAGGGCGGCGCGGGCGGGAGCGGCGGACGCGGGATCGGCGGCCCGGGGGGGTGCGAGGGGCGGAGGCGCTACTAGGTCGGACGCCGGATCCGCCGCGCACAGCAGCCGGCCGATGTCCTCGAGATCCAGCACGGCGGCCTCGGCGACGGCGAGGCTGCGCGGCTCGAGCTCCTCGGGGCCGAACGAGAAGCCGAGGCAGAATGGGAGCTCGCGGCCGAGGAGCGGGTGGATGAGCTGCAGCAGGACGCCGCCGGCCTGCGCGGCGAACTCCTCTGGCGTACCCTTCCAGTACCAGAGACCGACCGGCGCGTCCCCGCCGAGGAGAGAACGGCGGGGCTCGCCGGGATCTTCCGTCCACGAGCGCCGCGAGGCGAAGCGGATGCCGGGGGCGGCCGCCGCCGCTCGCTGCGCGAGGTCGCGGCGGCCCGGCACCTCGAAGAAGACGAGCCGGGGCGCGGAGACCGCCGCCTTCGGTTGGGCGGTGTTTCCGCGGTGTGATGGCTTGTCGGTGACGGTGCTCATATGCGGCCGGCCGGGCCTGCGCGCTTCGCCCGGCCGGCTCTCGACGCTAGCAGGCCGCCGCCCGGGCAACGAGGGTGACGAGGGTGGACGTTGGCGCGCCGGGGGACAGACGGCCGCCACAGGGCGGGCGAGCGGTCGGGATGAAGCGGCCGGCGCCGCCGTGTCAGGGCAGCGCTGCGTACACGGCGGCGGCGAACGGGATGAGCGCGATCGTCTCGTAGTGGCGCAGCCGCCGCGGATCGGCGCACTCGCCGAAGCCGAGGCGGATGCGGTCCAGGGCGTCGGCGTCCTTGAGCAGCCAGAGGACGCGGAGGGCGCGCTCCGGCTCCGCCAACCGGCGCGCCGCGTCCTCGCCGGCCGCCAGCTCCGCAGCCAGCGTGGTGGCCCCGCCGTCCCGCAGTGAGTGCCGCAGGATGGCGAAGCGCACCACCGCGGCATCGGCGGGCGCAAGGTCCGCGGTGAGGCCGAGCTCGTCGGCCCGTGCCGCGCTGCTGGCGCCGTGCCCGGCCTCTATGCCGTCGCCATGGCGGCCGATGTCGTGGCAGAGCGCCGCACGCAGCACAAGCTCGCGGTCGGGGCGGGGCCACGCCAGCTCCTCGAGCAGCCGCTGCGCGTGGACGTGCACCCGCTGCGTGTGGCTGACGCCATGGATCCGGGAGTGATGCCGAAACCAGTGCTGGGGGACCTCCGGCCGGCGCGCCAGCCAGGCGCGCGCCTCGGCCCGAAGGGGAGTCGCGGCGGCGTCGTGAGGAGTCGTCATGGGCTCAGCATAGCCGGCGCGCCGGACGGCAGGGAGCGTGCGGCGCGAGCGTGGCGGTGGACTGCCGGTGTGGGCACCTGGGGGTCGGCCGTCCGGCCTTTGCGCCGGCCGCGTTCCGCTCCCGTCTGGTAGGCTCGGCCGATGGAAGAGACCGGCATCGCCCCGGCCGTGCGCGGCCGCATGACCGTCGTCGAGGACGACATCACGCGACTCGACGTGGACGCCATCGTGAACGCCGCCAACAGCTCGCTGCTCGGCGGAGGCGGCGTGGACGGCGCCATCCACAGGGCCGCCGGTCCCGGCCTGCTCGCCGAGTGCCGCGCCCTGAACGGCTGCCCGACGGGCGAGGCGCGCATCACCGGCGGCTACGACCTGCCGGCGAGGCACGTGATCCACACCGTAGGGCCGGTCTACGACCACCATCCGCCGGCAGAGGCCGAACGCCTCCTGCGCTCGTGCTACGTCGGGTCGTTGCGGCTGGCCGCGGAGGCGGGCCTGGAGACCATCGCCTTCCCCGGCATCTCCACGGGCGTCTACGGCTACCCCAAGTGGGAGGCGTGCGCGGTCGCCGTCAGCGCCGTCGCCGGCTGGCTCACGGCGCACGAGCTGCCGCGCGTCGTCACCTTCTGCTGCTTCAGCGCCGGGGACGCGGCGCTGTTCCGGGCGCGGCTCGGGCTCAGAGGCTGAACTGTCGCCTCGGCCGTGCAAGGCGGCGGGGGCGAATGCTCGCGCCGCGTCGACTAGGCGAGCAGGCGCGAGACGCGTACACTCACGGAGAAAGCCCGCGGGGTGCGGGCGCCATCATGCCGTGCGACGCACGGCTGGTGCGGCGAGACTGACGCCGCAGAAGGGGGAGGTGGACGAACGTGAGCGTTCTCCATGCACTGACGAGACGGCGGGGGGCCGCGCTGGTCGTCCTGGCCCTGGTGGCCGCTGTCGTGCTCGTGGCGGTGGCCGCCGGATGCGGCAGCTCGACTTCGACCTCGACCTCGACCTCGAGCTCGAGTCCCACGCCGGCCGCGAGCGGGTCGACCGCGACCACAGGCTGGACGGCGGCCGATCTCGCGGCGCTGCAGGTCGACTCGTCGCTCAAGCCGATGCTGCCGAGCAGCATCACGAGCGCCAACAACCTGCGCGTCGCCAGCGACATCCCGTATCCGCCGTGGGAGATGTACGACCCGCCGACCAGCAAGAACCCGGCGGGCTTCGACTTCGACCTCTCGCAGGCGATCGGCGCCAAGATCGGCATCCCGACGTCGTTCAACGAGACCCCCTTCGACAGCATCATCCTGTCGATCAAGGGCGGCAAGAACGACATGATCATGTCGGACATGTACGACAACGCCGAGCGTGAGGGCCAGGGGGTCAGCTTCGTCGACTACGCCTACGACGGCACCTCGATCCTCGTGAAGAAAGGCAACCCGAGCGGGATCACCGGCCTCGATGCCCTCGCCGGCCAGACGGTCGCTTGCGAGAGCGGCACCACGCAGCAGGCGTTCCTGCAGAACCTCAACAAGCAGTTCGCGAGCGCGGGCAAGTCCGCGATGAAGATCCTCGCGCTTCCGAACCAGCCGGCGGCACTTCTCGCCGTCACCAGCGGCCGCGCCGTCGGGGATCTCACCGACCATTCCACCGCGGAGTACATCGCGCAGACGACGAACAAGGGCAATACCTTCGAGGTCCTCCAGGACCCCAGTGCGCCGAAGGGCTACGATCCCCAGATCGTGGGCATCGGCATCGTGGCCAAGAACGCCGGCCTCATCAACGCCGTGCAGAAGGCGCTCCAGGACCTGATCGACGAGGGCGCGTACCAGAAGATCATCGCCAAGTACGGCCTCACACCGGTCGACTCGGCGCAGGTCAATCAGGGAGGCAAGCCGCTGCCTTCGTCCAGCCCAAGCCCGTGACGCTGACGCGGCATGGAAGCGTCTAGCCTGGATCCGGGAATGGCGGCGGCCGGGGGACCGGCCGCCGCCGGTCGCCCGGAGGCGATCAAGGCGATCCCGGTCCGCCACTGGGGCCGCTGGATCAGCGCCGTCATCGTCGTCTATCTCGCCATCGCGCTCATCTTCTCGTTCATCAAGAGCCCGAACGTCGACTGGCCGACGGTCTTCGACTACATGTTCAAGCCGCTGACCCTCCGCGCCCTGGCGCTCACGATCGAGCTGACGTTCGTCACCATGGTGGTCGGCGCGATCGGGGGGACGATCCTGGCGATCATGCGGCTCTCCGAGAACCCGGTCCTCTCGTGGATCGCCTGGGTGTACATCTGGTTCTTCCGCGGGACTCCGGTGTACGTGCAGATCATCCTCTGGGGCAACATCGGCGTGCTGTACAACCAGTTCTACGTTGGGCTCCCGTTCACGGGCCTCGTGTTCGCGCACGGCAGCAGCGGCCTGCTCGTCAACCACCTGATCGTGGTGGCCGTGCTTGCCCTGGGCCTGAACGAGGCCGCATACGCGGCCGAGCTGGTGCGGGCCGGCATCATCTCCGTCGACGCCGGCCAGACCGAGGCCGCCACGTCGCTTGGCATGTCACCACTGCTCGTCACCCGCCGCATCGTGCTCCCGCAGGCGATGAGGGTCATCATCCCGACGATGGGCAACGAGACCATCAGCATGCTCAAGACGACGTCGCTGCTCGCGGTGCTGGGCGGCGGCATCGAGCTGTTCGGACGACTGCAGAGCATCTACGCGCAGACGTTTCAGGTCATGCCCCTGCTGATCGTTGCGTCGGCGTGGTATCTCATTTTGACCTCGATCCTGACCGTCGGCCAGGCGCGCCTGGAGGCCTACTTCGGCAAGGGCTTCGGGGCCGAGGAGACGGAGGCGGCGGAGAAGCGCGCCGCGCGGCGTGCACAGCGGACCCTCGACCAGTCCAAGGGTCGCGCGGGGAGTGGTTGGGCATGACTCTCGACACACCCTACGCTCCCCAAGAGGGCCACCTCGTCGACGCCGCCGCGGCCGCGGCCGCGGCGCACGGCCAGCCGATGGTCAAGGCCGAGCAGGTCTGGAAGGCGTTCGGCAAGCTCGACGTGCTCAAGGGCGTCGACTTCGTCGTCCAGCCTCAGCAGACGTTCGTGCTGCTGGGGCCGTCCGGTGGCGGCAAGTCCACCCTGCTCCGCTGCATCAACCACCTCGAGAAGATCGATGCCGGTCGGTTGTACGTCGCCGGCGAGCTCATGGGTTACAAGGAACGTGGCAGCGTCCTGCACGAGATGAAGGCCCGAGACGTGGCGAGGCAGCGGTCCTCGATCGGCATGGTCTTCCAGCGCTTCAACCTGTTCGCGCACAAGACCGCGATCGAGAACGTGATGGAGGCGCCGATGAAGGTGCAGCACACCCATCGCAAGCAGGCGGAGCAGGAGGCGATCGACCTGCTCACGCGGGTCGGCCTGGGCGAGAAGCTGGACACGTACCCGGCGCAGCTCTCCGGCGGTCAGCAGCAGCGCGTCGCCATCGCGCGGGCCCTGGCCATGAAGCCGAAGCTGATGCTCTTCGACGAGCCGACCTCGGCGCTCGACCCGGAGCTGGTCGGCGAGGTGCTCGACGTGATGAAGCAGCTCGCCGTCGACGGCATGACCATGGTCGTCGTCACGCACGAGATGGGCTTCGCCAAGGAGGTCGCTGACGGCGTCGCGCTCATGGACGGCGGCGTGATCGTCGAGCAGGGCCCGCCGCGCGAAGTGCTCGAGCACCCGCGTGAAGAGCGCACCAAGGTGTTCCTCTCCAAGGTGCTGGTGTAGCGCGACCCGATGGAGCGACGGGCGCGGGCGGCGGCTTCGCCTCCCGCGCCCGTCTCCGCGTACGGGCGGCGGCTTCGCCTCCCGCCCGGCTGCGCGCAGAAGGCAGGCGACGCGCGGCCCCGCGCCGGCCCTCAGGCGTGCGCGAGCAGGCCGCGGCGGTCGTAGACCTCCGCGGCTTCGCGCACCAGCGTCGCACACAGGGGCGCGTCCGCGGCCTCGAGCCGGGCGGCGATGGCCGCGAGGCCGGCGGCCGTTGACCGGCCCGGCCGGAGCGCTTCGTAGACCTCCAGGATCTCCGCGTCGGGCAGCGCCGTCAGCTCCGCTGCGCGCCGCAGGTTCTCCCCGAGCTGCGCGTTGCCGTGCGCCTCGGCCACCTCGGCCTGATGCCGCAGGGTGTCCGGATGGACGCGCAGGTCGGCGGGGGAGAGGTCGCCGCGCACCGCGGCCTCGAGTGTGAGTTCGCCGATGGGCCGCCCGCTGAGCGCGCGCGGCGACGCGGCGTCACCGCCCGCTTCACCGCCGCCCGCGGATCCTGCGCCGCCGGTCGACCCGCCGCCCGGGGACCGTGCGCCGCCGGTTGACCAGCCGCCCGCCGCTGCCGGCGTCACGGTGCGACCTCCAGGTCCACGGGCGGCGCGCCAGGCACGCTCTCGCCGCGCTCGATGGCGATGAGCGCGACCACTTCGGCGTGGTAGCGCGCTTCGATGGCCTGGTCGGTGTACGGGTTGCGGACCGGGGCCGGCCGCTGGCCCTTGGCGTGCCGGCCCGCATTGACTCCGAGCTCCCGGTACAGCTCCGCCGTGAGCAGCGGGGCGATGGAGAGCAGCTCGAGACAGGCGAGCGGCGGCAGTCCCTTGCGATGGATGAGCGCCGTGCCCTTGGCCTGCAGCCCGACGCCGACGCCGGACCCGGCGAGCTCGGCAGCGGTGAGACCGATGGCTCCGAGGTCGACAGTGGACGGCACGCGCACGATGCGCGCCCCGCAGGCCTCGGACTCGATGCCGGCGATGATCTGCGCCAGCGCTTCCGCTACCGGCAGCCCAGACATCGTGAACCAGAGTCTGGTGGCGAAGGCTGGGGAGACGCCGATGCAGACCTCGCGGGGGTCGTGCCCGGGCTGCGCCGTCCCGCCCTCCGTGATCCTGAGGATCGCGGCGCGAGGGATGTCCTTGCCGTCGCGGATGGCGCAACTCGTGGCATGGCCGATGGCGCCATCCGTGGCGTCGTCGCCGACATCATCCATGGCGCCACGGGTGTCCAGATGCATGGCTCCACCGGTGTCCACATGCACGGCGCCACCGATGGCGCTTGTCGCCGGAGTGATGGTAGCCCCGGCTGCGTGGCGCGCCAGCAGGTCGGCGCGCGAGCGCTGCTGGCGGATGGCGGCGATCTGCTCGCGCCGCGCCGCCGGGACCTCGTAGCCCGTGCCTGGGCCCTGATAGTCGTTCGGGTCGGTGACCTTGGAGAGGCAGTTCATCTGCTCGTCGAAGATCGCCGCCGTCTGCAGGTAGTCGCCGGCGACCCGGGCGCGGCCCATGGCGAGCACGCGCCCGGCCTCCTTCTCGTAACCGGTCGCCCAGAGGGCGCGCACGACGTCGAGGATGCCGAGCTGCCGCGCCATGATGGCGTCGGACGCCGCCAGGATCGCCTGCGGGTCTGGCGGCGTCACGTCCTTGGAGCCCTCGGCGTAGACGACCTCGATCACGTGGTCGTCGGAGAAGCCGACGGGGGTTGATGATGCCGCGGGGCCGGCGACCAGCCCGAGCTCGCGGTACACGGCCAGGCACGCCCGGGCGGCGCGCTCGCGCACGCCGCTCAGCTGGTCCTCGGTCACCGGGCGCAGGGCGCCGTCCACGCCCCAGTCGCGCTGGAGCACCAGATAGTCGTCCAGGTCCTCAGCGTTGAAGTTGGAGGGCCCGAACATGTTGTCGTAGCGCGGGATGGAGCCGAAGCCGCTGAACAGGAAGTCCGAGCCGGCAAGGAACAGCGGCACGGTGTGGGCTGTGCGACGCATGTCGGACTCGGAGACGAGCGCGTCGTTGCCCGAGCACGACTCGAGGTCGCGGAGCATGACGAGGAGGTTCTCCGCGAGCAACTCGCGCATGCCGTCGGGCACGCAGCCGACGACGCTCGCGCCGTCGATGCCGCCGTTCTGCACGCCCTGCGCGCCCATGGCGCGGGCGAGCGCGACGCAGCGCGACTCGAGGCTGAACATCGAGCGGCCCTCGGCGGCGCCCATGAGAGCCTCCGCGCCGCCGCCGCTCGTCACCCGCATCTTGAGCCCGCGCGAGGCGTAGGCCGAGCAGAGGAACGCCTTGGACCACGGCGTGTCGTCGCCGTCGATGAACACCTTCTCGGTGCCGTAGAGGCTGACCGTCTCGGCGTAGGTGGTGAGGCCTCGGAGGCCGAGGTCGAGCTCGAGGGCCTCCTCGACCGAGCACTGCGTGAGCGCGCCGGCGGCCCCGACCTGCGAGCCGATGAGCACGGCGAGGGCGTTGGACGGCGCGTCGGCGTTGACGGGCACGGTGGTCTCGACCTCGCGGAAGCCGTAGGCGACGGCGGTAGCCGCGTCGGCGGCCAGCAGCAACGGGTCGTCGAGCCGGTTCGTGACGTGCGCCTGGTTGCTGAGCGTGCGGCGCACGCGGAGCTTGCTGATGGCCATCTGGAGCTCGACCGGGCGCAGGAGAGCGACGACCCGGGCGAGCTTCTCGGGTGTGGCCCCCGCGGCGAGACGGACGACGTCCGCGCGCGGCGCCGCGGGGTCGACGATCAGGCGGGCGAACGCGACGTCGTCGAGGGTGTTCGCCTCCACCGCGACCTCCGGGTCGATGCCGCGCGCGGCGATGAAGGCGTCGATGAGGTCGAAGTCGGCGGCCGCGTGACCGTCGAGCTCGGTGACGCGGCCGGTGTCGTCGAGGGTGACGGAGGGCTCGGGATCGTTCGCCGAGGCGAACGCGACGAGCCCCGCCTCTTCGTCCCGCTCGGCGAAGCCGTCGAGGTTGACCGGCCGCGCGTCGAGGGCGGCGAAGCGGCCGAGCCGGCGCGCCTGGTGGCCGGGACGCCCGGCCGGCGCCGGCCGGGCGTCGTGATCGGCGCCCACCGTCGCGCCGCCGGCGTCGTCCGCCTCGGGCGTCACAGGTCTCTCCGTCACCTCAGTGCTCCCCCTACCGGTGAGCCTTCGAGAGCTGCGCCGCAAGGCTGCGGACGACCGCGTCGAGGGCCTCTGCCGATGGTGTCACGAAGCCGGTGTCGTCGCCAGCATGGACCGGTCGCGGGGCTCTGGCGGAGCCCACCTCGCCCAGGTGCCTGCGCGTCACCCCTTGACGCGCCGCCCCAGGTCGACGGTGAAGTAGCGTCTGCCGTCGTTGCCGACGACGATGCCCACGCCGACGTCACGCAGCCGCGCCGTGAGCAGCACGGCGCGGTGCGCCGGGCTCCCCATCCAGAGCTTGACGATCACCTGCGGCGTCGCCGCGACCGAGCCTGTCGTCGCGCGGGCGAGAGTCTCACCCGCCGTCCACTGCGTGCAGCCGTCCGTCGTATAGCCGAAGTGACGCACGCGCGCGCCGACGGTCCAGCCGTTGGCACTGACGTGGCTGAGGAGTCCGCGCTGCGCCAGTTCACTCGCGTGAGAGCGGGCGGCGCGGGTCAGTGAGGCGTGGAAGGAGACTTTGGCGAGCCCTCGCGTGCTGCGTTCGTGGTTCACGGCCGCGATGACGAGGCGCTCGCTCCGGGTAGGCGTGATGGCCGCCTCCGCCGCGGCCGGCAGCAGCGCCAACGTCAGCGCCGGCATGCCGAGGGTGAGGGACAGAAGGATGATGGTGAGGCCCTTTCTCATGGGCGCCTCCCGATGGTCGCTCGCCGTGACGCGGCACGCCACGACCGTGCCTTGGGTGTCCTTGAGAGGGGAGAAGTAGCCGGACCGTCCCCTGACGGCAGCGGTTTCCGGGCACGCTACACGCCCGCCGGCGTGTTGTCCACCCGGGCTACGGAGAATGGACGAGTGGCCGCCCGGCTGGGATGACGCGCGCCCGGGCTTGCGCGCCGGCGAGCATGGACCGAACGCCGAGACCGGACTACGCGGTCGGGTCGCGGCGCAGGAAGTCGTCGACGCCGGCCGCCACGGTGTCGTAGAGACGGTCCTCGTTCACGAGGCTCACGATCCCGTTGCGCTGGAAGTCGTGGAGCAGACCGGTGGTGGTCCTGGCAAACGCCAGCTCGACCCCGCCGTCCTCCAACTCGGCGATCAGCCCCTTGAGCATCGCCGCCGCGGTCGTGTCCATGCGCGGCACGGCGCCGACGTGGACCAGCAGTTCGCGCACGGGCGGCGTCTGGTCGCGCACCAGCGAGCGCACGGTCTCCTGGAACCAGCGCGCGTTGGCGAAGAAGAGCTCGCCGTCGGTGCGCAGGATCACGAGACCGGGGAAGGTCTCGCAGTCGGGATGGTCCTCGATGCCGCGGTACCGCAGCCGCTCGTCGTCGACCGCGCCGGGCGCCCGGCCGAGGACGGCGCTGGTGGGCCGGTACGCGCGATACACCAGCGCCAGCAGCGAGACGATCACCGCGATGGCCAGCCCCATGAGGAGACCGAACACCAGGACACCGGCGAAGCAGAGGATGGCGAGGACGAAGTCGGTCGGGTCGGCGTGCCGCAGGCGGCGCAGCGCGCCGATGTCGACCAGATGGGCGACGGCGACGATGACGATCGCCCCCAGCACCGCCTCGGGCAGGTCGTGGAACAGGGGCATGAGGAACAGCATCGTCACCACGAGGAAGCAGAAGAGGACGATGCTCGAGAGTTGCGTCTTGACGCCCGACGAGTCGGCTACCGCCGACCGCGAGAGGCTGGCGTCGACGGTGAACCCCTGCAGCAGGCCGGCCCCGAGGTTGGCGACGCCGAGGGCGAGGAGTTCCTGGTCGGCGTCCACCTCGTAGTGGTGCTTCGTGGCGAGGGCACGGGCGCCGGCCACCGACTCCGCGAAGCAGATCAGCGCCAAGGCGAAGGCATCGGGCACCAGATCGGTCACGTCGCCGAGGCTGAAGCTGGGGAACGTGAGGGAGGGCAGGCCGTCGGGCATCGTGCCGACGATCGCCACGCCGTGGTCCTGCAGGTTGAAGACGGCGACCGCGGCGATCCCGAGCACCACGGCGACCAGCATGGCTGGAACCTTGGGGGCGTACGCGCGCAGCGCGAAGATGACCGCCAGCGACACGAGGCCGATGACCAGCGTCGTGACGTTGATGTCGCCGAGCTGGCGAGCCAGCACCGCGAGCTTGCCGAAGAACCCGGTGCCGCCGCCTTCCACGCCCAGCAGCTTCGACAGCTGGCCGACGCCGATGACCAGGGCGAGGCCGGCGACGAAGCCGGTCAGCACCGGGCGCGCGAAGAAGTCGGCGATGAACCCGGCGCGAGCGAGCCCGGCGACCAGCAGAAGGACGCCGACGAGGAGAGCGAGCAGCGCAGAGAGCGCGATGAATCGGGCGCTGTCGCCGAGCGCGATCCGCGCGACGGCCGCCGCCGAGTAGGCGGCGACTGCCGAGCTCGGCCCCACGGTCAACTGCCGGCAGGTGCCGAAGACCGCATACGCCAGCAGCGGCGCGAGGGCGGCGAACAGGCCGGTCGCCGGCGGCATGCCGGCCAGCGAGGCATAGGCGATGCCCTCCGGCACGAGCACCGCCCAGACCGCCGCCGCCGCAATCAGGTCCGATCGCAGCCAGCGCCGCTCGTACTGCGGCAGCCAGTGGCGGATGGGCAGCGACGGTGGCTCCAGCCGGTACCAGTGCAACACCCGTTTCGCCACGCCCACGTCCTCCTCGTCGGTCGCCGGCTGGGGAGGCCCCCGGCGGCATTGTACGTCGTCCGGCCAACAAGGTCCGGCCGCAGCCCCGTCCCAGGCGCGCACCGCCGTCGCCAGGGGGGCGACGACGACAGAGCGCTCGTAGCGGTGCATCTCGTCGGGAGATCGAGCTGCGACCGCTTGCACATCAAGGTCTGGGGCGTGGACACTGGCCCCGACGGCTCCGAAGCTGCGCCCTTCGGGTAGGAGTCATCTGTCGGCGTCGATCGACTGGAGCTGGGGGAGGGACGATGGCCGTCTACGAGTTCACATGCACGAAGTGCAAGCAGAAGTTCGAGGTCACCTGTCACATGGACGAACGAGACGCCAAGGCGGTGTGCCCCAAGTGCGGCAGCCGAAAAGTGGAGCAGAAGCTCACCGGCGCGTTCTCGTCGCCGCGGCCGGACAAGTACTAGGCCGCCAGCCGGCATCGGCCTGGCCTCGCCGGCGTGCGGGCCGGCGCCTCAGATCAGGGCAGGCAGCTGGCCGCGCGGGCCTCCCCGTCGAGCGCGGTCAGTTCGACG
Source organism: uncultured Thermoleophilia bacterium (assembly GCA_963784975.1). Lineage (GTDB taxonomy): Bacteria > Actinomycetota > Thermoleophilia > UBA2241 > UBA2241 > CAIXSE01. The sequence continues at coordinate 4,922 of CAWAUK010000053.1, read as the reverse complement.
CCGATGTGCGGGTCGATGGGGAAGGCGAACTCGTCCTGGAGCCCGGTGACCAGGCGGTCCATGATGCTCCGGTTCATCACGCGGCCGGGATGTCCCGCCTGGCTACGCGCAGACGGGGCAGAAGCTGCAGGTGCGGCAGAGCCCGCTCTCGCGGCGCTCGAAGGCGGCCACCTCGAGCGGGATGTTCCGCTCCGGGTCAGCGAGCAGGGCGCGCATCCGGGTGACGCCGGCGTGCACGGTCGCGGCGGCCTGGTCGCGGAAGTCGGTGACGGCCTCGACCGGCTGCACGTTGCCCGCGGCCACGTACTCCAGGTAGCCGCGGATCTCGAGGCCCTCGAGCTCGGGGTAGGTCTCGAGGGCCCACCACATCTGCAGCAGGACCTGCATCGGCTGGGTGTCGTCCGCGCGGCCGCTCTTCCAGTCGATGACGTGCAGGACGCTCTTGTGGACGTAGGCGAGGTCGGGCGCCGCGAAGACCTTGACGCCGTCGTGCGCGAAGCTGGCGAAGGCGGGCACCTCGACGCGGCCGGCGTCGCCGCAGGCGCGCAGGCGCTCCCAGTGAGAGGTCGCCAGCAGGCCCCGCATGCTCGGTCCGGCCTTCTCGTTCAGGCGGTCCGTCTCGGCCTGCGTTACCTGGTCCATGTAGAGGGAGCGCAGCATGGTCACCTTGTTCGGCCGGGCCTCGAAGGCGGCCCGGCCGTTCTTGGACTGCGTCCAGAGCAGCCGCAGCGCCTCGCGCGTCCTGGTCTCGAGTTCATCCGCCACGGGTAGCACCGCGCCGCTGCGCGCGGCCGCCTCGAGCTCCCGCGCCCGCACGTCGACCTGCTGCCCCAGCAGCGCGTCCAGCGAGGTGAGCTTGCCGAGACGGTAGGCCACGCGCGTCTCCGTGGGGGCGTCGTCCACCCAGCCGTTCCAGCCGCGGTAGTACGCGTAGAAGTAGGCGCGCGGGCACTGGTCGAGCTGGCGCTGCCGGCTGATCGACCAGGCGAACTCGGGATAGGGCCGGACCTCGAACGTCATCGCGCGCACACCTCCTCGCACAGCTCAGTCTCCGCCTCTTCGGGGATCGACGCCAGCGCCCCGATCCACTCCACGTCCGGCCAGATGGTGGCGCCGGCAAGACCGGTCGGCAGGGAGACGACCCACGTCACCCCGCCTGCAAGGAACAACTGCACGGCCAAAGGCACCTCCGGTGGCGGCGACGGCGCCGGCAGACAGCTCGCGTTTCGGGCTAACTCACGCAGCGAGTCGGCTTCAGCGGAATACGCAAGCATGGGGCAGGAGTCGGACGGAAGAAACGACTCCCGAGTCAGGCGATCGTCATCCTTGTTCCTCCTGGACTCCCGCTCCAGACTGCAGCGGTCCGGCCGGCGTGCTTGCCGGCCGGACTCAGAACGGATATGATTCGGATCATGGTGAGAGTCCGAATAGAGTCCATCGAGCCGGAGCTGCTCGAGTCGCCTGAGGTGATGCGCTGGGCCTACGGCCTTCTCGGCAGGTCCCAGACCATGGGCTTCTGCCCGGAGGATGCGGCGCAGCACTCCCGCCTTGACGCGGCCCTGCTGGACGAGCTCGCGGCGTGCCTGCAGAGCGCCGGCGTGGCGAGCGAGCCGGCCGCCAGACTACGCGCCGACATCGCGAGCCCGCGCGGGGCGCACCTGTCGGCGGACGACCTGCGCGCGGTGGTCGAGGCTCTTGATGCGTCTCCCATGCCCGGCGGCGAGTGGCGTCCGGCGCGCGAGCTGCTCGGAGACGAGCTTCTCGCGCGCCTCGTGGGCGGCGTCTCGCAGTCGTCGCTGCGCCGGTACGCCGGCGGCGCGCGCGAGACGCCGGACGATATCGCCTGGCGCCTGCACGTGGTGGCCAGGGTCCTCGCCGCCCTCCTCGGCTCCTACAACGCCTACGGAGTGCGGCGATGGTTCGAGCGTCGTCGCGCGGCCCTCGGTGGGCTCGCACCCGTACAGGTGCTTGAGACGGCCAGGGACGAGGACGACGAGCTCCTGCTCGCGGCGATCGCCCTGGCGGACGACCTCGTCGGCGCCGGCCCGGCCACCTGACAGGGCGAAGGCCGGCGTTCGCCCGTGATCTGGTTCCGGACCTGCGACGCGCGCTGGCCGTTCTTCTGGGCCACCGGCGACCAGCGCCCAGGCCGCTGGCACGGTGTGCGCGAAGGACCGGTGCAGTACCTCGCCGACACGCCCGACGGCGCCTGGGCGGAGTTCCTGCGTCACGAGGAGATCACCGACCCGGCAGACCTCGCGGGCATCGAGCGCGCAATCTGGGCGGTCGACGTGTCCATGGACGAGGAGCGAACGCGGCGCCCCGACCTGGACGCGGCGACGCTCAGGGGCGGGCTGGGGAGCTACGCGGCCTGTCAGGCGGAAGCGAGGCGGCTGCGCGGCCGCGGCGCCACCGCCCTGCGGGCGCCGAGCGCCGCCTTGCTGACCGGCGGCGCCAAAGGTCAGACTGTCCGGGACGGCGCTCTCGTGGAAGCGCGCCGGCGCGACGGGCGCGCGCTGGCCCTGTTTGGCGTGCGCCCGGCGCTGCGCGGCTGGCGCTGCGCGCTGCGCGGCCGACCGCACGAGCGCCTGCTGGCGCTGGTCCGGCAGCTGTAGACGCCTGTGAGTGTCGAGCGCAGTCCCGTCTACTCCTGGACCACGTTCAGCAACGAGATGAGCTTGACCTCCTTCGCGAAGTCCAGCCGCCGGGCTCCTTGCGCCGAAGCAGCTGCCGCGCGACGCTCGCCGCCGGGTATGCTTGGGGCGAATGGATGCGCTTCAGCCCAGTGAGTGCCCGCTCTGCCGGCGCATCGCCGCCGGGGAACTGCTGCACCGGTCGCCCGACGGCCTCGTGGTCGCCTTCCGTGACGCCTTTCCGCTCGCCGACGGCCACACGCTGGTCGTCCCGCGCCGCCACGAGCCCGACCTGCTCCGCCTCACGGGCGAAGAGTCGGCGGCTCTCTGGTCGCTGGTCACTGATGTCGCCGCCGAGATCAGGGACGAGTTCGGGGCCGATGGCCTGACCGTCGGGGTCAACGTGGGCGAGGCGGCGGGGCAGACCGTCGCCCACGCGCACGTGCACGTCGTGCCGCGGCACTCGGGTGATGTGCCGGACCCGCGCGGAGGCATCCGCTGGGTGATCCCGGGCGCGCCGCGTACTGGGGGACGAGCCATCTCGACAGGGAAGAGGACGCATGACGGAGCCGAAGAACGGGCCCACGCCGGAGTCGCAGAACGGGCCCGCGCCGGAGTCACAAGACGGGCCGGCGCCGGCGGACGACACAGCCGCCGCGCCGCCGGTCTGGCTGGAGCGCGACGCCTGGACGGCGCTCGACGACCTCGACGCCTCGCCGACGCTCGTGCCGGCGAGCGAGTGGCCGGCCGGCGCTGAGGGCCTGGACCGGCCGGGGCTCTTCGCCCTCTGGGTCGACGCGGCCGGCGCCGCCGATCTCGCGCGCGGCCTCGACCTGCCGTTCGAGGCCGGGCGCATCTACGTCGGGCAGGCCGGAGCCACGAAGTGGCCCTCCGGCCGGACCAACGCCGACTCGCTCGGCGACCGCATCGCCCGGACTCACCTGACGGGCAAGGTCCGCAGTTCCGTCGTCCGCCTGACGCTCGCGGCCATCCTCTTCGCCCAGCTTGACCTGGTAGTGCAGGCGTCGGCGCTCCTGCAGGCCTCGGCGGAGCAGGCGCTGAGCGACTGGATGAGCGCGCACCTCTCCGTCGCGGTCCACCCACATGACGACCGCGACACCCTGGCCGGCCTCGAGCAGGCCGTCGTCCAGCGCCTCGACCCGCCGCTGAACATCGAGGACCACGTCCCGGCGACGTCGGTGCGCCAGAGCGTCGTCGCCCTGCGCAGGAGGATCAGCCGGGAGGGCTGACGCGGCCGCCTGCGGCTCGCGACGGTGCGCCTCGTGCAGCAGGGCGGCCGGGCGTGGCTCGGTGCTGTCCGGGGCCGGTCGAGCGCCAGCTTGGCGGGGGCCTCGGGTGGGGTCGAGGCGGCGCCGGGAGGCCAGTAGCCCCGCCGGCGCTCCGTGCCGGCTAGTCCCGCCGGCGCTCGACCCCCGCGCGCAGCTCGCCGACAAGCTCCGCGAGCGCCGCGATCTCGTCGCGCCCTTGCTGGTTCGCCAGTTGCAGCGTCTGGAACGCGGCCTTGGCCACGGCGACGCCGTCCGCGAACGCGGCGGCCAGCGCGGCCTGAGCCGGCGTGCCGATGCCGGCGCCGGCGAAGACGGGCACGCCGGTGGCCGCGCGCACCCGCTCGACGAAGTCGGCGAACTCTTCGAACACGCCGGCGTCGGCGGGCGGCTTGGTACTGACGCCGACGGCGTAAGCGAAGGAGGCGCCGTGGCCGCAGAGCTCGGCGAGCTCGTCGGGCGTCTGGGCCGGCGAGACGAACGGGGCGTGCGCGAGCTCGCCCCAGCAGGCGTTCGCGAATCCTTGGGCGCAGTCGGGCGGGATGGGTGCGGCTACGCCCGCGATGCCCGCTCCCACGCACCCGGGCACGAGGCGCCAGGGCTGCTCCGCCATCAGGACGAAGTCACGGGCGACGGCGGCGTCGGTCCAGAGCAGGCACGGCGCCGGCACCCCTCGCGCGACCGCGGCGGCGGCCTCCACTACCTCCGCCGGGTGGCGCGGGAACCGCGCCTGCAGCTCGATCAAGTCGGCGCCGGCCTCGGCGCACGCTCGTGCCGCGGCCACGATCCATGCCGTCCGCTGGTTTGACGGCAGGCACACCATCAGCGCCGCCCGTCCCTCAGCCTGGGCGGTCTCGATGACGTGCTGGATCCTCTGCGGGCCTGTCGGCATGTCGCCACCCTACCCGACGGCTCAGACGGACGCGGGGGCCTCCTCGCGTCGGGAGAGCACCACTTCCCGGCCGCGCACCCGGCGCGAGACGTTCCACCAGGTCGCCGTGGC
>CAWAUK010000052.1:0-29755 GCA_963784975.1 uncultured Thermoleophilia bacterium | reverse complement strand
CAGGCGCCCGAAGGCGCCTGTCCCGCCCGCACCAGACGTCTCGCCGACCGCGCGAGTGTCGTCCTCAGACGTTCTTGATGCTGACGCTGCCCAGGTTCATCGTGCCGAGACCCATGTTGGCGGCGGCCTTGAGGTACGGGACCTTGCCGGCCGCCATCCCGAAGACTCGCGACGCGGCATACGTGTCGGCTGCGACCCAATCGGTACAGGCGAGCACCGTGTTCTTGACCTTCACGTCGGCGAGGTTGCCGCCGGTGGGCCCGTTGCGGACGAGGATGCGCATCGCGTCGACGACCGTGAGCTCCGGGCGCAGCTTGGCGTTCACCTCGGCGATGCTCTGGCTCAGGCTCTTGTGCATCTTGCTGCGATTCCAGGTGCAGCCCATCAGGTTCTTGCCGGCGATGGTGAGGCCCGTGGAGCCGTGCTGCTTCACGATCGGCACGTTGATGAGCACGTCGGCGTTGACGAAGTCCGGATAGAGCGGGAAGCTGCCGAGGAAGTGACCGGGCATCGCGTAGTTGCGGTAGGCAGACGCCGCCCGGCTCATGATCTTCATGGTGCCGCCGGCCGCCTTGACCGCGGAGCTGATGCCGCTGGCGCTGTACGCGGCGCTGGGGTCGGCAGAGATCGGGTTGTCCATCACCACGACCCTGCCCGCGCCGGCCGCCCGCGCCAGGCTCACCAGCGTGCCCACCACCTGCGGGTTGGTGGTGGCCGCGTACTTCGGCGCGCGGGTGGTGCAGATGTTGGGCTTGATCACCACGGTGTCGCCGGAGTGCACGAAGCGCTTCATGCCGCCGACCGCGGCGACGGCGCGCTTGACGTTGCTCGAGGCACTCGTGCCCTTGGCCACGGCCAAAACGGTGCCGGCGGCACGGGCGGCGGCCGCGTCGCCTTGCAGCGCCGCCTCGTCCAGCGCCTGCTCCGCGCCTGCCAGGGCCTTTTCGTGAGCAGCAAGCGCCGCGAACGCCTTCTCCGGGTTTGCGCGGAAGAAGGCGAGTCCGGCGCCGCCGAGCGCCAGGAGCTTGAGAAACTCGGACCGATTGAGAAGCTTGTCGTCCATGGCTCACCTCGCACTCGACCTGACCGTGCCTGCCACATGGTACGACTCGGCGTTTCGATTACCTTCATGAGCACTAAGTGTCGGCGGACCGGCGAACGGATTTTCGCTGTCTTGCCTCGGGATCCGCAGCCCTCTCCGGTGTCACAGCGCCGTCGCGCCGGCCGGGGCCTCCTCTTGACCGCCGCGGGCGGCTCGTCTAGCATCCACGGCGCTTGGAGGTGCCCGCGAGGGCCACCTGAGGGAAGCCGGTGCAAGACCGGCGCGGACCCGCCGCTGTGACCGGGGACGATGGTTGCGAGAAGCCACTGCCAGCTCGCTGGCGGGAAGGCGCAGCCGGAGGTCGATCCGGGAGCCAGAAGACCTGCCTCCAGAGAGTGTGCCGACGCGTCCCGCGTGGTGAACGGGATGGCGGCGGCGCATGCTGTGGCCTCGAAAACGGGGGGCCCGGGCCCGACGAAGTGTCGGCCCGGGCTTTGTCGTTTGGGTGACCGGGAGGCAGGCATGGCAGCTGTGACGAGTGCGGGTGGCGCGGGGCGCCGCGACGCCGCGCGCCGGTCAAGGACGCCCCACGCCACGTCCCCGCGCTGGTCGGCCGTCCCGACGGCGATCGGCCTGCTCGTCGCGCTCACGCTCGGCGCCGAGCTGGTCGTGCGCGCTCTGCACGTCGCCCCGTACGTCTTCCCGCCGCCGTCGGCCGTGCTCGCCGAGCTGGCGGCGGAGCCGCTGCTCTTCGCCGGCGCCGCGCTGGTCACGATCTCGGAGGCCGCCGCCGGCTTCCTGCTCGGCGCGGCGGCCGCCTTCGCCTTCGCCGCCGCCGCGACCCGCTCGCGCCGCCTCGACGAGCTGCTCACGCCGCTGGTCGTCGCGTCGCAGACAGTGCCGGTCATCGCTCTGGCCCCCCTGCTCGTACTGTGGATGGGCTACGGTTCGCCGCCCAAGGTCGTCGTCTGCGCGCTGATCGCCTTCTTCCCCATGGCGGTCACGGCCCGTGAGGGACTGCGCGCCACGGATCCGCACCTGCTGCTGCTGATGCGATCGGTCGGCGCGCGCCGCCGCGACGTCTTCTGGCGCGTGCGCGTGCCCTTCGCCCTGCCGTATCTCGCCGCCGGCGCGCGCACCGGAATCACGCTCAGCCTCGTCGGCGCCGTCGTCGCCGAGTGGACCGGGGCGGACAGCGGCCTCGGCTATCTGGTGCTCTCCGCCAACGCCCGTCTGGCGACCGCTCAGGCGTTCGCCGCCATCGCCGTCATCACCGCCATCGGCCTGCTCGCGTACGCCGCCGCCTCGCTGCTCGAGCGGCGGCTCTGCTGGTGGACACCCGCTCAGAAAGGATCCTCGTGAACGCTATCGCTCGCTCCACTCTCGCCCCCGTGCTCCTGCTGCTCGTTGCCGCGGCGGCCGCTCTCTCGAGCTGCGGCGGCCGCGCCGACGCCGCGGCGAGCGGCCCGGCCGGATCCGCATCCCCCGGCGTCACCGAGGTCACACTCATCATGGACTGGGTGCCCTGGGTCCTCGACATCCCCGTCGACGTCGCCCAGGAGAAGGGCTTCTTCGCGGATCACGGCCTGACCGTGAAGCAGACGCTGCCGGCCGGGGCCACCGACGTGGCCAAGTTCGTCGCCACCGGCAAGGCGCAGTTCGGCCTCTACTACGCGCCCGACACGCTGATGGGCGTTGAGGCAGGCGCGCCGCTGCTCTCGGTCGCGAGCCTGATGAGCCACGCGCCGGTCGGCATGGCCATGGCTCCGGGCGTGCACGCGAAGACGCCGGCGCGACCTGGCGGGCACGACGGCCGGCGTCGTCATGATCCCCTCGACGCGCGCCTCGTTCGCGACCATGCTCGAGGCCGGCGGCGTCGACCCCGGCGCGGTCAGGGTCGCCGACCCGGGCTTCGACCTCGTCGCGCCGCTGCTCGCCGGCAAGTACGACTCGGTGGCTGTGACGCAGTTCGGCGAGCTCGTCCAGGCCGATGCCGCCGGGCAGAAGCTCGACTACCTCGACTTCCGCGACTGGGGCACGCCCGACTTCGCGTTCCTCAACGTGCTCACCCAGAAGGGCTTCGCTGCCGAGCATCCGGCGACGGTCAAGGCCTTCGTGGCGGCGACGATGCAGGGCCTCGACTGGGCCGTGGCGCACCCCGAAGAGGCGGTGGCGGTCTACGTGGCTCGTCATCCGGAGCTCAAGGCCGATCTGCTGCTCGCGCAGTGGAAGGCGGCGATCCCGTCGATGGCGTCGGGGGCCGGGGTCGTCTCGGGCCTGCAGGACGTCGCCGCCTGGGGACAGCTCAGCGACTGGATGGTCAAGACCGGCCAGCTCACGAAGAGCGCCGATGTGGCCGGCACCGTCAGCAACGACTACCTGCCGGCGCAGTGACCGCCGCGGCGCTCACGGTGTCGGCGCTCTCGGCCGGCTACGGCCGCGGCGAGGACGCCTCGGGCCTGGTACTGGCCGGCGTCGACTTCGAGGTGCCGGCCGGCGAGTGCCTCGCCGTCGTCGGGCGCAGCGGCTGCGGCAAGAGCACGCTGCTCAACGTCCTTGCCGGCGTGCATCCGCCGGCGACCGGCAGCGTGAGCGTCGGCGGCGAGATCGTGGCGGCGGGCGACTGGCGGCAGGCGGGTGCGCCCGGCTGCACGTCGGGCCACGCCGCGTATCTGTTCCAGCAGGATCTCCTGCTGCCGTGGAAGGGCGCGCTCGCGAACGCCGCGTTCGCGGCTCGCGTGGCGTCGGGGCGCGCCGCGCGGCGCGAGCGGCAGGACCTCGAGAAGCGCGCCGCCGGGCTGCTCCGCGAGTTCGGTCTCGGCGACAGTCTGGCGTTGCTGCCGCGCGAACTCTCCGGGGGGATGCGCCAGCGAGTGGCCCTTGCGCGGACGGTCCTGATGGACCGCGGGGTGATCCTGCTCGACGAGCCGTTCGGGAGCCTCGACGCGGTCACCCGTGCCGAGATGCGCCTCTGGCTGCTGGACGTCATGGCGGCGCATCCCGCGACCTGGGTGCTGGTCACGCACGATGTGGACGAGGCCGTGCTGCTCGGCGATCAGGTCGCCGTCCTCAGCGGCCGGCCGGCGAGGCTCGAGAGCAGGGCGCCCGCCACGCTGAGTCGCGCCCGGCGCAGGAGGATCGCGGGCGTCGCCGCAGGCGTGCCGATCGGCACCCTCGAAGATTCGAGGCCGGACCTGGAGGCCGCTGCCATGGCCGCCGCCGGCCTGCGGCGAGCTCTGCTCGACGAGCGGCGGGCGTCGTAGCGCCGGCGTGTACGTGACCTTCGCCTGAGAGGCGGGCGGGGCAACGGCACGGTCCGCCTCGCCAGCGGCCCCTCGCTTGACCGCGGCCTCGCGTCCCTGCACGATGGTACGAAGCAGCGGCGGCGCGAGGGGTCGTGGCGCGGACCGTTCTGCAGGGCGAAGGCCGGCCGGGGCTGCATCGCGGCCGGCCGAAGGGGGTCCCATGAAGCGGTCGCCGGTCGTCTTCTCCATCGTCCTCGCGCTGGTCTGCGCTTTCGCGCTGACGGCGGCGGCCGGCTCCGCCCGGGCCGCCGGCGCTCCCGCGTCCCGGGCCGCCTGGACGGTCGCCATCTACGCCAACGGCGACAACGACCTCATGTACACATGGCCGCTGTACACGCTGCCCGCGCTTCGGCGCATCCCCCCCAGCGGCGACGTCAATGTCGTGGTGATGCTCGACAGGCCGAAGAAGGACGGCGCCTGGCTGTACAAGATCTCCGGTCCGTCAGTCGAGACCGTCAGGCACTACCCCAAGGAGCGCGACTTCGGTTCGAGAGCCACGTTCCAGTGGTTCCTCGAACAGGTCCACACGCTGTTCCCCAGCGACCACCTGCTCGTCGACGGCTGGGATCACGGCTACGGCTGGCGCTACTTCAGCTGGGACAGGACGTCCGACGACAGGATCCTCCTGCCGGAGCTCCGGAAGGCGATCACCGGCGCCGGGGTGCGGATCGACATCCTCGCCTTCGATGCCTGCAACATGGCCGACGCGGATGTGGCCTACGAGCTCGCGCCCACCGGTCTGGTCGATCACTTCGTCGCATCCGAGGAGACCATCGACGACGAGGGCTATCCCTACGACAACATGCTCACCCCGCTCTCCTACGATCCGACAGGTGAACCGGACGCTGTGATCGCCGACATGCTGGCCGGCTGGCAGCGTTACTACGCGTCGAGACGCAACCTCAACTGGGTGAGCCTGTCGGCCGTTGACATGTCGGGCGTGGCTGCGATGAAGCCCGACCTGATCGACTGGGTGTCTCGCTTGAGGGCCGGGCTGCCCCTGTATGCGTCCCGCTATCAGGCGGCAATGGACGGCAGCCAGTACGCCTGGGACTCCTGGCAGCTCGATCTCGGTCAGTTCGCCGCCCATCTCGCCGCCGACCCGCTGATCACCGACCCTGGCCTGAGGGCCGCCTCCGCAAAGGTGCAGGACGACGTGGAGGCGGCGGTACTGGGCGTGGTCAACGGCTCACTGTCGGCGGGTTTCACCGGGCTGACCGTGTGGGCGGGCACCGGTGCCGACTGGTCCTACTACCGCCGCGACTACAGCGCCCAGGTGGGCTTTGGAAGGCCGGTCGCCGCAGGCGGCACCGGCTGGTTCGCGTTTCTGCGCGCCTTCAACGCAAGCGGCGGGGCCGACCAGCACAAGCCGGACTCCATCAGGCACCTCGGCAGTGCGACCTACGGTCTCAGCGACGTGTACCTCCGTGACGCGACGCACGGATGGGCGACGGGCTTCAACAACGTCACCAACACACCCTTGATCCTGCGCACGACGGGGGCCGAGGGCGGCCTCTGGAAGACCAGCGATCTCTCGGCCTACGACATCTACCTCTTCTCGGCCATCGCGCCGGCGGGGGACGGCAGACTCTGGGCCGTGGGCTCCTGGGACTACGTGGACAGTCTGATCGCCGTGAGCGCGGACGGCGGGCGTACCTGGGCGCGGCGCCCTTCGGGCACGGCCCAGTATCTCTTCGGGGTGGACTTCACGGACGCCACGCACGGCTGGGCGAGCGGGGCCGCCGGCACGTTGCTGCGCAGCCGTGACGCCGGAAAGACCTGGAAGAAGGTCGCCGCGGCTCCGTCCGGCGACCTGTTCGCGCTCGACTTCACGGACGCAAGCCACGGCTGGGTCGCGGCCGGCGATGAGCGCTACCCGAGCGCGCAGCTCCAGTACACGAGCGATTCCGGCGCCCATTGGGCGAGCCAGTTCACGGCCCCGGAGGCGCTGCTGTATAGCGTCGACGCCGTGAATGACAACGAGGTCTGGGCCGCCGGCGGCGACCCGGCGGCGGAGACGGGGACGCTGGTGCACGGCGGCCTCGGCGGCGCCTGGGCCGCGCAGTGGACCGGTCCGGCGCGGCTGGCGGACGTGACGATGGTCGACGCCACCCATGGCTGGGCGGTGGGCGACGGCGGCCTCATCCTGCACAGCGTCGACGGCTCGACATGGACAGCGCAGCCCAGTGGGGTGACGTTCGATCTGACGGCGGTCAGTGCTGTGGACGACCAGACCGCTTGGGCGGTCGGCGACGGCGAGACCATCCTGCGCACGACCGACGCCGGCGCCCATTGGCTTCCAGGGCGCGGCGACGTCGTCGGGCCCCGGACGCGCGCGCCGCAGGCGGCTCGCGCGTCGGTCGGTGGCATGGTCACGCTGCGCTTCTCCGCGACTGACGGCTACGGCGAGGTGCGGCCGACCGTCAAGATCAGGGACGTACACGGCCGCGTGGTCAAGCAGCGGCACTTCGGCTGGGTCGCGAGCGGTGCCGCGCAGACGTGGACCTTCCGCTGCACGCTTTCTCGCGGCATCTACCGGTTCTCCGTGTACGCGGTCGATGCGGCCGGCAACGCTCAAGGCAACGTCGCCGGCAACACGTTGCTGGTCACCCCGTGATGTTTGCGCGTGCGGAGCGCCCGCTGTAGCCTTGCCAAGCATCTCTCAGCTGCTGGGAAGCCGGTGCAAGGCCGGCGCTGCCCCGCAACTGTAGGCGCCGACGAACGTCGCACTGAAGCCACTGCCCCGAGGGGCGGGAAGGCGCGGCAAGTAGGACGACGCGCAAGCCAGGACACCGCGGCCGGGAGATCACTGCGACAACGCCTCGAGGGAGGGCAGCGGTGGACACAGCAGACGACCGGCCCGTCACAGGCCGGCTCATCCTCGTCACCGGCGGCGCGCGCAGCGGCAAGAGCACGTACGCCGAGCGGCTGGCGGCGCAGCTGGCCGAGCCGCACGGCGGCCGGGTGACCTACATCGCCACGTCCCAGGCATACGACGACGAGATGGTGCAGCGCGTGAGCGCGCACCAGGCCTCGCGGCTGGGGACGTGGACGACGCTCGAGTGCCCGACCTCAGTGGCGGCGGCGGTGCGCGCGGCCGCCGCCGGCGCGGGCGGCCGGGGCGCCGGCCCCGGGTCCGCCGGCGCCCCTCCCGTGATCCTCCTCGACTGCGTCACCCTCTGGGTGACCAACCTGCTCTTCAGCGGCGGCGCCTTCGGCGGCAGCGCGCCGCCGGAGGACGGCTACAACTACGACAAGGATCTGCTGCCGCCGGCCGAGGAGCGCGCCGCCGCCGAGCGGGTCACGGCCGCCGTGACCGACCTGCTCGCGGCCGTCGCCGAGACCGGCGTCGCGCTCGTCGCCGTCACCAACGAGGTCGGGCTCGGGGTCGTCCCGGAGTATCCGCTCGCCCGCCTCTACCGCGACCAGCTCGGCTGGGCCAACCAGCGCCTCGCCCGCGACGCCGACGGCCTCTACCTCCTCGTCTCCGGCTACCCTCTCGACGTCAAAGCGCTCGCCGCCGGCTCGCCTGCGGCGGCCGGCCCCTCACTCACCCCATCCATCGACGACCCCTCGTCAGCCCCCAAGGAGTACCAGTGACCGACCTTCTCGACCGCACCATCGCCGCTATCGGCCCGCTCGACGCCGACGCCATGCGCGCCGCCGAGGCGCGGCAACTTCAGCTCACCAAGCCGCCCAAGGCGCTCGGTCGCCTGGAGACGCTCTCCATCCAGCTCGCCGGTATCCAGGGGAAGGACCAGCCGGTCATCGATCAGAAGGCGATCGCCGTGATGGCCGCCGACCACGGCGTCACCGCCGAGGGCGTCAGCGCCTTCCCGGCTGAGGTGACGCCGGCGATGGTCTTCAACATGGCCGCCGGCGGGGCCGGCATCAACGTGATCGGGCGTCACGTCGGCGCACGCGTTGTGGTCACCGACGTGGGCGTGAACGCCGACCTCAGCGCCGCCGAGGGCGTGCGCCAGAAGAAGGTCCGCATGGGCACCGCCAACATGGCGCAGGGCCCGGCGATGACGCGCGAGGAGGCGGTGCGCGCCATCGAGATCGGCATCGAACTGGTCGAGGAGGAGCTCGCGAACGGGCTCGACATCATCGCCACCGGCGAGGTCGGGATCGGCAACACGACGGCGGCCTCGGCCGTCATCGCCGCCCTCACCGGCGAGCCGGTGGCCAAGGTCACCGGCCGCGGGACCGGCATCACCAAGGACGCGCTCGCCGGCAAGGTGGCCGTGATCGAGAAGGCGCTGGCCGTCAATACGCCGGACGCCGCCGACCCCATCGACGTGCTCGCCAAGGTCGGCGGCCTCGACATCGCCGCCATGACCGGCGTGTTCCTCGGCGGGGCGGCGCATCGCATCCCTGTGGTCATGGACGGGTTCATCAGCGCCGCCGCCGCGCTCGCGGCAGTTCGCCTGTGCCACGAGTGCGTGGACTACATCCTGCCGAGTCACGTGAGCATCGAGGTCGGTCACCAGGTCGTGCTCGAGGAGCTGGGCCTGGTGCCGCTCTTCGACCTCGAGATGCGGCTTGGCGAGGGCACCGGCGCGGCCCTGTCGATGAGCATCATCGAGGTGTCCGCGCGCATCCTCAGCGAGATGGCCACCTTCGAGAGCGCCGGCGTCGCCGGCGACCCCAGTGAGGCCGACGCCGAGCTGAAGCGATAGGGTCGACGGCGACTCGAGAGGGCAAGACGGCCAGGGACCTCGCGACACGATGACGGACGTCGATCAGACACACATCCAGGAACCGGACGCGGCGCCGCCGGACGCGCCTGCGACGCCGGTCGCGACTCCGACGGTCGACGCCGGGCAGAGCGCCGGGCGGGACGCCGGCGGCTCCTCCGCCGGCGCGGATCCCGGCGCCTCCTCGGCAGGGCCGGCCGGCGGCCAATCCTCCGGCCGGGCAGCCGGATCCGCCGGCCGCCGCCTGACACTCGCCGTCACCTTCCTCACCGGCATCCCGCTCAAGGTGGAGGGCGAGGTGAGTCCCGCCGACCTCTGGGGGAGCATGGGCTGGTACCCGCTCGTCGGCCTCGCCATGGGAGTCGCCGCCTGGGCGGTCTACGCCGGACTCATCTCGTTCCTTCCCGGGCTGGTCGCAGCGGCGCTGGTCGTCATCCTGCTCGAGCTGCTCACCCGCGGCCTGCACCTGGACGGGCTGATGGACACGGCCGACGGGATCCTGAGCGGCGCGCCGCGCGAGCGGGCGCTCGAGATCATGAAGGACCACAACGTCGGCGCCATGGGCGTCGCGTCGGCGGTGCTGCTGCTGGTGCTCAAGGTCGCGGCCCTGGGCGCGCTCACGCGCGCCGACGCGGCCGCGCCGCTGCTCGCCGGCTGGTGCGCCGCGCGCACGCTCCCGGCGCTCAACGTGTACTGGTGGCCGTACGCGCGCGCCGCCGGCACGGGCGAGGCGTTCACCCGCGACCACACGCCGAGGCCGCTGCAGCTGGCCGGCGGCCTGCTGGTGGCCGGCGTCGTCATCGCCGGCCTTGCCGGCCTGTGGATCGGCGCCGCCGGCTCCTGGTACGCGGGCCTCGTGACGGCCGTCGTCGCGATGGCCGTGGCACTGGGCGTGCAGGCCGTCGTGGCGAAGCGGTTAGGCGGCCTCACCGGCGACGTCTACGGGATGGGCATCGAGCTGGCCGAGGCGGCCGCGCTGGTCGTCGGCTGCGCGATCGTGGGCCTCGCGACATGACCCACACGTCGACCAACGTGGACCCCGCGTGAAGCTGTATCTCGTCCGTCACGGCCAGTCGACCGGCAACATCGGCGGCACGCTGATGGGGCAGAGCGACCACCCCCTCACGCCGCTCGGAGAGGAGCAGGCGCGAGCGGCCGCCGCGCGGCTCGCGCCTTTCGGCCCCATGCCCGTCTACTCGAGCGATCTGCCCAGAGCGCGCTCGACGGCGGAGCATATCGTCGGCGCCTGGATGGCCGCGGGGGGGCTGGGGGTGGCCGTAGGCGGACCGACCCGATTGACGCTGGATCCGCGTCTTCGCGAGATCTCTCTCGGTGACCTCGAGGGCCGCCCGTGGCAGGAGTTCGAGGCCGACACCGCCCTTACGGCGGCGTTTTCCGTCGACCCGTACCGGACGGCGCTCCCCAACGGCGAGTCGCTGGAGCACCTGGAGGCCCGAGTCCACGCCGCGGTGCTCGACATCCTCGGGCCGTTCGGCGTCGACGACACCGGCGCGTACTGCGGCAATGCGGTGAGCCAGGGCGACGCCAGCGCGACCGACCGCAACGGTACCGCGGGCATGAAGGCCGGAGCGGCCGCGGCCGCCGTGGATGGCGCCGCGACCGCGGTCGCCGCGGATGGCGCCGCCGGCCGTGACGATGGCCTCCCGGAGACCATGGACGCCAGCGTCGTTGCCACCGGGTTCCTGCCGGTTGAAGTCGGCGGGAGCGCCTGTCTGGTCGCCCACGACGGACCCATCCGCGCGATCCTCAACCACTATCTGGGGGTGCCGCCGGAGAAATGGTGGACGCTGTCCACCACCCACGGCGGCGTCTCTCTGCTCGAGTTCGCCGCCGGCTGCGTCACCATCCGCTTCGTGAATGCGACAGACCACTTGGCCGGCCTGGAGCCCGACAAGTACGTCCCGTCCGACGACGACTGACGCGGCGTAGCGCCCGCCCGTGCTCTTCGTCCCTCACGACTGGCGGCTCGCGCTCGCCACGGTTCTGCTCGCCGGGCTGATCGACGTGACGCTCGGCGAGCCGCCGAATGTGCTGCACCCGGTGGTGTGGATGGGCCGGCTGATCGGCGCCCTGGAGCGGCGCCGGCCACGCGGCCGGCCCGGCGCCGAGCTCGCCTACGGTCTCCTCATCGAAGTGGTGACAGCCGGAGCTGCGTTCGCCGCCGGCCTGGCCCTCACCCTAGTCCTCGACCGGCTGCCCTGGTGGCTCGCGCTGCCCATCGGCGCATACGTGCTCAAGACGGCCTTCTCGCTGCGCGGGCTCGTGCGCGCCGGCCGCGACGTCCAGCGCGCGCTGGCCTCAGACACTGCTGCCGCGCGCGCCTCGCTCTCCGCGCTGGTCAGCCGCTCGCCGGACCTCGACCCGCCGCTGATCGTCTCCGCGACCATCGAGTCCCTCGCCGAGAACCTCACCGACAGCGTCGTCTCGCCGCTGCTGTACTACGCCCTCTTCGGGCTGCCCGGCGCCTTGGCCTACAGAGCCGTCAACACGATGGACGCGATGCTCGGCTATCGCGACGAGCGCGAGTACGTCGGCAAGGCCGCGGCGCGCAGCGACGATGCCGCCAACTGGCTGCCGACGCGCATCACGTGCCTGCTGCTGGTGGCGGTGTCGGCGCTCAAGGGGACGGCCGGCCGCGCCTGGTGGGCGTTCCGCACGCAGCATCAGCCTCAGCACGGACCCAACAAGACACTGGCCATCGCGACCATGGCCGGGAGCCTCGGCGTGCAGCTGCAGAAGCCGGGGGCGTACGCGCTGGGGAGCGCCGACCGGGCGCTGACGGGTGACGTGATCGACGACGCCGTGTGGCGCGTCTGGGTGGCCGGCGGCGCGACCCTCGCGCTCGCGGCCGGCCTCGCCGCGCTGCTGACGTGGGCGCTGTGAGGATGAGCGCGGCCGCCTCGCTAGGAAGCCTCCGCACCGGGAAAGAAGGTCTCGAACCGAGGCTGGCCATCCGGCCGCAGGACGAGGTGAGGACCGTGTGCAGGAACATCAGGACGCTCTACAACTTCGAGCCGCCCGCCACCGACGAGGAACTGCGGGCGGCTTCCCTCCAGTACGTGCGCAAGATCAGCGGCTTCTCGCGGCCCTCGGCCGCCAATGAGGCCGCGTTCGCTCGTGCCGTCGACGCCGTGACGGCCGCTTCAGCGGACCTCCTCGGGTCGCTCGTGACGACCGCTGCGCCCAAGGACCGCGAGACCGAGGCCGCGAGAGCGCACGAGCGGGCGGTCCGCAGGTTCGGCGCCTGACCCCGTGATGCGGGTCCACCTCGTCGACGGGACCTACGAGCTCTTCCGCAGCCACTTCGGCGCGCCGCCGCGACGGGATGCCCACGGCCGGGAAGTCGGAGCCACGGTCGGTCTGCTGCGCAGTCTCTGGCTGCTGCTCTCGACGCCGGGGGTGACGCACGTCGCCTGCGCCTTCGACCACGTGATCGAGTCGTTCCGCAACGAGCTGTACGCTGGCTACAAGACGAGCGCCGGCGTCGACTCCGTTCTGCTGGACCAGTTCGACCTTGCCGAGAGGGCGGCGCGGGCGCTCGGCCTCGTGGTCTGGCCCATGGTGGAGTTCGAGGCCGACGACGCGATCGCCGCCGCCGCGGCCCGACTCCGCGAGCTGCCCGGCGTCGACCAGATCGTGCTCTGCTCGCCGGACAAGGACCTCGCGCAGGCGGTCATCGGCGAGCGCGTCGTGTGCTGGGACCGCCGCCGGGACGTCGTCCTGGACGAGGCCGGAGTGATCGGCAAGTTCGGCGTCCCGCCGGCGTCCATCCCCGACTGGCTGGCCCTGGTCGGCGACTCGGCCGACGGCTTTCCCGGCATCCCCGGCTGGGGAGCCAAGTCGGCGGCCGCCGTGCTGGCCAGGTTCGGCCATCTCGGGGCCATCCCCGACGACCCTGCCGAGCTGGGCCTGCCGGCGGCGCGGGCGGCCCGCCTCGTTGAGAGCCTGCGGGCGGGCCGCGCCGACGCCGAGCTCTTCCTGCGCCTCGCGACGCTCAGGCTCGACGTTCCGCTCGAGCTGGAACCCGCCGAGCTCGAGTGGCGCGGCGTCCGTCCCGGGTTCTCGGCGCTCTGCGCGGATCTGGGTGACGACGGCCTGGCCCGGCGCGTCGAGGAGGCCGGCGGGTTCCGCTGACCGCGCGCCGGCCTGAGGCATGCCGGGCGGCCGCATCGCCGGCGGTTCGCCCTTCACCGCACTGGGGACCATCCGTCCATCAGCACACTCGGCAACGATCGGGAGGTCCTCATGCCCCCGCGGGATGACGGACTGGTCGCACGGGCGGCCACGACCATCGCCGCAGACTCCGACGAGGTGTGGAGCGCGCTCGTCGAGCCAGCCGCGATCAAGCAGTACATGTTCGGCACGACCGTGGAGAGCGACTGGAGCAAGGGCGGCTCCATCGTCTGGAAGGGCGAGTGGCAAGGCCGTAGCTATGAAGACAAGGGCGTGATCCTGCGCCTCGAGCCGGGCCGCCTCCTTCAGTACAGTCACTTCAGTCCGCTCTCTGGTCTAGCGGACGAACCGGGGAACTACCACACGGTGACCATCGCACTGTCACCGGGGGACGCCGGGACCCGCGTCTCTCTGAGCCAGGACGGCAACAGCACGGCTGAGGCGCGCGATCACTCCGAGGGGAACTGGCGGATGATGCTCGACTCCCTCAAGGAGTACGTCGAGAGTGGCCGGGAGGTCGCGCCATGAGACTGACTGTCACCACATTCCTGAGCCTGGACGGCGTCTATCAGGGACCCGGCGGCCCGGACGAGGACCGCAGCGGCGGCTTCGACCGCGGCGGATGGTCGTTCCCCTACGCCGATGAGGACTTCGGGAAGCTGGTCATCGCCTGGTTCTCCCAGGCCGACGCGTTTCTGCTCGGCCGCCGGACCTACGAGATCTTCGCCGCCTTCTGGCCCCAGGTGACCGACGCGGCGGACCCGGTCGCGTCGCGACTCAACGGCCTGCCCAAGTACGTGGCCACCAGGACGCTCCACACCGCCGACTGGGAGGGCACGAAGCTGCTCGCCGGTGACGTCGTGGAAGAGGTCCGGCGCCTCAAGGAGCAGCCCGGCCGCGAACTCCAGGTTCACGGCAGCGGCGAGCTTCTGCAGACGCTGATGGCCGACGACCTCGTCGACGAGTATCGCCTGTTCATCTACCCGGTCGTGGTCGGGAGCGGTCGGCGACTCTTCAGAGAGGGGGTCGCTCCCCGATCGCTGAAGCACGCGACGACTGCGACGACCAGTACCGGCGTCGTCGTGGCGACCTACGAGCGCGGTGGCCCGCTGGTCACCGGGAGCTTCACGGTCGACGAGCCGTGATGGCCGGCGGCGCCGGCTGCTTGCGCTGATAGCCGCTCGCGGGGAGGATTTCGGCGTGAGCAGTGGACGGACTGATTCATACCGCGACTCGCGCCGCGCGCTCAAGACGCTGCTAAGCTTCTGGTCCTGATGAACGGGTCCCGACGATGAAGTACCTCGCCCAGCTCTTCGAGCGAAACCGGGCGTGGGCCGGCCAGCGAGTCGCCGCCGACCCCGGCTACTTCTCGCGCCTGGCCCACATCCAGCGGCCCGACCTGCTCTGGATCGGCTGCTCGGACAGCCGGGTGCCGGCCAACCAGATCGTCGGCCTGGAGCCCGGGGAGCTCTTCGTCCACCGCAACGTCGCCAACGTGGTGCCGGTGACCGACCTCAACGCCATGGCGGTCATCGAGTACGCCGTGTCCTCACTCGGCGTGCGTCACATCATCGTCTGCGGCCACTACCATTGCGGCGGCGTGCGCGCCGCGCTCGAGGGCCATCAGGCCGGCGCGGTCGCCCTGTGGCTGCAGCCGCTGCGGAACCTCGCCGGCGCGTACCACGAGGAGCTCGACGCGCAGCCGTCCGACGACGCGCGCTGGGATCGGCTCTGCGAGCTCAACGTTGCCGCGCAGGTACAGGCGGTGGCGACCTCGGAGATCGTCCAGGCCGCCTGGGAGCGCGGCGCCGAGCTCGCCGTGCACGGCTGGATCTACGACCTCGAGGACGGCCTGCTGCGCGACCTCGAGGTCACGGTGGGCGGCGTCGCCCCGGGCGACTGATGCCCGCCGACGATTGGCGGCTCGACGTGGGCGGACCCGATTGGGCTGCCGCGGCGCAGGCGTCGTGACACCGGCCGGCGCGGCGCGACGGCCATCGTCGGGCGCACGATGGGGTAGGTAGCCGCCATGAAGAAGCCGGCCCGCAACGCGCTCGTCGCCCTCCCCATCGTCGTGCTCGTGGCCGCCCTGGTGGCCGTGGCCGGCAGCCAGGGCGGCTCCACAGTCGGCGGCCTCCCGGTGTTCGCGCTCTGCGTCATCCTCGCGTTCGCGATCCAGTGGGTCGTGTTGGTGCCCTCGTACCTGCTGCAGACAGAGCGCTTCTTCGATCTCACCGGCAGCGTCACCTATATCACCGTCGCCATCGTCGCCCTGCTGCTCTCCTCGGAGGTCGACGCCCGCTCGGTCCTGCTGGTCGCGATGGTCGTCGTCTGGGCGGCGCGCCTGGGGTCGTACCTCTTCCTGCGCATCCGCCAGGCCGGCGCCGACTCGCGCTTCGACGAGATCAAGCCCTCGTTCCCGCGCTTTCTCAACACGTGGACGCTGCAGGGGCTGTGGGTGACGCTGACGGTGTCGGCCGCGCTCGCGGCGATCACGACGACGCAGCGCGTGAGCCTCGGCACGGTGACTGCCATCGGCATCGTCGTCTGGGTCGTGGGTATCGGCCTGGAGGCCACCGCCGATGCCCAGAAGAGCCGCTTCCGCGCCGACCCCGCCAACAAGGGAGAGTTCATCCGGAGAGGGTTGTGGGCGTGGTCTCGTCACCCCAACTACTTCGGCGAGATCCTGCTCTGGATCGGCGTCGCGATCGTGGCTCTGCCGGTGCTCCGCGGGTGGCAGTGGGTGACGCTCGTCTCACCCGTGTTCGTGTTCCTGCTCCTGACTCGCGTCAGCGGCGTGCCGCTGCTCGAGAAGAGCGCCGACAAGCGCTGGGGCGGGGAGCCTGAGTACGAGGCGTACAAGGCAGGGACGCCGGTCCTGGTGCCCCGCCCGCCCCGCTAGCCTTGCCGGAGAGCGGTCTCTGCGGTCTATGATGAGGCGAAGGCCCCGGCCGGGGCGCCCGGGTGAGCTGGCTGGAGGGCCAAGCTGAGCGACTTCTCATCGATAGCGCGCATCTACCGGCAGACGGCGACGGCGCAGAAGTCCGCCGCCGAGCGGCTGTTCTGGATGCTCGGCTTGGAGCGGACTGACGACGTGCTCGACCTCGGTTGCGGCACCGGGCACCTCGCCCAGGAGATCCGCGTGCTCACAGACGGCCGCGTCGTCGGCATCGACCTCTCTCCCGAGATGATCGCCCTTGCGCGCTCGGCGGCGCCGGAGGGCATCGAGTTGGTCACCGGCGCCGCCGAAGAGCTCGACATGGCCGACGAGTTCGACGCCATTCTGTGCAACTCGGCGTTCCAGTGGTTCACCGACGAGCCGCGGGCGCTCGCCAACTGCTTCGCCGCGCTGCGACACGGGGGCCGGATGGCTTTGCAGGCTCCAGCGCGCCGCGACTACTGTCCGACCTTCGTGCGCGCTGTGGGCACGCTCGCCGCGGACCCGCGGACCGGGGACACCTGGGCGCGCTGGCGCACGCCCTGGACGTTCTACGAGACCGCGGACGAGTACGGGCGGCTGTTCACCGACGCCGGCTTCGTACACGTCGCCGCGGACATCGAGGAGCTGCGGGAGCACGCCACCCCGGAGCGCGCCCTGGACATGTTCGAGTCCGGCGCGGCCGCCGGATACCTGAACCCGGCCTGCTACGAGGACGGGTTCTCCGACGGGTACGCCGCGGCGGCTCGTGAGCTCATCCTGCGCGACTTCGAGGCGCAGGCCGCCGCGGACGGTCATCTCGAGCTGCTCTTCTGCCGCGTGTACGTGCTGGCGCGGAAGCCCTGATGGAAGTCGCCGGCCGCATCGTCATCGTC
The DNA here is from genome assembly GCA_963784975.1 of uncultured Thermoleophilia bacterium. Lineage (GTDB taxonomy): Bacteria > Actinomycetota > Thermoleophilia > UBA2241 > UBA2241 > CAIXSE01. Next base: position 12,701 of record CAWAUK010000052.1, on the reverse strand, counting down.
ACCGGCGCTTCGTCCGGCATCGGCGAGGCGTTCGCCCGCCTGGCGGCGCGCGAGGGCGCTCGCCTCGTCCTCGCCGCGCGCCGCACGGAGCGGCTCGAGGCGCTCGCAGCGGAGCTGCCCGACGCGCTGGCCGTGACCACGGATCTGCGGGCGCCGGAGCAGGTCCGTCGCATGGTCGATGCGGCCCTGGACCGCTACGCCCGCATCGACGTCCTCGTGAACAACGCCGGCCAAGGGCTCCACGTGCCCCTGGAGGAAGTCGTCCTGGACGACCTCCAGGCCGTCGTGGAACTCAACGTCTACGCGCCGCTGCTCGCCATGCAGGCCGTCGTGCCCGTCATGCGGGCGCAGGGCGGCGGCGCCATCGTGAACGTGAGTTCCGGCACAACGCGGATGGTCATCCCAGGCATCGGGGCGTACTCCTCGACGAAGAGCATGCTCGACCAACTCTCCGCCACGGCGCGCGCCGAGTGGGCGGCGGACGGCATCGTCGTCTCCACCGTCTACCCGGGCGTCACCGCGACGGAGTTCCACCGGTCGCTGCGTGCGGGCTCGTTCCGGGGCGGCAGGGTCGAGCCTCGCCCGCCCGAGCAGGTGGCGGACGCCATCCTCAGCGCCATACGGACCGGCGAGGCGGAGGTCGTGCCGGGTCAGCCCCCGGCCGCTGACCGCTGACCATGTTCCTGAGCGGCAGTGACGACGGCTACCGGGACGCCCTGCCGGGCATCCGGCGCAAGACGCTGAGCTACGGCGACGCGACCCTGATGAGTGAGTTCCGCCTGCAGGCCGGCTACCCGTTGCCCATCCACGATCACCCCCAGGAACAGACCGGCTACCTGGTGAGTGGCCGCCTGCGGCTCACGATTGGGGAGGAGACCTACGACGTCGCGCCCGGCGACAGCTGGTCCATCCCCGGCGGCGTGCGTCACGGCGCGGAGGTGCTCGAGGACGCCGTTGCGATCGAAGTCTTCTCGCCTGTGCGCGAGGACTACCTGCCCTAGCACTGCGCGTTTGTACGGCCGCCCGCCGGGAACCTAGAGGCGGTCTGGACAGCACGCGATCCGGGAGGATCGTCATGAGTGAGCAGGACCTCACGATCACGCGCGACTTCGACGCGCCGCGAGAGCTGGTGTTCAAGGCTTGGACGGACTGCAGCCACCTCATGCAGTGGTGGGGGCCGCGGGAGTTCACGACCTCACACTGCACCATCGACGCTCGCCCCGGCGGCCGGTGGCTCAGCGCCATGCGTTCGCGCGAGGGTCACGACTTCTGGAGCAGCGGGACCTTCGTGGAGATCGACTCGCCCTCTCGATTCGTCATCGACGAGGGATTCTCCGACGAGAACGGCAACCGCGTGTCCGCGCAGGAATACGGGATGACCGACGACATGCCGAACGAGGACCGTGTGACGGTGACGCTCGAGGAGCGCGACGGGAAGACGCGGATGACCATGCGCCAGGGCATCCCGAGGGACGTGGCGGAGCGCAACGGCGCCCCCCAGGGCTGGCGCGAGACCTTCGACAAGCTCGATGCGTACCTGTCCGAGCTGCAGCGCGGAGAGGAGACGGTCCACTGAGCGGCGAGCCGGGGCCAGACGGACACCAGACGCGTGAGGCCGGCCATCCGGATGTGCCGGAGCTGCTCGGCCTCATGCGCGGGTTCTACGCGGAGTCGGGGTTCATCCTTGACGAGAAGCAGGCGGCGGCCGCCTTCGAGGCGCTGCTCGCCGACGCTCGCCTGGGGCGGGTCTGGCTCATCGAGCGGGACCCGTCGCCGGTGAGCGGCGAGAAGGCGACGACGTCGCCGGCCGAGCCGGCCGCCGCCCCGCCGGCCGCGGGCTACATCGTCGTGACCTTCGTCTTCGCCATGGAATACGGCGGCATGGCGGCGGTCGTCGACGACTTCTACGTGCGCCCGGAGGCGCGCGGCCACGGGCTGGGCAAGGCGGCCCTCGCAGAGGTCCGCCGCGCGTGCCGGGGACTCGGGGTGCGGGCGGTGCGGGTCGAGGTGGGCGTGAACAACCTCGTGGCGCAGGCCGTGTACCGGAGCGCCGGCTTCGAGCCCTTGCACGACCACGGCGTCATGGCGGCCCCGCTGGCGCCGCCCACCCACGGGAAGTGACGGGCGAGGGCGCCGGCGCCGCCTCCGGCGCCGCTCTCCGCTCTTCAGCCGGCTCTGTGCGCGTTCGCGGCCATCGCGTCGCGCAAGTACTCGGCCATTCCGGGCCGGATCTTCTCGCAGGTGGCGGTGAAGCGCGCGTCTTCCACGTACATGCGCCCGAGCTGCTCGTGCATCTCGGCCGGACACGGGTAGAACCACGTGTCGATGAGCAGACGGTGGCGCTCGACGACGTCCATGGCTCGCGGATCGTCCGGCGCGACGTCCTCGTCCATGAGCGCCGCGATCGCCTCGTTCACCGCGTCGCTCTCGGTCTTGAACCTCGCCCAGTCATCCTTCGTATAACGGCGCGTGCGCCGCGCCGACTCCTTGTACGCCTCGGACTCACCCCAGCGCGCTTTGGCGTCCGCCTCGTGCTCCGCCGGGTCGAAGTCGCCGAAGACCTCGAACATGTCACTGCGTTCCATCGGGATCCCTTTGTCCATCGCGGCCAGTGTCTTGTCGATGAGGGCGAGCATGGCGTCGATGCGAGTGGATCGTCGCGCGAGTTGCTCGCGCTGCGCGCGCAGAGCCTCGCGCCGGTCGAACCCAGGCTCGGCCAGCAGGCAACGGATCTCGCCGAGCCCGAATCCGAGCTCCCTGTACAGGAGCACCGTCTGCAGCCGCTCGAGGTCTCCGGACGCGTAGAGGCGGTAGCCGGCCGCCGTCCGTCCGGACGGTCGCACCAGGCCGATGTGGTCGTAGTGGTGCAGCGTGCGCACGCTCACGTGAGCGAGCCGCGCCACCTCGCCGATCCGGCTCGCGCCCTGCGCCTCTCTGTCTGGCATGGTCGCCATCCGATCCGTCTGCCGTACCTCGCTCGCCGCCTCCGGCCGAGGATAGACCATGACCTTACGTCAGGGTCAAGCGTCGCTCCGACCTGCCTTCGCGCGCACGTCTTCGAAGCAATCGTTTTGCCGGACCCTCCCGCGAGAACAACCGGGGAAGAGCGGCCGGATCGGGATGCATCCGCACCGGCCGCCCGTTCGACCGCCGCCGGTTCGCCCGGCGAGAGGTGAGGGCATCCAGGCTGAGCTAGACGAACCGGGCTGTCGTTGCATCGTGGGGACCGCCTGGAGGAGATGGGCAAAGCACGACAAAGGAGGACCCATGTCACGTGTCGTCCACTTCGAGATCCACGCAACCGAGCCGGAGCAGCTCATCGCTTTCTACTCCGGCCTCTTCGGCTGGTCCTTCACCAAGGCCGAGGGGATGGACTACTGGCTGATCGGGACCGGGCCAGACGACGAGCCCGGCATCGACGGTGGACTGGTCAAGAGACCGGTCCCTGGCCCAGCGGACTCGCAGGCGCTGAACGCGTTCCCCTGCACGGTGCAGGTCGAGTCGGTCGACGCGACGCTGGCCAGGGGCGATGAGCTCGGCGCGGTCGTCGCTCTCCCGAAGATGGCCGTAGGTGGTGTGGGCTGGCTCGCCTACATCAAGGATCCCGACGGCAACGTCCTCGGGCTGCTCGAGTCTGATCCCGCGGCTGCGTGAGGCGCGGGCCCGGGGCCGAAGGGTGTCGCCGGGCCGCGGTCGAATATGGCCGAGGCGGCAGCACACCCCTCTGCTCGCACCGGGACGCTTCTGCGCCGGGGCGAGCGGCCGCGCGACGGTGGAGGGCCAGCGACGACGACTGCGGGAGTACATGGCCTCATGAAGCAGATCCTGTGCTATGGCGACTCGAACACGTGGGGCGCCGACCCGGCCGACGACTCGCGCCGCTTCGAGTGGCCGGTCCGCTGGCCCGGCGTGCTGCAGCGTGAGCTGGGCGATGACTTCCACGTCGTGGAAGAGGGTCTCGGCGGGCGCACGACGGTCTACGCCGACCCGCTGGCGGCGCACCGGAGCGGCATGCAGCTCATCGCGCCGGCGCTCGAGACGCACGCCCCGCTCGACCTCGTGATCCTGATGCTGGCGACCAACGACATCAGCTACCCGCACATCTCGGCGGCGCAGGCCGCGGACGGTGCGGCCGAACTGGGTCACCTCGTCCGGCGCTGTGAGCTGGGCCCGGGTGGCGCCGCCCCGAGGCTCCTGCTCGTCTGCCCGCCGCCAGTCGGCCCCTTCGAGAACAACTGGCGCCCCGAGCTGTGGGCCGGGGCGGAAGAGAGATCGCGCGCGCTGCCGCGGGAGTTCGCGCGCGTCGCCGGCGCACTCGGCTGCCGCTGGCTCGACGCGGGACAGGTCATCACGACCAGCCGGCTCGACGGCTGGCACCTCGAAGCCTCGCAACACGAGCTGCTCGGCGTCGCCGTCGCCGCCCGCACGCGGGAGCTGCTCGACTGACCCGGCGGAGCCGTTCCAGGCGCCGGGCGACGGCCTAGAAGGATGAGCCTCAAGGTCTCCAGCGTCGCGGGGTCCGGTGGCTGGCTGACCCTCGCGGCCGTCGTCCTCGCTACCCTCGCGGCTGCCTGGCTGCTCTATCGGTACCGGGAACGGACGTTGGAGATGCGTCCCCCAGGGGCGGTGCGGACCGTGAGCGTGGAGCCGCAGCCCTTCGAACAGGTGCAGCTCAGGGAAGTCGTCATGGTCGCGGTGCTGGCGCTGGCGGTGTACCTGCTGATCCCGCAGCTCGCCGACGTGACCGGCGTGTGGTCGAGCATCGAGCAGGCCGATTGGGCGTGGGCATTGTGGGCGCTGGGCGCGTCGGCCATGACGTTCGTCGCCGCGGCGATAGGCCTGATGGGGGCCGTCCCCCAGCGCCTTCCGTTTCCCACGACCACGGCCGCCCAACTGGCAGGGTCCTTCGTGAACCGCATCGTCCCCGCCCGCATGGGCGGCATGGCGACCAACCTGCGCTACCTGCAGAAGCGAGGCGTGGACCTCGCCGTCGCGACCGCGAGCATCGGAGTACAGCAGGTGTCGGGGCTCGCCGTGCACGTCGCCCTCGCGGCGGTGCTGCTGATCTGGGCCGGACGCAACGCCAGCGACGCGCTGCACGCGTTGCCCTCGGGGCAGACCGTGCTGATCGGGCTCACCGTGCTCGGCGCGCTCTCCGGCTTGGTCTTCCTGCTGCCGTGGGGTCGGCGGCTCCTGCGCACGCGCGTGCTGCCGCCACTGCAGCGGTCGCTGGTCGGTGTCACGGTCGTCGCGCGCAGCCCGCTCAAGCTTCTGGAGCTCTTCGGGGGCGCGGTGTTCCTGACGGCGATGAACATCGCCGCGCTCGTCCTCTGCGTGCACGCGTTCGGGGCGACCGAGGTGAGCGTGGTCGTGATCGGCGTCGTGTTCCTGGTGGGCTCCGGCGTCGCGTCGGTCGCCCCCACGCCGGGCAACCTCGGTGCCGTCGAGGCGGCGCTGATCGCCGGCCTCACGACCGTCGGCGTGAACCGGGACGTCGCCGTCCCGGCCGTCTTTCTCTTCCGCATCGTCACCTTCTGGCTCCCGATCCTGCCGGGCTGGCTGACCTTCGTGCTCCTGCAGCGCCGCGGCGACCTCTGACCGGGGCGCCCGCAGTAACGGAGTCGGTCACGGCGTTTCCGGCCGTGCGTGTCGCGGCTGATAGACGCCGAGCTCGCCTCCGCCCGGCAGGGTGAGCCGGGTGAGCAGGCCCCAACCCTGTTCCGTGACGGGCCCGGTCGCGACGTCCTGCCGGGCCATCTCAGCGACGAACGCTTCGACGTCGTCGCACAGCAGATAGAGTTCGTGGGCGCCGTTCTCGTCCGCCGGATGCAGCGCGACCTCCGAGGGCGGGAGGCCGAAGATGAGCCATCCGTCACCGGCGTCGACGTTGGTGAGCTTCAGCACGTCGCGGAAGAAGGCGCGATCGGCGTCAGCGTCCTTGCTGAAGACGATCGTGTGAGCTCCGGTGATCACATCAGTCCTCCTGGATGGCGTCCTCGAGCGACGGCAGCGTCGGCGGCGCCGGCGGCCAGGATCTCGAGCGCGGCTCGTCGAGGTCCTGGCCTTGTGTACCCGCCGTGACGCCCTCCGTTTCGTGCGCTTGTCTGTCCGGACCGGCGAGGGCGCAAGACGTGGTTGACGCCCCCGCGTGCTGTTGATAGGTTTTCTCAACACTGTTGAGAACAGTTCTCAACTGGAGTCTGGGGGAGCACACGAGTTGACCGACCCGCAGCCGGCCTATGAGATCGAGGCCGTCTTCCATCAGAAGGGCATCCCGTTCACGCGGCAGCGCCGGCTGATCTGGGACTTCTTCGCCGGCGCCGATCGCGCTGCCACCATCACGGAGGCGGCCGACGCCTTGCGCGGCCACGGCGTCGGCCAGGCCACCGTCTACCGCACGGTCCAGCTGCTCAGCGACCTCGGCCTGCTCGCCCGCGTACAGGACGGTCGCGGCGAGATCTGCTTCATCGCGCCGCCGATCGGCCACAGCCACCCGCTCATCTGCGGCGTCTGCCGCAAGGTGGTGCGCTTTGACGGCGACGGCGACGTCGCCGAGCTCGAGGCCGAGCTCGCCGAGGAAACCGGGTTCGCCATTTACGGCCACCACCTCGAGGTCTACGGCATCTGCCCCTCCTGCCGCGCCGCCAGGGACGGCGACCATGGCGAGTGACGCGCCGCGGACCAGCGTTCCGTCCGCCAACGGCAGGCCTGCCGGCGCGTCGCTCGCCGCTCAGACCGGCGCAGTCGCCGGCTCGAGCGCCGGCCCGGCGCCCGCCGCCATCGGTGACGAGCTCGCGGGCCGCCGCTTCTTCTGTTCGTGGAGCGGCGGCAAGGACGCGTACCTGGCGCTGCAGCGCGCGACGCAGCGCCGCGGCCTCCCGGCTGCCCTCGTGTGCATGCTGCACGAGGACGGCCGCGTGAGCCGCGGCCACGGCCTGCCGCTCGCTCTGCTCGAGGAGCAGGCCGCCGCGCTCGGCATCCCGCTCATCGCACGAGCCACCACCTGGGATGAGTACGAGGCGACCTACGTCTCGCTCCTCCAGGAGCTGCGCGCGCAGGGCGTGGAGGCCGGCGTGTTCGGCGACATCGACCTGCAGGCGCACCGCGACTGGGTCGAGAGCGTCTGCGAGGTCGCCGGCCTCGGCTGTCACCTGCCGCTGTGGCAGGAGCCGCGCCGCCGCCTGCTCGACGAGTTCCTCGCCGGCGGCTCCCGTGCCACGATCGTCGCCGTCGATTCGTCCAAGCTGGGCGCCGAGTTCCTCGGCCTCGAATTGGACGACGACGTCATCGCCCGCCTTGAGGCCGCCGGCGCCGACGCCTGCGGCGAGGAGGGCGAGTACCACACCATGGTCACCCAGGCCCCGCTGTTCTCGCATCCCGTCCCACTCGTCTGGGACGGCTTCGAGGAGCGCGAGGGCCACTACGTCCTGCGCTTCGCGCCGCGCGCCGCCGCGCTGCCCGGCGCCGCGTCCTCAACATCGTCCACGGGCGACGCTTCGTCCGAGCTCGCCGACATCGTCCGCGCACGTCTTGCCAATCCGTGAAGGGAGTCACCGCCACTATGTCCATCATCCGCATCGGCCGCCTCACCCCGGCCCTCCTCCTCATCGCCGTGCTCGCCCTGGGCGGCGTTGCCCTGAGCGCCTGCGGCTCGGGCACCGGCTCCACCGCCTCGAGCTCGCCGTCGGCCGCCGCTTCCGCTGCCGGCCCCATCACCGTCACCGACGACTCCGGCGCCCAGGTCACGCTCGACGCGCCGGCTGCCCGCATCGTCAGCCTCGCGCCCGCCAATACCGAGATCGCCTACGCCGTCGGCGCCGGCGACAAGATGGTCGCCGGCACCAGCTACGACGACTATCCCGCGGAGGCCAAAGCCCTGCCCAAGATCGGCGACTTCGCCAACCCGAACATCGAGAAGATCGCCTCGTACTCGCCGGACCTGGTTCTCGCCGCCGGCGGCATCCAGGACAAGCTGCGCAGCAAGCTCGAGGCTCTCGGCATGAAGGTCTACGTGGTCGACCCCAAGACCTACGACGGTACCATCGCGACCATCGAGAACGTCGGCAAGCTTGCCGGCACCGAGGCCACCGCGACGGCGGTCGCCGACAAGATGACCGCCGCGAAGCAGAAGGTCCAGGCCCAGGTCGCGAACCTCCCCAAGGCCACGACGTTCCTCGAGATCTACGGCAAGCCGCTGATGACCGCCGGCTCCGGCACCTTCATCGACGACATGATCGGCATCGCCGGCGGCGAGAACATCGGCGCCCAGGCCGGCAGCGGCTTCCCGAACTTCAGCACCGAGGTGCTGGTCAAGGACGACCCGCAGGTCTACATCGCCGACTCCGGCTCGATGAGCAAGCCGGGCGACATCAAGTCGCGCGCCGGCTTCGGCGCGCTGACCGCTGTCAAGGACGGGCACGTGTACGTGATCGAGGACAGCATCATCGCCCGGCCCGGCCCTCGCCTGGCAGAAGGCCTCACTGCGCTGGCCGGGATGATCCACCCGGAGGCTTCGCCCGCTCCGTGAGCAAGCTCGCCCGCACAGGCATGTGGCCGGGGATCCTCCTGGCCGCCGGCATCTTCGTCGTCTGCCTTGTGCTGGCGCTCGCCCTGGGACCGGCCTCGCTGTCCGTGGGACGTATCTGGCACCTGTTGCTCGCGGGGCCGGCCCAGGGAGACCTCGACAACGCGATCTTCTGGCAGATCCGCATGCCGCGCGTCCTTACCGCTGCGCTCGTCGGCGCGGCGCTGGCCGTCGCCGGTGTGATCCTTCAGGGGCTCTTCCTCAACCCGCTGACGGACCCATATGTCACCGGCGTCTCCTCGGGTGCCGCGCTCGGCGCCACCATCGGCATCGTGCTGCACCTCTCCGACCTGCCGTGGATCAGCGTGCTCGCCATCGTCGGTGGCCTTGGGACGCTGGTCCTCGTCTGGATGGCGGCGCGCCGGCGGGGTCGCATCGACATCTTCGTGCTCCTGCTCGCCGGCGTCACCATCTCGTACCTCGCCAGCGCCCTCGTCACCGTGCTGATGATCAAGGCTAACGAGGACATGACGGCGATCATCTACTGGCTCATGGGCAGCTTCTCCGGGCGCGGCTGGCCCGATGTGCGCATCGCCCTGGTGACGATCCCGTTCATGATCCTGCCGCTGTTCTTCACGCGGGAGATGGACATCCTGCTGCAGGGGGAGAAGCGCGCGCTCGAGCTCGGCGTGGAGGTCGAGCGCACCAAGCGCATGCTCCTGGTGACGGCCGGGGTGCTCACGGCTCTGGCCGTCTCGGTGAGCGGCATCATCGCTTTCGTCGGTCTGGTCGTGCCGCACATCGTGCGGCTGCTGATGGGACCGGGACACCGCGGGCTGATCCCGGTCTCCCTGTTGGCCGGCGCCTCGCTGATGGTCGTGGCCGATCTGCTCTCGCGCACGGTCATCGCGCCCAACGAGATCCCGGTCGGCGTGGTCACCACGTTCGTGGGCGCGCCACTGTTCGTGTACTTGCTGCGGCGCGGGAGGCGGGCGTGACGGCCACGTCGCAGCCTCGCGACGCGACCCCTCCGACGGACGCCGTCGGGCAGGCCGCCCCGGCCGTCCCGCTCGTCGCGCTCAAGGACGTCGACTTCGCCTACGACGAGCGCCCCGTGCTCCGCCGCATCAGCTTCGCGCTGCAGGCCCGCGACTTCGTCGGCATCGTCGGCCCCAACGGCAGCGGCAAGTCGACGCTGGTCGACCTCATCGACGGCATCCACCAGCCGGCGGCCGGTCAGGTGCTCGTCAAGGGCGTGCCGACGCGCCGGTACCGGCGCCGGGACATGGCTCGCGAGGTGGCGCTGGTGCCCCAGCACTTCGACCTCGACTTCGACCTCGCCGTGCGCGAGGTGGTCGAGATGGGCAGCTACTGTCTCGGCAAGGACCCGGCGGCGCGCGGCGACCCGGAGCTGACGCTGGCGCGTCTCGGGGTGGCCGACCTCGCGAGTCGCCGCTTCTCGGAGCTCTCCGGCGGCGAGAAGCAGCTCGTCGTTCTCGCCCAGGCGCTCATGCAGCAGGCTCCCCTGCTGCTGCTCGACGAGCCTGCCTCCGCCCTCGACGTCTCCCATCAGCTGCGGCTCTTCGACCTGCTCAAGGAGCTCAACGCCGACGGACTCACGGTGCTCTGCATCCTGCACGACCTCAACCTGGCGCTGCACTACTTCGACAAGCTCCTGGTGCTGAGCGACGGGGAGGTCGCCGCGTTCGGGCCGCCCGACGACGTGCTGCGGCCCGAGGTCGTCGAGGCCGTCTACGGCGTGCGCGCCTACCTTCACCGACACGCCGGACGCACCTACCTCACGTTCTCGCCGCGGCTGCGCGGCGAGCGCCGCGGCCGCGTCCACCTGATCTGCGGCGGCGGCACCGGCGCCGGCATGATGCGCGAGCTGGCGGACGCCGGGTACGAAGTCACCGCCGGCGTCCTCAACGCTCTCGACACCGACGAGGAGACGGGCCGTGAGCTCGGCCTCGAGATGGCCGTGGAGGCGCCGTTCTCGCCGGTCGGCGACGAGGCGCACGCCGAGAACCTGGAGCTGCTGCGCGCCGCCGACCTCGTCGTCGTGAGCGCCATCCCGGTGAGCCACGGCAACGCGCGCAACATCGCCGCGGCTCGCGAGGCGCTGGCCGCGGGAATCCCTGTCTGGGCCGACGAGGGCGTGCGCGCCAACGACTTCGCCGGAGCTGTCGACGAGCTTGCCGCGGCCGGCGCGCGGTTCTTCGCCGGCGAGGAGGCGCTGCTCGCGGCCGTCCGGGCGCGCAGCCTCCCCGGTTCCCGCGGGGCGCCCGCGGTGGGACACGCCGCCGCGCACGTCGCAGCCCTGCCGGAAGACGGTCAGCCGCCGGAGGCGGCGACGTAAAGGAGACGGGGCGGGCGGCGTGCCGCCCGCCCCGTCTCCCTGCACCACCCGGGGCGTCCTCCCAGTACGCGCCCCGGCAGCCGGAACGGCGGCCTCCCGGCCGCGCCGTCCGGCCCCAGGCCGGCGCGACCGCAAGCGCCCGCCGACAGCCGCGTGAGGGCGACCGCAAGCGCTCTCACCGGCAGGCCGCGCGACCGCGACGCGATCGCGCTCACCAAAAGGCCGGGGCGGGTGCTCCTTCCGACCACCCGCCCCGGCCGCCGTCTTCGCTTCTCTGCCGGCCGCCGCCGGCGCGCGTCTACTCCAGCAGTTTCCTGAGCTCGGCGGCGTACGCGCGGTCCTGCTGGGCGCTCTTGCCGAACAGGCCCGCCCGCAGCTCGAGCGTGTCCGCGCACTGTACGGCGAACTCCTCGTGGTAGCGCGCGGTGTCTTCCTCGGCCTGGATGAGCTGCTCCACGGCCGCCGGCCAGCTCGTCTCCGGCTCGGCGTCCAGCACGCCCAGGTACGGAGCGCCCTTGAGCGAGCCGGCCGGCGCGGACGCCCTGTCGCCGAGTTGCCCCTGCTGCGCCATCAGCTTCTGCACGCGGTCGTCGTGGGTGCAGACGATCTCCTCGAGCTTGTCCTGCCACTCCTGGTCCGGCGCCACGACGCCGGCGGCAGCCGCGAAGTCGGCGCACGCCTGCTCCGCCTCGAGAGCGAAGCGGAGCGCGGGCCCGTAGGCTGTGATCTCAGGGAACTCGTGAGCCACGTCGTTCTCCTTTGGTCATGGTGTTGCCGACGTACCTACCCGATGGTGGCCATTTCGACGACGACCGGCTGGAGCAGGATGGCGAGGCCGGGCGGCGGGCCTGCCTGCCCTCCGGCCTCGGTGCGACGCAAAGGGCGGGGTGACGGTGGTCACCCCGCCCTTTCGCGGGTCACGCTCGGCTGCGCCGGGGTCGCCGCGCGGCGACCGCCGGTGACGCCGTCACCACTGCTTGTTGACGGTACCCTCCCAGGTGCCGACCTTCTTCTCCTTCTTCTCCACCTCGGTGAACCAGCGCGTGGTGACGCACTTGCTCTCGGTGAAGAAGCGGATGCCGTCGAGGCCGAAGACGTGGCTCTCTCCGAAGAACGACTCCTTGTGGCCGGCGAAGGGGAAGAAGCTCACCGGCACCGGGATGCCGACGTTGATGCCGACCATGCCGGCGTGCGTGCGCTTGGTGAACTCGCGAGAGTAGTAACCGCTCTCCGTGAAGATGCAGGAGCCGTTGGCGAAGCGGCTGTTGTTCATGATGGTGATGCCCTCTTCGAAGTCGGCGACGCGCTTGATGGCGAGCACAGGACCGAAGATCTCCTCACGGCCGATCGCCATGTCCTCGGTCACGTTGTCGAAGATGGTGGGGCCGACGAAGAAGCCCTTCTCGTAGCCCGGCACGACCAGGTCGCGACCGTCGAGGATGAGGTCGGCGCCTTCCTCGACGCCCTTGTCGATCCAGCCCTTGACGGAGGCCTGGTGGTCGGCGCTGACGACCGGGCCGAGCTCGGTCTTGGGGTCGTAGGAGCAGCCGACGACGCGCTGCTTGGCGAACTCCATCATGTAGCCGATGAACTCGTCGGCGATCGCGTTCTCCACGACGATCACGGGCAGAGCCATGCAGCGCATGCCGGCGCAGCCGAAGGTCGAGTTGATGATGCCGGCGGCGGCGCGCTGGAGCGAGGCGTCGGCGAGCACCAGACCGTGGTTCTTGGCCTCGGTCTGGGCCTGGACGCGCTTGCCGTGGGCAGCGGCCAGCGAGTAGACGTGCTTGCCGACGCTGGTCGAGCCGACGAAGCTGA
>CAWAUK010000051.1:0-10351 GCA_963784975.1 uncultured Thermoleophilia bacterium | reverse complement strand
CGGCCCCCTCAGTGACCGGCCCGAGATAGCCGAGCCCGGCCCCTCCAGGTGACGGCGGCTGTGGCGCCAGCACCTGGACGTAGAGCGCGACGGCGGTCTGCTGGCGCACGTCGAACGTGTTGCCGGCGAACGCCGGCATGTTGCCACGGCCGAGGATCATGGCTGCGAGCGCCTCGGCCGGCGGGTACTTGCGGATGTTGGGCGCGTTCCGGCCCTTGGCCATCGCGCCGCCGCTGCCGGCGGCGCTGTGGCAGCCGGAGCAGTAGAGGCGGTAGAGATCGCCGCCCGGCGAGACCTCCGCCGTGCGCGCCTTGGGATCAGCCAGTTCCTGCGACACGTACTCGGCGACCGCGTTCACGTCCTTGTCGCTGAGCACGCCGGCGAACGGGGGCATGTTGATGCCGCCCTGCTCCACCATGGGCGCGACGAGGCTGGCGAACCCGGCCGGCGCGAGCGGCGGGCCGACGTAGCCCTCACCTCGCGCGCCGTGGCAGCCGGCGCAGTTCTCGGCGTACACACGGGCGCCGCTCCCGGGCGGATACGTCGACGACGGCAGCGGCTGCGGGGTGGGCGCGGGCGTGAACGAGCCCGAGCCGGCCGGTGACTGCACGCCGGCCGGCGTCGCCTGCAGCGGTGGCGCGGGAGATGACGCCGTCGAGGCCAGGACGGGGGCGGCCGCGGCGGCGAGGACCACCAGCACCAGGGCACAGATGAGCAGGCCACGCGCCAGCCGTGGTACTGCATGGTGGCTGCCCCTCACCCGCGGCTGGACGAGCGGTCGGCTCACTCCCCTGGACCCCCCCTTGGTCGTCGTCCCCTGTCCCTATCGCCCTGAAGAGTACAGCATGTACAGACCGCATCGACGGCGACTGCGTAGACACAGACGGTTCCGCTTGATACTGATTGTTCTCTACCATGGGAACGTTTTGGCGTAAAGGAATGTTGCCCAGGGGCGAAACGGCAACGATTGGGGCGGGGTGAACGGGACTCTCATAGCCATGGCGGTGTGGCCGGCGGCGCTCTACGCCGCCCTGGTCCTGGTCGTGGCCGGGCTCATCCTGACGCTGTCGTGGCTGCTCGGCGAGCGCCAGTACCACGGGTCCGACGCCGAGCGCTACGAGTCCGGCATCAAGCCGGCGGGGCCGCTGCCGCGCCGGCTCTCCGTCGAGTTCTACCAGGTCGCCCTCTTCTTCGTGATCTTCGACCTGGAGGCCGTGTTCATCTTCTCCTGGGCCGTCTCCGCGCGGAAGCTCGGCTGGCTCGGCTACCTCGAACTGCTCGTCTTCGTCTTGCTGCTGTTCGCCGGGCTCGTGTATCTCTGGCGTGTCGGCGCGCTCGACTGGGGCGCCGCGGGGCGCCGCCGCAAGGAGGCGCGCGCCGCGGCCAGGGCGAAGCCGGGCTCGGTCGCGGCGGCCGCGCCGGCGCCGGCCACTGGGCCGGCGGATGGCGCGGCGGTCACCGGCGGGCGCGCGGGAGGCGCCCCGTGAGGCCGCGCCGCTCGCCCGGCCCGTCGCGCACGGCCGAGGCCCTCGGACGGCTGCTCGACGTCCAGGGCGCGCCGCCCAGTGACGGCGACGTCCCCATCGTCACCTCGAGCCTCGAGCGGCTGATCGCCTGGGGCCGCAAGAACTCCCTGTGGCCGTTCGGCTTCGGCCTGAGCTGCTGCTTCGTCGAGATGGCGACCAGCCTCACGGCCCGCTACGACATCGCCCGCTACGGCGCCGAGGTGCTGCGCATCTCGCCGCGCGAGGCCGACGTGATGATCGTCGCCGGCACCGTGTTCAAGAAGATGGCGCCGGTGGTCGTGCAGCTGCACCAGCAGATGATGGAGCCGCGCTGGGTCATCTCGATGGGCTCCTGCGCCAACTCCGGCGGGATGTTCGACGTCTACAGCGTCGTCCAGGGCGTGGACTCGTTCCTGCCGGTGGACGTGTACGTGGAGGGCTGCCCGCCGCCGCCGACCGCGCTCATGGAGGGCCTGCTGCTCCTGCAGGCCCAGGTCTCGATCGAGAAGCGGCCGCTGAGCTGGGTCGTCGGCGACCAGGGCGTGATCAAGCCCCGCGGCATCTCGATGCGCGACCTGCGCCACGACGACGTGGTGGCGACCGACAAGCTCAGGCCCCCGGACGAGATGTAAGTGGACGACGCGGCGCACAAGCAGACCGAGGACCGGCAGAACGCGTGGAGGCGCGACCAGAGCGCGACCCGGGCGCCAACCGAGCCAGTGGCCGGTCGCGGCGGCCGGCGGAGGCGAAGCCCCGCCGCCGGCCGTGCTCCCGGAGCTGCGCGAGCGCTTCCCGGACGTGCCGTTCGTCGAGCAGACCGACCGTCGACGGCATCCCGACGGCCTGGGTCCCGGCCGAGCGGTCCGCCGAGGTGCTTGGCGTACCTCGGCCGGAGGCCGCCGAGCCGTTCGCGATGCTCTACGACCTCGGCGGCATCGACGAGCGCGAGCGGCTGCACCGCGAGGGCCAGCCCGACGCCGCGTTCAGCGTCTTCTACCACCTCGTCTCGTACGGCCGGAACGCGGACGTGCGCCTCAAGGTGGCGCTGCCGGAGGACGCAGCCGAGCGTGGAGTCGGTGGCCGGCGTGTGGCCCGCCGCCGACTGGTACGAGCGCGAGCTCTGGGACATGTTCGGCGTCGGCGTCGCCGGCCACCCCCACCTCCAGCGCCTGCTCGATGCCGCCGTGGTGGGAGGGGCACCCGCTGCGCAAGGAGCACCCGTCCCGCGGCACCGAGTACGGCCCGTTCGACCTGCCCGACCAGCTCGCCGACGAGTGGCAGGAGCAGCTGCGCTTCAAGCCCGAGGAGTGGGGCCTGCCGCGCACCGAGGACGACGCCACGCTCATGTACCTCAACATCGGCCCGCAGCACGGCGCCACCCACGGGCCGTTCCGCGTCATCGTCGGGCTGCGCGACGAGGAGATCGTCCACCTCATCCCCGACATCGGCTACCACCACCGCGGCCAGGAGAAGATGGCCGAGCGGCAGAGCTGGCACACCTACATCCCGTACACCGACCGCGTGGACTACCTCGGCGGCGTCACCAACAACCTGCCCTACGTGCTGTCGGTGGAGGAGCTCTGCGGCATCGAGGTCCCGGACAGGGCGCAGCTCATCCGCGTGCTGCTCTGCGAGTGCTACCGCATCGCCAGCCACCTCGTCTTCTACGGCACCTACGCCCAGGACATCGGCGCGCTCTCGCCGGTCTTCTACATGTTCGAGGACAGGGAGATCCTCTTCGACGACGTCATCGAGCCCATCACCGGCGGGCGCATGCACCCCAACTGGTTCCGCATCGGCGGCGTCGCCGAGGACCTGCCGCGAGGGCTGGAAGCAGCGCGTGCTGGACTTCCTCGACTACCTGCCGCCGCGCCTCGACGAGTACGACAAGCTGGTGATGGACAACCGCATCGTGAAGGCGCGGATGGTCGGGGTCTCGCCGATCTCGGCGGACGACGCCGTCGCCTGGGGGCTCACCGGCCCGATGCTGCGCGCGGCCGGCCTGCCCTGGGACTGGCGCAAGCAGCGCCCGTACAGCCACTACGACTGGTTCGACTTCGACATCCCCGTCGGCACCACCGGCGACTGCTACGACCGCGCCGCCGTCCACGTCGAGGAGATGCGCCAGAGCCTGCGCATCATCCGCCAGGTCGTGGACGCCATGCCCGACGGGCCGTACAAGGCGTATCCACCCGCTGGCGACGCCGCCGATGAAGGAACCGCACACGATGCACGACATCGAGTCGCTCATCACCCACTTCCTCGGCGTCACCTGGGGGCCGGTCGTCCCGCCCGGAGAGGCCAGCGTCTACACGGAGGGCACCAAGGGGCAGTACAGCTACTACACGATCAGCGACGGCTCGAACTCGGCGTACCGCTGCAAGATCCGCACCCCGTCGTTCCCGCACCTGCAGGTGCTGCCGCTCCTCGCCACCGGGTACGAGATCGCCGACCTCGTGACCATCCTCGGCAGCCTCGACTTCGTCATGGCGAGACGTGGACCGGTGAGCCTCACCGACGACGAGATCCGCCAGCTGGACGGCATCCTCGGGCACTACCCCGACCGGCGGGCGGCCGCCGCGACCGCCATGCGCATCGTGCAGGCGCGGCGGCGCTGGCTCTCGGACGAGACCATCGCCGACCTGGGCGAGTACCTGGGCCTCACGGTCGCGGAGCTGGACAGCATCGCGACGTTCGGCAACATGGTCTTCCGCAAGCCGGTCGGCCGGCACGTCGTGCTGGTCTGCGACAGCTTCGCCTGCTGGTCGCTGGGGTACGCCGAGCTGCGCGCCGCCGTGGAGGCGGAGCTCGGCGTCGGCATGGGTCAGACGACCGCGGACGGCAGGTTCACCCTGCTGCCCATCGTCTGCCTCGGCGCCTGCGACCGCGGCCCGGCGATGATGGTCGACGACGAGCTGCACGGGCCGGTGGCGCCGGACCAGGTGGGCGACATCCTCGGAGGCTACTCGTGACCAGCCGGCCGGGACTCCCGGGCTACTCGGCCGAGGACCGGCCGTTCACGCGCGCGATGCGCGCCGACGGCCGGCCGGCGACGCTCGACGACTACGTCGCCGCCGGCGGCTACGAGGGCCTGCGGCGGGCGATCGACGGCCTGCAGCCCAAAGAGGTCACCACCCTGGTGACCGACTCGGGGCTGCGCGGCCGCGGCGGCGCCGGCTACTCGACCGGACGCAAGTGGAGCACCATGCCGCTCGGCCCGGACGCGCCGCGTCCCAAGTACATCGTCTGCAACGCCGACGAGATGGAGCCGGGCAGCTTCAAGGACCGCTTCCTCATGGAGCGGAACCCGCACCTGCTGCTCGAGGGCATGCTGCTCGCCGGGTTCGCCACCGAGTCCGACGAGGGCTACATCTTCCTGCGCGCCCAGTACGACGCCTCGTACGCGGCGCTCAAGCAGGCGATCGCCGAGGCCCGCGAGCGCGGCTACCTCGGCGCACGACGTCCTCGGCTCCGGCTTCTCGTTCGACATCGAGCTGCACACGAGCATCGGCCGCTACATCTGCGGCGAGGCGTCGGCGATGCTGAACGCGCTCGAGAGCCAGCGGCCCAACCCGCGCGCGCGGCCGCCGCACATGACCGGCGCCGGGCTGTTCTCGCGCCCGACCGTCGTCAACAACGTCGAGTCCTACATGGCCGTGCCCGCCATCGTGCGGCACGGCGTCGACTGGTGGAAGGCCCTCTCCGTCATCGACGAGGGCGGCACCAAGATCTTCGGCGTCGCCGGCCGCGTCGCGAACCCCGGCTGCTTCGAGCTCCCGATGGGCGTGCCGATGCGGGAGCTCATCGAGGTGCACGCCGGCGGCATGCTGCCCGGGTACGCGCTGCGCGCCGTCAGCCCGGGCGGCGCCTCGACCTTCTTCGTCCCGGCCGACAAGATCGACGTGCCCCTCGGCTTCTCGACGATGGACGAGGTCCAGAGCCGTCTCGGCACCGGGCACGCTGGTGCTGCTGGACGACCAGACCTGCCCGGTCGGCATGACGCTCAACATGATGCAGTTCTTCGCCCAGGAGTCGTGCGGCTGGTGCACGCCCTGCCGCGAGGGACTGCAGTGGATGGCCGCGCTGCTCGAGGACATCGAGTACGGGCGCGCCGAGCCGGGCGACATCGAGGTGCTCGCGCGAGAGCGTCTGGTTCATGGAGTCGGACAAGTGCTTCTGCGACCTCGCGCCGGGCGCGACGCAGCCGCTCGAGAGCGCGCTGCGCCTGTTCCCCGACGACTTCGCGCGCCACCTCGACGAGGGCGGCTGCCACTACCGGCGCCGCGGCTCGGACGCGCCGGCGATGAAGGGGACGACGTGGTGAGCGGCGGCCGCGAAGCAGCCCCGCCCAAGCTCGTCACCGTCATCATCGACGGCGCCGAGTACCAGGCCGAAGAGGGCCGCAACATGCTCGACGTCGCCCTCTCCCTGGGCTTCGACCTGCCGTTCTTCTGCTGGCACCCCGTGCTGGGGTCCATCGGCGCCTGCCGCCAGTGCGCCGTGCGCCTCTACTGGACCGACCGCGAGGGCAACGAGAAGAGCGAGATCGCCATGGCCTGCATGACGGAGGCGCAGGAGGGCACGAAGATGGACATCTTCGACGCCGAGGCGATCCGCTTCCGCGCCGAGATGATCGAGCTCATGATGCTCAGCCACCCGCACGACTGCCCGGTCTGCGACGAGGGCGGCGAGTGTCACCTCCAGGACATGACGGTGATGACGGGGCACAGCTACCGGCGCTACCGCGGGCGCAAGCGGACCTTCGAGAACCAGGACCTCGGGCCGTTCGTCACCCACGAGCTCAACCGCTGCATCACCTGCTACCGCTGCACGCGCTTCTACAACGAGTACGCCGGCGGCCGCGACTTCGGCGTGTTCGGCCTGCGCAACCAGGTGTACTTCGGCCGCGCCGAGAGCGGCACGCTGGAGAGCGAGTTCAGCGGCAACCTCATCGAGGTCTGCCCCACCGGCGTGTTCGACGACAAGCCGTTCTCGCGCCGCTACTCGCGCAAGTGGGACCTGGAGACGGCGCCGTCGGTGTGCCCGGGCTGCGGCCTCGGCTGCACCACCACGCTGTCGGCGCGCTACGGCGAGCTGCGCCGCGTGCAGGGGCGCTTCAACCGCGACGTCAACAAGATGTTCCTCTGCGACCGCGGCCGCTTCGGCTTCGAGTTCGTCAACGCGCCGCAGCGGGTGCGGGCGGCGCGGGTGGCGCCGGGACTGCTGCCTGCCGCAGGCGACAGCCGGCGCGCCGTCGGCCGCGCTCGCGCCGGCCGACGCCGCGCCTGGCGCGGACCTCGTGCAGCCGGCGCCACAGCCGGAGCTGCAGCAGGCGCCGACCGAGGAGAGCGCCCGCGAGCTGTCGGCGGCCCGGTCCGGCCTGGCGCCGGAGCTGACCGGCGGCCAGGCCGGAGGGCAGGCCGCCGTCCTGCACGGCGAGCTGGCGCTGGACGCCGCGGCGGGCCTGCTGCGCGGCCGCCGCGCCATCGGCTTCGGCTCGCCGCGCGCCTCGCTCGAGGCCAACTACGCGCTCCGCGCGCTGGTCGGCCCGGCCAACTTCTACCTCGGCCTCTCCGACAGCGACGACCGCCTCGTCGGCGCCGTGCTGGAGATCGCCGCCGACCCGCGCCTGCGGCTGGGGTCGGCGGCCGACATCCACGGCGCCGACGCCGTGCTCGTCCTCGGCGAGGACCTCACCAACACCGCGCCGATGCTCGACCTCACCATCCGCACCTGGCTGCACCTGCGCCCCAACGCGGTGGAGGAGCGCAACCACATCCGCCGCTGGAACGACGCCGGCATCACGCGCATCAAGCGGCGCGAGCCGAGCGCGCTCTGGATCGCCACGACCCACGCCACCAAGCTCGACGCCGTCGCCGCCGAGACCCACCGGGCGGCGCCCGACGACCTCGTGCGCCTCGCGCTGGCGATCGCGCACGAGGTGGACGACGAGGCGCCGGCCGTGCCCGGCCTCGGCGACGACGAGCTCGAGGTGGCGCGGCGCTGGGCCGGCGCGCTGAGCGCCGGCGACGTCGCCGCTCGTCGTCGCCGGCTGCTCGAGCGGCTCGCTGGAGCTCGTCCACGCGGCGGCGCAGCTGACCGCGGCGCTGCGCCGCGCCGGCGCGCGCAAGGCCGCCGGCGGGCGCCGACGCACCCGCCGCGCTCGTGCTCACGGTCCCCGAGCCGGACAGCGTCGGCCTCAAGCTGCTCGGCGGCGGCAAGCTCGTCCAGGGCCTGGCCGCGCTCGCGCGCGGCGAGGCCGAGATCGTCGTGGTCCTCGACAACGACCTCGACCGCCGCGCCCCGGCGCTGCTCGTCGACGACCTCCTGCGCCGGCGTCCGCCGGTGATCGTGCTGGCGACGCTCGAGGACAGGCTGACGGCGCAGGCCGACGTCGTGCTGCCGACGGCGACCTTCGCCGAGGAGACCGGCGCCTACGTCAACCACGAGGGCAGGGCGCAGCGCTACTTCGCCGTCCAGCCGCCCGGCGACGACGTGCGCCCCGCCTGGCGGTGGACGCGCGAGCTGCTGGTGCGGCTCGGTCACAGAGAGGCGCGCGGCTGGAAGTCGCCCGACGACGTGCTGGCCGCGCTCGAGATGGAGCTGCCGCGGTTCGGCGGCGTGCGCGCCGCCGCTCCGGCGGCCGCCGGCCGGCGCGACGGCCGCAAGGTCGCCCGCCAGCCGCTGCGCTGGAGCGGCCGCACCGCCGTGGACGCCGACCGCACGGTCTTCGAGCCGGGCCCGCCGCCGGACCCGGACTCGCCGCTCGCCTTCTCACTCGAGGGCCTGCAGCCGCCGCAGTCGCCGGACGAGCTCAGGGCCCGGACCTGGTGGCCCGGCTGGAACTCGAGCAACGGCCTGCACAAGTTCGGCGAGGAGCTCGAGGCGCTCGGCCCGGCCGAGCCCTCCGGCGTCCGCCTGCTGGACGCCGGCCCGCCGGGCGGCGAGCTGCCGCCGGCCGTCGCCCCGGCGCGCTTCGCGCCGCAGGACGGCGACGTCGTGCTCGTCGCCATGCACCTGATCTACGGCTCCGAGCCGCTCAGCATGTACACGCCCGGCATCGCGGAGCGCGCGCCGGCGCCGTTCATCGGCCTCAACGAGGAGGACGCCGAGCGGCTCGAGGTGCGCGAGGGCGAGTGGGTGCAGCTCTGGCTGCCGTGGATGGACGCGCGCCTGCGCTGCGCGCTCGTGCCCGTCGCTCGTGACCGGCACCGCCGGGGTGCCCGTGGGCCTCCCCGGCGTCCCGTTCATCTCGCTGCCGGCGCGCGCCCGTCTGGCGCGCGCGGAGGGACCGTCGTGAGCGCCGCACTCGCACGCCGGCGTCGCTCGTCGCCGCCAGCGCCTCCGCCTGGTACTGGGAGCTGCTGACGGTCCTGCTCGTGCTCATCGTCGTGCTCACCATCGCCGCCGGCCTGATCTGGTACGAGCGGCGGCTCCTCAGCCTCGTCCAGGACCGCTACGGCCCCAACCGGGTCGGCCCGGCCGGCCTGCTCCAGGTGCTGGCCGACACGTTCAAGATCCTCTTCAAGGAGGACTGGACGCCGCCGTTCTCGGACCGGCGGGTGTTCGTGGTCGCGCCGTCGCTGGTGCTGATCACGGCGCTCCTCTCCTTCATCGTCGTGCCGGTCGCCCAGGGCATCGTCGTCAGCGATCTCAACATCGGCCTTCTCTTCTTCCTCGCCATGTCGTCGCTGGCCGTGTACAGCGTGGTGCTCGCCGGCTGGTCGTCGCGCAGCAAGTACTCCCTGGTCGGCGGGCTGCGCGCCGCCGCGCAGATGGTGAGCTACGAGGTCTTCATGGGCCTGTCGCTCATCGGCGTGGTGACGATGGCCGGCTCCTTCAACCTGTCCGACATCGTCGAGGCGCAGCAGCGCAGCATCTACTACGTCTTCCCGCAGATCATCGGCTTCGTCGTCTTCCTCGTCGCCGGGTTCGCCGAGACGCGCCGCATCCCGTTCGACCTCGTCGAGGCCGAGAGCGAGCTCGTCGCCGGCTACCACACCGAGTACTCGGGCATGAAGTTCGGCGTCTTCCTCGTCGGGGAGTACGTCGCCGTCACGCTCATCTCGGCGCTCATCGTCACGCTGTTCTTCGGCGGCTGGCTCGGGCCCGTGGCTGCCGGACGTCGTGTGGTTCCTCCTCAAGACCGGCCTCTTCATCACGCTGTTCATCATCGTGCGCGGCACGTTCCCGCGGCCGCGCTACGACCAGCTCATGGCGCTCGGCTGGAAGGCCATGCTGCCGCTCAGCCTGCTGAACCTGCTGATCACCGGCGCCATCGTCGTGGCGAGGGCGGGGTGAGCAGATGACCCCCGACCGCCCGCAGGAGCTTCGCCCGGCGCGCCCGGCGGAGACGCACCCGCCGCTCACGACCGACGTGGTGGTCACCGGCCACCTCGCGCGGCGCGGCCAGTCGCTCATCCCGCGCATCGGCCGCACCGTGTGGTCCACGCTGGTCGGCGTCGGCGTCGTGATCAGCCACTCCTGGCGCAGCCGCGACACCATCCAGTACCCGGAGGAGATGGTGTACCTCCCGCCGCGCTACCGCGGGCGCATCATCCTCTCCCGCGACCCGGCCGGCGAGGAGCGCTGCGTCGCCTGCTACCTGTGCTCCGCCGCCTGCCCCGTGGACTGCATCGCCCTCCAGGCGACGACCGACGAGCACGGGCGGCGGTATCCGGAGTGGTTCCGCATCAACTTCTCGCGCTGCATCTTCTGCGGCTTCTGCGAGGACGCGTGCCCCACCTACGCCATCCAGCTCACCCCCGACGTGGAGATGTCGCGAGTACGAGCGCCCCAACATGGTCTACGAGAAGGAGGACCTGCTGATCGCCGGTCCCGGCAAG
>CAWAUK010000050.1:0-28364 GCA_963784975.1 uncultured Thermoleophilia bacterium | reverse complement strand
CGTGACCCTCTGGTGACGGGCACGTCGCGAGAGTAGACTCCTGGCGCTTGGCCATCACTCCGCGGAGGGGCAGTGGCAGCTCGATCGGTGCCCACAAAAGCAGCGTCGCCGGCTCGGTTCTGCCCTCCGTCGGCGCGCATGGAACTCGTCGAGCGGCGCGCGCTGCTCGAGCGGCTGACGCAGACCGGCGAGCCGCTCGTCGTCTTCTGCGCGCCGGCAGGGGCGGGGAAGACCATGGCGATGATGGAGTGGGCCCAGGCCGATCCCCGCCCGGTCGTCTGGGTGCGCCTCGAGCCCGCCGACGACGACCCCATCGTCCTGCTCAGGACACTGGCGCAGGCGCTCGGCGGTGTCGCGGCCGTCGACCCGGCGGTCCTCGAGTCCCTCGGTTTGGCCGTTCCCCCGGTGCGCGAGCGCGTCTATCCGTTGCTCGCGGAGGCGCTCGCCGCCGCTGAGCCGTTTCAGCTCGTGCTGGACGACGCCCAGGCGATCTGCAGTGCGAGATGCTGGGATATCGTGGCGTTCCTGGTGCGCAGCCTGCCGCCGGGGGCACAACTCGTCGTCGGCACGCGCAACGATCCGCAGCTTCCCCTGGCACGCATGCGCGCTGCCGGTGAGCTCGCGGAACTGCGGTTCGCCGATCTCGCGTTCGACGAGGGCGAGACCGCACGACTGGTCCGGCTTCACGGCTGCGGCGATCCGGATGCGGTGACGGTACGGGAGCTGCTCGCACTCACCGAAGGCTGGGCCGCCGGCCTCAGGCTCGCCTGCGTCGCCTCGTGTCATGAACCACTCGAGGAGTGGCTGCCTCACCTCACCGGCGGTCGCCCGGAGATCGCCTCCTACCTCATCACTGAGGTCGTCGAGCGTCAGCCTGCCGAGACCCAGGAGTTCCTGCTGCGCACCTCGATCCTCCGCGAGCTCGCGGCGGCGCCCTGCAAGGTCGTTGCCGGGCGGGACGATGCCGGCGAGCTCCTCGAACAGATCGCGCGCGAGGAGCTCTTCCTCGTCCCGCTGGGCGAGGACCGGTCTCGCTACCGCTATCATCACCTCTTCGGCGAGGTGATCGCGGCAGAGCTGGAGCGCCGTCACCCGGGTGAGCCGGAGCGACTGCACGTCCTGGCCGGGGAGTGGTACGCCGGTCAGGACGACCTGGACAGCGCCGTCTACCACTATCTCGCCGGCCGGCGCGTGAGCGCCGCCGCCGACATCGTGGCTTCCGCGTGGCCGCTCATGTGGGACAAAGGCCAGGCCGAGACGGTGAGGCGCTGGCTTCTGGCGTTCGACGATCGCCAGATCCTCGCCCACAAGGCGCTCACGCTCACCGCCGGTTGGGTGTTCACTGCGCTGGACGCCGGTGAGCTGGGCGCGCGATGGGGCAGGGCTGCCTGCGACGCCACGATGACGGACGACCCGTCGCCCGACGGGGCCTCGTCGCTGCGCTCGTCCCAGGCGCTGCTGCGCGCCACGGTGGCGCCGGATGGCGTGCACCGCATGCGTGAGGACGCCGAGCTGGCCGCCGGCCTCGAGGCGTCGTCGGGCACGAGCTGGCACGCCGACGCCCAGGTGGCGCTGGGCGTCGCGCGCTGGCTGTCGGGCTCCACCCAGCGCGCCCTTCATCCGCTGGCGCTTGCCGCCAGGGAGGGGTCGATCTACAACCCGTCGGCGGAGCTGGCTGCGCTCGGCTACCTCTCGCTCATCGCCATCGAAGAGGAGGAGTGGGCCGCGGCCGAGGAGTACGAGGCGCGCGCGTCGGCGCGCCTCGCGGAGCTCGGCTTCGGCACCAACCGCCGTTGTCTGCCGATGCTCCTCGCCCGGGCTGCCCTCCTGGCGCGCGACCCGCACGCCGACGCGGAGGCCGCCGCCGCCGATGTCCATCGCCTGCTCGAGCACATCGTCCCGCATCGGTGGATGGCGCTGCTGACGCACGCGGTGCTGGGTGAAGTCGCCCTGGCGCGGTCGGACGGGATCGAGGCCGAGGCGCACGCCGCCGCCGCCTCGGCCCTCCTCAAGCGCTATCCGGACGCCGGCGTCCTGCGTCAGCACGTGGAGCATCTGCGCCGGGGCGTCGAGATGGCGCGAGTGGCGGAGCCGCTCACCACCGCCGAGCACAAGGTCCTCGACCTGCTGCCGACGTACCTGACGGAGGCACAGATCGCCGAGCAGCTCTTCGTCTCGCGCAACACGGTGAAGACGCACCTCAGGAGCGTCTATCGCAAGCTCGGCACCTCGACGCGGGCGGAAGCGGTGCAGCGCGCTCGCGACATCGGGATGCTGCCACCGGGCTGACGTTCCGGCCGGCAGCGGACCCGCCACGTGGCGCTCAGGCGCGGCTCAGGCCGACCGCTGCAGGTCGCGGACCATCGCCACGAGACCCTGGACGAGGCCCAGCGTGACCGCCGGCTCGTCACGCAGCAGCTCCGCGAACGGCGTCCGCGAGATCTGCAGGGTCGTCAGCACGCCCTCGGCGACGACGTCCGCGGTACGAGGCGCGCCGTCGATGAGCGCGAGCTCGCCGAAGTAGTCCCCTCGACCGAGGACGGTGCCGCCGTTCGCCACGATCACTCGCGCCGAGCCGTCCACGATGACGTGGAAGTAGCCGCCTGAGGCGCCGGCCCTGACCACGGTGGACCCGTCGGGGTGGGTGTGCAGCCCGGCTCGCGCGGCGATCCCGCGCAGATGCCTCTTGGGCAGCGCCCGGAACAGCGGCACGGCTGCGAGGATGCGGACCGCCTCATCCCTGGGGAGGGACCATGCCTCGCCGTACTCGGCGTGCACCGCCGCACCCACACTGGGGTGTCGCCCGGTGTCCGGTGCCGCGTCCATCTTCTCTGCCTGGATATCGCGGATGGTGGCCACGAGAGAGCGGAGCACGGCCGTCGCGACCGTCGGCTCGTCGCGCAGCAACCGGCGAAACGCCACGCCCTCGATGCAGGCCAGCTTCACGTCGCCCGCCGCGGTGACCGTCGCCGATCGAGGCGCGCCGTCCAGGAGTCCAAGCTCGCCGAACGACTCGTAGGTCTCCAGCATGCGCGCGTGTCCTGACGGCGTCTCCACGCGCGCGCGTCCCTCGACGAGGGCGAAGAACGCCTTGGAGTCCGTCACCGAGCCGGCGCGGACGATGACCTTGCCGTCCGGAGTGAAGCGCGCTTCCGCGAGGCGCGCGACGCGCTTGAGGTCCTTCCGGGACAGCTCCTTGAAGAGCCTGACGTTGCCGAGGCACGCTTCCCAGTCGTACCACAGCGGCGCCCCAGAGTGGGTCGGCTCCTTGACCGCCGCCGAGCCGGTCTTTGTGCTCATCGGACCTCCTCTCCTGGCCGGGTGGCCGCCGCTGTCACGGTCTCGCCGGCGGCAGTGTGAAGCTAGCAGTCTCGATCCGCCGTCCGCCTCACCCGAATCGGGTGATGTGAACGAACCGTGACGACCACGGTGGTCGTCTGCGCGCCTTGGGGTAACGGTGGTGCCCTTGCCACCGGCTCGGGGACTGGTCGATAGTGACGGTGGTCCTGCGCCGAAACCGCAAGCCCGCGACCGGTGTCGGCCTTGGGGGGAAGATGGCCATGGCGGGTCCTGCGACGAACGTCTGCCCGTCCTGCGCAGCGAGCACACCTGACGGGGCGCGCTTCTGCATGGCCTGCGGCGCCCGGCTCGCTCCGACCACGGCCCTGCCGGAAGAGCGCAAGACGGTGACCACGCTGTTCTGCGACCTCGTGGGGTTCACGGCCATGGGCGAGCAGGCGGACCCGGAGGATGTGGACGCCTGCCTGCGGTCCTTCGGCGCGATGGCGCGCGAGGTGATCGAGCGCTACGGCGGGTCGGTGGAGAAGTTCATCGGGGACGCCGTGGTCGGCGTGTTCGGCGTCCCCGTCGTCCACGAGGATGACCCGGAGCGCGCCGTGCGCGCGGCGCTCCGGCTGGTCGAGGGCCTCGACGAGCTGAGCCGGCCCGACGGCGCGCCCTTCCAGGCTCGGGCCGGCGTCATGACCGGAGAGCTGCTGGTGGCCCACGACGTGGATCCGGCGCAAGGCAACAGCTTCGTGGCCGGCGACGCGATCAACACAGCCGCCCGCCTCGAGGCGTCCGCGGCGCCGGGCGCCGTCGTCGTGGGCGAGCTCACGCACCGGCTGACGGAGCGAGTCATCCGCTACCGGCGTCTCGCGCCGGTGTCGGTGAAGGGGAAGTCGCGTCCCCTGGCGAGGTGGCTCGCGCTCCAGCCCGTCGCCCGTCTGGGCCGCGACACCATCGGCGGCCGCCTCTCACCCCTGGTCGGCCGCGACAGCGAGCGGGACTTCCTCGTCAGCCTGCTGCGCAGGGTCGTGGACACGCGCAAGCCGCAGGTGGCGCTCATCATCGGGCTTCCCGGCATCGGCAAGACGCGGCTCGTCCGCGAGCTGTTCACCGTGGTGGACACCGGCAGCGAGTTCATCACCTGGCGGCACGGGCGCTGCGTGCCCTACGGCGAGGACCGGACGTTCTGGGCGCTGCGCGAGGTGGTGCAGGCCCATGCCGGCATCCTCGAGACGCACGACCCTGAGACGGCCGCCGGCCTGCTCGAGCGCGTGGTGGAGGAAGGGCCGGACCACCGCCGCATCTGCGAACGCCTCCGTCCGCTCGTCGGCCTCGATGCGCCCGAGGCCGACCCCGAGGAGAACTACGCCGCCTGGCTGCGCTTCTTCCACGAGGTCGCCGCACGCCGGCCGCTCGTCCTCGTGCTGGAGGACCTGCACTGGGCGGATGAGGCGCTGCTCGCGTTCGTCGACTACGTGGCGGTCAACGCGGCCGACCTGCCGCTGCTCCTGGTGGGGACCGCCCGCCCCACCGTCTTCGAGCAGCACCCGGCGTTCGCCGCCTCGGGTGGCCGGGCGACGAGGATCTGGCTCGACCGGCTGACGGACAAGGAGACCAGAGCGCTGGTCGCCTCGCTGCCGGAGATGGACGGCCATAGCGACGCCGCTGTTGACCTCGTCGCCCGGCGCGCCGAGGGCAACCCGTTCTTCGCTGAAGAGCTGGCCCGCCTGCTGGTGGACTCGGGTGGGGAGGCGGCGTTCGACCTCGCCGCCCTGCCGCAGTCGGTCCAGGCGGTCATCGCCGCCCGCATCGACACGTTGTCGGCTGCGGGCAAAGGCACGCTGGCGGACGCGGCGGTGATCGGGGCGGCGTTCTGGCGCGGCGCGCTGGAGGCTCTCGGCGCCGCCGGGTCTGTTGAGGACAGCTTGCTTGAACTCGAGAGCCGGCAGCTCATCCGCACCGTCCGGCAGCCGCTGATCGAAGGTGAGGAGGAGTTCGCGTTTGCTCACGGGATGATGCGCGAGGTCGCCTACGGCGAGCTGCCTCGCGTGGTGCGCGCGCGCAAGCACGCCGCGTTCGCCCGCTGGCTGCAGGACAAGATCGGCGAGCGCGGGCGCGGCGACCTCTCCGACGTGCTCGGCGGGCACTTCGCCGCCGCCGCGGAGCTGGCCCGGGCTGCTGGCGACGGCCGGCTCGCCGCGTCGGTGACGGGGCCGGCGGTCGAGTACCTCGGCGTCTCCGGCGACCGCGCGATCGGCCTCGACGTGCGCGCCGCCACGCGGCACTACCGCAGGGCCCTCGACCTGGCCGGGCCGGACCACGCCGACCGGCCCTCGCTGCTCTCCCGCGCGGCGGAGGCTCTCTTCCAGGAGGGCCGCTACCGCGAGTCCGCAGCCGCGCTGCTCGAGTCCGCCGTCGGCCTCTCCGCGGCGGGCGACCGCCGGGCCGCGGCGCTGGCCGCGGCCCGCCGGGCGGACGTCCTCTACGCGCTGGGCGACCCCGGCGTCACCCTCCAGCTCGAGGGGGCGCTGGCGCTCCTCGACGGGGAGCCGTCCTGCCCCGAGATGGTGACGGTGCTGGGCAAGCTCGGGCGCTCGTTGTGGCTCTCGGGCGACCCGCGCGCCGGCCTGGAGAAGCTGGAGGAGGCCTCTGGTCCTGGCGGAGCGTCTGGGGCTTCCGGAGCCCGTTCTCTTCCTCGGCTACCGCGGCGGCATCCGCTGCATCATGGGAGACGTGGGCGGGCTCGACGACTACGAGCGGGGACTGCGCCTGGCGAGCGAGCGCGGCCGGATGGACGAGGCGTCCCTCCTCACGTTCAACCACGCCGACGCGCTGCTGTCGTACCGCGGCCCGGCCGCCGCGGCCAAGGCGCTGACGGAGGGACTGGACGCCGCGCGCCGCCGGCGCCTCGAGGCGATCGAGGCGCTGCCGGCGCGCGACTCGACCGTCTCGACAGGCCTTCTCGGCGAGTGGGACGCCGAGACCGCCCGGCGCCTCACGGTGAACCTCATCGAGGCGCTGGGCCTGCTCGGCGAGTGGGACGAAGCCCTCTCCACTGCTGCCGAGCTCATCCCCGAGCTGGAACGTAGCGAGGCGGGGTCGGACCTCGTCATCGTGCGCACGCAGGAGGCGGTGCTTCGCGTCTACCGCGGAGAGGCGGGCCTCGCGGCCTCCTTCCTCGCCTGGCTCGAGCAGCGCGGCCTGGAGAGCGAGATCCCCTGGATCTCCGCCTACGCGCTGCTCGCGTCGGCCCCAGTCCGCTTCGGCCTGGGGCAGGCGGATGCGGCGCTGGGCCTCCTGGAAGGCTGGGAGGCTCGGCCGCGGCCGGGCAGCGGCCCGAACTACGTGGCCTACCTGCCCGAGGCGGTGCGCACGGCGCTCGCGGCCGGCGACGTCGCGCTCGCCACCCGTCTCTCGACCGGCATCGAGCCGACACTGCCGATGCAGCGCAACGTCCTCGCCTCGCTCCGCGGCCTGCTCAGCGAGAGGCGCGGTGAGACAGACACGGCAGCGGACGCGTTCGCCCGCGCCGCCCTGCGCTGGCGGGAGTTCCGCGTGCCCTACGAGGAGGCGCACGCCCTGCTGGGCCGTGGGCGCTGCCTGGTCGCGCGCGGCCAGAGGAGGAAGGCGGCGGAGCCGCTGGCCGCCGCGCGCGAGATCTTCGCGCGGCTCGAGGCGCGGCCCGCGCTGGGCGAGACGGACGCGCTGCTGGACGGGTGCCCGAGAAGTCGCGGAAGCCCTTGACGGCGCCCTGGCCGAGGCGATCCGCCTTTGATGGGTACACGCTACGACCCGGGCAGGGCCGCGGAAGTGCGTGAGTGGCTTGCCTCGACTCCTGCTGATGGGGGCCCCTCTCGCGACACTGCCCTCTCCACCGAGTAGAGTAGTCCCGCATCCCGACGTGAGGGGGCCCGATGGAGGCAGACAGCGACCGTCGTCTGAGTTCCACGCTCGGTGTCTTCGGCACGGCGTTCCGCAACCGTTCGCTGCTGCGGGTGGAGCTCGCGTGGCTGGCTTTCAACGGCGCCGAATGGGGCGTGTGGCTCACGCTGATGGTCTGGGCCTACACGCACGGCGGCGCGGCGGCGGCCAGCCTCATCGTCATCGTCCAGCTGGTACCCTGCATCTTCGTCTCACCGTATTTGGGCGCCATCACCGACCGGGCGCGGGCCGGCCGGGTACTCTTTATCGGGCTGCTCATCATGGGCGCGACGATGGCGGCGGTCGCCGCGGCCATCGCGCTGGATGCGCCCCGCCTGGTCGTCTTCGTCCTCGCGCCCATCATGAACCTCGCCCTCTCCGTCCCGCGGCCGGCACAGGCGGCGCTGCTGCCCGGCGTGGTGCGCACGCCGATCGAGCTCACCGCCTCCAACGTGGTCTCCAGCTGGATGGAGAACGCCAGCGTCCTCATCGCGCCGGCCCTCACCGGTGTGCTTCTGGGTGTGGGTGGGCCGGCGCTCGCGACTGCGGTGCTCGCCGGCTGCACGCTGGCAGGGGCCTTCCTCGTCGTCGGCATCCCCGGGCCCGAGCCGATGACGGAGCGTGAGGAAGGCGTGTCGCTCACGGCGGAGGTCAAGGAGAGCGTGGCCGCCGTGTGGAGGGTGCCGGCCGCGCGCACGCTGGTCGGGGTGGTCGGCTCGCAGTACATCCTCGTCGGCGCTCTCGACGTGCTCTACGTGGTGCTCGCCATCACCACCTTGGACATGGGCGAGGCCGGCGCCGGCTACCTCAACGCGGCGTTCGGCGCCGGCGGGCTCATCGGCGTCGCGGTGACGGCCACGCTCGTGGCGCGCCGCCGTCTCGCGCCGGCGCTCATCGGCGGCATCGTCACGGCGGCGTTCGCGCTCGCCGTCCTCGGCATCTTCCCGACGGTCGTCGGGGCCTTCGCGCTGCTCGCCCTTGCCGGCCTCAGCCGCGCCGTCTTCGACGTCACCGGACGCATCCTGCTGCAGCGCGCCGCACCGCCCCACGTGCTGGGCCAGGTCTTCGCCCTGCTCGAGTCGCTCATGGATGCCGGCCTCGCGGTCGGCGCCATCTTCGTGCCCGTGCTGGTCGGCCTGAGCGGCGCTCGCGCCGCCCTCGTCGGCACGGCGCTCCTGCTGCTCGTCATCGTGGCAGTCGTCTGGCGGCGCCTGCGTACCATCGACGACACAGCCGACGTGCCCCAGGTGCAGATACAGCTGCTGCGCCTGAACCCGATCTTCTCGCCGCTCCCCGCACCAGAGCTTGAGGGTCTGGCGCGCGCCCTCATTCCGCTGCAGGTGACGGCCGGGACCACGGTCATCCGCGAGGGTGACGAGGGCGACTGCTTCTACGCGATCGCCGACGGTGAGATGCAGGTGACGAAGAACGGCCGCGAAGTCGCCACACTGCGCCGCGGCGGCGGCTTCGGCGAGATCGCCCTCATCGAGGACGTGCCGCGCACGGCCACGGTGGTCGCCCTCACCGACGCACGGCTGTTCTCGCTGGAGAAGGACCCGTTCGTGCTGGCGCTGACCGGTCATGCGCCGGCGGCGCACGTCGCCGGCGATCTCGTCACCCAGCGGCTCGGGGAGCTGGAAGGGCTCTGATCGCCCGCGGGCCAAGCTCCGTATTCGCGCGGGCCGCCGGGTCGTACAGCCGGCCGAATCTTCCTCCACCTTGTCGAAACGGCCGGGCTTGCGCGCTCGCGCCGGCCCGGCCTATGATGCCGATGCTGCACACATGACCGCAGCCGGGCGCCGTCTCCGCCCCCTGCGCTACAGGTCATGGACCCCCAGCGACCGCTTCGGCGTCCCTGGGGGTCTTCGTCGTTTCCGGGACACCCGAGGGGCGGCCGGTCCCGCCGCTCCGCGGCGCCGCCGGCCCCAGGCCATGGGCAAGCAACGCGTTCCTGAGGAGGGAGCTGCATGGACTTTCGCTACACCACCGAGCAGGAGATGTACCGCCAGGCCAT
This sequence comes from uncultured Thermoleophilia bacterium, assembly GCA_963784975.1. Lineage (GTDB taxonomy): Bacteria > Actinomycetota > Thermoleophilia > UBA2241 > UBA2241 > CAIXSE01. Next base: position 19,141 of record CAWAUK010000050.1, on the reverse strand, counting down.
CCGCGAGTGGCTGACCAAGAACCTCGAGCCGCGCGCCCGCGGCATCGACGAGGCCGAGGACGGCATCCCGGACGACATCACCGCCGGCATGGCCGAGATGGGCATGTTCGGGACGACGATCCCGGAGGAGTACGGCGGCATGCCGATCTCCGACGAGGAACGCCTCATCTACGCCATGATCACGGTGCACGAGATCGCCCGCGCCGACCTCAGCATGAGCACGCCCGTCTACACGCTGCTCACCATCGGCTGGTCGTACATCGTCAACCGCTACGGCACCGAGGAGCTCAAGAAGGAAGCTGCTTCCCGGCCGTGGCCGCCGGCAAGGCGTTCGCCGGCATCAACACGACCGAGCCCGGCGGCGGCTCCGACCTCTCCGCCATCAAGACGGTCGCGCCGTGGGACGAGGCGAGGCAGGCCTTCGTCCTGAACGGCGAGAAGGCCTACGTCTCCGGTCCCAAGGAGTGCGAGAAGTGGGGCGCCGCCGAGCGGCCACTGCACCCTGGTCAAGACCGATCCCACCAGAGCCACAAGGGCATGACATTCATCTGGGTCCCCGCCCACCTCGACGGCATCACCTACACGACCTACAAGGACATGGGCCGCATGGGCCTCAGCACCGGCGGCTGGATCTACAAGGACGTCGAGCTGCCAAGCAAGTACGTCCTCGGCGAAGAGGGCAAGGGCTTCTACGTCGACATGGACGGCTTCAACGCGGCCCGCGTGCTCGTGGCCGCCGCCTGCCTCGGCGGCGCGGAGAAGGCGCTCGAGATCAGCGGCGAGTACACCGCCCAGCGCACCACCTTCGGCAAGCCGCTCGGCAAGAACGAGGGCATCAGCTTCGAGATGGCCGACGACTGGATGCAGCTCGACATGCTCAAGCTCAACCTGCTGCGCGGCGCCTGGATGATCGGCAAGGAGCACACCGAGCCGGGCAGTTCGGGCGCAAGGAGATCAACAAGGTCATCAGCACCTGCAAGTGCCTGAGCCCCGCGCTCTGCCACGACATCGCCCGGCACGGCATGATGTACCACGGCGCCTTCGGCTACACCAAAGAGACGCCGCTCGAGATGCTCCTGCGCGGCGTCATGAGCTACGAGGTGGGCGCCGAGGGCGGCCTCATGATCATGCGCGGCGTGATCGCCCGCGACGAGTGGGGCGAGACGCACAACCCGTTCAAGGACTAGGAAGGCCGGAAGGAGGCCGCCACATGGAATCAGTCGAGTGCATCGTCGTCGGTGGCGGCCTCGCCGGCCTCTCCGCGGCCTACGGCCTGGCCGAGGCCGGCCTCGAGGTCATGGTCCTCGAGCGCGGCGACTACTCGGGCGCCAAGAACGTCACCGGCGGGCGCCTCTACGTGAAGCCGATCCGCGGCTTCTATCCGGAGCTGTGGGACGAGGCGCCGTTCGAGCGTCCGGTGGCGCGCGAGCTGGTCACGATGATGGCGGACGGTGCGCACACGACCGTCGAGATCGCCTCGGACCGGTTCACGGCGGGCAAGCCGCAGAGCTACACCATCGTGCGCGCCAAGCTCGACCAGTGGCTCGCCGAGAAGGTCACGGAGAAGGGCGCCATGGTCGTGCCCAACATGAAGGTCGATGAGCTCCTGCGCAAGGACGGCCGCGTGATCGGCATCCGTGCCGGCGGCGACGAGATCGGCGCGAGCGTCGTCATCGTCGCCGAGGGCGTGCTGCGGCTGCTCAGCAGCGCTGCCGGCCTGGCCGCGGAGCCGCAGGCCAGGCATCACGCGCTCGGCTACAAGGAGGTCATCGAGCTGCCGGCCGGCGTGATCGAGGACCGCTGGCGCCTCAACCCCGGCGAGGGCGCCGCCCAGCTCTTCATGGGCGAGTGCACCAAGGGCATGATGGGCGGCGCGTTCCTCTACACGAACCAGGAGAGCATCTCGCTCGGCATGGTCGTGGGGATGGAGCACCTGCGCAGCCGGCGCGACGGCACGGAGAGCTGGCAGCTCCTCGACGAGTTCAAGGAGCTGCCCCAGATCCGGCCGCTGGTCGCCGGCGGCACCGTCGCCGAGTACTCGGCGCACGCCATCCCGGAGGGCGGCATCAGCCAGGTGCCCAAGCTCGCCGGCGACGGCTACCTGGTCGCCGGAGACACCGCCGGCCTCAGCCTCAACGCGCTCGTGACCGTGCGCGGCATGGACTTCGCCATCGCCAGCGGCTACTTCGCCGCCGAGGCGGTCAAGAAGGCGAAGGCGGCCGGAGACTTCTCCGCCGCCGGACTCGCCTCCTACGAGGCGTCGCTGCGCGACAGCTTCGTGCTCAAGGACCTCGAGACGGCGCGGGAGATCCCGAGCTTCATGGAGAACCCGCGTCTCTTCACGCACTACCCGCAGGCCGTGGGCCGGCTGCTCGAGAGCATCTACACCATCGACGAGCGGCCCCAGACGGGCCTCTTCAGGAAGGCATGGAAGAGCGCCCGGCGCGACTTCCTGAACGTGGCGACCCTCAGGGACGCCTGGTCGATGCGGAAGATCTGAGGGGAGGAGCCATGCCGATGAAGATCGACGCCAAGCTCGGCCTCGACGTCTTCAAGCTCGACAAGGAGCCGCACATCGTCATCGACACCGACGTGTGCAAGGCGGTCTGCACGGACGAGGCCTGCATCTACGTCTGCCCGGCCGACCTCTACGAGCGCGACGACCAGGGCCGCATGACCGTCAACTGGGAGGGCTGCCTCGAGTGCGGCACCTGCATGATCTGTTGCGATCACCGCGCCCTCTCCTGGAAGTACCCGAGCGGCCCTTACGGGGTCCAGTACCGGATGAGCTGAGCGGGCGACCGCGACGAAGGAGGTGACGGCGTGGACATCGTCGTCTGCGTGAAGACCAACCCGGACCTCCAGATGGTCCGCATCAAGAACCGCGAGGCGGTCACCGAGGCCGTGCCGTACAAGATCGGCGACCTCGAGAAGAACGCGCTCGAGGCGGCGGTCGTGCTCCGCGACGCCGTGGGCGGCAAGGTCGTCGCACTGTGCCTCGCCGAGGGCAACCGCAAGGCGGCCGAGGACATCAAGGTCGCGCTCGCCATGGGCGCCGACGAGGCCGTCGTCATCGAGGATCCGGAGCTGGCGGCGCCCGACCAGGCGGCGGTGGCGGCCGCGCTCGCCGCCGCCGTGAAGAAGCTCGGCGCCTGCGACCTGCTCCTGTTCGGCGAGGGCTCCACGGACAACTACACCGGCCAGGTCGGCCCGCGCGTCGCAGAGCTGCTCGGCCTGCCGCAGATCGGCTACGCGCGCAAGGTCGAGGCTGCCGACGGCGCCGTCCGCTGCGAGCGCAGCATGGACGACATGCTGGAGACGGTCGAGGCCCCGCTGCCGGCGGCGGTCACCGTGGTCAGCGAGATCAACGAGCCGCGCATCCCCGGCCTCATGCAGATCATGAAGGCCAAGAGCAAGCCGCTGCAGGTGTGGTCGCTCGCCGACCTCGGCCTCGAGCCGCCGGCGCCGGTGCGCCAGGTCGTGAGCAACCTGGCGGAGGAACAGGACCGCAAGCACATCCTGCTCGAGGGCACCCCGGCCGAACAGGCCGACGCCTTCGTCGATGCCCTGATCCGCGAAGGCGTCCTGGGGAGGTAAAGATGGCTGGACTGCTCGTCTACAGCGAGAGAGTCGATACCGCCCGCGAGCTGGTCGCCGGCGGGAAGGAGCTGGCGGCGGCCCTCGGCCTCGGCGTGAGCGCCGTGGCGCTGGGGCCGGGCGCCGCAGCCGCGGCGAGCGAGCTCGCCGCGGCCGGCGCCGACACCGTGTACGTGAGCGAGGACGCCGCCTTCGAGGGCTGGCCGGCCGACGCCGTGGCCGCGGGCCTGGCGCAGGTCGCCGACATGGCCGGCGCCACCGTCGTGCTCGTCGGCTCCACGCGGCGCGGCAAGGAGACGGCGCCGCGGCTGGCGCAGAGGCTAGGCGCCGGCTGCGTGACCGACGTCAACGCGCTGGCGGCCGAAGGCGGCGACCTCGTCGCCGCGCGCTACGCCTTCGGCGGCGCCACCGTCGCGCGCGAGAAGGTCACGACGTCGGTCAAGGTGTTCGCCGTGATGCCCAAGACGTTCAGTGCCGAGGGCGTGAGCGCCGGAGCGGGTGCGGTCGAGACGCCAAGCCTCAACGTCGAGTCGAGGGTGAAGGTCGTCGACCGCCGCCCCAAGGAGGGCGATCACGTGAACCTCGACGCCGCGCCGCTGATCGTCGGCGTGGGCCGCGGCTTCAACGCTCGCGAGGACCTCGCCCTCGGCGACGAGCTCGCGGCCGCCATGGGAGCCGTCGTCGGCTGCACCAAGAGCCTCGCCGACTTCGAGTGGCTCGGCGAGGACCGCATCATCGGCCTCTCCGGCGCCAAGACGGCCCCCGACCTCTATCTGGGCGTCGGGGTCTCCGGCCAGATCCAGCACACCGTCGGCGTGGCCGGCGCCAAGCTGATCGCCGCCGTGAACAAGGACAAGGAGGCGCCGATCTTCGCCATGGCCGACTACGGCCTGGTCGGCGACCTGTACGAGATCGTGCCGGCGCTCACCGAGCGTCTCAAGTCGGTGTGACGCCGGGCGGCTGCCGGTGGCGCCCCAGACGGCGGGGCACTCCGTTTCCGCCCGCGTCGCACCCAAGCTGCTCCGGCGGAGAGAGACGGCTCCTCCGGAGCGCCCCGGGCCGGGGCCGCCCCAGGCGGCCCCGGCCCTCCTGTGTCCGGTGCCCCCTTCGGGAGGACCGGGCAGGCTCAGTCGGAGGCGGCGGCCGGCTCGTCCGGCAACGAGGCGCCGGGGTCCGGCGATGGCTCTTTTAGGATGGGCTGGCCGTCGCGGCGCCCGTGCCGTTCCTGCCGCAGCGCGATGAGGTCGCGGGCCAGCACCCAGCCGGCCGAGGTGAGCGGGATCGCGATCAGTACGCCGACGATCCCGCCGAGCGCGGCCCCGATCAGGGCCGCGATGAACACGATCAGCGGGCTGAGCGACACCGTCTTGCTGTAGACGACGTTCTGCAGCACGTTGTTCTCGAACTGCTGGTAGAGGACGAAGTAGACGACCAGCACGATGCCGTCGACGGTCGCCGCCGGTAGCGAAGCCGACGATGCAGACGATCACTGCTCCGATGGTGGCGCCGACGAGCGGGATGATGTCGAGGACGGCGACCAGGACGGCGAGCGTCTCCGCGTACGGCACGCCCATGATCTTGAGGACGATGTAGCTGGCGATGCCGGCCACCAGGCTGATCGCCAGGTTGCCGCGCACGTAGCCGCCGGTGGCGCGCAGGAAGTTCTCGCCGATGCGCTCGCCCCAAGTCCGCTCCCCGTCCACGAGGGAGTCGAGGACGGCGGTCCAGGCGCGCGGGCCTTCGATGAGGAGCATCACCATGATCGTCAGGATCGTGATCGTCGCGGCCACGAGCGACGCCGCCTTGGAGACGACGCCGACGATCGTGTCCTGGTTGCCGGCCAGCAGGTGCGTGACCTGGCCGGGCGTGATCGACGAGAGGCGCTCGAGGACGTGGAACTTGACCTCGAAGTAGTTGAGCGCGCCGCCGGGCCGGAAGACGCTGTCGACGATGTGCGGCATCGCCCTGATGAAGTTGTCGGACTGGAGGACGACCGGCCACGCGACGGCGACGACGATGGCGGCGAGCACGGCGACCGTCGCGAACGAGACGAGCAGCGCCGCGAGGATGCGGTTCCAGCGGTGACGCACCAGCCAGCCGACCGCGGGCTGGAGGGCGACCGCCAGGATCACGCCGATGAGCACCCAGAGCAGGATCGTGCGGATCTGCACCAGGAACTGGAGGATGCCGACGATCACCAGGACCGTGAGCGTGATGGTGGCGGTGATGCGGATGACCTGCGAGGTCCGCACCTGGTCGAGGTCCAGCAGGTCGCGCCGCGCTGGTTCGTCGTCGGCCATGCTCGTCGCCTCCCCGGTCGGTGCTGCGCGCTCGGTCGCGGAGAGCGTATCATTGGGCGGCGTCGGCGCGGTCGTCCGCCGCCCCGCGCGGGCCTATAGCTCAGTTGGTTAGAGCAGCCGACTCATAATCGGCCGGTCGCAGGTTCGAGTCCTGCTGGGCCCACCACGTTGTCACTTCGACGACGGTCTCCCTGCAAATGGCCCTTCCCGGGTACCCGTCGCCTACCCGATCGCGCTTCGGATCCGTATGTCTACCGGGCATGTTCGAGGATGCTGCCCTGCGGGTCCGGCGCGTGCTCGCGAGCGGCAGGGCCTGGTGCCTGCGTTGGGCCTTCACCACGCATGCTGGCGACGTTCTGTTTGGTCTCTGTGCGACTCGGACGATGCCATCATGACACACATCCGTTTTGACATGGCATCAATGTGGCATCATAATGATGCCATGAACCTGCGCCCGCATATCGAGAGCATTCACCAGCAGCTTGCCGCTACCGCCGAAGCCGGCGGCGACGAGGCTCGTGCGGCGATGGAACGGCTGATGGCGCCGCTCGATTCCACGATCCGCCTGACGCTGCTCGATGTGTTGACAGCGGCCGCGGAGGAGATCACCTGCGATCTCGCGCCAGGCTCGGTCGAGGTGCGCTTGAGGGGCCGTGACCCCGAGTTCGTCGTGACCCCAGCGCCGGTCGACCCGTCCGCAGACGACCAGACTCATGGCGACGACGAGCGGCTGCGACCACCGGCCGGTCACGGGCGTCGCGCCGCCCGCCGAGGGCGAGGGCGACGAGGCCGCGATGTCGCGCATCAACCTTCGCATACCCGAGCACCTCAAGGCTCGGGTCGAACACGCGGCTGCCGACGAGGGACTCTCGGTCAATGCCTGGCTCGTGCGGGCGGCAGCCGTGGCACTGGAGCGCGCGAATCCAGAACGGCGGACTGCGCAGGGTGCTCAGCGCTACACGGGCTGGGCGCGCTAGCCGGGTGAGGCAAGAGCACGCCGTCACGAGCGCAGCCGAGAGCACGCCGCCGATCAACCAAAAGGACACGGTCATGCCTACCTTCGACACTCCCGAGCCGATCTCAGTATCGCTGGAACTCGGCGTCTGTGACATCCGGATCGTGGCCGGCGACCGTACCGACACGGTCGTCGAGGTCCGTCCGACCGATCCAACCAAGAAGGGCGATGTAGCTGCCGCCGAGCAGACTCGTGTCGAGTTCGCCGCCGGCAGGCTGCAGATCAGGGCGCCCAAAGGGTGGAAGCGGTATACGCCCTTGGGTGGCCGCGAGTCGATCGACCTGCAGATCGATCTGCCGGCCGGCTCGCACGTGCGCGGTGAGGTGGACCTCGGGGCAGTGCGCTGCACGGGCCGTCTCGGCGAAATGCACTTGAAGACAGGCCTGGGCGAGATCCGCCTCGACCAGGCAGGCCAGGTGGAGCTGAAGACCGGCGGGGGCGACATCGTCGTGGAGCAAGTCGCAGACCATGCCGAGCTCCGCACGGGTACCGGCGCCGTGCAGGCGGGAAGCATCGGCGGCAGTGCCGTGGTCAAGAACGGCAACGGCGACACCTGGATCGGCGAGGTCGTCGGCGAGCTACAGGTGAGCGCGGCCAATGGCAGGATCTCAGTCGATCAGGCGCACGGCGCGGTGACGGCCAAGACCGCCAACGGCGACGTGCGCCTCTCAGAGATCGCCAGTGGGGCGGTACACGTCCAGACCGCCTGCGGCAAGGTCGACATCGGCGTCCTCGATGGGGTCGCCGCCTGGCTGGACCTGTACACGAAGTACGGCAACGTACAGAACGACCTGAACCCCGCCGAGCGCGCCGAGCCGGGCGAAGCCACCGTCGAGGTTCGCGCCCGCAGCTCGTTCGGCGACGTCACCGTTCGTCGCTCATCGCCGCTCGCGAACGGGCCGGGGAGGGCCGAGGCGGAAGGTGTGACTGACCATGAAGCAGCGATCGAAGCCAGGTCACTCCGCAAGTCGTACAAGAACGTCTCAGTCCTGAAAGACGTCAGCTTCAGCGTCCAGAAGGGGACGGTCTTTGCCCTGCTGGGCAGTAATGGCGCCGGCAAGACCACGACCATCAATATCCTGACGACGCTCATAAAGGCCGATGGCGGCACGGCCGCGGTGGCCGGCTACGACATCGCTGCGCGACCGGACAAGGTGCGCAGCGAGATCAGTCTGACGGGGCAGTTCGCCGCCGTCGATGATCGGCTGACGGGTCGTGAGAACCTGGTGCTGATCGGCGACTTGCGCCATGTTGCCGACTCCGCCGGGACCGCTGCAGACCTGTTGCGGCGGTTTGGGTTGGAGGAAGCGGCCGATCGCGGTGTGTCGACGTTCTCCGGTGGTATGCGTCGCCGCCTCGACATCGCCATGAGCTTGATCGGTAGTCCTGCGGTCATCTTCCTGGACGAGCCAACCACCGGGTTTGACCCCGAAGCCCGCAACGAGATGTGGCGGACGATCCACAAGCTGGCCGAAGGCGGGACCACGGTCTTCCTCACAACGCAGCATCTCGAAGAGGCCGATGAATTGGCCGACGACATCGCCGTCTTGCACCAAGGCAGGATCGTCGCCAGTGGAACAGCCAGCGAGCTGAAGAAGCTCGTGCCGGGTGGGCTGATCGAGCTGAGCTTCCATGACGAAGAGACCCGTGATGCTGCTGCACAGGTGCTTGGCAAGAGCTACGCCCATGCTGAAGGCGAGGGCGCGACGCTGACGATCACCACGGATGGCACGGTAGCTCACGTAGCCGGCATCTTCGTCGCACTCGAGGATGCTCGCATCGAGCCGACCGAGTTCTCCCAGAAGGTGACTACGCTCGACGACGTGTTCCTGAAGATCACCGGCAGCAGCCGGGAGGACGAATGACGCGCACGCTCGCAGATACCTGGACGCTGGCCAAGCGCAGTCTGCGCCACATCACCCGCAGTCCAGACACGGTCATCACCGTGCTTCTGATGCCGATCGCCCTCATGCTCCTGTTCGTCTACGTGTGGGGTGGAGCGATGGGGCGGCAGACGGGCTCGGTGAGCTACATCGACTTCATCGTGCCGGGGATCGTCGTCATGACGGTCCTCAGCGGCATCTCGTATGCTGCAATACGCCTCAACATGGACGTCCAGAGTGGCATCATCAATCGCTTCAGGACGATGCCGGTCGCGCCGTCGTCGATTCTAGGCGGGCAGGTTGCATCATCCACCTTGTCCAACCTCTTCTCATCATTGCTTGTCCTGTTGGTAGCGTTCGCGATCGGTTTCCGGCCACACGCGGGAGTGATGGGATGGTTGGTCTTTGCCGGGATCCTGCTGTTGTTCACGCTCTCAACGACATGGCTGGCCATCTTCTTCGGCCTGCTTGCCAAGACGATGGAGGGGGCCGGTGCATTCAGCTATGTCCTGCTTCTGCTCATCTTCATCAGCCCCGCATTCGTGCCGACGAACTCCATGACACCGTTGTTGCGGGGCTTTGCCGAGAATCAGCCGATGACTCCAGTGGTTGAGACGATGCGTTCACTGCTGGTCAACGGCACGGCCGGCCCCAAGGTCTGGACGGCCATAGCCTGGATCCTCGGTCTTCTCGTCGTCTCGTATCTTCTGTCCGTGGCAGTCTACAAACGCAAGGCGATCGTGGTTAACACCTAGGCAGGTCCCTGTTGGGTCCACCACCTCGTCAGAACGCGCAGCGCCTCTCGCCGGGCTACACTCTGGGGCAACTGCAGGTGCAGGCTGCAGTCTGCACGCGCTCCAGCAGCTCCGGGCGAGCCACGGCGAGGAGGCAGGTGTGTTGCACGCTCAGGAAGGGATGGCCGCTTTGCCGGACGCAAGGTCCGTTGAGGTCTGCTTCTCACCGGGGCTGTTCCGGGACGTCCTGACGACGGGCGACTTCATCGTCGTGCTGGTCGACATCCTGCGCGCCACGACGACCATCTGCACCGCGGTCGGGAACGGGGTGGAGGCGATCATCCCCGTCGCCTCTCACGAAGAGGCGAGACGGCTCAAGTCGCAAGGATTCCTGGTCGCGTCCGAAAAGGATGGCGTCCAGCTCGACTTCGCCGACTTCGGGAATTCGGCCTTCAGCTTCACCAGAGAGGCGATCGGCGGGAAGACGCTCGTCTATTGCACGACCAACGGTACGCGAGCGCTCGAGATGGCCAAGAGCGCAAGCAGCGTCGTGATCGGAGCATTCATCAACATCTCGGCACTCACGGAGTGGCTCGCGGCGCAGCAGAAGAACGTCGTCATCCTGTGCTCGGGCTGGAAGAACAAGTTCTGCCTCGAGGACACTCTCTTTGCCGGGGCACTGACGGGACGATTGCTGGACACGGGCGTGTTCCAGATCCGATTGTGATTCGGCCGATGGCTTCGATGGACCTCTGGAATCTGGCCGAAGGCGATGTGCTGGGCTACATCGAGAAGGCTGCTCAACGCCACCGCTTGAAGAGAGCTGGGGCTGGACGATGTGATCCCGTATTCGTTCGAGTGCGACCGGGTGGAGGTCGTGCCGGTGTTCGACGGGAAGCTCATCAAGGGGTACGTGGCCAATCCACCGACCGCTTGACCTGCCGGCCGGAGCCCTGAGGAGCTCGATCCTTCGCCTTGGCCGGGTCGGGTGCCGGGCGCCGTCGGCGTCACCCGAGCACGTAGGGCAGCTCCGAGGTCGCCGTGGGGTAGCTCCACGTCATCGCCGTCAGATCGTCGGCGGTGAGGCCGTGCCGGATCGGCGAGGGCGAGGACGTTGACCACCTCGTCGGCGTTGACCCCCAGGAGGTGGCCGCCGAGCAGCCGGCCGGATGCAGCCTCGGTCACCAGCGCGGCGCCGCCGTGCGTCTGGCCGAGGCGACGCTGCGAGAACCACTCGCTCGTGTCCGCGCGCAGCACCTTGACGGCGTCACCCTTGTCCGCGGCCTCCGCCGTGCTCATGCCCACGGCGGCGAGCGGCGGGTCGCTGAAGCACACGCTGGGCACGGCGCGGCCGTCGTAGGCCGCGTCCTCGCCGAGGATGCCGGCCGCGACGACCTTGCCCTCCTTGGAGGCGACGGGAGTGAGCGGGAGGCCTTTGTCGGCGGCGTCGCCGGCCGCCCACACGTGGGCGTCGCTGACGCTTCGCAGCTGGTCGTCGACTCGCACGCCCCGCGCGGCCAACCTCGATGCCGGCCTCCTCTAGGCCGAGGCCGGCGACGTCGGCGACGCGGCCGGCGCCGTGCACCACGAGATCGGCGGCGTGTTCGCCGGCTCCATGCACGACGAGGAGCTCGCCGCCGCGCCGGCGCACTTCGTGCACGGGCGCGCCGGTGACGACGTCGATGCCAAGCGAGCGATAGCGCTCCGCCAGCATGCCGGCGAGCACCTCGTCGAATCCCTTCAGCACATGGTCGCCGCGGTGGATGATCGTGACCGCGGCGCCGGCCATGCGCGAGAGCCACGCGAACTCGAACGAGATGTAGCCGCCGCCGATGAAGACGATGCGCGGCGGCAGCACGTCCAGCTCGAGGAAGCGGTCGCTGGTGGTGACGAGCTCCTCGCCCGGGATGCCGAGGTCCATCGGCCGGGCGCCGCTGGCGACGACGACGTCCGCCGCGTCGAACGCCCGGCCGTCCACGTCGACCTCGTGGGGGCCGAGCAGGCGCGCGGCGCCGTGCATTGTCTCGGCGCCGGCGCCGCGCATCCAGCCCTCGATCCTCTCGGGCACGGGCGCGGTGAACGTGCGCTTGCGCGCGATGAGCGCCGGCCAGTCGATCGTGGGCGAGCCCACGAGGCCGCGGCCGTCCAACATGCGCGCGCGGCTCACGGCCTCCGCCGCCGCGAGCAGGACCTTCTTCGGGTCGCACCCGCGCTGCGCGCAGGTGCCGCCGTAGGGCAGTCGGTCGACGACCGCCACCCGCAGGCCCGCCTGCGCGCAGCGCGGCGCCACGTTCTGGGCCGCCGTGCCGCTGCCGATCACGGCGACGTCGTACTCGGGCATCACTCGCCTCCTCAGTCGGCCTAGTTGTGGTGATATGCCCGTCGCACGGCGCGTCGCCGGCTCACTGCCGTTCGGCGCGCCGGTCATCGCTCAAGACCATTCAGCTGTGCATGAGAGTCATCACGATCGGTCACGAATGGATTGCTTCGTGGGCTCTTGACACGTGATCGTCTCGTCGTAGGATGCGATCATCTTTGAACGGTCGTGATTGTTGATGATTGATGGCCCGCAGACGTAAAGCTCCCAGGGGGGACCAGGTGGCCACTCCGGCGCCGCGAGAGATGATGCCCGCAGAACGTCGCGCGCGCATCGTCTCGGCTCTCAGGGATCAGCGCGCGGTCCGCGTCCCGGCTCTGAGCGAAGACCTCGGCGTCTCGGAGATCACCATCCGCCGCGACCTGCTTCTGTTGGAGCAGGAGGGCGTGCTCGATCGCACCTACGGGGGGGCCGTGCTCAAGAAGCACCTCACAGCCGAGCCCCGATGGGAGGAGGCGGTCGTCGCGAACGCCGCGGAGAAGGACGCCATCGCCGCCGCGGCCGCCGAGATGATCGAGCCGCAGGACACCGTCTTCTTCGGCTCGGGCACGACCGTCGTGAACATCCTGCGGCACGTCGACCCCGAGCTCGAGGCGCGCGTGGTCACACACAGCCTCGCGGTGGCGGCGGAGGCGCGCGGCATGAGGCTCGAGGTGTTGTTCCTCGGCGGCCTCTACCGGCCGCAGCTCGACGCCGTTGAGGGTACCTGGCCTCTGGACATGATCAACCAGGTCTACGCCGACAAGGCGTTCCTCGGCGCCGACTGCCTCGACGTGCGAGCCGGCCTGACCACGCCGAGCATGGCCGTCGCCACCATCGAGCTGGCCATGATCAGACGCACGCGCGGCGAGGTCATCGTGCTGGCCGACTCCAGCAAGATCGGGCTGGTCGGCCCTATGGTCATCTGCCCGCTCGACCAGATCGACGTGGTGCTGGTCGACAGCGGCATCGACCCGGCGCTGGTGAAGCAGATCCAGCGCGCCGGGCCGCAGTGCGAGGTGGTCTGAGCGTGGCTGATCGGACGGAAGGCGACGAAAGGGTGGGCGAGGTGGCAACGGTCGAGCATCTGACCCCGGAGGGGGCGATCGCCCGCATCCCGGACTGGAACGGCCTCGACGTGCGGGTCGAGACCTTGGGCGGCGGCATCACCAACTACAACTTCGTCGTGACGGTGACCGGCCGCCCCGGCCTACCGTGGGACGGCAAGTACGTGATGCGCATCCCGGGCCAGGGCACCGACTACTTCATCGATCGCGAGCGGGAGCACCGCAACCACATCGCCGCGGCGGAGGCGGGCGTCACGCCGCCGATCCTGTACACCCTCGAGCCGGAGATGTGCACCGTCGTGCCCTTCCTCGAGGGCGAGACCATGCACCCCGACGACCTTGCCGGCCACCCCGACCGGCTGGAGAAGGTCGTCGACGTCATGCTCCAGTACCACGAGAAGGCGAGGTTCAGCAACGAGATCCACGTCTTCGACATGATCCGCGAGTACATGGACATGGCGCGCGGCGTGGACGCGCCCTTCCCCGAGGACATGGACTGGATGCTGGAGCTGGGCGCCCAGATCGAGCAGGCGATGCAGCGCGACGTGCCGCCTCCGGTGGCCTGCCACTGCGACCTGCTCTCAGAGAACTTCATCCTCGAGCCGGGCGGCAGGATGTGGGTGATCGACTGGGAGTACGGGGGCATGGCCGACCCGTTCTTCGACCTGGGCGACTTCTGCGTCGAGCACCCCTTGTCTGACGACGAGGAACGTTTCATCATCACGCGATACTGCGGCTCCCTGCGGGAGGACCGGTTCGCGAGGATGATGCTGCACAAGCTCGTCGCCGATCTGTGGTGGAGCATCTGGGCGATGATCCAGGTGCGCCTGTCGAAGATCGACTTCGACTTCTATGAGTACGGCATGAACAGGGTCGCGCGCTTTCACGCGAACGCCGCCCGGCCCGAGTTCCCGTCGTGGCTCGAATCGGCCTAGAGAGAGACGGGAGCAGTCCATGAGTGACGACATGACACGGCCGGCCGGGGAGATGGGACCCGACATCGGCATGGGCAAGGTCGACCCCGAGCTGGCCCGGCAGTTCCAGGAGGAGGCCATCCGCGTGGTCAAGGCCGGCGAGGAGCAAGGCGTCCACCTGCGGGTCATCGGGGCGCTCGCGTTCTGGCATCACTGCCCGCAGTTCGGCTTCATCCAGGAGAAACTGAACCGCATCTACACGGACATCGACTTCGCCGGCTACGGCAGGCAGAACGACCCGATCCGCAAGCTCTTCGTGTCGCTGGGCTACAACGAGGACCTCGAGATCAACGCGTTCCACGCCGAGGGCGGCCGGCTGATCTTCAACAACCCCACCAGCCATATCCACGCCGACGTCTTCATGGACAAGCTCGACTTCTGCCACCCCATCCCGTGGAAGGGCCGGCTCGAGGTCGACACGCCGACGATCCCGCTCGCCGAGCTGTTGCTCGAGAAGATGCAGATCGTCAAGATCAACGAGAAGGACATCATCGACACGATCATGCTGCTCCGCGAGCATGAGATCGAGGCCAACGACGAGGACCACATCAACTCGGCGCACGTGGCCAAGCTGTGCGCCGGGGAGTGGGGCCTGTGGCGCACCACCACCATGAACCTCGAGAAGGTGCGCGACTACCTGCCGCACCTCGACCTCGAGGAGAACGACAAGGCGATCGTGGCGCAGCGGGTCGCCGAGCTCATGAGCGCGATGGACGACTACCCCAAGGGTACGAGGTGGAAGCTCCGCGCCAGGGTCGGCGACAAGGTCAAGTGGTACAACGAGATCGATTGAGGCGGAGGCGGCTGACGCATGGGACTTTTCAGCAAGAAGGGGGGATCCGCCGACAAGCGCATGCGGATCTTCTTTGCCACCGACGTGCACGGCTCCCAACGCACGTATCGCAAGTTCATCAACGGCGCCAAGTTCTACAGGGTCGACCACCTCGTCATGGGGGGCGATATCGAGGGCAAGTTCCTCGTGCCGATCGTCGACGAGGGCGCCGGGCACTACCGGGTGACGCTCCAGGAGGAGCTCTCGCATCTCAACGGTCCCGACGAGCTTCAGGCGGTCAAGGAGCGCATCGAGACGCTCGGCTTCTATCACGTGACCGTGGGAGAGGACGAGATCCGCGAGATGCAGGCCGACCAGAGTCTCGTCGACGAGGCGTTCAGACGCGAGGCGCACCGGCGGCTCGAGGAGTGGATCGCGCTCGCCGATGAGCGCCTCGCCGGCACCGGCATCATGTGCTACGTGACCGGCGGCAACGACGACCCTCAGGAGCTGATCGACGTGCTGGAGGCCGTCGACAGCGAGCACGTCGTCAATTGCGAAGGCCGCATCGTCGCCCTCAACGAGACGTTTCCGATGGCCAACTGCGGCTTCAGCAACCCGACGCCGTGGGATACCCCGCGGGAGACAGACGAAGAGACCTTGGCGAAACACCTCGAGGAGGCCGTACAGGGGATCGACGACTTCACGAGCGCGATCTTCAACTTCCACGTGCCGCCCTACGACTCGACGCTCGATGAGTGTCCCAAGCTCGACTGGTCGACCGATCCACCGTCGCCGATCGTCGTCGGCGGCGTGGCGCAGTCGGCGCCGGCCGGCAGCCACGCGGTCCGCGATGCGGTCGAGCTCCATCAGCCGTTGCTTCAGCTCTGCGGGCACATCCACGAAGCGCGAGGTCTGGTCAAGATCAAGCGCACCACCGTGGTGAACCCGGGCAGCGAGTACGGCGAGGGGGTCCTGAGGGGGTGCATCCTGACACTAGAGCCGGGCAAGATCGTCGGTTATCAGATGACGTCGGGGTGAGGAGGCAGGGCGCTGCCGCCGAATGACGTGTCTGTGAAGTCCTGAGAGACTGACAACAGGGGGAAGAGATGGCTACAACCGCAGCAAAACCGGAGGTCTTCAGCCGCAAGGCCTCGGGGCTCTCCAGGGTGATGTCGCCCTGGTCGGCGTTCATGTACAACTTCCTGACCATGGGCGTGATCTTCCCGTGGACGCTCGTCTGGGCGCCGGCGGCGTTCCCGGGCGTCTCCGTGTGGAAGGCGTGCCTGCTCGCGATCTTCCTGGAGCTCCCGATCGCCCTCGCCTACGTGTGGATGGCGACGGCGATGCCGCGCTCCGGCGGCGACTACGTGTTCCAGAGCCGCGTGCTCGGCGGCGCCATCGGGTTCCCGGTCGTGATGAGCGGGTTCGTGATCTGGATCCTGCAGTGGGTCGCGCTCGCCGGCTGGCTGCTCGCCACCCTCGGCGTCGCGCCGCTGTTCATGGGGCTCGGCGTGTACTACAAGAGCACCAGCCTCATCAACGCGGCGGTCTGGTGCCAGGGGCCGCTCGGTCACGTCGTCATCAGCATCATCGGCGCGGCGGCCATGGCGCTCCTGCTGGTCACCGGCTTCAAGAACTACGTGCGCCTGCAGTACTTCATGTTCGCCGCCACCGGCATCCTCATGGTGATCCTGCTGGTGCAGTTCCTGCGCACCAGCCCGGCGCACTTCTCAGTGGCGATGAACCACTTCGCCCAGGTCGTCGACGGACGGCAGGGCTACTACGAGTGGCTCCTGACCGACGTCAAGGGAGCCGGAGTCGACCTGCTGCCGAAGTTCTCGCTGGCGGCCACCTTCCTCGCCATCCCCATCGTGTGGACGAGCCTGCAGTGGGCGACGTACTCGGTGGAGCAGGGCGGCGAGATCAAGGGCGCCCGCGTCTTCAAGAACCAGATGTTCATCATCGTCGGCTCGATGGTCGCGATGGGCATCGCCCTTGCCGTCCTCGCCTGGGCGGAGGAGCGCGCTGTGGGCACGGCCTTCTTCAACGCCGTCTCGAACTCTTACTACTATGGGGTGAGCGCGTCCGGCGACGGGATCGGCAGCGTCCTGCCCTTCCCGGGCATGTTCGCGATCGTGATCACGCCCAATCCGATCATCACGATCCTCGTCTCGGTGTGCTTCATGCTCGCGTCGCTGCAGATCACCTGCAACTGCTACATCGGCATGACGCGCATCATGGTCGGCATGTCGCTCGACCGCACGCTGCCGGCGTGGTTCTCCAAGGTGAACCCGCGCTTCCGCTCGCCGGTCAACGCGCACCTCATCTACTTCCTGCTCGGGTGCGTGGCGATCTACGGCTACAACTACTGGTCCAGCTGGTACAAGATGACCCTGGGCGTCACCTTCGCCTGCGGCTACGTCTTCGTGATCAGCTGCCTCGCCGCGGCGCTCCTGCCGTACCGCGCCAAGGCGCTGTACGAGGCGTCCCCGGGCGCCAAGTACACGCTCGGCGGGTTCCCGCTGGTAACGGTCTTCGGCGTCATCGGCTTCGTCTTCGGCACGGCCGCCCTGGTCGCGTTCCTGTGGCACTCGGGCTACGGCCTCAAGGGAACCACCCCGTACATCGTCGTCGCCGTCGTCTTCCTGGTCTGCCTCGTCGGCTACTGGATCGGCAGGCAGTACAACAAGGGCAGGGGCATCGACGTCAACTACGCCTTCCTCGAGGTGCCGCCGGAGTGAGCCGGTAGTACACGAGAGGCGCTCTTCGTCGGGGGGCGCCGGGGCGAAAGCCCCGGCGCCCCTCTCGCGTGCGGGGTGCCCGCGCGTCGAGCGCTCCCTTCGCGGGCGCGGGCGCGCGTGCGAGAATGAAGGCACATCGCCTGGAGGAGACTATGGGGACGCACGAGACCATCGCCGTCGAGGACGCGCACATGCCGCCGTTCTTCGCCAAGACGCCCATCTCGATCGAGCGCGGCGAGGGCGTGTGGGTGTGGGACGAGGACGGCCGGCGGTACCTGGACCTCACCGCCGGCTGGGGCGTCACCTCCATCGGTCACGCCCATCCCGTCATCGTGCGCGCGCTGGCGGAGCAGGGCGCGCGCATCATCCAGAACCCCGACTCGGGGCTGACGTACTCCCCCGCGCGCGCCGGGCTGCTCGAGCTTCTCGCCGGGATCCTGCCCCAGGGGCTCACCCGCGTCTTCTTCACCAACAGCGGGGCCGAGGCCAACGACGCGGCGGTCAAGCTCGCGCGCAAGGCGACCGGCCGCACCGACGTCATCGCCACCGACGGGAGCTTCCACGGCCGCACCATCAGCATGGTGTCGGCCACCGGGCAGGCCAAGCACCGCGACAAGTTCCGCCCGCTGATGCCGGGCTACCGGTTCGTACCGTACGGCAGGCTGGACGCGGTCGAGGCGGAGCTCGACGAGGACGTCGCGGCGATGATCGTCGAGCCGGTGCAGGGCGAGGGCGGCGTGCGCATCCCGTCACCCGACTATCTGCGGCAAGCCTCGCGCCTCTGCCGCGCCAACGGCTCTCTGCTCATCGTCGACGAGGTCCAGACCGGCTTCTGCCGTACCGGGCCGCTGTTCGCGACCGCGGCGGCCGGCGCGGAGGCCGACTTCCTCACCATGGCCAAGGGCATCGCCGGGGGCTTCCCGCTCGGCGCGTTCGCCATGACGGAGGCCGTCGCCGGGCGGCTCGAGGCCGGCGACCACGGCGGCACCTACTGCGGCAATCCGCTGGCCTGCGCCGTGGCCGCGGCCGTCATCCGCTTCCTGATCGACGAGGACGTGCCCACGCATGTCGAGGAGCTGGGCGCTGAGGCGCTCGCCCGCATGAGCTCCTGGGGCGAGCGCTTCGCGGGCGCCGTCGCCGGCGCGCGCGGCGCCGGACTGCTGCTGCTCGTCGAGTTGCGCGACGAGGCGACGGCCGGAGCGGTGGCCGCCGAGTGCCTGCGACGTGGCGTCTTCGTGCGCCAGACCCAGGGCAGCGGCATCCGCGTGTTCCCGGCGCTGACCATCACGTCGGAGGAGCTGGGCGAGGGGCTGACGGTACTCGAGGAATCGATCACCGCCGTCGCGGCCGGCTGACGGCCGGGTGACAACGAGGAGGACGGCATGGCGCAGGTGAGCGTGCTCGGGCTGGGCGCGAGCGGGCAGCTCACGCTGGACGACGCCGGTCTCGGGTCACTGATGACCGGCGCCTTCGTGGAGTACTGCCGGCGGGCGGCGGAGGCTGGGGAGGGCGGCGAGGACATCGCCGCCCTGATCAGGCGGATGCGCGAGGCGCCGGCGGAGTGACGGCCGGCGCCGCCCGCTCTGCGGCGTCACGGAGACTGCGACCACCTGCCGTGCGGGCGCTCCGCCCGTCCGGCGTCAGGGCGACACAGAGGGGGCGGGGCTCCAGGGGCGCGAAAAGGGGGGCGGGGCTCCTG
>CAWAUK010000049.1:0-42383 GCA_963784975.1 uncultured Thermoleophilia bacterium | reverse complement strand
TGCCCCACCGAGGACCATCCCGGCACGCGTTTCCTGCACCAGGGTCAGTTCACGCGTGGCAAGGGCCTGCTGCAGGGCATCCCGTTCCAGCAGCCTGCGGAGCTCACCGATGACGAGTACCCGATGCTGCTCACCACCGGGCGCATGCTCTACCACTACAACGTCATGACCCGGCTCTCGCAGAACCTGGAGTGGCTGCGTCCCTACGAGCTGGCGGAGGTCAACCCGGCGGACGCCGAGCGGCTCGGCCTCGTGGAGAACGAGCTGGTGCGGGTGAGCTCGCGCCGCGGGTCCATCACGACGCGGATCACGGTCACCGAGAAGGTGCCACCGGGCACGATGTTCATGACCTTCCACTTCAAGGAGTCCCCGGTCAACGAGCTCACCAACGCGGCCGGCGACCCGGTGACGATGACGGCGGAGTTCAAGGTCTGCGCCGTCCGCATGGAGAAGGAGCCGGCGGCGGCGGAGTCGCACGGAGCCGCGGCGAAGTAGCGCGCGGCGGCGCCGGGTGGCGCGAATGAAAGGAACTGCCGGGAGGCCGGGGCGCACAGCGCCCCGGCCTCCCGTCGTCATCAGTTCGCATCGCCGGATTGGCCGCCGGCGGATGCCGCATCGGACGCCGAGCCCGCGCATGTTGGCAGCTTGCACGAGGAGCGATGTCACCTTGCTCATGCGGCAGGCACGCGAACCGTTGCCTGGCGTCGGACCGGCGCCACATTTGTTCTGTCCGCGTTACAGGGGGTTAGAAAACGGCTGCCCGTCGTTGCGTCGCCTCCGGTCGGCAGTACAGTGGCGCAACGATGTCGATCGCGTTCGCGCGGAGTCGCGGCGCGATCGACCCGGAACCGCGAGCAGGAGGCAGCAATGGGCAAGGTCTACGAGCAGCCCGGCAAGCCGGGCAGCGTGGTCAGCGTCAAGCCGCGCTACGACAACTTCATCGGCGGCAAGTGGGTCGCTCCGGTCAAGGGCGGCTACATGGACAACATCAGCCCGGTCACCGGCAAGCCGTTCTGCGAGGTGGCCCGGTCCACCGCGGACGACGTCGAGCTCGCCCTCGACGCTGCCCACGCGGCCAAGGACGCCTGGGGCGAGGCCTCGCTCGCCGAGCGCGCCGCCGTGCTCAACGCCATCGCCGACGCCATCGAGGCCAACCTCGAGATGCTGGCCGTGGCCGAGACCTGGGAGAACGGCAAGCCGGTGCGCGAGACGCTGGCGGCCGACATCCCGCTGGCCGTCGACCACTTCCGCTACTTCGCCGGCGCCACCCGCTCGCTCGAGGGCACGATCACCGAGATCGACAAGGACACGGTCGCCTACCACTTCCACGAGCCGCTCGGCGTCGTCGGGCCAGATCATCCCCTTCAACTTCCCGCTGCTGATGGCCGCCTGGAAGATCGCCCCGGCGCTGGCCGCCGGCAACTGCACGCGTGATCAAGCCGGCCTCCCCCACGCCGTGGTCGATCCTCAAGCTGGCCGAGGTGATCGCGCGACGTGGTGCCGCCGGGCGTCATCAACATCATCACCGGCCCGGGCGGCGAGATCGGCAAGGCCCTGGCCACGAGCCCGCGCATCGCCAAGATCGGCTTCACCGGCGAGACCACGACCGGTCGCCTGATCATGCAGTACGCGGCCCAGAACCTCATCCCCTCGACGACGGAGCTCGGCGGCAAGTCGCCGAACATCTTCTTCGCCGACGTGATGGCCGAGGACGACGCCTTCCTCGACAAGGCCGTCGAGGGTCTCGTGCTCTACGCCTTCAACAAGGGCGAGGTGTGCACGTGCCCGTCGCGCGCGCTCATCCAGGAGTCGATCTACGACGAGTTCATGGCGCGCTGCCTCGAGCGCATCGGCAAGATCAAGCAGGGGAACCCGCTCGACACCGACACGATGCTCGGCGCGCAGAACTCGCCAGCAGCAGCTGGAGAAGATCACCGGCTACGTCGACATCGGCGCGCAGGAGGGCGCCGAGTGCCTCATCGGCGGCAAGCGCAACGTGCTGGACGGCGACCTCGCCGAGGGCTACTACTTCCAGCCGACGGTGCTCAAGGGCGACAACAAGATGCGCGTCTTCCAGGAGGAGATCTTCGGCCCGGTGCTGGCGGTCGACCACGTTCAAGGACGAGGCCGAAGCGCTGGCGATCGCCAACGACACGCTCTACGGCCTCGGCGCCGGCGTGTGGACGCGCGACGGCAACCGCGCCTACCGCATGGGCCGGGCCATCAAGGCCGGGCGCGTGTGGACCAACTGCTACCACCTCTACCCCGCCGGCGCGGCCTTCGGCGGCTACAAGATCTCCGGCGTCGGCCGCGAGAACCACCAGATGATGCTCGAGCACTACACGCAGACGAAGAACCTGCTGGTCAGCTACAGCCCGAACGCCCTCGGGTTCTTCTGATCGGGGCGTGACCGTGGACGAGTCCGCGAAGGAGCCGGCGGTCGTCGCCACGCCGGCGGCACTGGCGGCCATCGAGCGGCTGGTGGCAGAGCGCGGGCCCGTCATGTTCTTCCAGTCGGGAGGCTGCTGCGACGGCAGCCTCCCGATGTGCTTCGCCGACGGCGAGTTCATCGTCGGCGACCACGACGTCCTGCTGGGCGAGGTGGGCGGTGCGCCCTTCTACATCGACCACCGCCAGTACGCGGTGTGGAAGCACACGCAGCTGATCCTCGACGTCGGCGAGGGGGAGCCGGAGGGCTTCTCCCTGGCCGCCGGCGAGGGCGAGCACTTCATCACGCTGTCCCGGGTGTGTGAGTGCGAGCCCGGAGCTCGGCCGCAGGAGTGACCGGGGTTCGAGCGGCGGCGGGCGAGCAGCCTCTCATCCTGCCGGCTGCTCGCTCAGCCCACCGGCCTGAGCCGCTGCGCCTGCGCCAGCCGGAGCAGAAGCTCCGGTACGTGTCGAGAGTCGTCAAAGACCGCAGCGGCCGCCGTACGGTCTGGCACGATTCCCTCGAATTAGGGGTCAGGCCTCGGAGTCGAGCTTGCTGTCGATCGCGAGCCGGACGAGGCGGTCCCGCAGCCGGTCCGCATCTCCTGGCTCGGCCTCGACCTCCATGACGTTTCCGCCCAGCCGTCGCCGCAGCTGCGCGATGACGAGGCGATTGACGACGACGAGGGCCAGGCCGTAACGGGCCTCTTGGAGGACGTGCACCGCGTTGACCCACCCCGAGCCGGCGACCAGCTCGAGTGGCCCGAGCTGGTCGATGACGAGCAGGTCTGTGCTGCCCGTGAGGCAGCGGTCGAGCTCGTGACGGCCCCAGCGGACCGACTCGCTGACGAATGTCCACGAGAAGCGGCCGGCGACGCCGCGCCCGATCGGCTCTCCCTCGTCAACGCCGACGTAGTCCGCAAGCCGCCGCCGCTCACCGGTGCGCAGGTTGAGGACGGTCTGAACGACGCGGCCTGAGGAGAGCCGCCGCGCCTCCGTGATGAGGCCCGAGACGCGCAGACCCCTGTGCCGGGCCGCCTCGACGACGCGCTGGCAGACCAGCGTCTTCCCCGCGTCCGGCGCGCCGGTGAGAAAGGCGATCCGGCCGCCGGATGCACTGGTTGCGGGCGGCGCCACTGTCAGCAATAGATCCGTGCTGCCCGCAGGCACGGGCGCCGCTCCTTTGACGGACTCAGCGTCGGCATGCGGCCCGCGCTTGGGAGGAGACGGCCAGCGGCCGGACAAGCCGTCGAGGGGCCGCCCGAGCACGTCCTCCACGCGAGCCTGGACGAGCCGAGCCCCATCGCGGCGCGCGCGAACGGCCTCGAGCGCCGAGGCGTCGCCGGCGTGCCGCGCGAGGCGCACGGCGAAGCGCTCGTCGAGGCCCACGAGGCGTTCGTCCTGCACCAGCTTGTCGGCGAGGAAGACCACCCGCGTCTCGTCGAGGTCGTCGCCGGCTGCGGCGGCCAGCGACATGTGATGGCGCACTACGCCGGCGACGCGGGCGTAAGAGAGGCGCTCGAGCAGCGCGGCGCCGGCTTCGGCGTGGCGTGGCTCGGCCCGGGCCACGTCGTGGAGGAGGGCGGCGGCCACGACGAGCGGCACACACAGGCACTGCTGCCGCTCGTTCAGCGCCGCCGTCAGCGCAGCCGCAACAGCCGCGACGGCCTCGGAGTGGGCGACGCGCCGCTCGGCGGCGCCGTTCTCCTCGAGGAGCTCGAGACAGCGGCGCTCGGACGGCAGATTCTCCAACGCGGCGGCGGCGCGCAGTGAGTCCAGGTCGTCCGGCGTGTCCGCGTCACGGAGCACACCGGGATCGTCGACGTCCATTCGGAGCGCCGGCTCTTGCCGGCCGGTGAGCAGCTCGCGCAGCCCCCCAGGCGGCTCTGTTATCAGGATCTCCCCCCGGAGCTCGGGCGCCAGCAGCGGCGGGTGGCCGGGGATGCCTCCATAGACGGGCAGGGCGACCTGGGCGCCGGCGGCCACGGCGATGCGGGCCAGGCGCCCGATGGTCTCCGGCCGCGCGAGCGGGCAGTCCACCGGCAGCAGGAAGAAGCGCCGCCCCTCGGGCACGGCGGCGGCGCCCGCCTGCACGGACGTGTACATGCCGTCGTCGAAGCGAGGGTTCTTCACCGGCCGTGCGCCGAGCGCCTCGGCGGCGGTCGTCACCTCGTCCCCGCGATGGCCAGTCACGACGATCACGTCGTCCACGCCGATCGACCTGAACGCGCCTACGGCGCGGGCGAGCAGCGTTCGGCCGCCCAGGTCGAGAAGCGGCTTGAGTGACCCCATTCGCGACGAGTGGCCGGCGGCCAGGACGATCGCCGACAGCCCGTCCATGGAGTCAGGCGCCCTTGCCGGCGCGCACCTGGATCATCTCCGCGACGATGCTCACCGCGAGCTCCGCTGGGGTCTCCGCGCCGATGGCCAGACCGATAGGCGAGTGCACGCGGGCGATGTCATCGTCGCCGAACCCGGCCTCCCGCAACGCCGTGACCATACGCGCATGCTTGCCACGACTCGCCATGAGGCCGACGTAGCGCGCCGGCGTGCGCAAGGCCTGCATCAGGACGTCCATGTCGTGCACGTGCCCGCGCGTGACGATGACGACGTAGGAGCTTGCGTCGATGCTCAACCCCTCCAGCGCCCCGTCGAACGGGGCCAGCACGACCTTGGCGCCCGGGAAGCGCCGCGGGTCGGCGAACTCCTCGCGGTCGTCGAGCACCGTGACCGCGAAGTCTGCCGCAAGGGCGGCCGGCGCGACGGCGCGCGCGACGTGGCCGCCCCCGCAGATGACCGCCTTCGCGGGCACTTCGACCTGCTCGACGAGCACCCCGCGCCCGTCCGGCAGGGTGGTCGAGCCGTGCACGGCGATCTTGCCGACGGCCGTGCGCAGGACCTTCGGCTCGCACGGCCGCGCTCCCGCCATGCTTCCGTCTTCTTCGAGGAGGCAGAACTCGACGTCTCCGGCGTCCTCCGGCGGCTCGATGGTGAACATCCAGGCGCGGCGACGGGCGGCTCTCGCCGCCTTGACAGCCGCGACGACCTCCTTGAGCGCCGGGTCCCCCGGCGCCACGTACGTGATGAGCACCTCGGCGGAACCGCCGCAGACCATTTCTTCCTCGCTCTGGAGGTCCGTGCCGGCGAGGCGCAGTTCGACGACCTTGGCGCGCCGGCTCTCCAGCACACCGGCTGCCTCACGCATCATCGTGAGCTCCAACAGGCCGCCGCCGATGGTCCCCGCGATGGAGCCGTCGCGGCGCACCAGCATCTCCGCGCCGGCGGCCCGCGGCGTCGAGCCGCGGTCGCCGATCAGCTTCACGAGCGCGAAGTCGTCGCCGTTCTCCAGCAGCGCGAGGACCTCGTCAAGGATCTCTTTCACCTGTCGCCTCCGGTCAGTGCATCGATTCTACAAGCGTCCTCTTGACGGTGCCGACCCCCTGCGGCCAAGGATCGGAGGCGATTGCGACGTCGAGCCGCAGGCGCCCGGAGACGATCGGATCTGCCAGCACGGGCGCCGCCACCAGCGCGGCGGTGGCGCGCTCGAGCAGCGCGGCACCCTCTCCAGCCGGCGGAGCGGCGTGCCGCACGGACACGGCTCACCGAGGAACCGGCCGCGGTCGCCGGTCCGGTACCGCACCAGCGGCATGGCCTCGCGAGTGGCCGCAAGCTGGCAGGCCGACGCGACGCGGCTCGTGCCATTGGCTGCCGACCCGGCGGCGACGGCGGGCTGAGGGCCAGACCCTCCCTACCACCGCAGGGGTAGGCGCCGGCGCCCGCCGGGGAGGCTGAGGCTTCGCCGCCGACTTCAAGCACCCGGTCCCCGGCCTACCCCAGCCGGAGCCGGCTCCCCCTGGCTGGGTAGCGGCGAGCTCCCCCGTGGGGGCCCGTGGCGACACGCGAATATCCCTCCGCCGCGCTCGGGCATCCACCACCACTGGGCGATTCGCGGGCGGAGCGCCCCCCGTAGCCTCTCCTCACCAGCGCGAACCAGGAGGAGACATCATGCGAACCACCACCATCCCCGAGCAAGACCGACTCGACCAGGCGAGTGAGACGCTCGCCCGGCTCGAGCACGAGTTCACCGGCGAGTCGCTGTTCACCGAGCGCGGCCCGGGCCGCGCCGTCGTCACGGCGCGCGGCCTCTCGCGCACCTACGGCAAGGGCGATGCCGCCGTGCACGCCCTGCGCGACGTCGACATCGACATCACGGAGGGCCGGCTCACGGCGATCATGGGACCGTCCGGCTCCGGCAAGAGCACCCTCATGCACATCCTCGCCGGGCTCGACCAGCCGACGGGCGGCCGGGTCAGCATCGACGGCGTCGAGATCACCCGGCTCAAGGAGAGGAAGCTCACGCAGCTCCGCCGCGACAAGATCGGCTTCATCTTCCAGAGCTTCAACCTGCTGGCGACGCTGACCGCCGACGAGAACATCGTCCTGCCGCTCTCTCTCGCCCGCCGCCGGGCGGACGAGGCCTGGCGGCGCACCGTCATCGAGGCCGTCGGCCTGCAGGACCGCCTGACCCACCGCCCCGCCGAGCTCTCCGGTGGCCAGCAGCAGCGCGTCGCCGTCGCGCGGGCGCTCATCACCCGGCCGGCCGTACTGTTCGCCGACGAGCCGACCGGCAACCTCGATTCCCGGACCGGCGGAGAAGTGCTCGATCTGCTGCGTCGCAGCGTCGACGAGTTCGGCCAGACCGTCATCATGGTCACCCACGACGCCAACGCGGCGAGCATCGCCGACCGCGTCGTCTTCCTCAAAGACGGCCGCATCGAGCTGGACGAGGACCGCATGACCCGCGACGCCATCTACGACACCATCAAGAACCTCGAGGTGGCGCGATGACCCGCCTCGCCTTCCGCAGCCTGGCCAGCCGGCCGCTCCGGACCGTCCTCACAGTCCTGGCGATCCTGCTGGGCGTGGCGATGATCACCGGCACGTACGTGCTGACCGACCAGATCCACAACGGCTTCGCCGACATCTTCAAGACGTCGTTCAAGGGCACCGCCGTGCAGGTGTCACCCAAGACGGCGTTCACCGCGATGGACAGCACCGGTACCGTCCCACAGACGCTGAACACCACGATGCTCGCGCAGATCCAGGGAGTGCCGGGCGTCGCCAAGGCCGCCGGCACGTACCAGACGCTGGGCGCCGCGATCGTGGACGGCAAGACCGTCCAGACCGGCGGCTCCCCGACCCTGCTGACCACCAACCCGGGCCCGCCCTTCAACCAGGCCCGGCTCGTCGCCGGGCGCGAGGCGCAGGCTCGCAACGAGGTCAGCATCATCAAGAGCTTCGCCGACAAGCAAGGCCTCCAGCCGGGCGACAGTTTCGACGTCGCCGCCGCGGCCGGCCTGCAGCACGTCAAGGTCACCGGCGTGTTCACCTGGGGCGACTCCGGCTCCATGGGCGGCACCATCGTCATCGCCGGCCGCCTGCAGGACGTGCAGCGCTGGGGCGGCGAGCCCGGCAAGCTGAGCGGCGTCTCGATCGCCGCCGATCCCGGCGTCACGCCCACGCAGCTCGCCGCGCGCGTCAAGGCCGAACTGCCGGCGACGGTGAGCGTCAAGACCGGCGAGCAGGCGGCCACCGACGCGACCAACGAGACGGCGGCCTCCATCAACACCTTCCTGACGCCGATGCTGCTGGCGTTCGCCGGCGTCTCCGTCTTCGTCGGCGCGTTCATCATCTTCAACGCCTTCAGCATCACCGTGGCGCAGCGGCGCCGCGAGTTCGCCATGCTGCGCGCCCTCGGCGCCAGCCGCCGCCAGGTGCTCCGCTCTGTGGTCGCCGAGGCGCTCACGCTGGGCGTCCTCGCCTCGGCGGTCGGCATCGTCGCCGGCCTCGGCGTGGCCAAGGGCATCAACCTGCTGTTCAAGGCCATGGGGGCCGACATCCCCACCGCCGGCATCTCCCTCCAGCCGCGGACGATCCTCATCGCCGCGCTCGTCGGCGTCGGTGTGACGCTGGTGTCCGCCCTGGCCCCGGCGCTGCGCGCGACGCGTGTGCCGCCGGTGGCCGCCCTCCAGGAAGGCGCCGCTCTGCCGCCGACCCGCTTCACGAAGTTCACCACAGCGATCGCCCTGGCCATCGCCGCCCTCGGCGGCGCCTCGCTCGCCTACGGCATCTTCAGCGACGGGACGACCAGCAACCGGCTGCTCTCCATGGGCCTCGGCGCGCTGCTCCTCTTCGTCGCCATCGCGATGCTGGCCAAGTACATCGTGCGGCCGGCGGCGCGCATCATCGGCTGGCCGCTGGAGAAGCTGGCGCCCACCAGCGGCCGTCTGGCCCGCGACAACGCCGGCCGCAACCCAAGCCGCACGGCCGCCACGGCCGCCGCGCTCATGATCGGCCTCGCCCTGGTCGTGTTCATCGCCGTGTTCGCCCAGGCGATGAAGGGCTCG
The DNA here is from genome assembly GCA_963784975.1 of uncultured Thermoleophilia bacterium. Lineage (GTDB taxonomy): Bacteria > Actinomycetota > Thermoleophilia > UBA2241 > UBA2241 > CAIXSE01. Next base: position 33,549 of record CAWAUK010000049.1, on the reverse strand, counting down.
TTCGGCGGCGCGATCGACAAGTCCACGCGCGCCGAGCTGGTCGTGCAGGACCGCACCGCGTTCATGGGCGTGCCGCAGAAGACCATCCGCTCTCTGGACACGGTGCAAGGCGTCGACACCGCCGCCGGCACCGGCTACGCCGACCTCAAGGTCAAGAAGGGCGGGGTCATGAGCGCCTACGCCGTGGACCCCGCCGTCTTCGCCCGTGTCTGGGCGCTGGACTGGAAGCACGGCGGGAGCGACGCCCTCTACACCAAGCTGGACGCCCACCACGTCCTGCTCGAGGACGGCTCACCGCTCGCCGGCGAGGTCAAGGTCGGCGACAGCATCACCGTCATGACGCAGGGCGGCGAGAAGGCCAGGCTCACCGTGCTCGGCTTCTACCGCGACCAGATGGCCTTCACCGGCATGATCACGAGCCTGGGCGCCTTCAAGGCTCTCGACCTGCCGACCGCGTCCGTGATCACCATGGTGCGCACCCGGGGAGGCGCCGACGTCGGCGCGACCCAGGATGCCGTGCGGAAGGCGCTCTCTGCCTTCCCGACGCAGAAGGTCATGACCAAGGCAGAGTACCTCGACACCATCAACAAGCAGGTCGACCAGATCCTGATGATGTTCTACGGCCTGCTGGCCATGAGCGTCCTCATCTCGGTCTTCGGTATCGTCAACACCCTGGTTCTCAGCGTCCACGAGCGGACGCGCGAGATCGGCATGCTGCGCGCCATCGGCGCTACTCGGAGGCAACTCCGCCAGATGGTCCGCTACGAGAGCGTCATCACCGCCGTCATCGGCGGGGTGCTCGGCACGGTGGTCGGCGTCGCCATGGCCTACGTGATCGTCACCCAGCTTGGCGGCGACGGGCTGGTCTTCAGCCTGCCGTACACGCAGCTCGCGGTGTTCCTCGTGCTCGCGGTGGTCGTCGGCGTGATCGCGGCGGTGCTGCCGGCGCGCCGCGCCGCCGGCACGCGGATCCTCGAGGCCATCCAGTACGAGTGACGGCCCTCCGGAGCCAGTGACGAGGCGGGCCGGCTCCGTCCCCTTGGGGGCCGGCCCGCCCGTCAGAAGGGCCGGGGCGGCGTCAGTCGCCCCGGCCCTCTTCACTTCTCGGCGAACTCGCGCAGGTCGACGTCGCCACCGGGCTCCACTTCGATCTCGCCGGCGGCGACCTGGTAGATCACGTCGGCGACGCGCTCCGGCGACATGCCCCGCATGTCGTTCATGCGCGTCGCCGTCACTGTGGGGTGAACGCTCACGATCAGCTTGTCCGGGTGCTCCAGCGCCAGCGCCTTGACGAAGCCGCGCAGGCCCCACTTGCTCGCGCAGTACGGCGGCGGCGTGCGCGACTGGTGCAGCGTCGCGGTGCTGCCGACGGTGATCACCGCGTCCGACAGCAGCGGCAGGAAGCACCACGTGAGCTTCATGACGCCCAGGAGGTTCACGTTCATCTGGGCGTCAAGCTCCCCGAAGCCCTGCTCGAGGAACGGCTTCCAGCTGATCACGCCGGCGTTGTTGACGAGGATGTCAAGGGCGCCGAACCGGTCGATGACGCGCTCCAGCAGAGTGCAGATGCTCTCCTCGTCTGCGAGCTGGAGCGACACGGCGAACGCGTCGAGCGCGCCGAGGCCGAGGCACCGCCGCGCGAGCTCCTCGGCCTCGGCGCGATGCTCGAAATACGTGAGCGCCACGCGGCACCCCGCCGCGGCGAAGCGCAGCGCGGTCTCGCGCCCGATGCCGATGCTCGCCCCCGTGACGAGGACGCTCTTCCCGGTGAGGTCCGTGCTCACGACCTCATGCTACCCGCGAGGCCGGGGCGGAGGCCGTACGCAGACGCGGAGCCGCAGCCTCCGCTGGCTACGCTCTCCCTGCCGAGGAGGAGGAAGCGCCGGCGAGGAACAGCGCGGCGTGAGCGCTCGACCCGCCGCGGGGGGTACGATGCGGCCATGAACGTCCTCGTCGTCGGAGCGACCGGCCGCACCGGGCGGCTGTTGACCAGGGGCGCGCTCGAGCGCGGTCACGCCGTGACCGCGCTGGTCCGCGCCCCCGAGAAGCTCGGCGACCTCGCCGGACGCGTCCGCGTGGTCGCCGGCGACGTGCTCGACGGCGGCATCGTGAGCGACGCCGTCGACGGCCAGGACGCCGTCCTCGTCGCGCTGAGCGCCGCACACAGGAGGAGCGCGCCGCCGGTCAACGCCCTCGGCACCCTCAACGTCATCCGCTCCATGCAGCGATACGGCGTGCGCCGGCTCATCGTCCTCTCCGCCAGCGGCACCCAGCCCGGCCGGGACCCCAACCTCCCGTGGGTCTTCGACCGCGTGCTCAAGCCTGTGCTGCTGGGCCCCGCCTACGACGACCTGCGGCGCATGGAGACCAGCGTCCGCCAGAGCGAGCTGGACTGGACGATCGTGCGCGTCTCGGGGACGCTCACGGACGGCCCGGCTCGCGGCTCCTACCGGGCCGAGCCGGGCTACTCGCTCCCCGGCGGGCGGCGGATCGCGCGGGCCGACGTGGCCGAGTACATGCTGGACCAGCTCACGCTGACCGGCGACATCGGTCACGCCGTCGCAGTGGCGTACTAGGCAGAGGCGGCCCCAGGCGATCCGCCTGCGGCCGCACGCGCCCGCTCCGGCGCTCAGCCGCGCCCGAGCTCGTACCGCAGCGCGCCCTCGAGCGAGGGGAATGCGAACCGGAAGCCGCGCTCCTTGAGCCTTGCCGGCATCGCGCGCTGACTCGCCAGCAGCATCTCGTCGCCCATCCCGCCGAGGCCGTGACGCAGGAAGAACGACGGCGCCGCCAGCGCGGCCGGGCGGCGCAGGACGCGCCCCAGGGTCTTGGTGAACTCCCTGTTGGTCACCGGTTCCGGCGCCGTGACGTTGACGACGCCCACGAGCTCCTCGTCGTGCAGCGCCCATTCGATCGCCGCGAGCACGTCGTCCAGCTCCACCCACGCCCAGTACTGATCGCCCTTGCCGAGGCGGGTCCCGGCGCCGGCCTTGAAGGCGGGGAGCATCGCGGCGACGGCTCCACCGGCCGCGCTGACCACGATGCCGAACCGCGGGATGACCAGTCGGACGCCCGCGGCGGCGGCCGGCTGCGCCGCCTGCTCCCAGGCGCGGCACACGTCGGCGAGGAAGCCCTGGCCCAACTCCGTCTGCTCGGTGACGGCCTCGCCGCCGCGGGAGCCGTAGGCCCCCACCGCGGAGACGCTCACGAAGACGGGCGGCGGCGAGTCCATGCGGGCGATCGCCTCCGCGAGCGTGCGAGTCGCCTGCACGCGGCTCTCGAGGATCGCCTTCTTGCGGCTGGAGGTCCAGATGCCGCTGAGGGTGACGCCGGAGAGGTTGACCACGGCGTCCACGCCTTCGAGAACGCCGTGATACAGCGCGCCGGTGGCCGGGTCCCAAGGGACTTCGCCCGGCCCGCCCTCGGCGTTCCGGACGAGCCTGATCACGCGGTGGCCGGCCGTCGTCAGGTAGTCGGCCAGGTGCGAGCCGATGAGGCCGCTCGCGCCGGCGATCGCCACGGTCAGGCGCGGGCGGTCGGCCCACACCGCGTGCCGCCCGAGGTCGAGCCGGGTGCGCTCGTGACGGAAGCGGAAGAGGCGCGAGAGTGTCTTGCCGGCCGGACCTTCACCGACGAAGTCGGTGAGCCCGCCGGCCGGCAGGCTGTACTCGATGTGGTCGAGCAGTTCGCTGCGCTCGTCGTCGATGGGGACGAACCGGTGGACGTGCTCCCAGGAGGCGAACGGCCCGTCCACCTGCCGGTCGACGAACTGCCGCCCGGGCATGGCGCTGCCCATGTCCGCGACCCAGTGCCGCCTGACCGGTCCGAACCAGACGTCGAAGGCGACGCGGCCCGAGGTCACGTCGCCGGTCTCCTCCAGGACGCGCAACTTCTGCCACGGCGGCGCCAGCCGGCGGAACGCTCCCGGCCGCGCGTGGTAGGCGAAGACCTGCGTCGGCGGAGGCCGGCATGACGCTGCGCCACTCGAAGATCGGCATCGGACCCTCCTTGCTCGGTGAGGCCGTCTTACCCGGGTCGTTGCAAGGTTAGCCGGTGATCTCCCGGGGTAATCCCGACCTCACCACAAGTGTTTTATGACGGGGGAGGGTCCCGTGTCGAATCCAGACGGAGCCGACCGGAGCATCACTGCGGAGTCGCTGCGCCGGGACTTCGGGCAGCTGCGCGCGGTCGATAGCGTCGACCTCGAGGTTCCGGGCGGCCAGATCTTCGGCTTTCTCGGACCCAACGGCGCCGGCAAGTCGACGTTGGTGAAGATCCTGACCACGATCCTGAACGCAACCAGCGGCCGTGCGACGGTGGGTGGTTACGACGTCGCGCGGCAGGGTGGCAAGGTACGCGAGGCCATCGGCGTCGCCCTTCAGGACGTCGGCCTCGACCCGCTGATGACGGCGCGCGAGCTGCTCATGCTGCAGAGCGAGCTGTTCGGGACCCCGCGCGACCAGGCGCGCAAGGTCGCCGAGCGGCTGCTCGTGACGGTAGGCCTCGACGACGTGGACCCGAAGAAGCGAGCCGGCGCGTACTCCGGAGGCATGAAGCGCCGGCTCGATCTGGCCCTCGCGCTCGTCCACGACCCAAGGATCCTGTTCCTGGACGAGCCTACGACGGGCCTCGACCCTGCCAGCCGCGCCGCCATCTGGGAGGAGGTGCGACGCCTCAACGACGAGCTGGGCATGACCATCTTCCTCACCACGCAGTACCTCGAGGAGGCCGACCGCCTGGCCGACCGGATCGCCATCATCAACCGAGGCAAGATCGTCGCCCAAGGCACCCCGGAGGAGCTGAAGCGCGAGGTCGGCGACGAGGTCGTCGAGCTGGAGTTCGGCTCGTCCGAGGACGCCGAGCGCGCCTACGATGCGGTCGCGCCCGTGGCGCCCAACCGCCAGGCGGCGAACCGGGAGCTCCGGCTCTACTTCGACCGCGCCGCCGAGAACGTGCCGGAGCTGGTCCGCGCCCTCGACGGCGCCGGCATCCGCCTCCAAGGCCTGACCATCGAGCAGCCGAGCCTCGACGACGTCTTCCTGCGCGTCACCGGCGAGGCGCTGGAGCACGAGGTCGACGAGGCCGCGGAGGACGTGCCGGCCACCGCGGAGGTGACGTCGTGAACGACATCCTCATCCTCATCGGCCGGTCCATCCGCAACGCGCTGCGCCAGCCGGCGACCATCATCCCCAACATCGCCATCAGCGTGTTCTTCCTGTTCGTCTACAACGCCGGCCTGAGCAGCGTGGCCAAGCTGCCGGGCTTCCAGGGCTCGTACCTCGGCTTCATCCTGCCGGTGAGCATCGTCTCGGCGGCGGTCGGCGGCGCCGGTCTCGCCGGGCAGACGCTGATCAAGGACATCGACAACGGCTACTTCACCAAGCTCCTGCTGACGCCCACACGGCGGCTCGCGGTGATCTGGGGACCGATGATCGCCAGCGCGATCATCCTCACCGCCCAGGTCGTCCTTGTCATGTTCATCGCCCTGCTCATGGGCCTGAGGGTGGCGGCGGGGCCCGGCGGGTTCCTGCTCGTCGTCGCGCTCGCCTTCCTCTGGGGGATGGCGTTCGCCGGCTACGCCGCCTTCATGGCGCTCAAGACCAAGAACGCGGCGGCGGCCCAGGCGGCGACGTTCGCGTTCTTCCCGCTGATCTTCCTGAGCTACACGTTCGTGCCCAAGGAATACGTCACCACCGGCTGGCTCAAGGTCGCGGCGACCATCAACCCGACGACCTACGTCTTCGACGCCATGCGCTCGCTTTTGAACACCGGCTGGAACTCGACGTCGCTCCTCGTCGGGTTCGCCGTGACGTTCGGCTTCGCGACGCTGACGGGAGTCATGGCGCTCTGGGCAGCGCGCGGCGCGACCAAGATGTCGTAGGCAGGGCGGGGCGGCTGCGCCGCCGCCCCGCCTGGGCCACCCGCCTCGCCGCTCACGGCCGCGCGTCTTTCCGGCCGGCGCCCTTGTAGACTCCGCGCATGCGCTTCTCCCGCTTCATCCCCGCACGGCTGCGCGAGGGCGCCGGCGCGCTGCGCCGGCGCGACTTCCGCAACGTGTTCCTCGCGCAGAGCGTCTCGGTGTTCGGCGACGGCATCACGCCCGTGGCGCTGACCTTCGCCGTGCTCGACCTCACCGGGTCGGGCACCGACCTCGGACTGGTGCTCGCTGCCCAGAGCGTACCCGCTTGTTCTGCTGGCGCTGGTCGGCGGCGTGTGGGCGGACAGGCTGCCGCGCGCCGCCCTCATGATGACCAGCGACCTCGTCCGCGCGGCGGTGCAGATCACCGCCGCCGTGCTGCTGCTGACGGGCACGGCGCAGATCTGGCAGCTCGCCGTGCTCGCCGCCTTCCACGGCGCCGCCGAAGCGTTCTTCCGCCCGGCGGCCGGCGCCATCCTGCCGCAGATCGTGCCGCCGTCGCAGTTGCAGCAGGCGAACGCCCTGATGGGCATGAGCGACAACTTCGGCTGGATGGTGGGCCCGGCCGTGGCCGGCGTGCTGGTGGCCGTCATCGGCCCCGGCGGCGCGATCGCCATCGACGGCGCGACCTTCCTGGTGAGCGCCGCCTTCCTCGCCCGGCTGCACGTCCCCGCGATCACCAAGACCGAGGCCGCCGTCCACGGCTTCTTCGCCGAACTCGCGCGCCGGGTGGCGCGAGGTCAAGTCGCGCACGTGGCTGTGGGTGATGCTGCTGCGCGTCTGCCTCGTGCTCTGCATCGTCATCGCGCCGTTCCAGATCCTGGGGCCGCTCGGGCTGCGCGAGGAGGGCTACGGCGCCGTGGCGTGGGGCTGGCTGCAGGCCGTCTTCAGCGCCGGCATGATCGTCGGCATGGCCATCGCCATGCGCTACCGGCCGAAGCGGCCGATGATCACCGTCACCCTCACCGGAAGCACCGCGGCGGCGGCGCCGCTGGCGCTCGCCATCTTCGGGAACCCATGGGTGCTCGGCGGCGTGTACGTCCTGCGAGGCGTGGCCGTGGGCATCCTCGTCGCGGTGTGGAACACGACCCTGCAGACGCAGATCGCCAAGGAGTCGCTGGGCCGCGTCACCGCGTGGGACTGGATGTCGTCACTGGCCCTGTGGCCGGTCGGACTGGCGGTCGCCGGCCCGCTCGCCGAGCGGTTCGGCGTGACGACCATGTGCTGGGTCACCGGCATCCTCGGGTTGCTGGCGGCCTACTGGGTGCTGCTCGTCAAGGACGTGTGGCGGCTGCGGCCGGCGGCGGTCCTGGCCGGCGAAGCCGGCCCTCCCGCGCCGCCGGCCGGCGGCGCCGCGCCGCACACCAGCGCGTAGGCGCGACCGCGGTCCCGCCGCAGACCGCCGCCGCCTCAGGTCGCGTGCCGCTCCCTGCGCCCTCTGCGGCCGCCGGTGTACAGCAGGATGTCGAGGATGATCCCGCCGGCGAACACGACGGTCCCCCACCCCTGCAACCCGCCGAACGAGTTCTCCGCGATCGCGTAGGCGATGGTCGTGCAGGGCGCGAAGAGGAAGCCGATGAAGCCCCAGATGAACGGCAGGCCGATGCGGCTGAGGTAGTCCGTGAAGAGCCAAAGGCCGAACAGGATGATGCGCGGCGAGGCTGCGAGCACCCCGATGACCAGACAACAGCCCATTCGTCCTCCCTTCCGACGCGCACCGTGCAACGCGGGACACGTCCCTCCAGCGACGGCTCACGCTACCACGCGAGCGCGACGCCGCGCGCGTCCCGACCACTCATCGCGCGCGCATCCAAGACCCCGCTCGCGCCGGCGGCTCTGCTCGGGCATCGGGTGACCACCCCAGAAACCGGCTCGTACACACCCTATTCGGCCCTCGCCTCCCCATCCGCGCTCCGCGCAGGGGAATACTTGGAGTGCGCACTACCGGCGTCGATCGCGCTGCCGGTGAGAGGAGGCTGCACCATGTACGAGGTATCGTGCCGGGACCTCGGGGTCACCGACTGCGAGTTCGACCTCATGGCCTACTCTCTGGAACGGCTGGAGCTCGACATCCTCGCCCATGCCAGCTACTGCCACCCCGGCGTGTGCGCCGCCGTGGACGCCGACCCGCAGTCGCCGGAGCGCCGCGCCCTCAGGGAGCGCATCGCCGCGGCGGCCCATGAGGTGGCCGCGGTCTAGCCGGCGGCGCCCGTCCTCGCCTCCCGGCCTCACCCGTCTGGGCGCCGCGTTCGCGGTCGCCCGGCAGTCCACGAAGGCCGTCACGTGTCTTCGCTGCAGCGCGTATCTCCGGGCGGCGCAGGTCTGCCCTTCAGGCGGCTTCGCGATCTCCATCCCGCCGGCCGGGCTCGGTCTCGTCTTCCGTGATCTCCACGTAGCCGGTCTCGATCAGCTGGCTCGAACAGTGCGGGCACACGAGGGGTCCGTCTCGTCCGAGAGACCGGATCCAGTCCCGTTCCAGCCGCGTGCCGCACTCGGTGCACACCAAGGTGACGCTCATCGCTTCTCCTCGAGGTCGCGGTTCGCTCCTCACTGGAGAGTCTTGCCGCCAGCTGTTGCGGCGGCGTGACGGTGTGTTGCGTGCGCGTGACGACCTCAAGATGGACGGAGCCCGGAGGACCGGTGCTCCGCCCTCACCCGCAACGCAATCAGGCCGCCCGGCGCAGCGTCCGGCGGCCGCCGACGCGCGCGGCGAAGCGTTCGATCTCGTCCGCCATCTGCTGCGGCGCCTCGAACATGGGGAAGTGCGAGTGCGCCGGCAGCTCCACGGCGTGGTACCAGTGGTGCTCGGCCGAGTAGGCTCTCTCCCGCTCGAGCCTGCATGCGTCACCAGACGCCGGCAGCAGATGCAGCACCGGCACCGGCGGCTGGAGCTGCGACAGCGCGCGCAGCGGACTGCCGTGGCGCGCGTAGGAGCTCTCGATCTCGCGCGCCGCCCGGTCCCACATCTCGCCCGGAGCCGCGCCCATGTCGGCGAGGAACGCACCGAGGTCCGGGTCGGCGACGCCGGCCTGCCACAGCTGGAGCATTCCGGCGATGGCGTCGTCGCGGTCGGCCTCCGAGCGCATGTCCTCGAGTGCCGTGAGGAACCCGGCCGGCGCCTCGCTCACGATCCAGTCGACGGCCACGAGGCCGGGGATCGCGTGGCCGAGCCGGCGGCGCAGCTCGATGCCGACCCAGCCGGCGTGAGCGAGGCCCACCGGCAGCACGGATGGAGCCCCACTGTCGGCGATCACCGCGAGCGCGTCGCGCACGAGGTCCTCCACCCCGAAATCGTCCGGCGCGGGTCCGGAGCCGCCGTGCCCGCGCCAGTCGAGCGCGAGCACGCGGCGATGCGCGCTGAGCCGGTCGACGACCGGCGCCCAGGCGGAGCGCGTCGCGCACCACCCGGGCAGCAGCAGAAGCGCGGGGTCTCCGAGACCGACGTCGTCGTAGTCGATGGTCGTCCCGTCCGTTCTCACCGAGGCATGACCGCCTCCCTCGATAGCTGATGGTCATGGGGAGGGAGTTCCCGCAGGGCAGCGCCTGACGCCGTTGGCGTGAACGCCTGGATGATCGCGACGATCCGGGCCAGGAAAGAGGATGGGCCGCGGCGAGCGCCTTGCGCTCGCCGCGGCCCAGAGGGGCCAACGGCACCCGGGCGCCAGGAGGAAGGCGCAGCCGGGCAGACGGGTCAGCGGCTTGGTGGGGGCGCACCGTGACTCAGCCGGACCCTGAGACGGTCGGGGGGGCAACCGTCATAGCCGTTCGTGGCTTGAACACACTCTCGCAAGTGAATGTGAAGCTGGTGTTCAGAAAGCATTGAGCGACGTTAGGGCGACGACGGCTCGTCTCCGGTGTCCTGCTCGAAGCGCTTGAGGAACTCCTGGTAGGCGTCGTCGACAAGGCCGAGGTCGGGGCCGGCGACCTCTCCGGAGGCCGGCGCCTGGTCCGCCTCGTCCCGGACCGTGACCTCGGCCTCGGCGCCTGCATCCGCCACCACGGGCTCGGCCTCCAGCTCGGGCTCCGCTTCGGGCTCACTCTCCTGCCCGGGCCCGGGCTCGGGCTCGACCGCGAGCTCGTCCGTCTCGTCCGCTTCGCCGGCGACCTCTTCGTCCGGTTCCTCCGGGAAGCCCTCGTCGCCGGCGGCGAGATCCTCGTCGTCGGCGCCCGGGTGCTCGCGCTCGAAGCGGATCTGCTCGAGCGCGGCCCGCGCCCAGTCGCCCCCTTCGGGGTCGTCGAGCGCGGCCACGATGTCGGGCTCGGCGAGGCCGCCGAGCGCGACGAGCCCGTCCACGGCGGCGCCCTTGAGGTCGTCGCCGCCGCGGCCGCAGAGCACCTCCGTGAGGCCGAGGGCTGCCTCTCCGGGGGGCATCTGGTCGAGCGTCTCGGCGGCCCGCTCCGGCGCCGGCCCGTCCGGGTCGTAGACGTCACCGAGGAGCGCCTCGAGCAGGAGCTCCACGACGCCGGGGCCGCGCGCGGCCAGCGCCACCTGCGCCTCGTCCACCAGAGGATAGGTCTCGGCCGTCAGCGGCAGGTCGAGGATGGCGAGGAGCGCCTCGCTGGGCGCAGACTCGCGGAACTCCGACAGGAACTCGGCGATGGACTCGCAGGCGAAGTCCTGGTCCTCGCGCGTGCGCGCCTCACCGTACGCGTCGGTCAGCTGGCGCGCGAGGCCGATCAGAGCTTCATCGTCGCTACGGTAGCTCCCCATGACCGCATGGTACGCGCCGCCGGGCCGGCAGGGAATCCCGCCGGCGGCGCTACTCCTCGTCCTTGAAGAGGGACTCGTACTCGCCGTAGCCCTCGGCCGCCAGCTGCTCCCTGGGCACGAAGCGCAGCGCCGCCGAGTTCATGCAGTAGCGCTGCCCGGTCGGCTTGGGGCCGTCGGGGAAGACGTGGCCGAGGTGAGAGTCGCTCGCGGCGCTGCGGACCTCGGTGCGCGTGCTGAAGAGCTTGTGGTCCTCGCGCGTGGTCACGGCCTCGTCGCGCAGCGGCTTGGTGAAGCTCGGCCAGCCGCTGCCGGAGTCGTACTTGTCGCGGCTGCTGAAGAGCGGGTCGCCCGCTCACCACGTCCACGTAGATGCCGTCGCGGTGCTCGTCCCAGTACTCGTTGGCGAAGGGCGCCTCGGTGCCCTCGCGCTGGGTGACGTCGTACTGCAGCGGAGTCAGCTTCTCGCGCAGCTCTGCGTCTGTCGTGCTTCTTGTCGTTCACTGGGGTCCTCCCCGTCAGCTCTGATGAGTCTTCATCCACTCTTCGTGGCTGGGCACCTTCTCTCCGACCACGTACAGGAAGTAGTAGGCGCCCATGTCGCCGAGAAAGCGGAACTCGCCGCGCAGCGCGGCGACGGTGGCGGCGAAGTCGCCCTGGGAGCGCAGCCAGCCGACGAAGCCGCCGGGCTGGTCGTCCAGGGCGAGCATGGCCTGGGCGTTGCTGATCGTCGCCTCGATCTTCTTGCGGTTGCGGATGATGCCCGTGTCCGCGGCGAGGCGTTCGATGTCGTCGTCGGTGAACGCCGCGACCGTGGCCGGGTCGAACCCGGCGAACGCCTCGCGGAAGCCGTCCCACTTGGCCTCGACGACGCGCCAGCTCATGCCGCTCTGGAAGACGGCTTGCGTGATGACGTCGAGATAGTCGGCGAGGCCGGTGGGTTCTATCTGAGTTGGCGCCTGCATGGTGGACTCCCGAGTCGTGAACAGTAGTGGCGACTATTCCCGGCAGGGCGGGGAGTCCACGCTTGCGGCGCAGGGGAACCGCGCCGGCGGGCTCAGTGCAGCGCGGTCGAGTCGTTGCCGACCGGCACGAGCTCGGCGTCGACGAACGCCTGGACCACCGAGCGCACCGTGGGGCGGTCCTCGCCGGCGAACACGCGCATGCCGGCTTGCAGGCAGGCGAGGAGCGGCTTGCGGCCGATGCCGGCGACGATGACCACGTCCACGAAGTTCTCCCCCAGCGTCAGCACCTGGGTCAGGCAGTGGTCACCCTTCTGGTGCGGCGGGTTGGGGACGGCGAACGTGTTGACGACGACATCGTCGACGACGTCGACGATGGTGAAGCTCGGGCTGCGCCCGAAGTGGCCCGAACGCGGCGCGTCGAGCCCGCCGGGCAAGTCCGACGGCACCGCGAGCCGCAGGATCTGTCGTTCGTCGTCTCTCATCGCCTCTCACCTGCTCCATCTCACGTGGACGGCAAGCCTACACCCGGGCCCGCGCAGGTGCCTTTCTCGGCTCAGCGGGCTATCCTGAAATCGAGGCACCACCATCGACGACCCCAAGGGGGCGACAATGCCGCTCGGCGGCTACTGTACCGTGTGTCAACGCTGGGTCTGGCTCACGCCGTATGGCGAGTGCCAGAACGGGCATCCCGCACTCGCCGTCAAGGACATCCAGCAGCTCAAGCCGCAGGCCGAGCCCGACGTGCTCGTCGGCGAGGTCATCGAGGAGGGACGGTCGCGGGCCCGCTTCCGCTGGTGGTGGCGCCACTCCCTGTGGATCTGCTGGACCTTCACGCTGGGCTTCATGAACTGGCTGGCGTTCGTCTACGTGGGCGTGCGCGCCCGCCACACGCCGTGGATCTTGGCCGGCTTCGCGTACCTCCTGCCGCTGATCCTCACCATCTTCTCCATCGGGACGCCGCTGCTGCAGGCGGCCATCGTGCTGCAGCTGCTGGTTGCGGCCGGGTCGGTGGTGCACGCCCTGTACGTCCGTCCCTACTACAGGGCGATCATGTTCGGCGACGCCTCGCCGCGGTCGCTGCCGTCTGCCCCGCAACCGCCCGTCCTTGCTGCGGGGACGCGGCCGCAGCTGCCGAGGAACATCGACGAGCGCACCGCCGATGTGCTGCAGCCGGCGCGCCGCCAGGTGGACAAGATCCTGAGCACGGCGAGCTCCATCGGCAAGCCGGCCGTGCGCGACGAGGTGGTCGGCCTCTGTGCCACGGCCGACCAGATCATCGCGGAGCTGGCATCGCAGCCGCGCAAGCTCGACGCCGCGCGCGGCTTCCTCACCTACTACCTCGACGCCGCGCAGCGGATAGTCGAGGGCTACGTGAACCTTGCCAAACGCGGCGGTTCCGCGCCGGAGATCACCCAGACTCTGGCGCGCGCCGAGGCCTCCCTCAAGGTCGTGCAGGAGGCCTTCGACCGCCAGCTGGCGAACGTCCTCGAGGACCGCGCCATGGACCTCGACAGTGAGATCGAGCTGCTGGAGCGCACCGTCCGCAGCGAGACCATGTACACCCAGACCGGGGAGCTGTGATGAGCGACGAGATCCAGAAGCAGGACGCGCCGCAGCCGGCGACGCCAGAGGTACCGGCGGTGCCCGACGTCCCGGCGGTGAGGGAGACGCGCGCCGCCGCCGACCAGCCCGCCGCCGGACCGCTGACGCCCACCGACCTGCAGCGGGTCGCAGAGCTCAGCAAGCAGGTCGACGTCCGTGATGCGCAGTCCGTGCTCTCCTACGGCCTCCCGGCCCAGAGCCGCATCGCCAACTTCGCCGACTCGCTGCTCGGCGACGTGCGCAACAAGGACGCCGGCACCGGCGGCGAGGCTCTGCAGGACCTCCTCAAGAAGGTCCGCGAGATCGACGTCGACGCGCTGAGCGCCGGCAGCGGCAAGGCCAAGATCCCGATCCTCGGCCGCTTCGCCAACACGTTCGAGCGCTTCTCGGCCCGCTACCAGAAGGTCGCGACGAGCATCGAGAAGATCATCGACGCCCTCGAGCGCTCGCGCATGGCGCTGCTCAAGGACATGACCGTGCTCGACAAGATGTACGAGCTCAACCTCGACTATCTCAAGCAGCTGGACGTGTACATCGCCGCCGGCGAGCAGGCGCTCACCGAGCTGCACACGGTCAAGATCCCGGCGCTCGAGGCCGAGGTCGCGGCCACCAGCGACGTCATGGCCGCGCAGAGACTCGCCGACCTGCAGCAAGCCGCGACCAGGTTCGAGCGCCGCATCCACGACCTCAAGCTCACGCGCATGATCGCCATCCAGTCGGCGCCGCAGATCCGTCTCATCCAAAGCAACGACCAGAACCTGGTGGAGAAGATCCAGAGCTCCATCCTCACGACCATCCCGCTGTGGAAGAACCAGATCGTCATCGCCATCAGCCTCTACCGCCAGCAGAAGGCCGTCGAGCTGCAGAAGCAGGTGACCGACACGACCAACGAGCTGCTGGCCAAGAACGCCGAGCTGCTCCGCGAGGGCTCGGCCAAGGTCGGCCGGGAGATCGAGCGCGGCGTGGTCGACGTCGAGACCCTGCAGAAGGTCAACGCCGACCTCATCGCGACGCTCGAGGAGACGATCAGCATCCAGGAGGAAGGCCGCGCCAAGCGCGTGGAGGCCGAGGGCGAGATCGGGCGCCTGCAGGTGGAGCTCCGGCAGAAGCTCATCGAGCTCCGCTCCCAGGCGCCGCAGATCGCCGGGCCCAACGAGCCGCAGCGGCTGACTGACTACTGATCCGCCGTCCGCGTGGCCCGACTGACGGGCCTACCAGCCGGTAGTCCCCTGCGGGCCTTTGAACGGGCCGCTAGACCTCGGACGTGATCCAGCCGCCGTAGAAGTCGCCCACCTGCGGCTGGACCTGCTCGTCGTCGACCCAGGCGGCGTCCACGCGCCCCGGGTAGAACGCGAGGTAGTCGCGGATGGCTTCGTAACGCGACGACGGCTCCGGGTAGTACCAAGCGGCGTCACGGACCTCGCGCCCGCCGGCGACGAGATCGTAGTAGCTCGCCTCACCCTTGAACTCGCAGTACGTGCGCCGCCGGCTCGGGCGCAGGAACTCACTGCGCACGTCCTCCGGCGGGATGTAATACACCGGCGGGTGGCTGGTCTCGAGCACCCGGTAGGCGCGCGTCGTCTCGGCGATCACCTCGCCGGCGAACTCGACGCGCACCAGCCGCTGGCTCGCCTCCACCCGCGGCGGCCGTGGATAGTCCCAGACCGACTCCATCAGTTCAGCCGCCAGATGCCGGCGTTGAGGTAGGCGGCGAAGCTCACCCAGCCGAGGTACGGCAGCAGGAGCGCCCCGGCCGCCGGACGGATCCGCCAGAACGCGACGATGGTCGCCAGGATGACGAGCCAGAGCAAGGCGATCTCGAGCAGCGCGGCGCCGACGCGGTGCTGCCCGAAGAAGATCAGCGACCAGGCGAAGTTGAGCGCGAGCTGCGCCGCGAAGAGGCCGAGCGCGAGGGCCGTCTGACGCGTCAGGCCCTCGCGCCACACCAGCCACGCGGCGATGCCCATCAGCAGGTACAAGACGGTCCACGCCGGCCCGAAGACCGCCGGAGGCGGCGTGGCCGGCGGCTTGCGCAGGACGTCGTAGAACGAGACGAAGTTGCCGCCGGCCGCCAGGCCGCTCAGCGCGCCGATGGCCTCCGTGCCGAGCACGGCGACGATGAGGCCGATGATGTCTCGCCTGGGCATGACCCGGACCTTCCCCCGGCGCGCCGGCTGTCAGCCGTTCGCGCCCGTCACTGAGGCCGGTGTGCCGACGACGCCGGCGATCTCCTCGACGTAGGCGCTGACCGTCCGCAGTTGTCCTGCGTCGAGCCGCCTGGAGGCTGCGACCACGCTCTCGGCCATCCCGTGGACCTGTGTGAAGATCCGGTCACGGCCGCTGGACGTAAGGTGGACCACGATGCGGCGGCGGTCGGTCTCGTGGGGCTCGCGGATGACGTAGTCGCGCTCCGCGAGCCTGTCCAGCATCGCCGTCATGGCACCCGTGGTCATGTGCAGTCGGCGCGTCAGGTCGGTCGGCCCCAGCGGCCCGTCCAGCGACAGATGCGCCAGCGCCAGCAGCTCAGCCGCGGAGAGGCCCAGGCGCTCGGACATCTCGAGGTGCATCTGAGCCATCATGAGGTCCAGGCGACGCACCGCCATCGCCAGGCCCATCGCCGAGGAGTCCCGTTGTCCGTCACGCATGGGTCTCACCTCCTTTGTGAAGTGGCTTTACCATTGAGTTACTTTAGTGCGAGTACAGAGACCGCGTCAAATACATGATGACCGGCGCCAAGCCGGTCGACGCAAGCGAAGCACGCGCCCACGAAAGCCAGCCCGGCGGGCCGGCAGGGCGCAGCCACGCCGGCCCTCAGTCCTTGTCGGCCTCGGCCAGCAGGCCCTCGATGTCCAGCGGGTCGACGACCATCGCGTAGCCGCCGTCCGGGTTGACCGGCCACTCGTCGCGGGGCCGGTCCCAGTACAGCTCGAGGCCGTTGCCGTCCGGATCGTGCAGGTAGATGGCCTCGCTCACGGCGTGGTCCGATGCGCCCTCGATGGGGTACCGGCGCTCGATCAGCGCGCGCAACGCGCGCGCCAGCGCCGGGCGCGTCGGATAGCGGATGGCCACGTGATAGAGGCCGGTCGTCCCTCGCGGAGGCGGAGAGCCGCCGCGCGACTCCCAGGTGTTGAGGCCGATGTGGTGGTGATAGCCACCCGCGGAGACGAAGGCTGCCTGGTCGCCGAGCCGGCCGGTGAGCTCGAAGCCCAGGACGCCCTGGTAGAACGCCAGTGCCCGGTCGAGGTCGGAGACCTTGAGGTGGACGTGGCCGATGTCGGTGCCGGCGTCGAGCGTCGGGGGATCCAGTCGGGTGAGGTGTGGTCTGGTCGCCATGGTCTGCTCCAGGGTGAGTCGGGATGTGCGATCCGGGGCCGGCCGGACGTCGTCAGGCACCGGCCTCCTCGGTTTCGGCGAGCCGGCGCAGCGACGCGGTCAGGTGGTCGAGGTCTTCGGGCGAGAGACGGCCGGCGAGGTGCTGTGCCACGCCGGCTGCGAGGGCCGGAGCCGCAGCCGCGGCCGCCAGCCGGCCCTCGTTCGTCAGCCCCGCATACACGACGCGGCGGTCGCTCGGGCAGGCCGCGCGCAGGACGAGCCCGCGCTCGGCCAGCCGGTCGACGAGGCGCGTCACGCCGCTCTTGCTCAAGCGCAGCGAGCGGCTGACGTCCGCCATCCGCAGCCGCTGCTCCGGCGCTTCGCCGAGCCGCACCAGCAGGTCGGCCTCTTCCGGGAGGATGCCGACCTCGGCATCCAGGAACTCCGCGAGCCGTGCTCTCATGGTCAGCGTCGCGGCCGTGAGACCGTCCCAAGAGCTCGAGCGCCGCGCGCTGGCGCTGCGCGCTCGGTACCGTGCTGCGCCTGTGTCGTCTTCCGTGCCATGGCTGCTTCTTACCCATGTTTCATCTGAAATAGTCCCGGATACAACTATTGCGGAAGCAATCAGTTTGGAGGACCACCTTGAACATTGCGATCATCGGGGCCGGGAACGTGGGCAAGGCGCTCACCGGGTCGGCCCTCAGGACCGGTCACAACGTGACCGTAAGCTCGGCCGGCGGCGCCTCGGCCCGCGCCCTGGCACAGGAGACGGGTGCGCGAGCGGCCGCGTCAGGCCGGGAGGCCGTCGAGGGAGCTGAGCTCGTCGTGCTGGCGGTCCCCTACACGGCCATCCCCGACGTGCTCGACAAGATCGGCTCTGCGCTCGACGGCAAGATCGTCGTGGACGCCACCAACCCGATCAAGCGGGACGGCTCGGGCCTGGCGACCGAAGGGACCTCCGGCGCCGAGGAGATCCAGGCGCGCATACCCGGCGCACGCGTCGTGAAGGCGTTCAACACCCAGCTCGCCGCGCGCCAGACCGACCCCACCGTGTCGGGCCTCCGCGTCGACGGCTTCGTCGCCGGCGATGACGTAGAGGCCAAGGCCGCGGTGCTCGGCCTGGCCGAGGCCATCGGCTTCAACCCGATCGACGCCGGCGGCCTGGCCATGGCCACGTACCTTGAGGGCATGGCCTGGCTCAACATCACCCTGCAGATGCGCAACGGCTGGAGCTGGCAGGCGGGCTGGAAGCTCGTCGGGCCGGACGGCGACGCAGCCTGACCCGGAGCGCAGCAGCGCCGCGCAGACGCCGAGTGGAAGAAGAGGGCGGGGCGGCCGAAACGGCCGCCCCGCCCTCTCCGCGTTCAAGACGGGTAGCGCTCGACAAGCCGGGCGGCCGACCTCAGGCGTCGCTCGCCCCGGCCGGCGCGAGCGCCGGGTCGCAGGTGCCCAGCACCTCGTCGCACGACGGCTCCCGGTCGTGCCGGGCAGAAAGCAGCCGGAAACGTCCGGGCGTCCAGGTCGTCACGACGGCGACGAAGAAGCCACTCAGAGCGACGAAGCCGGCGATCATGAGCCCAGTCGAGAAGCCGACCGTCAGGCCGTGGTAGAGGATCGCCGGCGGGACGCCCGCGACTCCCGAGTCTGCGCTCGAGGCGCCGCCGGTCGCCGCGGCGGCTGCGCCGGCGCCGCCGGTCGCCGCGGCGGCCGCCATGCCGGTGCGCACCGTGTGCGCGACGGAGGTCCAGGCGATCGTCCCGATGGCGGCCAGGCCTATCGAGCCACCCACCTGCTGGCCGATGTTCAGCAGGCTGGACGCGGCGCCCGCCTCGTCGCGGCGCACGTGCGACACGATCATCAGGGTTATCGGCACGAACATCAGGCCCATTCCGATACTCAGCAGCACCATCGGGCCCAGCAGATTGACCAAGTAGCTACCGGTCGGCGTCAGCCGCGACAGCAGCATGAAGCCCGCGCCGGCGAACAGAGGCCCGGCCATGAGCAGCGGCCGCACACCGACCTTGGTCACCAGGACGCGTGCCACGAGCACGTTGATCCCGATCAGCATGATCGGGAAGGGCACCCAGGAGACGCCGGCCTTCACCGGGCTGTAGCCCCAGACCGTCTGGATGTAGATGGTCAGGAAGAAGAACACGGCGAACAGCGCGGTGCCGAGCAACAGCATCATGATGTAGGCGCCAGAGCGGCGACGAGACTTCAGCAGGTTCAGGTCGAGCTCAGGCTCCTTGACGTAGCGCTCGATGAAGACGAAGCCGACGAGCAGGGCGACAGCTCCGGCGAGACAGGCGATCGTCAGCGGCTCGCGCCAGTGAGACACGCCGTCCTGCCCGGCCGCGGCGTGCGTGAGCCCGTAGACCAGCAGCGCCAGACCGGCAGTGCTGGTGACGACACCGGGGATGTCGAGGCGGCGCTGCAGCCGGCCGCCGCCGATCAGCGCGATCGGAGCCAGCGCGGCCACGGTCAGACCGATGGGCGCGTTGACGAAGAAGACCCAGCGCCACGACACGTACGAGGTCAGGATCCCGCCGAGCAGCAGGCCTATGGCGCCGCCGGCGCCGGCCATGCCGGCCCAGACGCCGAGCGCCCGGTTGCGCGGCGGCCCCATCGGGAACGTCGTGGCGATCAGAGCGAGGGCCGTAGGAGCTGCGAGCGCGGCCCCGGCGCCCTGCACGGCGCGCGCCGTCAGCAGCCACCACTCCGAGGTGGCGAAGCCGCCGACCAGCGAGGCCAACGAGAAGAGCAGGATGCCGGTCATGAACACGCGCCGCCGGCCGTAGATGTCGCCCAGCCGGCCGCCGAGCAGCAGCAGGCTGCCGAACGCCAGCGAGTAGGCGGTGACGATCCACTCGAGCCCGGTTCCGCTGAAGCCGAGGGCGCGCTGGATATGCGGCAGCGCGACGTTCACGATCGTGGCGTCGAGGACGATCATGAGCTGGGCGGTCGCGATGACGACGAGCGCCAGGCCCAGCCGACGGGGGACTTGGCTCGCCGTTCCGTGGTAGCCGCGTCGGACTCCGCGTCACGCTCGGCGACGGAATCCTGCGGCGAGGAGAGTTCTTCGGACATGGGACGACTCCCGGGAGAGGGGTAAATACGGACAGTTTTAGTCCTGCTACCTCACCGGAGAATCGGCAAACAT
This sequence comes from uncultured Thermoleophilia bacterium, assembly GCA_963784975.1. Lineage (GTDB taxonomy): Bacteria > Actinomycetota > Thermoleophilia > UBA2241 > UBA2241 > CAIXSE01. The sequence continues at coordinate 13,885 of CAWAUK010000049.1, read as the reverse complement.
GGCCCAGCCGGCGCAGAGGCGCGGGCTGGCAGGCGCAGCGGGCGAGTCAGGCGCAAGGGCGCGTCGGGCGACGGCGCATCAGGCCGCCCGACGAAGCTGGTCGGCCGCCAGGTCCTGCTGGACGAGCCGTACGGCCGCGCGCCCTCGCCGACCGCCGCCGCCACCCGTTTCACGGAGTCCGCGCGCACGTCGCCGGCCGCGAACACGCCGGGCAGGCTCGTCTCGAGCGGCAGCGGCAGCCTCTCCAGCGGCCATCGTTCCGGCGCCCGGCGCCGACGATGTCCGGGCCTGTCAGCAGGAACCCGTGCTCGTCGCGCGCGTTGCCGCCGGCTGCCAGCCCGTGTGCGGTCGGAGCCGATCATGACGAAGAGCGCGTCGGCCGGCGCCACCTCCCGCTCCCCGTTGTCGACGCGCTCCAGCGTCAACTGCCGGAGGCGAGTGTCGCCGTCTCCGTTGACGATCAAGGTCCCGGGGCGCATCGAGACCCGGTCCGCGTTCTCCAAGAAGGAGACCAGGTAGCGTGACATCGAATCCGTGAGCCCGTCCCCGCGCATGACCAGCGTGACGTGGCGGGCGTACTTCGAGGTGGATCGCCGCCTGCCCGCCGAGTTGCCGCCGCCGACCACGAAGACCTCGACGTCCTCGAGCGACCTGGCCTCGGCCGACACCGACCCGTAGAACACGCCGGCGCCACGGAACGAGTCCAGCCTCGGCATCGCCAGCCGCCGGTAGGTGACGCCCATGGCCAGGATCACCGAGTCAGCTCGCAGCGTCGAGCCGTCCGAGAGCTCCACGGTGTACTGCCCGCCGTCCTCGCGCAGCGAGACGGCCTCGTTGGAGAACAGGAACTCGGCCCCGAACTCCCACGCCTGCTCGTAGGCGCGGAACGTCAGCTCGTCGCCGGAGATGCCGGCCGGGAAGCCGAGGTAGTTGTGGATCATCGTGCTCTGCCCCGCCTGGCCGCCGAGAGCCTCGCGCTCGAGCACCACCGTGCTGAGGCCCTCTGAGGAGCCGTAGACGGCCGCGGCCAGACCGGCCGGCCCGGCGCCGACGACGAGGAGGTCGCACTCGTCGGCAGAAGGCCGGCTCCTCACACCGAGCGCCTCCGCGACCTCGCGGTTGCTCGGGTCGACGAGGACGCGGCCGCCGAACACGACGGCGACCGGCAGCCGCGGCGTGTCGTCGAGGCCGGCGTCCCGCAGGATCTCCCGGCCCTCCTCGGAGTCCGAGTCGTAGAACCCGTAGGCCACGCCGTTGCGGCCCAGCAGGTCGCGGAGCTCGTGCGAGCGCGGGGCCCAGCGCTCTCCGACGAGGCGGACCGCCTCGTACACCGGCCGTCGCAGGCGGGACCACTCGTAGAGAAAGCCCGCCACCTCGCGGTGGAAGCGCTCGTCCGGAGCGGTGTGCCACGGCTTGGTGATGAAGAACTCGATCTGGCCACGGCGTAGCCCTTCAGGATCGCCTGCGGCGAGCTGCGGTCGCCCCACGAGACCAGCATGACGCGCTTGGCCATGGGGTCGATCGCACGCGCCTCGCCGAGGAAGTCGGGGCCGGTCATCTCCGGCATGCCTGGTCGGCCTGGATCAGGGCGACGGGCTGGCCCGCGGCTTTGAGGCGGCGGAGCTCGTCGAGCGCCGCCGCCGCCGACTGGCGCACCAGCACGCGGTAGTCCCTCCCGTACCGCTTGCGCAGCTCCTGTCCGTGACCGTCAGGCTGGCGATGTCGTCGTCGACGACGAGGATGACGGGCTGGTCGTTCACGTCTGTCCGGGGCGGCTGGCCATACCGTCTGGTTGCCCCGCCCCGGCATTTCACGCCGCGAGCGTCATCCGGCGGGGCCCGGCCGCCTAGAGCCGGCCCGCGATTCACGGCCGGTTGCCCAGCGTGACCGTGATGTCCTGCGGCTGGCCGTTGCGCACCACGGTCAGCGTCACCTTGTCTCCCACCTGCTTCTGGGCGATGGCTGCGGCCAGCTGATCCATGCTCGTGAGCGGCTGGCCGTCCAGCTTGGTGATGACGTCGCCGCCCACGCTGACAGGCGCGCCCTGGATCACCTTGGTGCTCGTGCCGCCCCTGATGCCGGCCACCGCGGCCGCAGTGTTCGGCTGGACCTTGATCACCAGCACGCCCTGCTGCGCCGGCAGCTTGAGCGCCTGCGCCAGCGGCGGCGTGATGGTCTGCCCCTCGACGCCGAGGAACGCGTGCTTGACGGTCCCCGTCGTCTTCAACTGCTCCATGACCGACTTCGCCGAGTCGATGGGGATCGCGAACCCCAGGCCGCTGAAGCTGCCTGACGGGCTGGCGATCTGCTCGTTGATGCCGATGACGTTGCCGTTCTGGTCGAGCAGAGGGCCGCCGGAGTTGCCCTGGTTGATGGCGGCGTCCGTCTGGATGCCGTTGGGGATGACGGCGCCGTTGGGCGCCTGCAGGTCGCGGCCGATGCCGGACACGATGCCCTGGGTCAGCGAGAAGTCGTAGCCGAGCGGGTTGCCGATGGCGACCACCCACTGGCCGATGGCGACCTTCGCCGAGTCGCCAAGCGGCAGCGGCGTGAGCGTCTGGCCCGTGGGGTCGACGTGGAGGACGGCGACGTCGCTGGTCGGGTCGACGCCGACGATCGTCGCCTTCACCTGCTTGCCCGCCTGGTCCTTGCCCTGGTTGAACGACACCGTCACGGACTTCGCCTTCACGCCGTTCTCCATGACGACGTGCGCGTTGGTGAGGATGGTGCCGCCGGTCGTGACGACGAAGCCGCTGCCGAGTGCCTGCCCGCCGCCGGGACCGCCGAGGGCGCCGGCGGCGGACGACGGGAACGTCGACTGGACGAGGACCACGCCGCGGTAGCTCTTCTGGTAGATGGCGGCGGGGTCGAAGCCGCTGTTGGTGCTCGCGAACGCTGTGTTGCCGGACCCCACGCCATGGTCGTCACCCTTGTTGCCGATGACAACGTCGTAGGCGAGGAGACCGATCACTACCACCGCGACGATGGCTGCGCTCGCAATCAAGTACTTGACTGCGCGGGACATGGTCTTACCTCCAGTGCCGCTTTCTCTTGTCGCGAGCGGCGCGGCCGGAGCCGGCGGCGCAAACCCGCGTCGGTCTGCGGCTCTCCGGTGGCAAGCGATTCCTCATCGACCAACACGCGCGGCCCTCTCACGTGCTGCAGTACCTGCATTCCCCGCCGCAGGCCGGTCTCACGCGCAAGCGTCGTCCACGAGCAGGCCGGCCTCCGCGGCGCAAGCGTGCGGCCGTCGCGGCCGGTCGGCGTCAGCGGCCGAGAAGCCGGGCGACCTCGGCGAGTTCGGCGGAGGTCAGCGGCCAGGCGCCAGTCGCTGCCGCGTTGGCGCGCACCTGGGCGGTGGAGGTCGCGCCGGCGATGACGGTGGCCACCGGCTCGTGCGCGGCCACGTACGAGAGCGACAGCTCGAGCAGTGAGTGCCGGTGCGCTTCCGCGTAGGCCGCGAGCCGCTCGACGGCGTCGAGCCGGCGGCCGCTGACCACTTCCTCCGCCGGCCGCCCACTGCCTCCGAGCCGGGACTCGCGCGCCGTCGGCCTGCCGCGGCGGTACGCGCCGCTGAGAAGGCCGGAGGCAAGTGGATAGAAGGGCACGAAGGCCATGCCGAGCCGTTGGGCGGTGGCCAGCACGCCGCTCTCCGGGGCGCCGGCAGCACCTTCCGGCTCGCGCGCGAAAAGGCTGTACTCGTTCTCGACGACGGCGAAGCCGCGCAGCCCCTGCTCGGCCGCCGCCCGGGCGGCCTCGTCGAGCTGCGCCGACGAGAAGTTGGAGCAGCCGATCTCGAGCACGAGGCCGCGATCGAGCAGCCCGTTCAGCACCTCGAGGGTCTCGGCGATGGGCGTGGCGCGGTCGGGCTTGTGGTAGTAGTAGAGGTCGAGCCGGTCCGTGCCCAGCCGGCGCAGGCTGGCCTCGAGCGCCTGGGGCACCCAGTCGGCCTGCCGCACCCCGCCCTTGGGCGCGCCCCGATACCCGAATTTGGACGCGATCGTCACCTCGCCGCGGCGCGCCCCGAGCGCGCGGCCGATGTACTCCTCGGAGCGTCCCTCGCCGTAGATGTCGGCCGTGTCGAAGTGCGTGACGCCGACGTCGAGCGCGGCGGCGACCACCTCGCGGGTGGCCGCCGCGTCCAGCCGCCGGCCGAAGTTGTTGGTGCCTAGCCCGGCGAGCGAGACCTCGAGCCGTCCTATCCTGCGCCGTTCCATACGGGGACTCTTCCCGTCTCACCGGCGCGCCTGCCCCGCTAGGCCGCCAGCTCCGGATCCTCGAGCCCGGCCGGCGCGGTGCGCGCCAGCCGGCGCGCCAGCGCCCAATAGCGCTCGCGCTCGCCGGGCCCGGCCTCGAGCTCCTCGATGCGCCGGAACTCGCCGGCGAGCAGCACCTGCTCCTGGTCGCTGAGCATGAGCTCGGCCAGCGGGAAGATGAGGGCGTTTTCCTTGGCGATATCACGCCTCAGGAGACCCGCGTACGTGCCCAGACCCGCGGCGACCGTCTCCCGCTCGCCGGCGTCGATGTCCACGTCCGGGAGCGCCTGCTCGATGGCCCAGACCGTCTCGCGCGCCTGTCGATGCTCGCCGAGCATCTCGCTCACGGGGCCTCCGGCCGCCGGGTTCCGTTCCTCGAGAGCCGGGAACAGCGCACTCTCCTCCTTGCGGTGATGGAATGCGTCGATGAAGTTCCTCGCGAAGTCCATCATCTGCGCCACTCGCACCCGACTGACATCGCCGGTGCGATCGATGGCCGCGACCTCGCGTTCCATGGCCTCCACCACCATGAGCACCGCGTCGTGCTCGCGGCGGAGCTGGTCCAGCGGATTCTCGAGCACGGCGGACTCCCTTCAGTGGTTCTCCTGATACCGAGTGGCTTCCCGGCCGCTGACAGGTCTAACGGTTTCAGCGGGACCAAATCGGTCTGCGGAGTACAGACCCGTCCCGACCTCCCGGGCGTCACGCGGCGGCGGCGCGGAGCATCGCCGCAAGGCTTCGCTCAACGTCGTCGGCGGTGGTCGACCAGCCGGAGACGCTGATGCGCATCGCCGTCCGGCCTTGCCACACGGTGACGCCGGCCCAGCATGTGCCGTCCTCCTGGATGGCGGCGACGACGCGGCGCGTCGTCTCTTCGTCGCCGAACGAGACGAGCACCTGGTTCAGGACGACGTCGTTCAGGATCTCGAAGCCGGCAGCCGCCAGCCCCTGTGCGAAGGCCGTGGCATACCGGCAGTCGCGCTCGATGAGGTCGGCGAGGCCCGAGCGCCCGAGGGCGCGCAGCACGGCCCACACCGCCGCGCCGCGCGCACGGCGCGAGAGCTCGGGAGCGTGCGCGGCCGGCTCGCGCATCATGCTGTCGGGCAGGTACGCGGCCGTCACGCCCATCGCGGCGCGCAGCGGCTCGGGATCGCGTACGAAGGCCAGCCCGCTGTCGTAGCGGCACGTTGAGCCATTTGTGGGCGTCGGTCGCCCACGAATCCGCCGCCGCGACGCCGCGCACGAGGTGCGCGCGTTCTGGCGCCACCGCCGCCCAGAGGCCGAAGGCACCGTCGACGTGGACCCAGGCCCCAGCTTCGTGGGCCTGGGCGGCGATCTCCTCGAAGGGGTCGAAGGCACCGGTGTTCACATTGCCGGCCTGCGCGCAGAGAATGGTCGGGCCGGAGATCGCCGGCAGCGCGTCGGCACGCATCCGGCCCTGGCCGTCTGCCGGCACCCTGACCACGCGGCCGCGTCCGAGGCCGAGCAAGCCGAGGCCCTTCACCAGCGACGGATGGACCTCGTCTCCGACCACCACGGTCACCGGCGGCGCCCCGGACAGTCCCCGCTCGTCAACGTCCCACCCGGCCCGGGCCAGCACGGCGTGACGCGCCGCGGCGAGCGCGGTGAGGTTGGCCATCGTCGCGCCGGTCACGAAGCCCGCGACCGTCGTGGACGGCAGGCCGAAGAGCTCGACCAGCCAGCGCTGCGCCACCTGCTCGAGCGTGGCGGCGACGGGAGAGGCCGTGAACGCACCGGCGTTCTGGTCCCACGCCGTGGCCAGCCAGTCGGCGGCCACAGCCACAGGGTGCGAGCCACCGATGACGAACCCGAAGAATCTTGGGCCGGCGGAGGCCATGGTCGCCGGAGAGCCGGCCTCGTCGAGCAGCGCGATCACGCGCTCGGGGTCGTCCGGGCCATCCGGCAGCGGCTCGTCGAAGCGCCCGAGGCCGGTGAGCGCATCGACGTCAGGCGCGACGCTGCGGTCCGGCAGCTCGCGCAGGTAGTGGATGGCCCGCTCGGCGGTCGTGCGCAGCAGTTCGTCCACGGTTCAGCCCTCTTCGACCCAGGAGTAGTCCAGATGATGCGGCCACCGCCGCACGAGAACGACCACCAAGATGCCGATGGACGTCGCCGGCGGCATGCCGATCCTCAGTCCTCCGCCGGCGGCGTCGAGAGCTCGTGCGCGAGCCGGTGGTACTTCCGGGTGGTCGCGACTCTGCCGGGGGTGGCGGCCAGCCGGCCGAACTCCTCGCCGAGCATCTCCTGCTCGCGCACGCTCAGCACTTCTTCGGTCAGCGGGAAGAGGACCGTGTCCTCCTTGCCGATGTGCAGCGGCAGCAGATAAGCGTACAGCCTCAGGCTCTCGACGATGACGTCGCGCGCCTCAGCGGCGTGCACTGGATCCGCGCCGGCGGCGACGGGCAGGGCTTTGTCGATCGAGCGGATGCAGTCGCGAGCCGCCTGGTGTTCGCTGAGCAGAATGCTGATCGTGCCCCCGGCGGACGCGCTCCGCTCCTCTAGGAGCGGAAAGAGAAGGTCCTCCTCCTTGGTGTGATGGTCGCCGTCGGTGAAGTTGCGCGTGAAGTCGATCATCTGGGTCAAGCGCTCGGCGCGGACGCGACCGGCGCGCTCGATGAACGCCGCCTCGGCCTCCATCGCGCCGACGACAAGCTTGACGTACTCGTGCTCGTCGGCGAGCTGACGCGTCGGACTGTCTGCCATCGGGTCTCCCTTCCGCCTGTGGTCAAGCGATTCCCGATGCCGGCCGGACCGAATCGGTTGCCGCGGGGCGGGAAGCGCGGCGGCGCGGGCGAGTCGCGGACAAAGCCGCGGGGCGGGCGATCCTTCTGACCTCCCGCCCCGCCCGTGCGGCTCGAGGCCGCACGATGAGTGCGAGTCCGCTCTATGTCATGCTGCGCGTGGTCGATCGGTCATCCTCCCTGTGCCTGGCCGGCGGAGCCGGCGTTCACTGCGGCAGTGCCGCCTCCCTGCTGCATCGCGCCGAGCGCCGACTGGCCCTGATCCTGTCCGTCTCCCGGCTCTCCCGCCTGCAGCAACCCTCCCGAGCCGCTGCTCGCTGCCGAGCCCTGCGTGGAGGCCGTGGTCGACGTGGTCGTCATGGCCGGCGCGGCCGCGACCGGGGCGCTGTTCTTCGCCGCGTTCGAGTTGACTACCACCGCGCCGACGCCGGCCGCACCGATGCCCAGCACCACAACCCCGGTGGCGATCCACGTGACGATCCTGCGGTTCATCGTTTGACTCCCTTGTGTCCGGAGATCCGTCCTTGCCGGCCCGGCTTCGTCGGCCGGCCTGACTCAGTTGTCTCCCAGGAGGATGAACGCAGGATGAACGGCCGCGCCGACCTTCCAGGACGGAAAGCCGCCCGGGCCTCAAGAGAGAGGCCCGGGCGGCTTCCGTCACACGGTGACGCGGGAGTCAGACGACCCGTGCTCACGTCGCCGCGTCCGGCTCGCATGCCAGCTCGCCGGCACGCGCATCCTCGCGCTTCTCGCGCTCCAGCAGGGAGATCGAGTGGGACGCGACGTCCTCGCGCGGCGGGATCAGCACCGCGGCGACGCCGGCCAGTGCGACGGCGACGGCTCCGACCCACACGGCGGCGGTCATGCCGTCCACGAACGACTGCGGGCTCAGGTAGCCGCCCACGGCGCTGAAGACGCTCGCCAGCACCGCGACGCCGAACACGCCGCCGACCTCGCGGATCGTGTTGTTCACGCCGCTCGCCTTGCCCTCTTCCTTGCGCCGCACGGTGCTCAGCACCAGGTTGGCGACGGGGGCGAAGTACAGGCTCATGCCGACGCCGGCCATCACGAATGCGGGGACCAGCTCGCCGTAGGCGACGGTCGGGGTCGTGACGATCGCCATCCACGCGAGCCCTGCCGCCATCAGCGCCATGCCAGCGACCAGCAGCGGGCGGGCGCCGATGCGGTCGCTGAGCAGGCCGGCGATCGGGCGCGACCAAGATCGGCATGGCCGTCCACGGCAGGGTGCGGATGCCGGCCTGCAGCGGCGTGTAGCCCTGCACGACCTGGAAGAACTGCGCCAGCAGGAAGATCGAGCCGAACATCCCGAAGCTCATCAGCAGCGAGGTGACGTTGGCCGCGGAGAAGGCGCGGTTGCGGAAGAACCGCAGCGGGACCATCGGCTCCGGCGTGCGCCGCTCCCAGAGGACGAACGCGCCCAGGAGGACGATGCCGACGGCGATAGGACCCGCGACGCCGAGGCTCGTCCAGCCGTGCGCGTTGCCGCGGACCAGACCCCAGACGATGCCGAACAGGCCGACGCTGGCCAGGCCGAGGCCGGGCAGGTCGAGCGAGCGGTTCGGACCCTTGGACTCGGTCAGGCGCAGGAGCGCGACCGGGAGCAGGGCGATGCCGATCGGGACGTTGAGCCAGAAGATCCACTGCCAGGAGAGGCCGTCGACGATCGCGCCGCCCACGACCGGGCCGAGCGCCACCGCGAGACCGCTCACGCCGCCCCAGATGCCGAGCGCCATGCCGCGGCGGGCCGGAGGCACTGCCGCGGAGAGGATCGTCAGGGTGAGCGGCGTGACGATCGCGCCGCCGACGCCCTGCAGAGCCCTGGCGGCGACCAGCGCGTCGATGCCCGGCGCGAGCGCCGCTGCCGCGGAGCCGACGGTGAAGATCGCAAGGCCCACCAGGAACATCCGCTTGCGCCCGAACCGGTCGCCGAGCGCGGCGCCGGTCAGGAGCAGGACGGCGAAGGTCAATGTGTACGCGTTGACCGTCCACTCGAGTCCCTGCAGCGAGGCGCCGAGGTCGTGCTTGATCACCGGCAGCGCGGTGGTCACGACCAGGTTGTCGAGCGACACCATGAAGATGGCGACGCTGGTGACCACGAAGGTCCAGAAGGTCGCTGCTCGTGCACTCATTCTTGTCATCTCCTTTGCCTTACTAACTTAGCAATCACTTACTTGCGTGGGCCTGAAGAGGGGCGGGTCCGGCCGAGAGCCGGGCACCCGCCCCGCGTCTTCTACTTCGTCTTCGCCTCCGCGCGCATGCGCTCGCTCTTCCCGACCGCATCGGCAGCCATCGCCAGCAGTTCCGGTGGCGCGACCGGACAGATCATCCGCGCCCAATCTGCGTCCACCTCGGTGAGGTCCATGGCAGCGACGACGTTCATGAGCATGCCGTAGGCGAGCCACTCGCGGATCGCCGCCTCCTGCGCCCCGGAGGCCGACTGCACAAAGTTCACCAGGCGCAGCATCTCGTCGCGCACGACATCGCGGATCTCCTCGTCTGCGCACGCCGCGTAGGCTTGCATCTGCATGAGGAGGAGGGTGCGATCGTCCAGCAGATGCTGGTATGCCATGCCCATGACCATCAGCACGTCCTCGGTGGAGGCGTCCACGCCCGCCTCGGCAGCCGCCGCCCGGAACACGGCGACGGTACGCTCAAAGGCGCGCTCCACGGCAGCGATGAAGAGTGCCTTCTTGGTGCCGAACAACTGGAAGAGGTAGGGCTGCGAGACGCCGACCTGCTTGGCTATCGCCTCGACCGGCGTTCCGTAGAGGCCGCCAACGGCGAACTCACGAGTGGCGGCCTCGACGATCTCCCGCCGCCGTTCTTCCTTGCTGATGCGTGTCGTGGCCTTCATGCTGACGCACTGTTCCATAAGTTAGTGGTCACTAAACACTCCGACTGCCATGAAGATCCACAGTGTCATGCTTCTTCAGGCTACGCCTGATTCCTCAAGTGTCAGGCTGCAGAGGGCAGCTCCGCAAGCTCCGTGCCCACGCGCGGATAGCTTCCCAATCCCGCTCGTCATGCGCCGTCTCCCCGCGTAGAGGCGAAGCCGGCAATGCGGTGATCATCTTGTCCTTGAACCCGAGCCGCGCCGGGTCGTAGGCGCCGACGAAGACGGTGGTGGAGGCCGGAGTCGGCACCGGCAGCTTGGCGAGCGCGGTGACGAGCTGTTCGCGCGAGCCGTCGAGGCCGTCGTCGGCCTTGATCGGGCCGAGCGCGAAGAGCGCGGAGGGCGTGTGCTCGAGCGCCGCCTGGTTCTTCTCGAGCAGGGCGCGGACGTCTTTGTGCAGCGCGCCCATGTAGAGCGGGGTGCCGAGCACCACGGCGTCGTAGCCGTCCAGCGAGCGCACCTCCCTCGCCAGCTTCACATCCGTGTCGATGCCTTGCTCCCCGAGCGTCGCGGCCACCGTCTCGGCGACCTCGCGTGTGGAGCCGTACCGTGTCCCGTAGGCAATCAGGATCTGCGTCATCGTCCTCACCTCATCACTTCTTCATCGCCTTCTTCTTGGTCTTCTTCGCGGGCGCGCTCACGCTGCTCTCGCCCGTGATCAGCCGGCGCATCGCCAGGACGGTCGCCTCCTCAGGATGGCTCTCGGGATCGTCGTGGATCTGCCGCACCGCCTCCATGCCGATCGCCTGCACGAACCTGCTCGTCAGCGCGACGTCGGCAATCTGGAACTCCCCCGCTGCAACGCCCTGATCGAGCAGGTCGCGGATCATGGGGCCGTACACGCGGTCGTTGACCCGCGTCTGGATCTCGGGCGGCTCGACCAGCTCCGCTCCGGGGTTCTGTGCGAAGCCCTCTCGCGCGTCGGCGAGCGCTATGCTCGTGACTTGGAGCGCGCGGCCGAGTGCCGTGGTCTCGGTGAGCAGCGACTCGACCCGCCGGCGCTGCTGCAGCGCGCCCAGCTCCAGCGCGTACTCGATCAGCGCGTCCTTGTTCGGGAAGTACTCGTAGATGGTCTTCTTGGAGATGCGCAGCGCCTTGGCGACGTCCTCAACAGCCGTGCGGCGAAAGCCGTAGCGCACGGCCAGGCCCATGAAGGTCAGCGCGATCTCGTCCTTGGTCGCCGGCATGCGGATGGTCCTCCGTGATACCTGTAAACGACTGTGGTTTCTGCGTACATACTGACTGCGCGACGGCTGGCTGTCAAGGTGCTTGGCGTGGCCCTGTAGGATGGGAGCGTCTACCGAGGCGGACCACCAAGCGTGGATGACTTGACCGAGCGAGAGAAGATGCTGTCGGGGCAACTCTACCGGCCGGCCGACCCCAAGCTGGTCGCGGCGCGTGCGAAGGCGCGACGCCTCACGCACGCCTACGGCGCCGTCGACCCCGAGGGCGGGACGAAGCGCCGGGCGCTCCTCTCCGAGCTGTTCGCCGAGGTCGGACCTGACGTCTTCATCGAAGCGCCGTTCCACTGCGACTACGGCTGGAACATCACGCTGGGCGGCGGCGTCTACATCAACTCCGGTTGCGCGATCCTAGACTGCGCGCCCGTCTCGATCGGTCCGCAGACCCTGATCGGCCCGGGCGTGCAGATCTGCGCCGCGAGCCACCCGGTCGACCCCGACGAACGACGGCGCGGCGTCGAGTACGCCCTGCCCATCGCGATCGGCGCCAACGTCTGGATCGCCGCCGGCGTCGTCATCGGCCCAGGCGTGACCATTGGCGACGACACGGTGGTCGGAGCCGGGAGCGTCGTGCTGGACGACCTGCCGGCGGGCGTCGTCGCTGCCGGCAGCCCGGTGCGCATAGTGCGCCACCTCTGAGACCACGCGCTGTCTGTCGCCCGGCCGTGCCCCACGTGCCGGAAACCAGGCGAAGTGGTATGGACATCGCCGCCGCGACTTCCTAGGTTGGTGCCGACACGGGGCCACGGACTGCGACCTGAGGGGACGAAGAAATGGCTGACGGCAAGGGCGGCGCGGGAGCGGCAGGCGCCGGGGCGGTCTACGGGCTCGGGTTCATCGGCGCGCTCGTCTACTACATCGGCACGGCGAATGGGTTCTGGGACGGGGTCTGGGGCGTCATCCAGTCCCTGGTCTGGCCGGCGTTCTTCGTCTACGGGGTGATGGACAAGCTGAACATCCCCTGAGGCGGATCTTCGTCGCGGTCATCGCGCAGCGGCGCCAGCCGCCATCGCCTCCGCCGGCTGCGCCTCGGAGCGCGGCCCGCTGGCGACCACGATCACGGCGCCGGCGAAGCTGATCAGGACGCCGGCGACCAGCTGCGGCGTCGGGTGCAGCCCCAGGAGCGCGACGGAGAAGATGATCGCCCACACCGCGTAGAGCGAGTTGAGCGGCATCGCCCTGCTGGCGCCCACGAGGTGGTTGGCGGCGTAGTACGTGAGGTACGACGCCGCTCCGGCTGCCGCGGCTCCGAGCACGAGCCAGAAGCTGGGGTGCGAGAGCGCGCCGCCGAGCACGCGCAGGCCGCCGACAAGCGGCAGTACCACGGCGGCGTACACGACGAACGAGGTCGCCATGCGCAGCGTGCCGGCGACCACCGGCTCGACGGTCTTCATGGCGTGGATGGCGAGCACGCCTTCGATCCCCCAGCCTAGCGTCGCGATGGTCGCCAGGCCGATGCCGAGGTAGAAGTACTGCGCGTCGCCCGCCGGCGGCGTGTAGGTGACGACGATCGCACCCAGTACCGTCGCACCTACGCCGGCCCAGCCCCGGCGCGTGACCGACTCACCCAGGAAGATGTGGGAGAGCACGGCGCCGACGGCGGGGTAGGTCGCGCTGATGGCCATCGTGTAGGCCGGCCCCGCGTACCTGATGCTGAACAGGTAGGCGGACATGGCCACCGGGCCGCCGATGATCGCCGCGGCACAAAGGACGAGGCCGCTGCGGCTGGCGAGGCTGCGCGGGAACTCCTTGAGACGGCCGGTCAGCCCATTGAAGCCCAGCATCCAGCCGGTGGCGAGTCCGTCATGCAGGGCGGCGACTGCCAGCGGCGCGACGAGCGTCGCCGCGCCGAGGAAGGGTGACATCGCGAGGACGACGCCGAGAATGACACCGTCCGCACCCCAAGAGACGCCGGAGAGCACAGCCCACGCGAAGCCGGATCGCGGCAGAGGCTGGTCTTTGGACTGCAACATCCTCCTCGGGGACGGCGGCGTCTTCCTATAACTCACCCGACCGGGTGAGTATACTCTATCCGCACCTTTTCCCCACTCACACCAGCGGATAATCTGAGGCAGCGACGGGAGGCCAGGGATGACGGACGCGGATGTGGAGGGGCTCGAGCAGCAGGCGGTGACGGGCGGCGGCGAGGCCGGACTCGGCGTGCGCAGCCCAGTCCCGCCGACGCGGCATCCCACCGCCCAGAAGATCCTGGCCGCGGCCAAGAAGCTCCTGGCGGAGCGCGGCTATCAGGGCATGACGCTGCAGGCGATCTCGGCGGAGGCGCAGGTCAACAAGGCGGGCGTCTGGTACTACTTCGGCGGCAAGCAGCAGCTCGTGCTCGCCCTGCTCGAAGACGTGACCGTCGGCGAGTCCCTCCACTTCGGCACCATGCCGCCGGAGAGCGCCACGCTGGCCGAGCGCGTCAACCTGATCATCGGGACCCCCGACCAGATCAGGGAGAGGGTCCGGCGCTTCAGGCCCTTCTACGAACTTCTGCCCGAGGCCTCACGGGACGCCGAGCTGCACAGCCACCTCAGGGACTACTACCAGGGCTGGTACGACTGGGCGGCGGAAGTACTCGCGCCGGCAGTGGACTCCCGGGCCGGCGCCCAGCGGTCCGCGGCGCTTGGCCAGCTCGCCTCGATCCTCCTCGACGGCATCATCCTGGAGGTGGTCATCGCCGCCCCCGAGTTCGACCTGGAGGCCGCGCTG
>CAWAUK010000048.1:0-45799 GCA_963784975.1 uncultured Thermoleophilia bacterium | reverse complement strand
GCACCGCCCAGCTCGCCCAGCAGGACGTCGTGGTCGCCGACGATGAACTCACCTTCGGCGAAGCACATCGGGAGGCTGCCGTCGCAGCAGCCTCCCGACTGGAAGAACATGACGGGTCCGCGCTCTGCCACCAGCCGCTCGATGGCCGCCAACGCGGCCGGCGTGGCGACGACCGCCGGCTCCTTCGCGGACTCGTCCACGGTCACACCCCGATCAGAAGAACCCGAGGGCGTTCGGGCTGTAGCTGACCAGCAGGTTCTTCACCTGCGTGTAGTGCTCGAGCATCATCTGGTGGTTCTCACGGCCCACGCCGGAGATCTTGTAGCCGCCGAAGGCCGCGCCGGCGGGGTAGAGGTGGTAGCAGTTGGTCCACACGCGCCCGGCCTTGATAGCGCGGCCCATGCGGTAGGCGCGGCTGCCGTCCCGCGTCCACACGCCGGCGCCGAGGCCGTAGAGCGTGTCGTTGGCGATGGCCAGCGCCTCGGCGTCGTCTTTGAACGTCGTGACCGCCAGGACGGGGCCGAAGATCTCCTCCTGGAAGACGCGCATCTTGTTGTCGCCCTTGAGGACGGTGGGCTGGAAGTAGTAGCCCTCGGCGAGGTCGCCGCCCAGCACGTTGCGCTTGCCACCGATGAGGCACTCGGCGCCTTCCTGCGCGCCGATGTCGACGTAGCCGGTGATCTTCTCCAGCTGCTGAGCCGAGTTCTGGGCGCCGAGCATCGTGTCGGAGTCGAGCGGGTTGCCCTGCGTGATCTTGCCGATGCGGTCGAGGCAGCGCGCCATGAACTCGTCGTAGATCGATTCCTGGATGAGCGCGCGCGACGGGCACGTGCACACCTCGCCCTTGTTGAAGGCGTAGAGCACGAGACCCTCGACGGCCTTGTCGAGGAAGGCGTCGTCCTCGGCCATCACGTCGGCGAAGAAGATGTTCGGCGACTTGCCGCCGAGCTCGGTCGTCGAGGGGATGATGTTCTGGGCGGCGTACTGCATGATCAGGCGGCCGGTCGTGGTCTCGCCGGTGAAGCCGATCTTGGCGATGCGCGGGCTTGTGGCCAGCGCCTTGCCGATCTCGCCGCCCGGGCCGGTGATGATGTTGAGCACGCCCGGCGGCACCACATCGGCGACGACCTCGGCGAACTTGAGGATCGACCACGGCGTCGGCGAGGCCGGCTTTACCACGGTGCAGTTGCCGGCGGCCAGGGCCGGGGCGATCTTCCAGGCTGCCATGAGCAGCGGGAAGTTGAAGGGGATGATCTGACCGACGACGCCGAGCGGCTCGTGGAAGTGGTAGGCGACGGTGTCCTTGTCGATCTCGGTGATCGTGCCCTCGAGCGAGCGGGCGGCGCCGGCGAAGTAGCGGAAGTGGTCGATGGCGAGCGGGATGTCCGCCGCCAGCGTCTCGCGCACCGGCTTGCCGTTCTCGAAGGTCTCGGCGACGGCGAGCATCTCGAGATTGGCCTCGACGGCGTCGGCGATGGCATTGAGCACGGCGGAGCGCTCGGCGAGCGAGACCTCGCCCCAGGCCAGCGCGGCCTCGTGCGCGGCGTCCAGGGCGAGCTCGACGTCGTCCGCGGTGGAACGGGCGACCTGGCAGAACGGCTTGCCGGTGACCGGGCTGATGTTGTCCATGTAGCCGCCCTTCACCGGAGCGACCCACTTGCCGCCGATGAAGTTCTCGTAGCGCGGCTTGACGCTGACCACACTGCCCGACTTGCCGGGCTGCTCGTAGACCTTGCCCATTGCTACCTCCTGCTTGCGGTTCCGGGGCGATCGCGTTGCGACTCCGCACGAACGCGATCGACGTCGCTAGGCCACTGTACTGCCGATGGGAGGCGAGGCAACGACGGGCCGCCGTTTTCTAATCCCTCGTAACGCGCACAGAACAAGAGCCGGAGGGCTCACTGGAGACGACGGTCGGCGCGCTGGGCGCCGCGCTGCACGGCGACCGCGAGGGGTAGTCCGCGCGGAGAAGACGACGGGCGGCGAGGCTCTCCGGCCCCGCCGCCCGTCGGGCTCGTTCATCTCCGCGCGCCGTCTCGCGGCGCTTCGCCCTACTTCGCCGCGGCTCCCGAGTGCTCGGCCGCGGCGGGTTCCCTGTCCATCCTGACGGCGCAGACCTTGAACTCCGCCGTCATCGTCACCGGGTCGCCGGCTGCGTTGGTGAGCTCGTTGACCGGGGACTCCTTGAAGTGGAAGGTCATGAACATCGTCCCCGGCGGCACCTTCTCGGTGACCGTGATCCGCGTCGTGATGGACCCGCGGCGCGAGCTCACCCGTACCAGCTCGTTCTCCACGACGCCGAGCCGCTCGGCGTCCGCCGGGTTGACCTCCGCCAGCTCGTAGGGACGCAGCCATTCGAGGTTCTGCGAGAGCCGGGTCATGACGTTGTAGTGGTAGAGCATGCGCCCGGTGGTGAGCAGCATCGGGTACTCGTCGTCGGTGAGCTCCGCCGGCTGCTGGAACGGGATGCCCTGCAGCAGTCCCTTGCCGCGCGTGAACTGACCCTGGTGCAGGAAACGCGTGCCGGGGTGGTCCTCAGTGGGGCAGGGCCACTGCAGGCCCTGCTCGCCGAGCCGGTCGTAGGTCATGCCGGCGTACTGCGGGACGACGGTGCGGATCTCCTGGAAGATGTCCTCGGGAGAGTCGTAGTGCCAGTCGATGCCCATGCGCGTGCCGAGGTCCTGGATGATCTCCCAGTCGGGTCGCGTGTCGCCCGGCGGCTCGATGGCCTTGCGCACGCGCTGGACGCGGCGCTCGGTGTTGGTGAAGGTGCCGTCCTTCTCCGCGTAGAGCGCCGCCGGCAGGAAGACGTCGGCGTACTTGGCCGTCTCGGTCATGAAGATGTTCTGGACGACGAGGAAGTCCAGGCTGCCCAGGGCTTTGCGCACGTGGTTGGCGTCGGCGTCGGTGAGCGCCGGGTCCTCGCCCATGATGAACATGGCCTTGAGCGTGCCGTGCACGGCAAGGTCGAGCATCTCCGGGATGCGCAGCCCCATGTCCTGCGGCATCTGCACGCCGTAGGCCTTGGCGAACTTCTGCTGCGCCTCGTAGTCGAGCACGCTCGGGTAGCCCGGGAACGAGTTGGGCAGCGCGCCCATGTCGCACGAGCCCTGGACGTTGTTCTGGCCGCGCATGGGGTTCACGCCGGCGTTCTCGATGCCGATGTGGCCGGTGACCATGCCGAGGTTGGCGAGGTTCATGACGTTGGCCGTGCCGACGGTGTGCTCGGTGATGCCGAGCGTGTAGAAGATGCCGGCCTTGGGCGTAGTCGCGTAGAGCTCGCTCGCGGCGACGATGGTCTCGGCCGGCACCCCGGTGATCTCGGCGGCGCGCTCCACCGGGTAGTCCTTGACCGTCTCCCAGAGGTCGGCGAAGCCCTCAGTGCGCGCGTCGATGTACGCCTGGTCGTGCCAGCCGTTGCTGATGATGGTGTGCAGCATGCCGTTGACCAGCGCGTTGTCCGTGCCCGGCTTGAGCCGCAGCCAGAGGTGGGCGTGCTCGGCGAGCTCGGTGCGCCTCGGGTCCACGACGATGAGCTTCGCTCCGCGCAGGTGCGCCTGCTTCATCTTGTTGCCGATGATCGGGTGCGCCTCGGTGGCGTTGGACCCGATGATGAACAGCACGTCGTTGCCGACGATCTCGCCGATCGAGTTGGTCATCGCGCCCGAACCCAGCGTGGTCGCCAGACCGGCGACCGTGGGAGCGTGTCAGGTGCGGGCGCAGTGATCGATGCTGTTGGTGTTGAGGCCCGCCCGCGTGAGGCGCTGCAGGAGGTAGTTCTCCTCGTTGGTGCAGCGCGCCGAGCTGAGGACGCCCACGGCGAGGTTGCCGTGCTCGCCGCGGATCTCGAGCAGACGCCTGGCGACCAGCTCGAGGGCCTCGTCCCAGGTCGCGTTCTCCCAGACGCCGTCCTTCTTGATCAGCGGCGTGGTGATGCGGTCAGGGCTGTAGATGAGGTCGGTGTGGAAGCGGCCCTTGACGCAGAGCGAGCCCTGGTTGGCCGGCGCGTCGTAGGCGGCGGTGACGCCGAGGACCTTGCCGCCGGCGACGTTGAGGTCGAAGTTGCAGCCGACGCCGCAGAAGGGGCAGGTGGTGCGCACCTTCGTGCGGTCCCAGGTGCGCGTGCCCTTGAGCTGCTTGTTGGCGATCGCGCCCGTGGGGCAGATGTCGGCGCACTGGCCGCAGAAGCGGCAGAACGAGGTGTCGAGCGGGTTGTCGAACGAGGCGGCGATCTGCGACTCGAAACCGCGCCCGGTGAAGTCGATGGCGTTGGTGACCTGCACCTCGGCGCAGACGCGCACGCACTTGCCGCAGAGGATGCACTTGTTCATGTCGCGCTCGATCATCGGGTTGTCGCTCTCGATGGGCAGCTGGCGCTTGTCGCCCTCGTAGCTGCTCGCCTCGACGCCGTAGCGGTAGCAGTACTCCTGGAGGGTGCAGGCGCCCGACTGTTCGCAGGTGATGCAGGCCTGGGGGTGGTCGGAGAGCAGCAGGTCGAGGATGAGCTTGCGCGCCTCGACCACCGCCTCGGACTCCGTCTGCAGGACCATGCCGTCGGTGAGCTCCGTGGCGCACGCCGGCATGAGGTTGGGCCGGCCCTCCACCTCGACCACGCAGAGCCGGCAGGACGCGGCCGGGCTGAGCGTCTCATGGTGGCATAGGGTCGGGATGTCGATACCGAGGTCGCGAGCGGCGTGGAGGATGCTGGTGCCCGCGGGCACCGTGACCTCACGGCCGTCGATGGTCACCTGGATGGTCGCCGTCTCTGCGCCTGCAGGTCCGGTCATACCGCCTCCGTTCGCTTGCTCCACTGCCGCGTCGTGGGCCGTTCCCACCGAGCGGCCCGAGCCTCCACTGCGGTGCCGCGCGAGCCGTCAAGGTTCGCGCGGCCGCCTCTACGGACGGTCCTCCCCGGCGCGCGAGGAGGCAAGCCGAGTGTACAACGAGGGAGCGAGGCTGCGAAAGCCGGGCGCGGGCGCGCGCCGGCCGGGGCGTCCTTCAGGCGTCGGACGGGTCCCGCTGGGCCCGGCCGGCGATGCCGCGCAGCATGCCCTCTTCCATGATGAAGTGGGCGGGCTCGAGGCCGAACGCCTGGGCGAACGCCGCGGGAACGGTGCGCCGCCAGGAGGCGCGTGAGCGGATGATGAGACGGGTCTCGGAGGCGCCGGCGGGCTCGAGGTAGAAGCCCCAGGTCCACGCCATCTCCCCGCGGAACAGGCTGCCGGCCTGCTGCGGCGGCTCGCCGGGGGCGCCGCTGCGGACGACAAAGGCCCGCGGCGGCTCGAACACCGCGACGGTCATCTTCATGGTCTCGTCGGGGTCAAGCGTCAGGTAGTCCACGCCGGCGCGCAGGTCCTGCCACTCCGGGTGCACGCGGTCGGCGCTGCGGACCTTGAGCCCGGCCAGGTTCTCGAGCGCGTCGTACGTGTAGAAGCCGCCGCGGTTCTGGCCGATCTGGACCAGCCACGGCCAGACGGCCTCGGCGGACGCGCGCACGGTGATGGCGTGCGTGGTCGTGTACAGCGGATCGGGGACCAGCTCGTCGCCGGGGAGGGGGCGCGAGACTTCTTCGGCCGTCGCGCCCCAGCGCCGCAGGCGCGGCAGGAGCACGAACGAGTAGGCCGCGCCGAGCGCCTCCAGGGCGACCGCCGTCACGGCGATCCTGTGGAGGCGCTTCACGCGGATCCCTCGTCGTGCGCGCGCTCGTCGACCGCCCCACCGCCGCCCGAGGCCGCTCCGGCGGCCGTCTCCCGTTCGGCGGCCGCTTCCCGCTCGGCGGCCAGCTCGGCGATGACTGCGCCGAAGGCCTGGGCGACGACCTGCGCTCCCGCATCGGTGAAGTGCACGCCGTCGGAGGTGAAGGGGCCGTCTCCGTCATCGGCCGCGGCCGCGAACGCCGGCCGCAGGTCGAGCACGCGGCAGGAGCCTCGGCCTGCGGCGATCCGCTCGATCGCCGCGCCCACCTCGGTCGCCCGCTCCTCCCAGACCGAACCTTCGGCCTCGAGGACGAGCGGGCGCACGACGACGATGCGCGGCGCCCGCGCCTCTGTCCACTCGAGCAGCTCCTCGTAGTCGCCGGCGAGGCGCATGAGCCGCTCCGGCCAGCTCCAGCCGCTGCCGGCCTCGGAGTCGTCCCAGGCGCCCATGACGGCGTCGTTGACCCCGACCCAGATGAAGGCACAGTCGACGGGCTCCAGCCCTTCGGAGCGCATCCGGGACAGGAGATCCGCGACCGTGTCGCCGGCCCGCCCCCGGTTGAGCAGCCCGTGCTGCGACAGCCGTCGGTCGAGCAGCGGGAAGTAGGCCGCGCCCGGCCACCCCTCGGTCAGACTGTCTCCAAGGAAGACGATGAGCATGGCTCCATTCTATGCGCTCTCGGGCACTTGGGGTACGCTCGATGACCGGTGTCGCACGGGTAAGAGCGTGGGAGGGCAGCGATGAAGAGGCCGATCCTGGACGTCGTCGGTCTGGTCATATGAGTGGCGTGTGCCGCGGCCATCGGCTGGGTCGTCCGCGCCGTCAAGTGGGCCGGCAAACGGCCCCGGACGGCGTGAGGTGAGCGGCGCCACCGGGCGAGGGCCGGTGAAGCCGCTTCCCGAGCCGGGCCGGGCGGAAGCGCAGGCGGCTCGGCTCTTCACCAACCTGCTCCTCAGCCCGCTCTATCGCCGCTACGTGGACGAGATGGGCCTGCGCGGCGACGAGCGCGTGCTGGACTACGGCAGCGGCAGCGGAGCGGCCGCCCGCCACCTCGCGAAGCGGCTCCAGGCGGGCGGCCGCCTCACCTGCATGGACGTCTCTGCGCGCTGGCAGGCGGTCATCCGCAAGGTCCTTCGCGCCTACCCGGAGGTCGAGTTCCGGCTCGGCGACGTGCGGGCCATGGGCCTCCCTGACGGGAGCTTCGACGTCGTGCTGGTCCACTGGATGCTGCACGACCTCGCCCCCTGGGATCGACCCTCGATCGTCGCCGAGCTCGTGCGCCTGCTGCGTCCGGGCGGGCGCCTGTTCTCGCGCGAGCCGACGGGCGCCAGGCACGGGATGCCGGCGGCGCAGGCGCGCGAGCTCTACGCCGCCGCCGGCCTCCGCGAGTCGCTGGCGAGGGAGGGCCGGGGTCTCATCATCGGCGAGTACTACCTCGCCGTCTGGACGAAGCCGGCGGACTGACGGCCGTCACCTCCGGGACAAGCAGAGCTCCGGGCCGAGATGCGGCTCGACTGCCTACGACGACGGTTCAAGTGGGAAAGCTCAGTCCATGGATCCAGCGATCACCACACCGCCGTCTGCTGCGCCGATCGACCCAGGCAAGGACGCCGCACCGGAGTCGCGCGTCCGCGACCATCGGCGCGCCTGGCTGAGACCGTCCCCGGCGGAATGGCTGCTGTTCGCCTATCTGGCCCTCGTCATCATCGTGACCGTGGTCGGCTACGTCGTGGGTCACGGCGTGGTGCACGCCCTGGCGTCCAGCCCCGACGACGTGGCCGGGGCCCGGGTGTGGCCCCTCGTCACCAGCGGGCTGCTCGCCGACGGCCCGCTGGTCCCTCAGGTGCTGGTGACCGCGATCTTCGGCGTGTGGGCCATCCGCCTGGCCGGCGGGCGCGTCTTCTGGGTCGCGGCGATCCTGGCGCACGTCCTCGGGACCATGCTCGTGTACGCGGGCGTGTGGGTCGTGGACGCCGAGGACCCATCCCTCGTTGCCGCGCTCTCACGCGAGGCCGACTTCGGGGTCTCGCTCGTGTGGTGCGCCGCGCTCGGCGTGCTGGCCGCGGTCGCGTGGTGGAGGACGCGGCCTCTGCGGCCTCGCACCCGGTGGTTCCTCGCCGTCGCCGCTCCCGCGTTGCTGGTCGGCGTGACGGCGCTGTCCCAGGGTCTTGCCCGGTACGAGCACGTGGTCGCGTTCGTCCTGGCCGCCGGCGTGGTCTACGCCGCCCGGCGCTGGAGCTCACTCGGCGTGCGACTCAGGCTCGCCGGACCCACCGGCGACCACTGAGGCCCGCGGCGGGTCCTGCGGGTCGACCGGCGTCGCCGCGGCGCCGCTGCCGACGGGCAGCAGGCGCTCGAGATGCAGGAGGACGAGCGCCACCGCGGGCAGGTCGGAGGACCTGTCGACGGCGAGATAGCGCGGCACCCACACGGGGCCGAACTTGCGGTTGAAGTCCAGCAGGCGCTCGACCTGGAAGAACCTGTCGGTGTAGCGCAGGGCGCCGCGCGAGACGCGTCTCGCGGCGCCGGAGCCCTCATCGCGCAGCACGCCGCCGAACACCGCGAAGTTCAGCGACACCTCCTCGACGCCGTGTTCGCCGGCCCAGAAGAGCAGCGAGCTGACGAGGAACTCGTTGAACCCGTTGGGCGTCTCGGGCAGCCTGCGCATCGCCGAGAGGGAGAGACCGCCGGTCGCCGGCACCGGCACGAAGTGCAGGAAGCCGGCGAGCTGCCCGTCCGGCCCCCGGCCGAGCACGAACAGCGTGTCCTCCAGTTCCGTGCTCCGCACGTCGTCGAGCGCCATGGAGAAGCCGCGCTCCGGCTGCCCGCCGCGCCAGATCTCGGAGACCTTCACGACGGCGGCGAGCGTCGCCGCGTCCAGCTCGCCGGCGCGAAGGATCTCGACGCTGTAGCCGAGACGGCCGAGGCGGTTCACGGATTGGCGCAATTTGCGCACGGCCCGACCTTCGAGTGAGAAGTCCCCGGGATGGACGACCGCCTCATCGCCCACGTAGAGCGTCTTGAGCCCGACCCGCTCCCAGAGGGCGCGCATCTCCTCTCCGACGCCGATCGCCGCGGGGCGCCAGGCCTGACGGCGACAGTAGGACGCGAACTCCTCGAGGAGCCTGGGCGCGGCATGCTCATCCCCGATGGGGTCACCGGAGACGAGCGCGATGCCGGCCACGGCGCGAAAGGCGAGAAATATCGTGTGGTCCTCGGCGAAGAAATACTGCTTGTCGCGACGCAGCGCGAAGTACGCCAGGGAGTCGCTGCCGCTCGCTTCGACCAGGCGTTTGGCCTCGCGCCACTCGCGCTCCGTGCTCGTGGTGCGACCCTTCGGTGGTCTCAAGAGGGCCCAGGCGAGGGCTGCGAGCACGATCACGGTGCTGATGGTGAGCGCCGCCACGAGCTCTCGTGAGAAGTCGGTGGCGGGCGTCGTCAGATCCTGACCGACCATGCCCCAGGCGGCCTGAGAGGCCACCGCGCTCCAGGTCAAGGGAAGCTGCGCGTGCGCGGACTGCCAGATCTGGGCGAGGGCGCCGTAGACGAAGACGACGAGCAGAGCCGTCGCCGCCGTCGCCACGGTGATCACCACCTTGCGGGTCGACGCCGCGGCGAAGAACTCCGCGCGCCAGTGCCAGAGACTCGCAAGGAGGAGGCCGGCGACGAGCGCCGCCGGGACGTCCACGTCCCGGATCAGGAACAGGACCGTGGCGGTCGCGCTCAGCACGACGGCCGCGGTCCAGGAGCGGTGCTGACGGCGAGCCAGGCCGCGCGACAGCAGCAAAAGGCCGACGGAGGCGCCTACGATCAGGCCGCGGACCGCGCCTTGGGCCGTCCCCTCCGGGACGAACGCCGCCTGCAGTCCTCCCGCGAGGCCAAGCCAAGGACCCGTCATGGCCGCGGCGAGGCCGACGCACCCGAAGAGGGCAGCGGCGGTTGCGATCAGCGCCGGCGCTCGCGAGGTGCCGACGGGCGTACGCGACGCACCCGCCGGCGCACGCGCGGCGCCGACCGGTGCGCGCCTCTGGGTCGAGGTCATGGCTCTCGCCGGGCTGTCGGCTTGATCGGTCAAGGGCGCTCCACTCTCCTGCTTTCCCCGCCGCGCGTCTTCCGTTCGACCAGTGCCGTATTCGATGTCTTCGCCGCGGCCCCCGCCCGCGTCACTGCCGCAGCAGCGCCGCGCCGCCGATGGCGGTGAACGCGGCGCCGATGAGAAGGAAGAGGACGAGCACGATGGGACGCTCGTGCCGGCCGAGCCACGTCTTCAGGCCGGCAAGGCCCCCGCCGACCTTGTCCGGCGCCGAAACGTAGACGGCGAGGGGCACGACCGACGTGCTCACTGCGACGGCCGTGAACACGACGAGAGTGAGAAGGGCGGTGGGGGTCGACACCCGTGACCTGAGGATCACGGTGAGCGCCGGGGTCTCCATCTCCCAGTTGACGAGGAAGAGGCCGGCCGCGGCGGCTCCGAGTGGCCCCATCCTCGCGATCAGGCGCCCCCAACGCGACTCCCGGTCGCCCTCGGTCGTGCGTGGATGCCGGACCAGCATCACCACGAAGGCCGCGAGGAAGCCGACACCGATGAGCAGCCAGAGCAGTTGCACGATGTCGTCGGTGCGCGGACCGGCCGCCACGGCGTGGTGCTGAAGCGCGAGGAGCACTATCGCCCCGTAGCCGAGCATCACGCCGACGAGGGCGCCGAGATAGGCGAAGCTGTTGGCGAGCGGGCGGTCCGTCCCGGTCATCACCAGGGCGGCGATGATGCAGATGGGCTCCAAAGCGATGGCCACGGCGATGGGCAGGATCCGGATCAAGAGGGACGCCATGCGTCAACTATGGCGCATCCACAGCGCGGCGCAACGACGCAAGGGTAAAGTAGCGAGGTCTACCGGGAGGGACCATGCGCGCCGAATCGCAGCTCCTCAGCGCTCGCTCCGTGCGCTGGCTCGACCTGGGGGTCGTCGTCTGGATCGTCGTCTGGATCGCCCTCGGCGTGCTCGTCTGGCACGACATCGGCGCGCAGGCCCAGCTCGGCACGAACGTGATCAAGGTGGGCGCCGCGGTCGAAGACACCGGCAAGGCGCTCGGGGTCGTCGGCGGCCTCCCTCTGGTGGGCGGCCAGATCGGCGACTTCGCGCGGCGTATCGAGACGATGGGCGCGGAGGTCGGTGCCAGCGGGCAGGACAGCCGCGCCAGCATCCGCCGCACTGCTCTTGTGGCCGGCCTCGGCGTGGGCATCCTGCCGGCCGCGCTCGTGCTGCTGCTGTATCTGCCGGCGCGGCTCCGCTGGAAGCGTTACGTGGGGGCGATCGCGGCGGCGCTGCCGGGCGCCGCGGCCGACCCGGCGCTCGAGCAGTACCTGGCGCGCCGGGCCATCGACGCCCTGCCGTGGGACTCCCTGCGGGCGATCACGCCGGACCCGTGGGGCGACGTCCGGCGCGGCGAGTGCCGGGCGCTCGCCGACGCGGAGCTCGAGCGCGTCGGGCTACGCCGGTCCTGACCTCCGGCGGTGCCGCGGCCGCCAGGCGGGCTGGCCCGTTCAACAGCGACGGCCCCGCAGCGGCTGCTGTCCGATGCGAGAGTCTCTCCTGCTCGGTGGTAGAGTCACCCCCATGAACGAAGCCGGCAGGAGGAGGGGAGCGCCCCAGGGCCCCTCCCGCGCGCTGCGCCTGCTGCTCGCGCTCGTCGTGGTCGCCGTCGTGGCCGCCGGAGCGGCCCTCGCGGCCGGCCCCGCGGCGGCCAAAGGCTTCTCCATCACGAGCGTCGCTGTCGACGCGCGGGTCATGCCCAACGGTGACGTGCGCATCACAGACACCCGGACGCTCGACTTCTCCGGTGTCTTCCACTTCGTGTACTGGGATCTCTCCACGAAGGGCGCGGACGCCGTCGACGTGCTCGGCGCCAGCGGACCGGCGACCTCCGATCCGTCGACGACCGTGCCGTACAAGTCCTCAGACACCGCGACGGTCGGCGCGGCGAGCGGCACGGTCGAGACCTACGCCGTCCAGGATCGCGGCGGCACCGTCCGCGTCCAGCTCAACTTCGAGCTCAGCGACACGACCGCGACCTTCAGCGTGCAGTACGTCGCCAAGGGCGCCGCAAAGCGCTTCACGGACACGGCGCAGCTCTACTGGCAGTTCATCGGCGCCGACACGGCGGTCGAGTCGCGCAACGTGAGCGTCACCGTCCATCTGCCCCGGGGAGTGACCAGCGACCAGGTCCGCGCCTGGGCTCACGGGCCGCTGTGGGGCACGGTGACGATCGAGCCGGACGCCAGCGTGCTCATGAAGGTCGACCCGCTGCCGGCGTACACCTTCGTCGAGGGCCGCGTCCTCTTCCCGGCCGCGGCCCTCAGCACGGCCCCGCAGCAGTCCGGGGGCCAAGCTGGCGCAGGCGCTGGCCGAGGAGAAGCAGTTCGCCGCCGACGCCAACCGCTCCCGCCTCTGGGCGCGCGTCAAGGTCGGTCTGTGGGGCGTCCTCGGCGTTGGCGTCCCGGTCGTCGCGCTCGTCCTCGTCCTCTTCCTGTACTTCCGCTACGGCCGCGAGCCCAAGACGCAGTTCCAGGCGCAGTACCTGCGCGACTTCCCGCAGTCGCAGTTGCCGCCGGCGCTCGTGGCCTTCATCTGGCGCATGGGCAGCGTGGGCAGCGACGACGTCACGGCGACGCTGCTCGACCTCGTGAACCGCAAGGTGATCGACCTCGAGCGCGTCACCGCGGAGAAGAAGACCCTCTTCGGCTCCGACAGCGTGACGACGTACAAGCTCACGCTGCACGACGAGCGCATCGACGAGCTGCTCCCCTTCGAGCAGCAGCTCGTCCAGTTCCTCTTCCACGAGATCACCGGCGGCAGCGAGCTCGTCCTGAGCGAGCTCAAAGACCTCGCCAAGACGCAGCGCTCGGCGTTCGCCAAGGGCTTCCAGACGTGGAAGCACGCGGTCGAGGAGGAGGGCGCGCAGCGCGGCTACCTCGACCCACAGGCCGACCGGATGGCGTTCGCCGCCTCGGCGTTCGCCTTCGTCGCCATGGTCGCCGCCGGGGCGGCGGCGGTCTTCAGCGGGTTCTGGTGGTTCTTCCTCGGCATCCCCGTCGGCCTCGTGCTGATCTACGTGGCGCGGGCGGTCAAGCGCCGCTCGCAGGAGGCCGCGGAACTGCATGCCCAGTACGCGGCCCTCGAGCGCTACCTCAAGGATTTCGGCCGGCTCGACGAGAAGCCGCCGGACGCCGTGGTCCTCTGGGAGCAGTTCCTCATCTTCGCCGTGGTGTTCGGCATCGCCGACCAGGTGGCCAAGGCGATGACCGTGAAGGTGCCGGAAGTCGTCAACGACCCGGCCTTCCGCACGCCGTACGTCCTCTGGTGGGGGATGCCCGGCGGCGGCGGGCTCTCGGCGTTCAGCGAGATCCACGAGAGCTTCAGCCAGGCGGTGTCCGTGGCCACGTCGTCGTCCTCCTCCGGGTCGGGTGGCGGAGGCGGCTTCTCCGGCGGCGGCGGGGGCGGCGGCGGGGGCGGCGGCTTCGGCGCCGGCTGAGCGGTCCGCCCGGCAGAGGACACCGTCCAGCCGGACCCACGGGGAGATTTACACTGCCTGCGCAGGGTTTGTCGGCCAGCCCCAGTGGGAAGGACGGACGCGAAAGCGAGCAACGTCCCCCAGGGCTCCGGAAGGCTCACGGGGAGTGCATCAGGAGGGTCACCATGGCACGTCCCACCCCCGCGGCGTTCGGCGAGAAGTACCGTCGCGTCCAGAAGGCGGTCGAGGCCGCGCTCGGCGCCGACCGCCATCACTTCGACTTCACCGGCGAGGTAGCGCCCGGCGTCCGGCTCGTCCTCAGCCAGGCGGGCGACAGGCCGCTGGCGTTCTCGCTCTGGAGCTACCCGCAGGACATCGCCGAGCTCTGCAGTGACGCGAGCGTGCCCGCGACGGCGGCGCTGCTCGCCATCGACAGGGGGCAGGCCCGGGCGGCCACGGCTGCGGGCCTCACCGTCGACCTCGCGCAGTTCACGCGCAGCCAGTCGCGTCCCGACGTCTTCTATACGCTGTTCGACCATGCGAGCCGGAGCCAGATCCACACGGTGCTGCACCGGCTCGTCCCGGCTCTGGAGCCGCACGTGGTGGCTGCCTGAGGCGGCCCGTCGTCTTCCTTCATCGGCTTCAGGACTGTGACGCAGTCTTCGACCTGCCTTCCGGCGGCCTGACGGCCGCGCCCCGCGAGAGCTGGCGCGCGGCCGTCATGCACTTGTCTCCCGGCCTTGCCGGGCCGCCCTCCATCACCAAACGGCGACCGCCGAACGCACTGGTAGCATAGGGGTCCGCCGTACGGACCCACAGGGAACCGGGCGCGCCGCATCCGCCGGCCGCGCCTGCCAACAAGGAGGAGCACGAGACGATGGCCGAACCCTTCAAGAACACCCCGCCCGCGCCCGAAGCCAGGGGCGACATGACGGCCGCGAACATCGCCGCCGCGCTTGCCGGCGAGAGCCAGGCATCGCAGAAGTACCTCGCGTTCGCCGACGTCGCCGACGCCGAGGGCTACCCCAACGTCGCGCGCCTGTTCCGCGCCGTGGCCTTTGCGGAGAGCACGCACGCCCGCAATCACCTGAGCGTGCTCGGCGGCATCGGCACCACCACCGAGAACCTCAAGGCCGCCTGGGGCGGCGAGACCTTCGAGATCACCGAGATGTACCCGGCGTACGATGCGGTCGCCAAGCTCCAGGAGAACACGAGCGCGCAGACCAGCATCCGCTACGCGCTGACGGCCGAGAAGGACCACCAGGGCATCTACGACAGCACGCTCAAGGGCGTAGAGGGCAAGGCCGACCTCGGCGCCGACGCCGTGCGCGTCTGCCCCATTTGCGGCCACACCGTCATCGGCGACGCCCCAGACGAGTGCCCCGTGTGCGGCACTTCCGGCTCGTACTTCAAGGAGTTCTGAGATGGACGAAGCTCTTGAGAAGCGCCTTCCCAAGCCGGAGGAGCTCAACGCGATGACCAAGGAGAGCCTCGCGGCCGCCTTCGCCGGCGAGAGCCAGGCGGCCGAGAAGTACATGGTCTTCGCCGAGCAGGCCGAGGAAGAGGGCTACCCGAACGTCGCCAAGCTGTTCCGCGCTATCTCCTTCGCCGAGACGCGCCACGCGCGCAACCACTTCCGCGTGATGGGCGGCATCGGCGGTACGGTCGACAACCTCGCCGCGGCGTTCGCCGGCGAGAGCTTCGAGGTCGACGAGATGTACCCGGCCTACCACGAGATCGCCAAGCTCCAGGGCAACCACCAGGCCGTGCGCAGCGTCAACTACGCGCTCAAGTCCGAGGTGGACCACAAGGGCATGTACACCGACGCCCGCGAGCAGGTGCTCGCCGGCGAGGACATCGCCGACCAGCCCGTGAACGTGTGCCTCGCCTGCGGCCACACGATCATCGGCGACGCGCCGGACAAGTGCCCCTATTGCGGTGCGACGAAGGAGCTCTACAGGACCTTCTGAGACGCAGGATACGAGCGACCCCGGACGGGGCCGGCCCGCCGGAGCGGCGGCCGGCCCCGTCTGCGCGTACGAGCTTCCGCGCCCCGGCCGTCCGAGACGCGTGGTGCCCATCTCGGGACACGCGGACGAAGCCGGCAAGCCCGATGCTCACCGTCGTGATCGTGCAGTGAAAAGGGCGGCGGCCGAGGGCTCTTTCGCCCTCGGCCGCCGCCCTTCATGCCGGGGCGGAGCCTCGCGTCAGCCCGCGGGCGACGTCGACGGCGACGGCGACCCCGCCAGCTTGGCGGGATCGTAGCCGGCGGCGTACTCGACGCCGAGGGCCTTGGTGCGCGCCGCGACCCAGGCGTTCCAGAGCTGCTGCTTCTTGGCGTCGAGCAGTGTCTGTTTGATGGTCGCCTTGGCCTTGGCCAAGGTCGCCGTCGTCTTCTTCTTGGAGAGCTCGGCCTTGTGCGCGTTCCAGTACGCCGTGATCTCCGCGTCGCTCACCGCCGCCTTCTTGGTGACCAGCGCAGCCGTGCGCGCCGACAGGGTCTGAGAGCGGATCGAGCGCTTGAGCAGATCGAGGGTCATGCCCTGTTGCTTGAGCAGAGCGATGACCTTCTGCTCGCCGCCGTAGGCTTTCTCGAGCTGCGCGACCTGGTCGGCCACTTCTTTGTCGGTGACCTGGACGCCCAGCTCCTTGGCGCTCTGGGCGACGATCTGCTCCTGCACCAGGTAGCTGACGATCTGAGCGGTGTAGTGGTTGTAGCCGCTGCTCCCCTGAGCAGGAGGGGTCGCGCCCGCCGCCTTCATCTGGGTCTGGGCCTGCGTCATCAACTGCTGGAAGTCGGCCTTGGTCACCGTGACGTCGCCGACGGTCGCGACGGCGTCGCTCGGCACGGCGCTGCTGCTGCTGTTACCGCCGCAGCCGGCGGCGACCAGGCCTGCGGCGGCGATGCTCAGGAGCGCCAGGGCGGCGATCAGGACGGTGGTGACGCGTCTCATACGTGATCCTCTCTCGGTCGGTGCGCTCGGGTGGCCGCGCGGGAGCGCGCACGCGGCTGCGCTCCGACAGTATCCGGCCACACTGAGTGTGGCCTGTGGTCTGGCTGAGAGCAACCTGAGCGCCGCCTGCGGCGACCGGCCGCCCCCCGAGCTCTCAGCGCCGCCCTCCCCGACGCGAGGGCGCCACTGGCCTTGCGACCGGCGACTGCGAGCGCCGCGGCGGCGCGAGGCTCTTCCGCCGAGGGCCTCGCGCCGTCCTTTGATACACTTCCACCTGCTTTCGCGCGGGCACAGCCCGCGTCACCGTCAGGAGGTTCCCGACGTGGGATACGACTTCGGCGTCGGCCGCGAAGCGCCGACCTTCACTCTCAGCGCCGTCGACGGCAGCGAGATCAGGCTCAATCAGTACCGGGGCGACTGGTTCCCGGTGCTGGTCTTCGTCCCGACCCAGACGCCCGGCGCCGCTGAGGTGCTGGAGCACCTGAGCAAGGCCGCGGACACCCTGTGGGGGCTGCGCGGCCAGCTCGTCGGCGTCTGTGACGCCGGCCGCGACCAGGTGAAGGCGCTGGCGGACGGCGTCCCCGGCCTGGCCTTCCCGCTGCTGCCGGACGACGGCAGCGTCGCCCAGCAGTACGGCGCGCTTCGCAAGGACTGCTCCGTGCGCCCCATGGCGTTCATCATCGACCGCGCCGGCAAGATCGTCTGGACCGGCGAGGGCGAAGCGGCGCTCAAAGCGCCAAAGCTGGTCGCCGCCTTCCGCGACGTCGTGCGCTGATCCATCCGTCGTGGCGGCGAGGGCGGGCGGCCGCAGGGCCGACCGCTCTCGCCGCGTCATCTCCGCTCCGTTCCATACCGGCTCACATGGGTACAAGAGGCTATGCAGTCTCCGCAAGGGAGTGAGCTCGATGTTGATCGGTCAGACCATGTTCAGCGTCCGTCACGGCACGGAACACCGGGCCGAACGTGCGCTCCAGGAGCTCGCCGGACTCCTCCAGGGGTCGGCGGGACACACCAGCCACCGCGTCCTGCGCTCGTTCGGCATGTCGCCGCTCGGCAGCGCGCTGCGCGACGAGGGACGTGAAGCGACTCTGGGTGACGTCCACTTCGTCTTCGAGACGGAGTGGGATTCATTGCAGGCCCACGACGAGTTCTACCAGAGCCAGTCCGTGCAGCGGATCTACGGCACGCTGCACTCCATCCTCACGAGCGGGCCGTTCGAGGTCCTCTACGACGCCGTCGTCGAGGAACCACAGCACGACAGCGCCACAGTCTGACCCCGACAAACAGATGTGGCCATTCAGCAGAAGGCCCGAAGGGGTCGGAGAGGCGTTCGTCGTGCCGACGGTCGACGTGAAGCAGGCCTTCGCGCGGTCCCGGCGCGGCGCCAAGCTTGTCGACGTACGCTCGTCGGGTGAGTTCGCGCACTCGAGTCACCCCAAGGGCGCCATCAGCGTCCCGCCCCAGCTCATCAAGAAGGACCAGACCGGACTGGGGCGCGACGAGGAGATTCTCGTCATCTGCCTGAGCGGCCATCGCAGTCCCCGGCAGGCGCACAGGCTCGCCGGGATGGGCTTCACGAATGTGACGAACGTCCACGGCGGCCTCATGGCCTGGAAGAAGGCCGGACTGCCGCTGAAGAAGTAAGCGGATGCACGGAGGGGCGGCGGGCGTTCTGTGGCCGCCGCCCCTCGTCGTCTGCTCGCGGCGCCCGACTCATGACTCCCGACGTCCTCGTCAGCGCTGGGGCATGGGCAGTGCGGCCTTCCAAGCGGGTTTGGCTGCGGAGGCGATGAGTGTCGGGACGCGGCACGCGCGCCCGTCAGATACCTCAGCCGCCTCCCGCGGCGACGCGGATCTCGCCGTCCTCCTCGATGATCACCGGCACGACGTTCATGCCGCCCGTCAACTCGTTCAGCTGCTCACGGGCGCCCGGAGTGGTGTAGACATCGATCTCGTCGTAGTCGACGCCGCGGGCCTCGAGGTCCTGCTTCGCCGCGGCGCAGTACGGGCAGCCGGGCTTGGTGTAGATGATGACGGGCACCACGCCTCCTCGGTGACGACCCGCAAGCCGGGCCGCTTCAATCCTGCCCCGCGCGGGCGGAAAGGCAACCGACGGGCGTCCCCATGCCGTCGGCGAGCCGGGCCTCAGCGGCGGTAGAGCCGCAGCCCGTTGCCCGTGACGAGCAGCGACGTGCCCATGTCGGCGAGCACGGCGAGCCACAGGCTGACCAGGCCCAAGGGCGCGAGGACCAGGAAGACCGCCTTCACCACGATGGCGAAGACGATGTTCTGCCAGATGACGCGCCTCGCGCGACGGGCGAGACGGATCGTGTCCGGGACCGCAGAGAGGTCGTCGCTCATGAGGGCGATGTCGGCGGTCTCGAGGGCGGCGTCGGTGCCGGCGGCGCCCATGGCGATGCCGAGCGTCGCCGCCGCCAGCGCAGGGGCGTCGTTGACGCCGTCGCCGACCATCGCGACCGCGCCGACGCGGTCGCGCAGCTCGGCGACGGCGGCGACCTTCTGCTCGGGCAGGAGGCCGGCGCGAACGTCGGTGACGCCGGCCTGGGCGGCGATCGCCGCCGCCGTCTCGGGGTTGTCGCCGGTCAGCATCGCCACGTCGGCGACGCCGAGCGCGCGCAGCTCGGCGACGGTCTCACGGGCGCCGGAACGCAGCGGGTCGCTGACGGCGATCACGCCGAGCGCCGCGTCCTCGTCGCCGACGACCACGGCGGTCTTGCCCTGGCGCTCGAGGCCTTCGACCAGGGCGACGAGCGCCGGGTCGGCGGCGTGGGCGCCGAGGAGGTCGGGGCGGCCGACGAAGTAGAGCGAGCCGTCCAGCTCGGCACGCAAGCCGCGGCCGGGGATCGCACGGAAGCGCTCGACGTCCGGGCCGTGCGCGGCATCGTCAGGCGTCTCGCCGTGCAGCCCGTGGTCGCGCCCGGCGTGATCGTGCCCCGCGTGGTCGCGTCCGACGCCGTTCCGGCCGCCGGGATCGCCGGCGCCCGCGGAGCAGCAGCCGGGCGTGGAGCAAGCACAGGCGGCCAGAGGGGCGGCGACCGGTCGAGCCGGCATCGCCGCGCCGGTCGCCCCGGCCCGCTCCGTGATCGCGCGCGCCAGCGGGTGCTCGCTGTAGCGTTCCAGCGCCGCCGCGACCTGCAGGACCCGGTCTGCCGGGACGTCGCCCAGTTGGACGACGTCGGTCACCTGGGGGCGACCCAGGGTGAGCGTCCCCGTCTTGTCGAAGGCGATCGCCTTGAGGCCGGCCATCTGCTCCAGGTAGGCGCCGCCCTTGATGAGCACGCCGTTCTTCGTCGCTCGCGCCAAGGCGGCCAGGATGCTGACCGGTGTCGAGATGACGAGCGCGCAGGGGCAGCTGATGATGAGCAGGGCGAGGCCGCGGTAGAACCATGTGTCGAACGACGCCCCGAGGAGCGGCGGCACGAAGGCCACCGCCGCCGCCAGAGCGACTACGACCGGCGTGTAGCGGCTCGCGAAACGGTCGACGATGGTCTCAGCCGGCGCGCGCTGTGCCTGCGCCTCCTCGACCATATGGACGATCCTGGCGATGGTGGTGTCGGAGGCCACGGCGGTCGCGCGCACGTGGAGCGTGCCGCCTTCGATGATGGAGCCGGCAAACACCTGGTCTCCGGGACCTTTGGCGACCGGGACCGACTCGCCGGTGACCGGCGCCTGGTCGGCGGCGGCCGCGCCCTCGACGACGACGCCGTCGACGGCCGCCCGCTCGCCGGGGCGCACGACGACGAGGTCGCCGACGACGATCTCGGCGACGTCGACGCAGGTCTCCCGCGGGCCGCCGCCATCTACGGCAGGGCGCAACACGCCGGCAGTCGGCGGCGCCAGCTTCATCAGCCCGCTGATCGCGCGTCGCGTGCGCTCCAGGGTCGCGACCTGCAGCACCGTTCCGAGGCTGAACAGGAAGGCGACGAGCGCCGCCTCGCTCCACTGCCCGATGGCCGCTGCGCCGACCATGGCCAGCGTCATGAGGACGTTCATGTCGACCTGGCGCGCGCGCAGGCTGAAGAGGGCCGCGCGCGCCACGTACACGCCGCCGCTGACCACGGCGGCGCCGAAGAGCCAGGGCGCCGCCGCCGGGGCGGCGGCGCCGGCGACGAATCCCGCGGCCGTCAGCACGCCCGAGACGAGGGTGGCGAGGGCGCGGGGCTCCGAGAGCCAGAACCCGCGCGGCTTCCGAGTGGCCTCGGCCGCGCCGCGCGGCCCCGATCCTTCCGCCTGGGCGCGCCGTTCCACCGTGTCGTAGCCGAGGCGGCGGACGGCGCGGTAGACGTCCGGCAGCGCCGTCTGGCCGGGATCGATGGCGATGGCGAGTGTGGCCGCTCCGAAGTTGACGTCCGCGCTGCGCACGCCGCGCTCCTTGCGCAGCGCGCCCTGCAGCTTGAGCGCGCAGTCAGCGCAGTCCATGCCGGTGACGTGCAGCACGCGCCGGTCCGCGCCATCCTCGCCGGGCAGCGGCCGTGAGAGGTCGAGGGGCCCGTGCGCGTGGGCGGCGAGCGGGCAGTGGTCCTCGCAGTGAGCCTGGGCCCCGGCGCGGCGAGCGAAGGTCTCGACCGCGTCCCCACGCAAAGCGCCCTCGTCGAAGCTGACGCCCAGCAGGCCGCGAGTGACGTCCGGCTCGACGGCGTGGATGCCGTCGAGCCGCAGCAGCTCGCGGCCGACCTCCTCAACGCAGCCGCCGCACTCGGCGGCCCGCGGGAGCAGCAGCGAGAGCTCGAGGGTCCGCTCGGTCACGGCCGCCCGCCTCCGGCGGCGGCCGCCTCGCGTGCGTCCGCCGTGCGTGCGTCAAACGCCTCGCCGGAGAGGTCTTCCGGTCCGTGCTCGACGTGCTCGCGGGTGATGTCGAGCAGCACGCGGATGTGGGCGTCGTCGGGGGAGTAAAACACCATCTTGCCGGCCCGTCGCGCGCGCACGAGGCCGTTCGCGCGCAGCACGCGCAGGTGGTGGCTGACGTTGCTCTCGCTCATCTCGACGGTGGCGGCGAGGTCGCATACGCAGAGCTCTCCGGCCTCGATGATGGCGGCCATCAGGCGGCAGCGGCTCTGGTCGGCGAGCACCTTGAAGACGGTCGCCATCTGCCCGGCGATGCCCGGAGACACCAGCCGGGCGCGCACCGCCGTCACCCGCTCAGGGTCGACGACGTGCACCTCACAGTGGTCCAGTGGGTCGTCGTCACCCTTGCCGCAGATCACCGGGTCCACGAATGGAGTCTCGGCCACGGCTTCATCTCCTCTGAACACATGAACAGATGTTCATATGTTACCCCTGCCGGGAGGTGCGAGCAAGGGGGCGCCGTTGTCTCCGCGCCCGCGTCCGCGCGATGAGGCCAGAGATGACGGAACGAGAGCGGCGGCCGAGCGCTCAGGCGTCGGCGCGGGGGCGGTGTTCCGCCGGGGGACGAGGCGGGCTCCCAGGTGGGCCGTGCTCGCCGGGCCGGCGTCACCCGCCCGGCGGCGGCCGGCGCCCGCGGCCGGCGCGCTGCAGGTCGAGCGCCGCCAGTTCCACCAGCACGCGGTCGACCTCGCGCTCGACGCGCGTGGCGTCGTCGGCAGGAAGCCCATCCAGCACGTGAGCGACGGCGGCTTCGTAGTCGCGCCGGTAGCGCTTGTTCAGCTCATGCCAAGAGACACCGGCCAGGGCAGAGACGGCGCCCTCGTCGGCGTGGAGCTCGCCGCGCGCGAGGAGGACGGCGACGATCGGGTAGCCGAGGTAGCCCTGCCAGTAGGAGGCGTTGTCGTTGGCGGCGACCGTGCGGCCGTCGTCCGACCACTCGACGTCGTAGGTCTTGTCGCCGCCGGAGGAGACGACGGTCGCGCAGCCGGGTCCGGCGAGCCGGACCCGGCCGTCGGCGAGCGCCGTGAACGCCTCGAAGACCTTGGCCCTCGTCGGCAGCTTCCACGGAGCCATCGTCACCTCCATGCTGTGATCGGCGCCGGCGGCACGTCCACCGGTCGCCATCACTGTACCCGGCGGACCCGGACGCGCTACGGCGAGCCGCCGCCGCGGCGGGCCCGCAGGACCTAGAATGGGACCGGATCAGAGGCGCCGCGGAGCCGGTGGCCGTAGCGGCGAGAGCAAGGGAGGTTCAGATGAGCGACGACGTACGACGGACTGACGGCGAGGCCCCGGACCTCTCGCCCGCCACCCTGGCGGTGCGGGCGGGCGAGGACGCGGCACGGGCGCACCGCGGGACGCAGGTGCCCATCGTCTACAGCGCGGCCTTTGGCTACGAGGACGTCGACACGTGGGTGGACGCGGCACTCGGGCGGACAGAGGGCCACATCTACTCGCGCAACACCAATCCCACCGTGGCGGCCTTCGAGGAGAAGGTCAGGATCCTCGAAGCGGCGGAGGCGGCCACGAGCTTCTCCACGGGCATGGCCGCCGTCAGCAACACTCTCTTCGCGCTGGTCGCTCCCGGTGACCGCGTCGTCTCCGTCAAGGACACCTACGGCGGGACGAACCAGATGTTCGTCGACTTCCTGCCGCGCATCGGCGTGGAGGTTGAGCTCTGCGACACCAGCGACTTCGAGGAGATCGAGGCGGCCATCGCCAGGGGCTGCCGCCTCGTCTACCTCGAGTCGCCGACCAACCCGACGCTCAAGGTGATGGACATCGCCCGCCTCTCTGCGGCTGCGCACGAGGCGGGCGCGATCGTCGTCGCCGACAACACGTTCGCGACGCCGATCAACCAGAACCCCCTGGCGCTGGGCAGTGACCTCGTGCTCCACAGCGCCACCAAGTTCCTCGGCGGGCACGCGGACGCGCTCGGCGGCGTGCTCTGCGGCCCCGTCGAGCTCATCAAGAAGGTCTACCACTACCGGGAGATCACCGGCGCTTCCCTGGATCCCATGGCCGCCTTCCTGATGGTGCGCAGCATCAAGACGCTGGCCCTGCGCGTGCGGCAGCAGAACGAGAACGCCATGACGATCGCGCGCTGGCTGCAGGAGCAGGCGGCAGTGGACGCGGTGAACTACCCGGGCCTCGAGACGCACCTGCATCACGACGTCGCGGCGCGGCAGATGCGCGGCTACGGCGGCATGCTCAGCTTCTCGCTGCGCGGCGGCTTCGACGCGGTCAGGCGCGTGCTGCCGCGCCTGCGGCTGGCGCACCTCGCCGCCAACCTCGGAGCTGTGGAGACGCTCGCCGGCGTGCCGGCGACGACCAGCCACGTGGAGTGCACGCCCGAGGAGAGGGCTGCGATGGGCATCCCCGAGGGCCTCATCCGCTATTCGGTCGGCATCGAGGACGCCGGCGACCTGATCGCCGACCTCGAGCAGGCCATCGGCATTGCGTAGGCATTGCCGTGGCAATGGGGTATGTGTCACCCGACGGTAACGCGCGAGGAAATGAGGAGGGCCGGTCCGTGGCCGACAAGAACAAGAACGGTGAGACCGGAGCTGCCGAGCCGGACGAGGTGACCGGCGTCACGCAGGCGTCCGGGGCGGCAGACGCCGAACCGGTGGCCGCAGACCAAGAGTCCACGGCCGTCGTGTCCGCCGCGGGCGACGAGGTGACGCAGGTCGCCGGCAGCGGTGGCGACGGCGATGAGGTCACGGCCGTCGCCGGGCCGGCCCGTCGTCCGAGTCGCACGCGGGGCATCCTGGTCTGGCTCCTCGTGCTGCTTTGCTGTGTGGCCGTGGTCGTCAGCGGCGTCACGATCTGGGTGCACTACACCGTCATGAACACCAATGGCTACATGAACCTCGTCGGCCCGATCGGCAAGGATCCGCAAGCGATCCAGAACCTGAGCAGCTACATCGCCGGCCAGGCGGTCACCGCGACCGACCTGCAGGCACGCGTGGCCGCTGCGCTGCCATCGAAGGCGCAACTCTTCGCCGGGCCCATCACCGGCGCCGTCGAGGACTTCATCACGAAGGGCACGACGAAGGTGCTGAGCACGCCCAAGGCGTACGATCTCTGGCTTCAGATCAATCGCGTCGGGCACGAGAAGGTCGTCGCCCTGCTCCGCGGCCAGACCAACAACGTGTACATCAAGGGCAGCGATGTGAACCTCAACCTCCTGCCGCTGGTGAGCCAGGTCTTGGTGTGGGTGGACGGCAAGCTGCCGGGGGCGCTGTCGACTCGGTTCAGCCCGCCCGTCATCACACCCAGCATGAGCCCTCAGGCCGGCATCCAGGAGGTGGCCAACTGGTCCGGCAAGCCGCTGCCGTCGACCTTCGGCCAGATCACCCTGCTCCAGTCAAACGCCCTGGGGCCGGCCCAGACCGCCGTCAAGTGGTTCGACCGGCTCACCTGGATCCTCCCGCTCGTGACGGCGGCCTTGATCGCCCTGACCATCTGGCTGTCCCGGCGCCGCGGCCGCACGGCGATCGCCATCGGGATCGGCGCGGCGATCGCCATCTTCCTCGCGCGCGTGATCGTCGTGCGTGCTTCGACGTATCTGACCGACCAGCTGAAGTCGGGCGGCGGCCTCCACATCGCGAAAGACGTGGTCAGCGCCGCGCTCGGTCCGCTGACCACGATCACCATCTGGATCTGCGTGATCGGCGTCGTGGTGGCGCTCCTCGTCTGGCTGCTCGGCCGCCGCGACGTGCGCGCGGGCGTGGCCGCCGTCGGCAAGCGCGCCTCGGGGCAGACCGCCGAGGTCAAGATCCCGGACTCGCCCGTCACCTCCTGGATCGGCAACCACGTCGTCCCGGTGCGCTGGGGTGTGCTCGTCGTGGGACTGATCGTCCTCGCCCTGACGACGTCGTCCTGGCTGGGCATCATCCTGACGGTGGTCATCGTCCTGTTGCTGGAGGGCGTGCTCAGCCTGATCGTCGGCCAGTGGCCGTTCGCCGGGCCGCCGAGCGACGGCGCGGCGCCGGTCTGATACCGGGCCGGAGCCGCCTCCGTGGGGTCCTGCCGACGCGGCGCACAGGCCCACTTTCGACCACGCGCACGTGCAGGAGGCCGGCCGGGCACGGGGTAGAGTGTCGCCAGGATGACCGGCGACGACCACAACGAAGCGGAGCCGACGGCGGGAGGGGCCGGGCGGGCGCAGCCTGACCCGGCCCTCGCGCCGCCGGCCGACATCGAGGCCGACGCGCGCGACACGGGCCCACGCGCCTTCGCGCGCGACCTCTTCTCTCGCGAACTCCTCCGCTATCTCGGCCCCGGGTTCGTCGT
Organism: uncultured Thermoleophilia bacterium; assembly: GCA_963784975.1. Taxonomy (GTDB): domain Bacteria; phylum Actinomycetota; class Thermoleophilia; order UBA2241; family UBA2241; genus CAIXSE01. Next base: position 20,474 of record CAWAUK010000048.1, on the reverse strand, counting down.
CACCATCGGTTTCATCGACCCGGGCAACTGGGCGACCAACATCGCCGGCGGCTCCCAGTTCGGCTACCAGCTCCTCTGGGTGGTCTCCCTGAGCACGTTGATGCTGATCTTCCTGCAGCACCTCGCCGCCAAGCTGGGCATCGTCACCGGCCGCTCGCTGGCGGTCAACATCCGCACCCACGTCCCGCCGTGGCTGGCCTGGCTGCTCGGCGTGACCATCGCGCTCGCCTGCGTGGCCACGGCGCTGGCGGAGTACCTCGGCGCCGCCCTCGGCTTCAACCTCCTGTTCGGCCTGCCGGTGTGGATCGGTGCGCCGCTCACCCTGGTGCTGGTCTACCTCGCGATCCTCGGGCAGCAGTACCACCGGCTGGAGCGGCTCATCCTCGTCTTCCTGGCGATCATCGCCGGGTGCTACATCATCGAGCTGTTCATCGTGAAGCCGGACATGCTGCAGGCCGCGCCGCACTGGGTGATACCCGAGCTGAGCAGCGCCAGCATCCTCATCGCCCTCGGCATGCTGGGCGCGATCGTCATGCCGCACAACCTGTACCTGCACTCCAACGTCATCCAGTCGAGGGACTGGGACGTGGCGCCCTCGGAGCGCAGCCGCCTGATGCACTACGAGCTCGCCGACACCACGCTCTCCATGGGTATGGGCTGGCTCGTGAACTCGGCGATGATCATCGTGGCGGCGGCCGTGTTCTTCACCGCCGGGATGAAAGTGACGAGCATCGAGCAGGCCTCGCAGACGCTGCAGCCGCTCGTCGGCTCGGCCGCGCAGCTCATCTTCGGCATCGCGCTGCTCGCGGCCGGCCTCAGCTCGTCGGTGACGGCCTCGCTGGCCGAGGCCAACATCGTCACCGGCTACCTCGGCCGGCCCGAGGATCCGCGCACGCGCACCTACAAGCTCGGGCTGGTAGTGCTCACGCTGCCGGCCATGGTCATCATCGCCGTCGGCGTCAACGCCTATCAGGCGCTCATCGTGAGCCAGGTCGTCCTGAGCCTGCAGCTGCCGTTCACCATCATCCCTCTCCTGTGGCTCAGCCGCTCGCGCACGGTGATGGGCGGCGAGCGCACGGGTACCATCAGCACGCTGACCGGCGTCGCCGTCGCGGCGCTCATCATCGCTCTCAACGCGTTCCTGCTGTACACCACCTTCTGGGGAGGCTGAGCACATGGGCGTGTACGACCACATCCTGGTGCCCATCGAGGGCACCGAGACCGACACGCCCGTCCTCGAGCACGTGGCCGCGCTCGCCGCAGTGTGCGGCTCGTCTGTCACGCTCCTGCGCGTGGCGCACTACCATACGCGTGACGAGCGTGGCCACGAGGTGGAGGAGGCTGAGGGCGACCTGGCGCGCGCCGCGGAGTTGCTGCGCAGCCGCGGCATCAGCGTCGTCACCCTGCTGCTGTCCGGCGAGCCGCAGCAGGTGATCGTGCAGCAGGCGGCCGAGCTGCGGCCCGACCTCATCGCCATGGCCACCCACGGTCACAACTGGGCCAAGCGCATCGTCCTGGGCAGCGTGGCCGACCACCTGAGGCACAACAGCGACGTGCCGCTGCTGCTGCTCAAGAGCGGCCCCGGGACCTGATCGCGGGCGGCCGCGACGCAGGCTCGCGACAAAGGCACGATTCCTGAAGTATGCTCCCGATAGGGCGTGTAGAGCAGCGGGGAGCATCGAAGGGAGTCAGTCGTGGCAGGGGCCGATCCAGCCTCCAGGCGATCGTGGTGGTCGCGCTGGTGGAAGCGTCTTGCGATCGTCGTCGGAGTCCTCGTCCTCCTGTCCATCGGAGGGTCGGCGCTCGCGGCGAGGTTCACGGAGAGCAACAAGTTCTGCGGCACGGACTGCCACGAGATGTGGCCGTATCGCGACACGTGGGCCAAGTCCACGCACAAGAACGTCGACTGCGTGAAGTGCCACATCGCGCCCGGACCGATCAACTTCATCGAGACCAAGATGTACGCCTCGCGCGAGGTCTGGGTGCACTTCACCGGCGTCTCGAAGAAGCCGATCAAAGTGACCCGCCACATCCCCAACTCGGCTTGCGACCGCAGCGGTTGCCACACCAGCGCGCAGACGAGCAAGACGGTCTCGCTGGGCCAACCGGCGCCGGTCAAGTTCCAGCACGGCAGCGCCGGCCACACCAAGCAGCTCTGCATCTCTTGCCACGCGTCGCTGGTGCACGCCGGCGCGCCCGGGGTCACGGCCCCGCCGGCGAACTCCATGTACTCGTGCTTCACCTGTCACAACAACGGCACCAAGGACTGCTCCTACTGTCACCAGGCGCCGCACACGGACCGCGGCCCGTGCGTCGACTGCCACGGCCTCATGAGCTGGACCGGCGGCAAGGGCGGCGGCCCTCACCCCGGCGGCCCGTTGACCGGCAAGCACGGCCAGGTCCCCTGCGAGACGTGTCACACGCAGGGCGTCGCGGTGAAGCCCGACGGCTGCGTCACCTGCCACGGCGACCAGCACAACGGGCTGCTCCACTGCGTCGACTGCCACACCATCCAGAACTGGAACCCGTCCAAGTTCTCGCACCCGCAGGAGGGCGAGCACATCCCCGCCGGCGAGGTGCGGCTGCAGTGCAACGCCTGTCACCTCAACGGGTTCGGCCAGCCCGCCAGCTGCCCGTGCCACGGCGGCAGTGCCCCGAGCGGCGGAGGATGAATCGGTCCCGAGCCGTGGATCGCCTCGTCCTCTTCGACATCGACTGCACGCTGATCGACGCCCACGGCGCGGGCGGTCGAGCGATCCTCCGCGCCGTCAAGGACGTCTACGGGGTCGAGGGCGAGCTCGGCGACTACTCGTTCCACGGGCGCACCGACCCGGGCATCATCGCCGACCTCGCCGAGCTGTGGGGCGGCGGCGAGCCCGGCGAGGTGGGCGGCCGCTACGAGGGCGAGACGCAGCCTCGGGTCGTTCACGACCTGGCGGAGCGTCTCGGCGCCCCGGCCGCCGTGGTCGACCGGCTCGTCGACCAGTGCATCGCGCGGTACGTCGAGCTGCTGCGCGACGAGATCGCCCGGGCCTCAGTCGAGACCCTCCCGGGCATCGAGGAGTTGGTGACCGCCCTCGCGGCGGACCGCCGCGCCCTCGTCGGGCTGCTCACCGGCAACGTGGTGGAGGGGGCCCGTCTCAAGCTCGAGCCGACGGGCCTCTACCCGCTCTTCAAGGTCGGCGCCTACGGGTCGGACTCGGCGCTGCGCGCCGACCTGCCGGCCATCGCCGTGACCCGCGCCGAGGCGCTGGACGGCCGCCGGTACGCCGGCAAGGACATCGTGGTCATCGGCGACACGCCGGCTGACGTCGAGTGCGGCGCGTCTCTGGGCGTCACCGCCGTGGCCGTGGCCACCGGCCGGCACACGGTCGACGAACTGGCGGGGCACGCGCCCGACCACGTCTTCGCCGACTTCTCCGACTGGCGTTCGGCCTACGACGCCATCATGGGCTGACCGGACTCTCGCGGCTGCAGCATGCGTTCCCGCCCGACCGTGATGCGACGCTCGCACCCGGTCGGATGGACTCGGCGTGCGTCTCGCCAGGGCGCGCATCCTTGTTACGCGGCGGCGCCGTCCACGCTGGCGTCGCTTCTCTTGACGACGCCGAGCAGGACCAGGTCGGTGCTGCCGCAGCAGGGGCAGAGGACGACGCTGGAGTGCGCCCTGTAGACGCCGATCGGTACCAGGAACTCCGCGGTGCACACCGTGCACGCCAGATCGACTTGCTCGCTCATCTCGTTCTCCTTCTCTCCGTCGCTTTGACGAGCTTGTACCGCTCTTGTGAGAGAAGGCGGCGAGTCTGGCGTGAGAGAACGGTGAGCGCGGGGTGGATCCCTCCAACGATGCCGGCACAGATTCACCGCGTCGTGGCGCTCCGCTCACGCCCTCCTAACACGGCCCGGGAAGACTGTGGCCATGATCACCCACCGCATGAAGATCCGGCGTCAGATCCGCAGCGCCCGTGCCTCCGCGCTGACCGAGGACCAACGCCGGCAGGAGCTTCGCGAGGCCGAGGAAAGAGCCGCGCACGGTCACCGTGACGAGCCGCCCGAGCCCCAGGCATCCCCCGTGCCTCGGGCATAGGGGGCACGCCGAAGCCCGGCTGCGAGTCCAGGAAGCCGGGAGGCAGCACCGTCAGCTTGTTCCATCACCACCATGAGGACGCCGCTCGCCCAGAAGACGCGGCGTCGTTCGGCGCGCTCGGCGCAGACGGCGTCGTCCACCGCTACGCGCGGGGACTTCGACCAGATCTTCGTCTCCACCGACGCCGAAGAGGTGCCGCGCCAAGTCGGCCTCGGCTGGGCGATCCTCGACGAGCGTGAGGTCGAAACGGTAGGCCGTGGGCCCTCCGGCGAGGACCTCATCCCGGCATTGAGGGCCTGCGCGTCGGCGGCGTTCTGCGCTGCGCACCGGGCGAATCGACCACGAGGTACGTCGTCGGCTACCTCAAGGAAGACTCCCACGCGCAGCCCCGGGAATGACCCGGGTCCGAACCCGCCTCGCTGAGCGCGCCGGCCGTCAGCCGAAGCGCTGCACGCCGAGCGGCGCCAGGTCGATCTCCGGCCTGGCGCCGCTCGCCATTTGCGTGACGAGCCGGCCGGTGACAGGGCCGAGCGAGAGGCCGAGCATGCAGTGGCCCGTCGCGAGGATCACCCGATCACGGCCCGGCACGCGGCCGATGACGGGCAGGCCGTCCGGCGTCACCGGACGAGGACCGCGCCACAACTGCCGCAGCGGCCCGTCGGCCGGGAGGCCGATCGCGCGCCGGCCGCCCTCCCGCAGGTTGGCGACTCGCTTGGGTCGTACGCGCATGTCCCAGCCGGACAGCTCCAGGGTGCTTCCGAGGCGAAGCGTGTCGCCGAGGGGCGTGAGCACGACGTGGGCGTCGCCCAGGTAGAGCGGCATCTCGGGGAAGTCGGCCGGCCTGTCGACGTCGATGCTGTAGCCTTTGGCGGGCTCGATGGGCAGGCGCAGGCCGAGCCCGCGCGTGAGGAACGGCGTCCAGGCGCCTGCCGCCAGCACCACCTGGCCGGCGACGAACACGCCCCGGGTCGTGATGGCGCGCACCCCCTCTGGCGCCGGCTCGAGCGTGAGCACTTCGGCGCCCGTCACGACCGTGGCGCCCGCGTCTGCCGCCAGTCCGGCGACGGCCCGCGTGAAGCGCATCGGGTCCAGATGACCGTCCTCGGGGAATAGGAAGGCGCCGACGAGTGCGCACCTGAGGCTCGGGAACAGCCGGTGGGCCTCCGCGACAGTCACATCCTCGACGCGAGCGCCAAGGTCGCGGGCCTGTTCGACTTCCTCGGCGGCTGCCGCGAGGCCCGCCGCCGTCTCGAACACCTGGAGCTCGCCGCCGTGATGGAAGTGCCAGCGCTCGCCGTGGCCGGCGGCGAGCTCGTCGTGCCGGCGCGCGCTGGCGACGTGCAGCGCGCGCAGCACCGGCGCCGCCGCCCGTGCGCGCTCCGGAGAGCAGGCCGCGCGGAACAGCCAGAGCCAGCGCGCCAGCGCGGGGCTGGGACGCGGCGCGATATAGAAGGGGCTTGAGCTGTCGAGCATCCAGCGCAGCCCTCGGCCGAGTGCGCCGGGCGCAGCCAAGGGTGTGGCCTCGCTGGGCACGAGAAGTCCGCAGTTGGCGTGCGCGCCGCTCTCCGGCGGGCAGATCTCCGGCTCCTTCTCCAGGAGAGTCACAGACGCACCCGCCTCTGCGAGCTCGAGCGCGCAGCAGGCACCGACCGGGCCGCCGCCGACAACGAGAACCTCTGTGCGCTCGTTCACGGCCTCCCCCTGGTCGCGCCTTCTGTCTCCTCGAGATACGGATCCGGCCGCCTGCGCCACATGCTAACCGGTTCCTAACACGGTGTGGGTAGCATGGCCGCGGTACACTCCGTCGGGAGCCGCTGACCATGCCTCACGAACACATCCTGGTCGTCGACGACGAGCGAGAGATACTTGAACTCGTCACCTACAACCTCATGAAGGAAGGCTACCGCGTGACCGCGGTCGGCTCCGGTGAGGACGCACTGGCGGTGACGCGCACCGGCGCGCCCGACCTCGTTGTACTCGACCTCATGCTGCCGGGGGTCGACGGTCTCGACGTCTGCCGGCGTCTCAAGGGGGACGCGAAGACGCGGGCGATTCCGATCGTGATGCTCACGGCAAAGGGTACGGAAGCGGACATCGTCGCGGGCCTCGAGCTTGGCGCGTCCGACTACGTGACTAAGCCGTTCAGCCCGCGGGTCCTCGCAGCACGCGTGCGCGCCGTGCTGCGCCGCGGGGCGGAGGCGGCGGACGCCGAGGCCACCATTCGCAACAAGGACCTGACCATCCACCCAGGACGTCATCAGGTCCTGGTCGGAGAGTCACCGGTTGAGCTCACCGCGACCGAGTTCCGGCTTCTCAGCCACCTGGCGCGCCGGCCCGGTTGGGTGTTCACGCGACAGCAACTTGTCGATGCGACCCAGGGTGACGACTCCTTTGTCAACGACCGTTTCGTGACCGACCGCTCGGTCGACGTGCACATCGTCTCGCTGCGCCGTAAGCTGGGCTCATGCGGCGCCTACATCGAGACGGTGCGCGGCGTGGGGTATCGCCTGCGGGACGCGTGACCCGTGCGTAGGCCGCGGCTCTTTTGGCGCATCTACGCCACCTACCTCGTCGTCGTGCTTCTTTGCACGGCGTCCGTCGGGTTCTACGCTGTGCGCTCCGCCCGCAGTTTCTACTTCGCGCACACGGAGCGGGAGCTTCTGGCTCGGGCTCAACTCATAAGGGCGGACGTCGACGCGCACTACGGCACAACCGGGCAGCCTCTGCAGGATCTGGTCACGAGCCTCGGCCGGGCCTCCAGTACGCGCATCACGGTCATCGCGGCGGGCCAGCCGGGGGTGACGGTCGGCACGGTCGTGGCCGATTCCGACGTCTCCGACCCGAGCACGATGGCGAATCACATCAACGGCCCGGACTACCGCGCCGAGATCCACACAGCCCTCAGGGGAAAGGTCGGGCTCGCCATCCGCCCCAGCCCCACGCTGGGCGTGAACATGATGTATCTGGCCCTGCCGCTGCGCGAGGGAGGAAGGATCGTCGACGTCGTCCGGGTCGCCGTGCCGCTCACCGCTGTCAACGAAGCGCTGGACAGCCTGTACACGCGGATCATCGTGAGCGCGCTGCTGGTCGCCCTCGTCGCCGCGGGCATCGGGCTCTACGTCTCGCGCCGAATCAGCGGGCAGATGCGCGAGATCAAGGCCGGCGCGGAGCGCATCGCCGCCGGTGACTTCTCTCATGAGGTGGTCGTCCCGCGGACCGAGGAGTTCGCCGTGGTCGCCGAGAGCCTCAACCACATGGCATCCGAGCTGGACGACAAGCTGCGGTCGTTGACCCAGGAACGCAACGAGCGCGAGGCGGTGCTCTCGAGCATGGTCGAGGGCGTGCTTGCCGTGGACACGGAGGAGCGGCTGATCGCCGTCAATGCCGCCGCCGCCCGCCTCCTGGACACGAAGCCCGCCGACGCCGAGGGCAAGTCCATCCAGGAGGTGGTCCGCAACCCCGACCTCCAACGGGTGGTTGCGCAGACGCTCAGTGGGCAGCGCCCGGTGGAGGCCGATGTCGTGATGCGCGTCGGCGCCGAAGACCGCGACCTGCAGGCCAACGGCACGCTGCTACACGCCGACCATGACACTATGAGCGTGGTCGGCGCGGTGGTCGTGCTCAACGACGTCACGCGCCTCAAACGGCTTGAGGCGGTGAGGCGCGACTTCGTGGCGAACGTCTCTCACGAGCTCAAGACGCCGGTGACCTCGATCAAGGGCTTCGCCGAGACACTCGAGGACGGCGCCCTCGACGATCCCGAGGCGGCCCGGCGGTTCGTGCGCATCATCGCCGGGCAGGCCGATCGGCTGAACTCGATCATCGAAGACCTGCTCGCCCTCTCGACGCTCGAGCAGTCTCAGTACAGCCCGCTCCTGCAGATCGAGGAGGCCGACCTTTGTGATGTCGTGGGCGTTGCTCTCGATGTCTGCGGACCGAAGGCGGAGGCCAAGCACATCCGACTGCGCCTCACCTGTCCGCTGAGCCTGCTCGCTCCGGTCAGCCCGCCGCTGCTCGAACAGGCGGTCGTCAACTTGATCGACAATGCGGTGAAGTACAGCCAGGAGGGCAGCACCATCGACGTCATTCTCGAGGCGTCGAGCGACGAACTTGTCATAAGTGTCATCGACAAGGGGCCGGGCGTCGCCCGGGAGCACCTGCCGCGGCTTTTCGAGCGCTTCTACCGTGTGGACAGCGCCCGCAGTCGCGATCTCGGCGGGACGGGCCTCGGGCTCGCCATCGTCAAACACATCGCCCAGATTCATGGCGGGCGCGTCTCCGTCGACAGTGTCGTCGGTCATGGCAGCACGTTCCGCATCCATCTTCCGCTGAGCTAGCGCCTTTCGTGGGCGACGACCCCGGTCTTGTCGCGGACATCTGACGTCGCGCTAACCGATCGCTAACAGACGATGGGTAGCCTCCCTCATTGGCGGCTTCCAAGCGCCGCCTTCCCTGACGGTCGACACATGACGCGAAACGAGGTCCACGAATGAAGAAGTCCCAGCCGTTCCGGCGTCTCACTCCCATGATCGCCGCGGCGCTGGCCATCGCCGCGGTGGCGCTCACGGTGGCCGCCTGCGGCAGCACGACAGCCAGCAGCAGCAGTGCGTCTGCTGTGCCCGCCGCGCCGACACTGACGCCGGTCGCGATGACCTCTGGCGTCATCGTGGGCGCCGGGGCGAGCTTCCCGGCGCCGCTGTACATGAAGTGGGGCTCCGACTACAGCAGCGTCTCCGGCGTGAAGCTCAACTACCAGTCGATCGGCTCCGGCGGCGGCATCTCCGCGATCGAGGCCAAGACCGTCGACTTCGGCGCCTCCGACGCGCCCTTGCAGGAGGCCGATCTCACCGCCAACGGCCTCGCGCAGTTCCCGATGGTCGTCGGCGGCGTGGTCATCGTCGTCAATCTCAACGGCGTCACGGATGGCCAGCTGAAACTGACCGCGGACGTCATCGCGAGCATCTACATGGGCAAGACGACGATGTGGAACGACCCGTCGATCGCGAGCCTCAACCCCGGCGTGTCCCTGCCGGCGACCAAGATCAATGTGGTGCATCGCTCTGACGGGTCCGGCACGACCTGGATCTTCACCCACTACCTCACCGACGCCGCCGGGAGCGTGTGGACGGCCGGCGCGGACAAGGAAGTCCCCTGGCCCGTGGGCGTGGGCGGCAAGGGCAACGAGGGAGTCGCCGCGAGCGTCCAGCAGCTGAGCGGCTCGATCGGCTACGTCGAGTACGCCTACGCCAAGCAGACCGGCATGACCACGACGCAGCTCCAGAACAAGGACGGCGCCTGGGTCAAGCCGAGCATCCAGAGCTTCAGCGCCGCGGCGGCCAATGCGGACTGGAAGGCCAGCCTGCCCAGCATGTACATGGTGCTCGTGAACCAGCCCGGCAAGGACGCATGGCCGATCACCGGAGCGTCCTTCATCCTCGTCCAGAAGGACCAGGCGGACGCCGCCCGCGCCAAGGCGATGCTCGACTTCTTCAAGTGGGGCTACACGGATGGCGCGGCTGCCGCGACGCAGCTCGACTACGTGCCTATCCCGGCAAGCGTCTACGGGCTCGTCGAGAAGCAGGTGTGGCCGACGGTGACGGCCGCTGGTACGCCCGTGTGGCCGTGACCCCATCCCTCTGAGCTGACTCCCGGGAGGCAGGAACCGTGAGCACAGTCGAAGCACAGATAGAGCCCGGTGGCCCGCCCGGCGCTGCGGATGCAGCGCCGGGCGGGCGCCGGTTCCGTATCGGCGACCCCATCTTCAGGACGCTGGCCACGGCTTGCGGCATCCTGGTGGCCGCGGCCATGTTCGGGCTCGCCGTCGTCCTCGTCTACGACTCGTGGCCGGCCATCAGCGGCCTCGGTACCCAGGTCCTCACGACGGTGTCGTGGTCCCCTTCTACTGGGCAGTACGGCGCTCTCGCGGCGCTCGCCGGCACGGCGCTCTCGACGCTCGTCGCCATGGTCATCGCCGTGCCGCTCGCGCTGGTCATCGCCCTGCTCCTCGTCGAGCTCGTGCATCCCGCGGTCGGCAGGGTCGTGGGCATGGGCATCGAGATGCTGGCGGCGATCCCCAGCATCATCTACGGCATGGTCGGTCTGTTCGTGATCGTGCCGTTCATCCAGGAGCGCTTCATGCCGTGGCTGCTCAGCACGCCGCTGGGCAGCCTTCCCGGCCTCAAGCCCGGCACCCAGTTCCAGGGGGGCGGGCTCTCGATCTTCACCGCCGGCGTCGTCCTGGCGTTCATGGTCCTCCCGTTCATCACCGCCGTCTCGCGGGACGTGCTCATGATGGTTCCGAGGGTGACCAAGGAGGCCGGATACGGCATGGGCTCCACCACCTGGGAGGTCATGCGCAACATCAGCCTGCGCTACGCGAACAGCGGCATCGTCGGCGCCGTGTTCATCGGCCTCGGCCGCGCCCTGGGTGAGACTATGGCCGTGGCCTACCTGATCGGCAGCCTGTACACGAACCTGCCCCACTCGATCTTCGACCCCGGCACCTCCATCGCCTCGCTGATCGCGCAGCAGTTCAGCGAGGCCACCGACAAGATCCAGGTCAGCGCGCTCATCGAACTGGGCCTCATCCTGTTCCTGATCACCGTGCTGTTCCAGATCCTCGCTCAGTTCTGGCTGCGCCGCGTGCAGCGCGTCACTGGAGGCCGGGCATGAGCACCGCGACCCAGGCGGGCGCGACGCCCGCCTCGGCGCCACTCCGGCATCGCTCGATTGCTCGCCGTAAGGCGACGGACCTCACCATCAAGATCCTCTCCTGGATCGGCGCCTGGATCGGCATCGCCGTGATGGCCTTCATCGTGTACGAAGTGGTGCGTCGCGGATGGGCGGCGTGGAACGTCGCCTTCTTCACGCAGCCGACGCCCCAGGACGTGACCTCCACCGCCGGCGGCTTCGCCAACGCGATCGTGGGCACGATCGTGATCACCGCGGTCGCCGCCCTCATGGCCATCCCCGCCGGCTTCCTCGGCGGCGTGTACCTGGCCGAGTTCGGCCGCAACGGCCGGGTCGCGACCGCGGTGCGCATGATCGCGAACGTGGTCATGGGCGTGCCCTCGATCATCGTCGGCGTCTTCGCCTTCGCCATCCTCGTCAAGCCCCTGGGCCACTACTCCGGGTTCGCGGGCTCCGTGGCCCTGGCGTTCATCATGCTTCCGGTCATGGCGCGCACGACCGAGGACATGCTCAACCTGGTGCCCAACGAGCTCCGCGAGTCGGCGCTCGCCATGGGCGCGCCGCGCTGGAAGGTCACGCTCGGCGTCGTCTGCAGGGCGGCGCGCGACGGCCTGATCACCGGTGCCACGCTGGCCATCGTCCGCGTCGCCGGCGAGACCGCGCCGCTCCTGTTCACCGCGCTCAGCAGCCCCTACTGGATGACGGGGCTGTTCGGACCGGGCGGCTTCTTCGGCGGCCCGGTCGCCAACCTCACCAAGACCATCTACGACTTCTCCGGGTCCCCGTACCCGCACTGGCAGACGCTCGCCTGGGGCGGCGCGCTCCTCATCATCGTCGCCGTTCTGGGCATGAACATCCTGGTCAGACTGCTCTTCAAGCGAGGCAACCAATGGTAGGGATCACAGTGAACGAACGAACGCAGATCGAGAGTGGCCCAGCCGTCGTGCCGCCGCGGCTCGAGGTCGCCGAGGCGCGCCGCGGCCCCGACGAGGACTTCGATTCCCTCCCCAGCCAGATCTCGGTGCGGCACCTCGACTTCTTCTACGGCAAGGAGCAGGCGCTCTTCGACAACGAGATCGAGATCAAGCAGAACCGGGTCACCGCCGTGATCGGCCCGTCCGGGCTGCGGCAAGTCCACGCACATCCGCACGTACAACCGCATCTTCAACCTGTATCGCGACCAGAAGGCCGCGGGCGAGATCATCATGGACGGCGTCGATCTCCTCTCGTCACAGACCGACCTGCTCGATCTGCGTCGCCGCATCGGCATGATCTTCCAGAAGCCGAGCCCCTTCCCCATGACCGTCTTCGACAACGTCGCCTACGGGCTGCGCCAGCACTACAAGCTGAGCCGGTCGGAGCTCTCCGACCGGGTCGAGGACGCGCTCGTGCGCTCCGCCATCTGGGACGAGGTCAAGGGCAAGCTGAACGAGCCCGGCAACGCCCTGAGCGGCGGGCAGCAGCAGCGCCTGTGCATCGCCCGCGCGATCGCGGCCGAGCCGGAGGTCCTGCTCATGGACGAGCCGTGCTCCGCAATCGACCCTGTCGGCACGGCTAAGATCGAGGAGCTCATCCTCGAGCTCAAGAGCAACTACACCATCGTGCTCGTGACCCACAATATGCAGCAGGCCGCGCGCGTGAGCGACTACACGGCTTTCTTCTTCCAGGGTCATATCGTCGAGTTCGGGCCGACGACGCAGATCTTCTCGAACCCCGTGCAGAAGCAGACGGAGGAATACATCACCGGCCGCTTCGGCTGAGCTGAGAGGTCACCATGGGACACCTGCAGCGAGAGACGGACCGGCTGAAGCGCAAAGTACTGGGGTTGGGTGCGATCGTCGAGGACAACCTGCGCCTTGCCTTCCACGCCATCGACGAGCGAGACGCGGCCAAGGCCCGCCGCGTGATCGCCACAGACGCGCTCGTCGACCAGAACGAGGTCGAGATCGAGGAGGAGTGCCTCAAGATCCTCGCGCTGTACCAGCCCGTTGCCGGCGACCTGCGCTTCGTTGCCGCCGTCATCAAGATCAACAGCGAGCTGGAGCGCATCGGCGACCTGGCGGCGAACATCGCCGAGCGGGCCCTCCAGCTCCTGGAGGAGCACCCCGTGCCCGTGCCTCCCGGCGTCGCCGTGATGGCCGACCGCACGGAGACGATCCTGGAGAGGGCGCTCGACGCGCTGGTCCGCCAGGACGCGCGGACGGCGCGAGAGGTGCTCCTCGCCGATGACGAGATCGATGCGCTCTATGCGGCGCTGATCGAGGAGCTCAAGGGCGTGATCCGCGCCGACCTCGAGCACCTGGACGCCATCGTCCTGCTCTTCAGCGTGGCGCGGTACCTGGAGCGTCTTGCGGACCACGCCACCAACATCGCGGAGGACGTGCTCTACATGGTCGAGGGCGAGATCCAGCGGCATCACCAGCCGCCGGTGGCCCCGGGTACCGCCGAGGAGCTGCTCCAACTGCGCGACCTCGGCTTCAGGGATGAGTCCTGCTGACGCGCGGCTGACCCGTAAGAGACGCAAGTCCTGCCTTCCCCGGTGCCGGTCCTGCCCCGGCGGTGGAAGGCAAGTAGGCGGCCCGGGCCTCCCCTACCAGGGCCCGGGCCGCCGCGCGAACGGAGCCGGTCAGTTGACCTTGATGGTCGTGACCGGCGACTTCGCCTTGAGGCTGGAGAAGTAGTACTTGGTCGTCACCGACGGGGTTACGGCGATGCTGTAGGCCGAATAGCGCGCCACGTAGGAGCCGGGCAGGTTCTCCGACGTGCGCGCGGTGACTACCCCGACGCTGTGCCAGGACCCATCGTAGTAGGAGTGCAGGTAGACCTTGGCCCCGTCAGCGAGCGCCGGGTAGAGGCGGCCCTTGAGGGTGATGCTGCCGCCCGCGCTGACGCTGGCGCCGTCGCGGGCCGCCGGGCTCACGCCCATGCTCGTGAAGACCGCCCAGGCGCTGTTCAGGCCGAGCTTCATGCGCAGGGAGCCGCCGTCGATGAAGCTGGTCCCGGTGCTGCCGAGGATGGCCGCCTTGACGATGCGCGGCGAGTCGCCGCGCTGCAGCGTGTAGACGGCGCGGACCGAGCCGCTGGCGCCGAGCGGGCCGCCGATCTGCGACGACGAGCGTCGGACCGGCCCCCAGTCGTGAAGCGAGCCGTAGGAGTCGTAGGGGTCGCTGACGCCCTGGAGGTACGGGTAGTCGCCGCCCCAGACGTACTTGACGCTCTCGGTCTGCCCGCCGGAGCAGGAGAAGTATGTCGCCACGATGGGCTTGCCGCCGTACGCGGGACACACGCCGGCAGTGTCCCGCACGGCGCCGTCGGTGCGCGAGTCCTCTATGCCGACGCCCATGTACGCCTGGTCGCGGACGTCGCAGTAGACGTCCCAGGACCTGTCCGGCTGCCGGCTGCCGAGCGCGAAGGCGCGCGCCGCGCAGGCCTGCGTCTTGAGCGCTTCTCGCGGCCAGGACGGAGAGACCTCGTGCGGGACCACGCCGCGCAGGTAGCTCTCCAGCGGCACGTGATTGATCATCATGAGGTGTCCGCCGCTGTGTGCCACCTTGATCGTGCCGCGATAGGCGCCGTCGTCGCCCAGGTCGGTGGTGGTGATGAGCCGCAGCGCGCCCTTCGTGGGCGTGAACATCGGCGCGGCGGTGAAGGTCCTGCGCAGCGAGCCGGCGACCACGCGGTAGCCGAGGCTCGTCCAGGTGGTGGTCGCCGTCGTCCCGGCCGGGATGGTCCACGCGGCGCCCGAGCCCTGCACCGTGTACTCGTTGGGGCAGCTGAGCTTCACGGCGCTCAGGCCGCTGCGCAGATTGACGCGCATGATCGGGTTGTCGACGGTCGAGAACGAGATGCCCGTGTAGTAGTGCTTGAGGATGTCCTTGTAGAGCCAGCCGTGTTTGGCGTAGCCGTAGGCGCCCCACTGCGACATGCCGACCCCGTGTCCCCAGCCGTGGCCCTGGATGGTGAAGGCGTACTGCACGGAGAAGGCGGAGGCCGGGCCGGCGACCGTCAGCAGGACGAGGAGGACGAGGGCGCCGGCGAGCGCGAGCTTGCTCCGGCGCCCGGCGCGCCGCGGCGAGGCGGAGGGCGCGTGCTGGCTCTGGGATGTGGGGTGCTGGGTCTGCATGGGCTCCTGAGGCGCCGGCGCCTCTTCGCTCGAGGATATCGCTCCGCGCGCGGGCGGGGCAAACGTGCATGCGGCCGTCATGACTGCTTCTGGCATCGGCTACGTTCTCCTTTCCCTTGAGGCGCAGGCGGCGGCGCAGCGCGACCCGGGCGGGCGCCGATCATCGCCCCGTGTTACCCTGAACGCTCCGTACAGGGGAAAGGCGGGGCCGGTGGCGAAGCCGTGGCCGGGCCCGCGAGGCAGGCCCCGGCCGCGCTCAAGCCGCCGGCCGACACGCCGATAGCAGTACGAGACATGATCCCACGCCGCATCCTCCACATCATGGCCCTCACCGTGCTCTCGGCGGCGACGCTGCTGGCTCTCGCCGTCCCGGCTCTCGCCAAGTCGTACAACGACGTGCCCAAGACTCACTGGGCCTACTCGTACATCTCATCGGTGACCGGCCGGACGGCCGCCGGCCATGCGCTGCTCGACGACTTCGGCACGGCGTTCAAGCCGGAGCGCGCCATCACGAGAGAGCTCCTGGCGCGCTCCATAGTCCTCGCCTCCGGCCACTACGGCGAGGACATCACGCCGGTCGAGATCAAGGACGTCCCCAAGGGCTATCGCTACTACACCGTCATCCAGCTGGCCGTGCACTACGGCTACATGTCGCCGGACTCCGCGGGGAACTTCCGTCCCACGGGCAACGTGGCAGCAGCGTCCGCCGAGACCGTCATGATCCGCTGGCTCAAGGAGCGCTACTCCTCGTCCGACTGGTCGCTGCTGACCACCCTCACGCCGAGCCGCTGGCAGCCGAACCCGGGCTGGACGACCGGCGCCCCTTCCTACCTGCCGTCGATCGTCGCCTCGCGACAGCTCGGGCTCCGCTACAACCACTCGACCGACGGCGACGGCCACGAGGTGACCCCCAAGGAGCCCATCGACCGCGCCGAGGTCGCCTACATGTTCTACCGCGCCTATCAGGTGGCGAGCGACTGGCAGCTCTACGGCCTCGCCGACTACAAGACGGTGATCTTCCCGCCGCTCAGCGACCGCCAGAAGCAGGTAACCAGGTTCGCGCTCAAGTTCATCGGCTACCCGTACATCTGGGCGGGCGAGTACCCGACCCAGGACTCGCCCTACGGCTATCAGAAGTCCGGCGGCTTCGACTGCTCGGGATTCGTCTTCTACGTGATGAAGATGCACTTCGGCTACCCCATCACGGTCAACGAGCGCGGGGCCCACGACATGGCCGCTCGCGCCAAGCCGCGCATCACCCGTGGCAAGCTGCAGTGCGGCGACCTGATCTTTTTCGGGCCCAAGGGGCCGAGCTCCAGCGTCGAGTCGATCTACCACGCCGGCCTCTACCTTGGGAATGGCTGGTTCATCCACTCGACCGGCTCGACTGACGGCGTCACCATCTCCTCGCTGAGCACGTCGTCGTACTACAAGCAGAACTTCGCCTGGGGCCGCCGGCTGCTCACGGCGGCGGAGCTGGTCCTGCCGTCGCCCTCGCCGTCGCCGTCCGCCGCGCCGGCCGCGGCGGAGTCGGCGGCGCCCTCGCCGGAAGCCACCACGGCGTTGCCCGCGTCTGCAACGCTCACGGCGGCACAACCCTGACCGGACACGATAGACTTCCAGGGATGCTGAACCACACGACGATCCGCGTTCACCTGACAGCGCTTCTCGCCGCGCTTGCCGTCGCTCTGGCCTGCGCTGTGCTCTGGGCCGGTGCCGCGGCGGCGGCTGCGCCGACGGCGCTCACGGCCACCGTGGCGCCCGCAGTGGTCGTCTACCGCGGTTCGGCGGTGGTGAGCGGCACGGTCTCCGTGCCTGGCGCGGTCATCTCGCTGTTGTCGAGCCCGGCCGGCCAGGCTGTCTGGACCCCAGTCGGCTTGACCACTGCGACCGCCGCCGGCGCCTTCAGCTTCACTGTCAAGCCGTCCGTCTCCAGCGACTATCGCGTCGTCTTCGCGGCCACGTCCGCGCAGGACGCCGCCCAGGCGGACGTGAGCCTGCAGGTCAGGCCGCTCGTCACCGCGTCGTTCCCCGCCAGCCTGTGGTTCCCCGGCTCCGTGACGCTGCGTGGGGCCGTCGCTCCTGGGCATCCCGGCGGTACCGTGGTCATCCAGCGCCGCGTCGCCGGCGCCTGGCAGCCGCTCACCACGGTGACGCTTGGGGCGGACTCGCGCTTCGCTCTCAGCTGGAAGCCGGACACCTTCGGGTTCTACCGCTTGCGGGCGGAGATGGACGCCGACGCGGACCACGCCGCCGGCGTCTCCGCCTCCAGCATGGTCATCGTGAACCGGCCGAACGAACACCACGTGCCCATGAAGTACGCGCACTACATCGTGATCGTCCGGCACGAGTACCGGCTCTACTACTACGAGCACGGCGCCCTCATCCGCGGCTTCGACGTGGCGCTCGGGCGCCCCGGGTACCGTACGCCGCTCGGCTCCTACAGCATCTACGGCAAGCGCAAGCCGGCCGGCGGCCCCTTGGGCGCCTGCGCCATGTTCTACCGGCGTCTCGGCGGCATCGCCATCCACGGCACCGACCAGCCGTACCTCATCCGCCGGCCGGTGCCGCGGGACTTCTCGCACGGCTGCGCACGGATGCTGAACAGTCAGGTGCTGTGGCTGTACGACCGCGTGCCCGTGGGCACGCACGTGCACAACCTCCGCTGAGTCCAGATCCGGCCGGACCCCTGTCCTGGGTCTGGACTCGCACGGCTGCACGCGCCCACCGCCGACATCACCTGGCTCTCCTCGAAGGCGCACGTCGGCACGCCGGTCTGGAACGCGCCCTGAGCTGAGGCCGGCCGCCGGACCGGGTCGGTCAGCCTGATCCGCGGCTCAGGCGAGCTCGCCGTACTGCCGCGCGTAGTAGGAGCGCCACTCACCCGACTTGATCGGCCGCCACCAATCGGGGTTGCCTCGGTACCAGTCCACGGTGCGCGCCAGCCCGGCCTCGAACGGCACCTCCGGGCGCCAGCCGAGGCCCTTCAGCTTGGAGCAGTCGATCGCGTAGCGGCGGTCGTGACCCGGGCGGTCGGTCACGAAGCGGATCAGCTCCGGGCCCTTGCCGAGCAGATCGAGGATCTGGTGGGTGACGGCGAGGTTCTGCACCTCGTTGCCGCCGCCGATGTTGTAGACCTGCCCCGGGACTCCCTTGCGCAGGACCAGGTCGATGCCGGCGCAGTTGTCGTCCACGTAGAGCCAGTCGCGCACGTTGAGGCCGTCGCCGTACACAGGCAGCTGGAGGTCGTCGATGGCGTTGGTGATGAACAGCGGGACGATCTTCTCCGGGTACTGCCAAGCGCCGTAGTTGTTGGAACTGCGTGTGATGAGCACCGGCGTGCCGAAGGTGCGGTGGTAGGCGAGTACGAGCAGGTCCGCGCCGGCCTTGCTCGCCGAGTACGGGCTGGACGGGTCGAGGTCGGACTCCTCGGTGAAGGCGCCGGTCTCGGTGCTCCCGTAGACCTCGTCGGTGCTGATCTGCAGGTAGCGGGGGATCTCCAGCGTACGCACAGCCTCGAGGAGGGTGTGCGTGCCGAGGACGTCGGTGCGGATGAAGTCCTGCGGGCCGCTGATGGACCGGTCGACGTGGGTCTCAGCGGCGAAGTTGACGACGGCGTCGGCGCCGCGGAGCGTCTCGGCGACCACGGTCGCGTCGCAGATGTCCCCGCGCACGAAGCTGTAGCGCGGGTCGTCCTCGACGTCGCGCAGGTTCTCGAGGCTGCCCGCGTACGTGAGCTTGTCGAGGTTCGCGATCTCGACGTCGTCGTGCCGGGCGAGCATGTAGCGCACGAAGTTGGAGCCGATGAACCCGGCGCCGCCGGTGACCACGAGTCTCACGCGTTCCTCCTCTGGACGTGCCTGGCCCCGCGTAGCCTAGCCGAGCGGGACGAGCCGGTCGACGGCCTCCGCGACGCCCTGCGCCCAGTGCGGCAGGCGCGGGATGGGGCGCTCCGTGTCGAGGGCCGAGAAGGCCGGCCGGCGTGCCGGCCGGCGTGCCTCGGCCGTGGTGATGGGCTCGACCTCCACCCCGAGGCCGGCGAGGTCGACGACCTCGCCGGCGAGTTCGCACCATGAGCAGTAGCCGCTGCCGGCGAGGTGGTACAGGCCGGGGCTGATGCCCTGCTGCAGCGCCTCGTCGACCGCGGCGGCGAGGTGGCCGGCGTAGGTAGGCGAGCCGACCTGGTCGTCCACGACCCGGAGCGGCTCGCCGGTCCCGGCGCGTTCCCGTGCCGCGGCCAGGATCGTCTTCACGAAGTTGTGGCCGGTCTCGCTGAACAGCCACGCCGTCCGGAAGACGATGCCGTGGACCCAGGCGAGCACCTCCTTCTCGCCGGCGAGCTTGGTGCGCCCGTAGACGTTGAGCGGCCGCGTGCGGTCGCTCTCCACGTACGGCGCGGTCTTCTTGCCGTCGAAGACGTAGTCGGTGCTGAAGTAGACGAGGGCGGTGTGCGTGCCGCGCACCGCCTCCACGACGTTGCGCGTGCCCAGCACGTTGATCGCCTCGGCCGTCCCGGGGTCGGCCTCGGCGCCGTCCACGTCGGTGTACGCGGCGCAGTGCAGTACGCAGTCCGGGCCGAAGGCGTGGACGGCCGCGCGCACCGCCTCGGCGTCGCGGATGTCCAGCGCCTCTTCCCGGCTGAGGAAGACCTCGCCCTGGAGCACGCGGGAGAACGCCGTGGCCAGCTGGCCACCGGCCCCTGTGATGAACCAGCGCGGCATGCAGCTTCGCCGGCCGCGCCTAGCGCAGCTTGACGCCCCAGTCGTAGGGGATGGCGTCGCTGTCGTGCGGCAGCTCGAGCTGATCGGGGTCGTCGTACTTGTAGACCTCGGTCGGCGCGTTGACGATGTACGCCTCCTCGGGACTGACGCACTTCCAGCCGTGCCACAGACCGGGCGGTACCCGGACCAGCAGCGGCCGGTGCTCGCCGAGGAAGAACTCGTCGACCCGGCCGGCCGTGGGCGAGGGCTCGTGCCCCGGCGCCGCCGCGTCGCCGGCGGCTCCGCGGCCGTCGAACAGCACGAGCTTGATCATGCCCTTGACGCAGACGATGTTGTCCCACTGGGCGTCGTGCAGGTGCCAGCCCTTGACGACGCCGGGGAACGTGGTCGTCATGTAGAACTGGCCGAAGCTGATGAAGAGGTCGTCGTCGCAGCGCAGGCACTCCATAAGGCGGCCGCGCTCGTCGGGGATCACCTTGAGCTGCTTGACCATGACGCCGTCGATCATCTGCTTCCTCCTCCCCGCGGCGCGGGACCGTGCCTACAGGATGCCGATCTGGCAGGAGTCGCCGACCAGGAACCGATAGGCGACCGGGCGGGCCTCGCTGTGGGCGATGACGCAGTCGCGGCCGATCAGGCTGTCCGCCATGCGCGTGCCCAGCTGTGAGATGCGGCTGTTCTCGAGGACGATCGAGTGCTCGAGCTCGGCGTGGTCGACGACCACGCCGTCGCTGATGGACGTGTACGGGCCGACGAAGGCGTCGCTGAGCCTGCAGCCGGCGCCGATGACCACGGGTCCGCGCACGGTGCACCGCTCGAGCCGGCTGCCCTCGCCGATCTGCACCGGCCCCTC
>CAWAUK010000047.1:0-31799 GCA_963784975.1 uncultured Thermoleophilia bacterium | reverse complement strand
GTTCCTTGAGGCGCGGGAAGTCTCAAAGACCTTCTCCAGCGTCCACGGATCCTTCTTGTCGCCCGTCCGAGCCGCCATGGTGAGGTCCCACGACGGACAGGGACGGGAAGATCATCCTGCCCTGCGGCACGAGGCCGATGCCCACGCGCGCGATCTGGTTGGGCGGCATTCCGACGAGCTCCGTACCGTTGAACTTGATGCTGCCTTTGCGCGGAGGCGTGAGCCCGATGATCGAGCGGATGGTCGTCGTCTTGCCCATGCCGTTGCGGCCCAGGAGTGCGACCACCGTCGCCTCTCGACCTCCATGTTGACGCCCTGCAGGACGTAGCTGTCGCCGTACCACGTGTGGATGTCGTTGATCTTCGAGCATCGCCGCTCACCCGCCCGCGGTGCTCGCCTTGTGCGAGCCCATGTAGATGTCCTTGACGGTCTGGTTGGCTCGGATCTCGTCGCAGGTACCCTCACACGAGATCTCACCGAAGTGAAGCAGGATGATGCGCTCCGCCACGCCGAACGCGAGGTCCATGTCGTGCGGAATCATGAGCACGGTGATCTTCTTGCCGAGCGTGTTGATGCGCTCGGTGATGTCCTTGCTCTCCGTCGGCGTGGACCGCAACTGGGCTCGTCGAGCATCAGCAGGTCCGGGGCGCTGGCGAGACTGAGTCCCATCTCGAGCTTGCGCGTCTCGCCGTAGGCCAGAGCTCACCATCTCGTTCCGTTTGTCCCAGAGCTCGATCGACTCGAGCAGCTCCTGCGCGGCGCTGTGCAGGGCCTTGTCTCGCCGGAAGACGCCGAAGAGACGGTAGCGGCCGGCGCGCGTTCCCTGAAGAGCGATGAGCGCGTTGGTCAGCACCGTCTCGTTTGGGAACAGGCTCGTGATCTGGAACGAACGGGCGATGCCGAGCTGCGTGCGCGCATACACCGGCTTGTGGGTGATGTCCTGGCCTTTGAAGAGCACCTTGCCGCCGGACGGCTTGAGCTGCCCGGTGAGGAGGTTGAAGAGCGTCGTCTTGCCGGCGCCGTTCGGCCCGATCATCACGAGCCTCTCGCCCGGTTCGATGCTGAACGTGACGTCCTTGACGGCGGCGAGCCCCCCGAAGTGCACGGAGAGGTCGTTGACCTCAAGCAGCGCTGGCATGGAACACCTTCCTCCACAGATCGAGGAGCAGCACGCCGACGCCCTGGGGGATCGCCATGATGGCGATCACGATGATCGCGCCCATGATGAGCGGCCAGCGGTCCGGAACGTACACGCTCGCGAGGTACTCGACGCCGACGACCACGACGGCGCCGATGACGGGGCCGAGGTACACGGAGGCGCTGCCGAGGATGACGATGAGAAAAACGATGTCCGTCATCGCCATGCCCATGTTGCCCGGGACCATGACGCCGCCGAAGTACGCGAACAGAACGCCGGCCACGCCGCCGAACATGCCGGCGAGGATGTACGAGGTGTACTTGAACAGCCAGGTGTTGTACCCCAGCGCCTGCATGCGGCGCTCGTTGTCGTGGATGCCTCTGAGCGCGTAGCCGTAGTGCGAGTTGACGATTCGGTAGATCACCACCAGGCACACCGCGACGATCCCGAGGACGAGGAAGTAGAAGCTGTATGAGTCGATGGTGACGCCGGGTATCCCGAGATCGGGGTAGGGAATGCCGGCGAGACCGGTCGAGCCGCCGGTGAGCCAGCGCGCTGAGATGGCGACACGGACCAGCAACTCGCCGAACGCGAGCGTCACCAGCAGGAAGTAGATGGGGTTGTCCGACGCCCCCACCCCGTAGACCCGGAACGCCGGGACACCGAGTCCGGCGGCGAGCAGCGCGGTGAGCAGCATCGCCAGCAGCAGGTTCACCCAGAAGTTGGAGATGCCGCCGTGGATGATGAGGATGCCGCACATGTAACCGCCGAAGCCGAAGAAGGCTGCGTGGCCGAACGTGGGAATGCCGCCGTAGCCCCAGAGGATGTTCATGCTCACCCCGAAGAGGGCGAAGATCATCATCTTGGTGACGAGGCTCTGGATGTACGAGGGCACGACGCTCGGGAGGACCAGGAGCAGCAGCAGGATAACGATCGCCGGCAGCCACGTCTTGGCGATGGATGCGACAGTGCGCCGCTCGGCGGGCACCGGCGGCGCCGCCACGGCCTTGCGCATCAGCCGTCCCAAGAAGAGGTCCGCCGGCCGCGCCGCCATCAGAAGACCTTCCTTCCGATGAGGCCACTCGGCCGGACCAGCAGCACGACGATGAAGATCACGTAGGAGGTGAAGAGAGCCGCCTGCGGCACGTAGGCCTTTCCGAAGGTGTCAAGCAAGCCGATGATGAGGGCGCCGAGCATGGTGCCCTGGATGAAGCCGGTGCCGCCGACCACCACGACCATCAGCGTCAGCAGCAGCAGCGCATCCCCCATCGACGGATAGGCGCCGAGGATCGGCGTGCCCATGATGCCGGCGAACCCCGCGAGGGCGGCGCCGAACAGGAAGACAAGGGTGCTGACGACGCCGTAGTTGATGCCCAGGCTGCGGGTCATCTCCTTGTTGTCCATGCCGGCGCGGATGATGGCGCCTACCCGGGTCTTGTCCTGCATCCACCACAGCACTGCCAGGACGAGCAGGCCGATGCCGATGATGAAGAGCCGGTAGATGGGGAACGCGAGGGTGCCGACACGGACGACGCCGGTGAAGGCGGGCGGCGTCATGCCCATCTTCGCGAACGGGCCCCAGACCCAGAGGATGACGTTCGCGATGGCGTAGCTCAGGCCGATGGTGAGCACCGCCTGCTCCGGCACCTTGCCGTACAAGTGACGAAGGAAGAAGTAGTACATGGCGAGACCGACGAGCCCGGTCCCGGCGGCGGCGAACACGACACCGAGCCAGAACCCGTCCAGCCGGCTGATGATCGCGAGGCCGAAGTAAGCGCCAAGCACGTAGAGGGCGCCGTGAGCCAGGTTGATGACTCCCATGACGCCGAACGTCAGGGAGAAACCGGCTGCCAGAAGAAAGAGGATGAACGCGTATGAGACGCCGTTTAGCGCCGTGATCGTGAATGTACTCACACGCCCCCCTGGCGTCGAGACGAGTACTTCGTCGGGCGGTCCGGCTGATGCCGGCTGGCACGAACCATCGTCGCTGTGTGAGACACCTCCTGCGGGCAGCCTTGCGGGAATGATATACCGATATCGTTATCTGGCAAGAGTCTCCATGGACGACACGATACGCGCCCCGGCTCTGAGGATTCCTGAGTCACGAGACAGGCGAGAATCGTGCACGGGAAGACAAGCCCGATACCTGATATCGGCGTTTCACAGCACATGCGGCGCGACCGGGCGCTCAGAAGGCGTCGCCAAGGATCTCCTCGACGTCGCGCCGCCCGAAGGATCGGGCATTGGACTCGAGGAAGTCGTCGATCTGCCCCCAGGACAGTGTGGCGATGGCGCCCAGCTGGTCGCGCTGCAGACCGTAGTCACGCAAGCGGTGCGCGACTCCGACGCGGTCCAGCAGGTCCTCCGCCGCCGTCACGGAGAGCCCCGCCGCATCATGCTCACGCATGCCCGCGGTGGGGCTGCCGAGGAGCTCGGCGACCCTTCGGAAGGCCGCGGGATTCGCGGACTGGTTGTAGCGCATCACCGCCGGCAGGATGGCGGCCATGGAACGCCCGTGCGTGAGCTCGCAGACGGCTGCGACTCCGTAGGAGATACCGTGCACGGCGCCGATGAACGAGCTCATGTAGGCCCAGCCGCCCATGCTGGCGGCGAGCGCCAGGTTGTGGCGGGCCTCGCGATCCTTTCCGTCTGCGACCACGGCCGGCAGGTACCGTGCGCAGATCCGCAGGATGCTCTCGCTGAAGAGGTCCGACAGCGGGTTCGCCTGCCGGCCGGTCAGGCACTCGATGCCGGTGACCAGTGTGTCGAGGCACGTATCGACGGTCGCCTCGGGCGTCATCGTGAGTGTCAGCTCCGGGTCGTTGATGACGACCTCCGCCAGCAGGTAGGGGCTGTCCACGACGCCGTGTTCGTGCGTGCGCTCGTCGATCTGCAGCACAGCGGCCGACCCCGTGTCCGCGCCGGCCACGTGGGTGGTGGACACGACGATCTTGGGCAGCCCGGGGCGCGGGACGAGGCCGTGGCCGAGCATCTCGCGCACCGGCACCTCGTTGGTCGCCGCGACCGCCACACACTTGGCGATGTCCATCGCGCTGCCGCCTCCCAGGCCGACGACCAGGTCGCAGCCGGTGGAGCGGAGGAGCTCAACGGCCTCGTCGATCAGCCCGATCGGCGCGTCGGGGAGGATGCCGTCGTAGATGACGAACGGGACACGGCCGTCCTCCAGCGAGCGAAGCGCGGGCGCCACGTCGCCGCGGTCCACCATCGACTTCTTGGTGACCACCAGCGCCTTGGTGCCACCGAGAGCCCTGACCTCGGACGCGAGTCCGGCGCTGGCTCCGAAGCCGAACACGAACCTGGTCGGCGACTGGAACTCGAGACCGCGAAACGCTGGGGTCATCCTGCCTCCCATCCCGCGCCGGCCTGGGGCCGGCGTCTTTTGCTCGTACAGCCGCTCCCGCGAGGAGAGAGAGGAAGGGAGGCCCGCGGCGGCGGCCGCGGGCCTCCCTCCCGTCGTCGTCAGCAGGCGGGTCTTACGCCGACGGCAGAAACCGCCGGCGCCCCGGCCCACTCACCACGGGTTCTTGAACAGGATCTGCTTGTAGGTGTAGACGGGCATCCAGCGGTAGTTGCCGTTCACCAGCTCCGTCTTACAGATGGCGAGGTCTCCGGTGCCGATGAACGCCGTGCCGTAGGGCGACATCGTGATCTTGCCGCTCGGCGTGTCCATGCTGAGAGTGGACAGCACCTTCTTGAGCGCGTCGGGCGACGTGTCGCCGTTGGTCTGCTTGACGGCCTCGAGGAACATCATCACGGCGGTGTACCCGCCGTAGGAGTCCATGTTGGGCAGCTCACCCGGCCACATCTTCGCGTACTCGGCCACGAACTTCTTGTTCAGCGCGTTGTCCATCGTGGAGAGGTAGTGGTCCTCGCCGACGATGCCGAGGGCCATGTCGCCGAGCTCCTGCATCGTCGGCTCCTGCAGGTCGTCCGCCATGGTGAGGACGAGCGGGGCCTTGAGGCCGTAGTCGTGATACTGCTTGATGAACGGCCCCGTGCCGTTGCCGAAGATCCAGTTGTAGGTGCAGTCGGCGGGCTTGAGCGTGGTCAGATACGAGCTGAAGTCCACCGTGTCGATTGGCACGAACTGGTTGCTGACGATCTTGCCCCCGCCTTGCTCGAAGCCGGTCTGGAAGCCCTTCATGAGCTCGTGCCCGGTGGTGTCCTCGAGACTGATCGCGTTGGCCGTCTTGTAGCCGAGCGTCTCGGAGGCGTACTTGCCGAGCACGTAGCCATCCATCGAGAACATGCCGGCCGGGATGAACGACAGGTTGTTGGCCGTCTTGAGGTTGACCGTGGGCTGGCCGAAGATCGAGATGGACGGGATCCCGCCGGCCTTGGCGAGGTAGTCGGTCACCGCGGCGTTCGATGGTGAGAAGATCGGCCCGAGCATGACCTGGATCTTGTTGTTCTCCACCAGCTGCCGGGCCTTGTCGACCGCCTGCACGGGGTCGGAACTGTTGTCGGCCTTGAAGTACTCGATGGGCCGACCCATCCACTGGTTGTTGACCTCGGCGAGCGCCGTCTTGATCCCGTGCTCGGTGAGCTGGGCGTCCACGGCCATGAAGCCGGTGAAGCCCTCGTCGAAGCCGATCTTCAGCGGCTCGCCCGTCGCCGCCGGCACCGGTGAGGCCGATGCGCTGGAATCGCGCGCGCCGGTCGACCCGGTGGATCCGCATGCGGACAGGATGAGAGCCCCGAAGGTTCCCAGAACGAGCACGAGCGCCAAGATGGCGAACACGACTTTCCTCTGCATAGTCTCAGTCCCCCTGCGAAGCTGAATCGGAAAGGTGTCGGTTGCTGCTGTGCTGACACGGGCGCGACGCCGGACTGCATGGGATCCCTCCGCTGTGGCCGCCCCGACCGCTGCGCCGGGACGGCCGGCAGACCCAGGCTGCCGCTAGCGTGCCTCGGAGATGCCGGTGATGGGCTCCTTTCGTCCAGCTGACCGCCGCTGCGGGAACGCGCCTCCCCTGAGGGCATCGTTAACCATTGCGGCCAATACTCTTCGTCCCCGTAGTGCAAAAGGGGTAAGGCTGGAAGGTACCCCACCCCGGGGCCCGTGGCAAGCGGTCTCAGGCACCACGGTGGCCGGGTCAAGACCCGGCCGCCGTGGTGAGCCGCCTGAGCACCAGTAGACTCTTTTAGACATAGGCGGTGACGTTGAGCAGTGTGGCATGCGAGGAGATCGGGGTCGTGGAGAGGACGCCGAAGTCGCTCGACTCGTAACCGAACAGCTTGCCGTTGGACCGTTTGAGTCTCCAGTCGACGAGCACCACGCCGAGCGTCGGGATGACCTTCTCGCGCCAGACGAAGAGGTAGAGCTCGTCGCCGAGTTTGCGGCAGTGGCAGCGGTCAGTGTCGGCCAAGCCTCGCTCGCTGCCGCGGAGACACTGCCAGGTGTACAGGTTCTCGTTGAGGTAGATGTGCTCGTACGCCTCCGTCCGGCTGTAGATGTACTGCACGCGCTTGCCGACCAGCTCGTCGGTCGGAACGTGAGGATGCTCGCCGGGCACGAACGGCCGGTCGACGGCGGCGGCGATGAACTCGGCGGCGACGAGTGTGAGCTCGGAGCCCTCGGTCGCGAGATCGAAGGCGCTGCGCGCGGCCTCTTCCGCAGTCGGCAGCGTGCCGACCACGGTGGTGGCCGCGCTCCGCGCCAGGTCGAGGACGATCGTGACGGAGGTGGCGCGACGCGTGCTCGCGACGTAGTCGACCACGACCACCTCGTCGCGCGGCCGGGTGACGACACACGCCTCTTCTCCGCGGAGCCCCGACTGCGGCCCGTCGGTGACCTCCCAGACCAGCCTGGCGGACTCCGGGAAGGCGAGGCGGGTGACGCTGCCGTCCTCGCTGTTGAGCGTCAGCGACGTGCCGGCGATCGCATCGTCCACCGGCAACGTGTCCTCGCTGATGCCCTTGACAAGCTCACCGACCTGGATGAAGCGCAGGGCGTCGTCTGCCATAGACCTCTCCTTTTGCGTCGTCCGAACGACGGAGCGTCCGCGCCGGGTCGCCTCGTTCTGCGACCCGGCGCGGACGCCGTCAGCTCCGGCTGCTCGCGGTTCCCTCGCCGGCTCAGTAGTCCTTGAGGATGTCGATCGTGATGTCCGTGGCCTTCACCGCGTACTCGTGCGGCACCGTGAGCGGCGGCATGAAGCGGAACACGTTGGCGTGCCGGCCGCACGGCGTCATGAGGATGCCGCGGTTGAGCAGCTTGAAGGCGATCTCGCCGATCTTCTCGCCCGGCAGCGGCTCCTTTGTCTTGCGGTCGGCCACGACCTCGATGCCGACCATGAGGCCGTTGCCGCGCACATCGCCGATGACCGGCACGTTGGGCATGGCGTCGACGAAGAGGCCCTTGATCTCCTCGCCGAGCGCCGCGGCGCGGCCGATGAGGTCCGTCTCCGGGTCGGTGATGAGGTCGATGTTGGTCATGCAGACCTCGCAGCCCAAGGCGTTGCCGGCGAAGGTGCTCGGCTGTGAACCCTCGCGCAGCTCCTTCTCCATGTCGGCGCGATACGTGACGCCGGCCATCGGGATGTCGCCACCCATCCCCTTGCCCCAGGTGAGCATGTCGGGGACGACCTTCGAGTGCTGGATGGCCCACATCTTGCCGGTGCGCCCCGCGCCGGACTGGACCTCGTCGGCGACGTACAGGCAGCCGTTCTTCTCGCAGGCGGCCTTGATCATCTCGAGGAACTCGGGCGGCGGCGCAAGGTAGCCGCCCTCGCCCTGCTGCGACTCGATGACGACAGCGGCCACGTCGTCGGCCCCCGTATACGGACCGTTGAGGACGTCATCGACGTACTTGCCGCACTGGATGTCGCAGTTCGGGTACTCCATGCCGAACGGGCAGCGGTAACAATAGGCGTAGGGGAGATGCTGCACGCCGGCGATCAGTGGACCCCAGCCGTGGCGGTAGTTGTAGGCCGTGGTCATCGCCGCGGTGCCGCACCAGACGCCGTGGTACGCGCCGTGGAAGGCGATGAGTTGCGAGCGGCCGGTGTAGGCGCGCGCGAACTTGATCGCCGTCTCGACGGCGTCGCTGCCCGCCTGGTAGACGGCCGTGTGGCAGTTGCCGGCGAGGCCTTCCGGCATCACCGAGGAGACCTTCTTGGCCAGTTCGATGCGCTTGGGATTGGTGATGTCCGTGGTGTGCATGATGACGTCGCATTGCCGCTGGATCGCCTCGAGGACCTTCGGGTGGTTGCGCCCGACCGCGTTCACGGCGACGCCGGCGGCCATGTCGATGTACATGTTGCCGTCGGCATCCTTGACGGTGACGCCCTTGCCCTGTTCCAGGATGACGGGGAAGCCGCCGCCGCCACGTGTGAACGACTCGTACTTGGCCGACTCCTCCATGAGTGCGACGACGTTGGGACCCGGCACCTCGGTCACCATGCTCGGCGCGCCTTCCCACGACAGCGCCATCAGTTGAGCTTCGAGCGCTTCCGAACCGATCATGACGCCCCCTCGGTCATAGAGTGCGACACCTACAGGCCTCGTGGCCAGAATGGCATGATACTGCAATATCATTTGATGACAAGGACACTACGCGAACACGTGTGGATGAACGGCCCGCGAGCCTGGGAGAACCCGTTCTCCCTTGACCCCGTAGCTGGTCCTCAGGCGACCCGCGTCTACCTGCCCGTGTAGGTCGGCTTTCGCTTTTCGAGGAACGCCGTGGCGCCCTCCTTCTGGTCCTCCGTGCCGAAACACATGGCGAAGAGCTCGCGCTCGTAGTCCATGCCGACCGTGAGCGGCAGGTCCAGCGACTTGTTCACGGCCATCTTGGCGATCTTGAGGATAGCCGGGCTGTTGCGCAGGAGGTCGCTCACGAGCTTCTGCGTGGCCTCACGCAGCCCGGCGGCCGGCACGACCTTGTTGACGATGCCGTAGCGAAGCGCCTCGTCGGCCTCCATCATGCGGCCCGTGAAGATGAACTCCTTGGCGCGCTTCTCGCCCATGAGCCGCGGCAGCACCTGCGTGCCGCCGCAGCCTGGGATGACGCCGACGCGGATCTCGGGCTGTCCGAACTTGGCCGTGTCCGCGGCGATCGCGAGGTCGCTTGCCAACACGAGCTCGCAGCCGCCGCCGAGGGCGAGGCCGTTGACCGAGGCTATGACCGGCTTGGGCAGCAGGCGGATGGCCTCGTGAGGACGCCGGCGAGCCTTGTTGACGACCGCGGCGTTGAGAGTCCGGGTCGGGAACTCGTCGATGTCGGCGCCGGCGCTGAAGGCCTGGTCACCGCTGCCGGTGATGACGACCACGTGCACGCCGTCGTCGAGACCGGCCCGCTCGAGAGCCTGCGCCATCTCGGCGCGAAGCTCGTCGTTTTGCGCGTTCCGCTTCTCGGGCCGGTTCAGCGTGATCCACGCCGTGTGGTCGACGGTCTCGTAGAGGATGGTCGCGTACTCCGCCTGCATGGGCATGGTGGTCTCCTCGGGCCGCTTACTTCTTGAGGATGAGGGCGGCGTTGTTGCCGGCCATACCGTACACCTCGGACATGCCGACCTTCGCGCCTTCGACCTGCCGCGGACCGCACTCGCCGCGGAGCTGGAGCACCATCTCGTAGACCTGCGCAAAGCCCTGCGCCATGGTGGCTTCGCCGAAGCTGGAGAATCCGCCGCTGGGGCAGACCGGCAGCCTGCCGCCGAGCATCGTCTCGCCGCGCTCCAGCGCGAGGTGGGCGGTGCCCTCCTCGAAGAAGCCCATGGTCTCGAGGTACTGGAAGTAGTGCCACGAGCTGTTGTCCGGGACCTCGACGAAGTCGATGTCCTCCGGGCCCATGCCGGCGTCCTCAAAGGCGGACCTGGCGGCGACCCAGCTCTCGCTGATGATCGGCATGCCCTCCTTGGGCTGGAAGCCGAGGACCGGGATGCGCGTGGTCGGGTCGCCGTAGAGCGGGCTGCCCAGGCCGGAGCCCACGATGTGGACCGGCTTGGAGGTGAACTGCTTGGCCTTCTTTGCGTTGCAGAGGATCACCGCTCCGGCGCCGTCGCTGGTGGCGCAGATCTCGAACAGGCGCAGCGGGTTGCACACCATCGGCGAGGCGAGCACCTCTTCGAGCGTGAACTCCTTCTTGTAGCGCGCCGCCGGGTTGATGGCGCCGTGCTTGCTGGTGGCCACCTTGACCATGGCGAGGTGCTCGTCGGTGATGCCGAACCTGTCCATCTTCTTGCGGCACTCCAGCGCCCAGTAGACCGGGTTCGGCATGCCCATGAGCCAGCGCATGGTGTCGTCGGCCGGCACCGGCTCCTCGTGGTACGGCGGCAGGAAGGGGAAGAAGCCCTTCGCCGACTTGTCCGCGGCGACCGCCAGCACGATGTCCGCCTGGCCGGAGGCGACCATAGCGGCGGCGACGGCGATGCAGGTGCCGCCGGTGGCGCAGGCGTTGTTGATGTTCATGGTGGGCACGCCGGTGTAGCCCATGACCTCGTCGATGTACGACCCGGCGTAGATGCCCTTGCGACCGCCCCAGTTCTGTGAACCGGAGACGACGATCTGGATGTCCTTCCAGGTGATGCCGGCGTCCTTGAGGGCCATGTGGATCGCATCCGACGCCATATTGGTCCAGAACTTCTCGGGGAACTTGCCCCAGGGGTGCAGCCCCACTCCGATGATGGCGATGTCGTCCACTGTCACACCTTCCTGAACTTCCAGCCGACGAGCTCTTCGCCGCTCTGGTTGGTGTACAGCACGCGGATCACCGTCTGGACCTCCATGCCGATGGAGACCTCTTCTGGCGTGCAGTCGTCCATCATGCCGATGATGTGGATGCCCTCGGGCATCTTCACGGAGACGACCGGCGTCGGCACCCAGTCCTCCTTCTTCACCACGTACGGCGGCGGCGGCGGGTAGCTCATGTCCGAGTAGGTGTCGACGATGCCGGTGGGACTGAGAGCGATATCCTCGACGTCCCTCTCCACGCACTCCGGGTTGTGGCAGGTGAAGCTGCGCGGGAAGAAGTAGTCGCCGCAGGACTTGCAGTGGGTGGCGATGATCCGGCCGTCCTCGCCCGGCTCGGTCGGGGTGAACAACCCCTCCCCGAGCAGCACGCGCTTCTGCTCCGTCTGCGCTTCTGTCATCTTGGCTCCTTCGGGTCTCTGCGAGCGGTCAGGTCAGACGATGACCTTGGCCTCGCGCAGCTCGTTGATGCCACTCGTGTTGTAGCCGAGCTCGCCGAGGATCTCATCCGTCTGCTCACCGAGCCCCGGCGTGGTCGACCTGATCGACGCCGGGTTCTGGACGAACTTGTTCGGCGAGTTGATGGTGCGGAACGTGCCGACGCCCGGCTGGTCGACCTCGGCAAAGAAGTCGTTGGCGAGCGCCTGCGGGTCCTCGATCACCTGCTCGGGCGAGAGGATCGGGCCGTACATGAGGTTCTCGGCGCGCAGGCGCACCTCCCACTCCGCGTACGTGCGCGACGTGAACGCCTCGTTCAGCATGGGCGCCAGGATCTCGCGGTGCTGCTGGCGCATGTCGGTGGTGGCGAATCGCGGGTCGTCGGCGAGGTCCGGCCGGTCGAGGGCGCGAGTGAACGACTGCCAGAACTTCGACCCGGCCGGGTCGTGCGCCTTGGCATACCGGTCGGCCGCCGTGAGTTGCAGCCAGCGGCCGTCCTTGCACTCGTACACGTCGTAGAACGGGTTGTCCGATTTGGACGGGTCGACGCGGCGAAGCGGCAGGCCCATCAGCGCGTCCATGATGTCGGCGCCGACCATCCACACGCCGGTGTGGTAGAGGTTGAACTCGACCTTCTGGCCCTCGCCGGTGTGCTCGCGGTGGTAGAGGGCGGCGCACATGCCGCCGAAGACCTGCATGGATGACACGCGGTCGATGATGCCGGGCCGGGAGGCCGGCGGCGGTGCGCCGGGCACGCTCAGCATGTCCTGGATGCCGGACCGCGCCCAGCCGGCGGCGAAGTCGTAGCCGGCCATGTCTTTGTCCGGTCCCACGGTGCCGTAGGCCGAGACGATGCCGTAGATGATGTCCTGCTTGATGCCGCACAGGGTCTCGTAGTCGAGACCGAGGCGCTGCAGCGACCCCGCCTGGTAGTTGGTCAGGAACACGTCGTGGTCGCCCACCATCTTGTAGACGATCTCCTTGCCGGCCTGCTGCCGAAGGTCGATCGCGATGCTCTTCTTGCTGCGGTTGTGCAGGTAGAAGCCTGGGTTGATGTCGGTGCCGCGGAAGGTCCGCGACTGGTCACCCGTCAAGGGCTCGACCTTGATCACGTCGGCGCCGCAGTCGCCCATCATGGACGTGGCTGCCGGCACGCACACGACATGACCCATCTCGATGACCCTCACACCCTCCAGGATGTCCGTCATGTCACTGCCCTGTCTCGAAGCGGAAGGTCTGGTCTGGGTCGATGACGGAGAGGATGCGGACCATGCACCCGTCGCCGCCCGGCCAGCGCCACGGCAAGGCGAGGAAGGTGCAGCGCTTGCCGGTGACCTCGTCCAGGTCGCCGCCGACGTTCTCGATGCCGGGGATGCCGCCCTGGCACATGAGGATCTTGTGCGCCGGTTCCCAGCTCGGGAAGTCGTCCTTGGGGTCACGGCCGGTCTCGGCCTTGTACTCCTCGATCAGATGCGGCTGTGTCGGGCCGAGGCCGTGGTCGACGACCTTGGTGGCGAGCGGGTGGTCGTTGGCCTGGTGGCCGTAGCCCACCAGCTTCACCTTCTTGTCGACGAGCCACTGCGCGCCCTTGGCGCCCATGCCGCACCCGTAGGCGAAGTACTCGTCGGTGTCGGCCCACAGGCGATGGAACCCCGTGTTGATCATGACGATGTCGCCCTCTTCGATCCTGGGCGTCGCCTCCTCGAGGTCCTCCGGCGTGATGACGCCCCACTTGCCCTTGGGGATGTCGACGCAGACGCCGGTGCCGACCAGGCGCCAGAGCGGGTAGTCGGCGATGCTCGGGGTGTTCTCGGTGACGTGGAGCGGCGCATCCATGTGCGTGCAGCGGTGCATGATGCCTTCCCACTCCACCTCGTAGACGCCGTCCTTGGCGTGGAACTTGCTGACCTTTACGTTGACGCTCGGCGTGGACGGCCACTCCGGGATGAACTGCGTGAACGTGTGGCTCAGGTTGTAGACCTTGAGACTCATGTCCGGTGTCCTTTCAGCTCGAGGCGGTCAGTCGCCGGCGGCGATACGGCAGTCGCCGGACGGATCGACCATCGCGATCATCCGGACAGGGCAGGCGTCGCCGTGCTCGAACTTCCACGGCGTCGCAGCGATCGTGGCGCGCTTGCCTTTGAGGAGGTCGACGTCGCCGCCCACCTGCTCGATGGTCGGGATGCCGGCGGCGAGCAGCGTCTTGTGGGCGGCGTTCCACTCTGGGAACTCCTGCTTGGGGTCGTTGCCGGTGGCGGCCTGGTACTCGCCGGGCAAGCGCTTCATCTGCGGGCCGCCGCGATGCAGGCCCATGGAGGTCGCCAGCGGGTGGTCGACCTGCGGGGTGTCGACGGCCACCAGCTTGGCCTCCATCTCGACGAGCCACTCGGCGGCGTCCTTGGAGAGGCCCGGCGACTCGCCCCAGTACTCGAGTCCGTCGGAGTACCTGTGGTGCCAGCCTGTGACGATGACGACCACGTCGCCCTTCTCGATCTCCGGCTGGGCCGCTCTGAGGTCGGCCGCCGTGACCAGCTCCCAGCGCTGCTTGGGCACGTCGACGACGGCGCCGTTGCCGAACAGCCGGTCGACGGAGACGCCGGCCAGGTCATCGCCCTTCTGGACGAGGTGGATAGGCGCGTTCATGTGCGTGCCGGTGTGCAGGCTGGTGGTCACGCGCCAGGCGAGCACGCCGTGCTGGGCGTGCTTGACGGCGCGCTGCATGCGGACGTCGAGCTGGCCCGGCATCGACGGGACGCCGTGCCCCCACACGTGGCTGAGCTCGATCAGCTGGAGGCCCGAGTAGGGATCGGTGACGATCCCAGGCTCCGCAGACGGATCGGCGACAAGGTCTGTCATGGCTCTCTCTCCTTGCTGGTACTGGTCAGTGTCAGAGACTCTTCAGGCCGGGGGCCGGCAGTTCGACGATCGTGGCCATGCCCTGGCCGCCGGCGATACAGATGCCGGCCAACCCGAAGCGCGTGCCACGTTTGCGCATCTCGTGGATCAGGGTGGTGAGGATGCGGGCGCCGGAGCAGCCCAGGGGGTGCCCCAGGGCGATGGCGCCGCCGTTGACGTTGAGGGTCTCCTCGTCGAGATCGAGCTCGCGGACGCAGGCGATCGTCTGCGCGGCGAACGCCTCGTTGATCTCGACGAGGCCGATGTCGGCGAGAGTAAGGCCGGCCCGCTCGAGCGCTTTGCGAGAGGCGGGCACGGGCCCGATGCCCATGAACCGCGGGTCGACGCCGGCAACGGCGTGGCCGCGCACGGTCGCCAGCGGCGCGACGCCGCGCGCGCGCGCGGCCTCCGCCGACATCAGCACGAGGCAGGCGGCGCCGTCGTTGCGGCCGGAGGAGTTGCCGGCGGTGACGGCGCCGCCCTCCTTGAAGGACGGCTGGAGGGCGGCGAGCTGCTCGAGACTCGTGCGGCGCGGGTACTCGTCGACGGCGAAGACGGCGGGCAGGCCTTGGCGCGCCGGGACGGTCACGGGGACGATCTCGTCCTCGAAGCGGCCGGCGGCGATGGCCGCGAAGGCGCGCTCCTGGCTGCGCAGGGCGAAGGCGTCCTGCTCCTCGCGCGTGATGCCGAAGCGCTCGGCGAGGTTCTCGGCCGTGAGGCCCATGGTGAGGTCGCCGTAGACCTCGTACGGCTGGGAGCGCGCCTGGCTCTCGGTGTTGGAGTCGACGACGACGGTGTTGCCGGAGACGAAGCCGAAGCGGGCGCCGCGCAGGTAGTATGGCGCCAGGCTCATGCTCTCGACCCCGCCGGCGACCACGATCTCCGCATCGCCGGCGCGGATGGCCTGCAGAGCGTTGCCGACGGCCTGCAGGCCCGAGCCGCACTGGCGCATGACCGTGTAGGCAGGGACCTCGACCGGGAACCCGGCCTTGAGCGCCGCCACCCGCGCGAGATTGGCGGCGTCGGCGCTCTGCTTGGTCTGGCCCATGATCACCTCGTCCACCGCCGCCGGCTCGACGCCGGCGCGCTCCGTCGCGGCCGCGATGACGACCCTGGCGAGCTCCTCCGGTTGCACGTCCTTGAGCGCCCCGCCGAGACGGCCGAGGGCGGTGCGGACCGCGGAGACGATGACGACGTCTGTCATGGGCTTCGCTCCTGCTCCCGCCTCACGCGTAGGCCATCATGCCGCCATCGACGTACAGCACGGTGCCGGTGATGAAGTCCGACGCCGACGACGCCAGGAACACGGCCGGCCCGACCAGGTCATCCACATCGGCCATGCGGCCCATCGGCACGTTCAGCAGCATGCGCTCGTACCGCGAGGAGTCCTGCCTGATGCGCTCGGCCGTCATGGGCGTCACGGTGATGATGGGTCCCAGCGCGTTCACGCAGACCTTGTACGGCGCCAGCTCTACGCCCAGCTGCTTCGTGATCATCTTGACGGCGCCCTTGGTGGCGCAGTAGCCCGCGTTGCCTCCCAGCGCGCCGCGATCGTCGCGCACCGACGACAGGTTGATGATCTTGCCACCGCCCCGCTGGATCATGTGCGCGCCGAACAGCTTGCAGGCCATCATGACGGCTCTCACGTTGATGCTGAACAGGCGGTCCCACTCCTCCATGGGGAACTCGGTCGCGTGAGCCTTGAAGTTGTAGCCGAGTGCGTTGACCAGGATGTCCACCCTGCCCATGCTCTCCGCGGTCGTGTCGACGAGCACCTGCATACTGCTCTCGTCGGTCGCGTCCACTTCGTGGGTGAGCACAGAGGTATGTCCGGCCTGAGCGAGGCTTGCCGCGCAGCGCTCCAGACCGGCGGCGTCGCGGTCGGCCACCTCCAGCCTGGCGCCGTAGCGCAGCAGGCCGGCGGCGATCGCCGTGCCCATACCGCCGGCCCCCAGCACGACCGCGTTCTTGCCCACGAGAGAGAAAAGGTCATCCATGGCGAGCGTTCCTTCCTGATGTTTCAGCGTTTCTTCGCGACGCCGAGGATGGCCCTGGCCTCGTCCGGCGTGGCCGGCTCGAGCGCGAGCTCCCTGGCGATGCGAACGGCGCGCTCGACCAGCTGCGCGTTGCTCCTGGCCGGTTCACCCTTGCGGTAGTAGACGTTGTCCTCCAAACCGACGCGGACGGAGCCGCCCATGACCATCCCCATGGTCGTGAGCGGGAGCTGCGCGGCGCCGGTCGCAGTGACGTTGAAGTAACAGCCATCGGGGAGCGCCTGGTACAGCGAGGCGAGCATCTCGGGCGTCGCCTCGACCGCCCCCTGGTACTTCATGCCCAGCACGAAGTTGACGTAGTACGGCGGTTTTACGAGCTCCTTGGCGATGAGGTTGCGCACGTCCCTGTACATGCTGTGCGAGTAGCACTCCATCTCCGGCTTGATGCGCATCGCCTTCATCTTGGCCGCCCACGCCTCGATGTCGGCGGTCATGTTGACGAATGGCTGGCCCGCGTTGGGACCGGACTGGCGCATGAGCGTGCCCATGTTGAGCGAGGCCATCTCGGGGTCGGCATCGAGGCAGGACACCCGCTCCTCGATGGTGAGGTTGGTGCCGCCTCCGGTGGAGAAGTTGACGATGACGTCCGGGCACGCGCCGCGGACGGCGGCGAGGATCTCAGCGAACTTCTCGCGCGTGCCGCAGGGTCTGCCCTGGTCGTCGCGCGCGTGGATGTGCACGATGGCGGCGCCGGCGTTGCGGCAGTCGAGCGCCGCCCTGGCGATCTCGTCCGGCTGCTCCGGCACGTTGGGGTTCACGTCCTTGGTGACGAAGGCGCCGTTGAGGGCGGCCGTGACGATCACCTTGCCGGGCGGAAGCCTCATGGCCGCGTGACCTCGTCCCCAGCAAGCGCGCCGGCCGCCGCGAAGGCGCGAAGCAGCTCATCGTCGCGCTCTGCGAGGATGTCCTCGAGCTCCCGGCCGCTATAGTCGAAGAAGCCCTTGCCGGTCTTGACGCCGACCTCGCCCTTCTCGACGCGCTCGACCAGGCTGCGCGGCGCGTCGTCCCGCGGCGGCTCCACGTAGTCGGGGTTCCGCAGGTTGGCCAGGCTCAGGTCGAGGCCGGTGAAGTCGTAGCGCTGCACGAACCCGAGGACCATGGCGCGCGGTACCAGGCTCGCTTTGACGGCCGCATCGAGCTGCTCGGGCGTCAGGTAACCGTTGTCGAGCAGGAAGAAGACCTCGCGCCCGATGCTGCGCAGCAGCCGGTTGATGCAGAAGCCGGGGACGAACCGGTCCATGAGCACCGGCGTCTTGCCCAAGCCCTCGAGCAGGTCGGTCACGACGGCCACCGTCTGCTCGCTCGTGCTCTCACCCTTCACGACCTCGACGAGCGGGATCACGTGCGGCGGGGCGAACCAATGGGCGATGATCGTGGAGGGAAGACGCCGCTCCGGCACCACCCGGAAGATGTCCAGATAGGAGGTGGTGCTCGTGAAGACGGCGCCGTCCGGACAGTACGCGTCCAGTTCGGCGAAGACGACGCGCTTGGCGTCGAGATCCTCGACGACGGCCTCGACGACCAGATCCGACCCGGCGCCGGCCTCGACGAGGGAGGTGGTCGGCGTGATGCGCGCCAGGATCGCCGGCACGTCGGAAGCTTCGAGGAGACCGTGCCGCAGGAACGTCTGCAGGTTGGCGGCCGTGACGGACAGGGCCTTCTCGAGGGTCGCGGCCGTGCGCGAGTAGAGCGAGACAGCGTGGCCGGCGCCGGCGAAGACCTGCGCCAGCCCCGGGCCCATGGTCCCGGCGCCGACAACGGCTACCTTCTGCACACCCTCCGCGTCCACGAGATGCCCTTCATCTTCAATGGTATCGTAATATCACTTTCGCCTATCCTACCGTAGGCCATACGGCAGTGCGATTCAAGTGTGTGAGCCTGCGGAGGCGTCCAAATGAGAGCGCCGCGGCCGCCGGCGTGGATCCGGCGGCCGCGGCGCTGACGGACCAGCAGGGTCAGACGACCCGCGGCTCAGCTTCTGCGTACCCCAGGAAGCCGGACAGTGAGGCGGCGGCTGCCTTGACCGCAGCCACGCAGGTCTCCCGCTCATCCGGGCCGAACCGGCCGGTGGGCACGATGACGCCGATGCTGCCGATGACGGCGCCCATCTGGTCCCTGACCGGCGCGGCCACGGCGCACGTGCCCAGATTGCGCTCCTCGATGTCGAAGGCCACCCCCTCGTCGCGCACACGCTGCAGCTCTGCGGCGAGCTCCCCGGGATCGGTGATCGTCCTGGAAGTGAGTCTTTCGTGCGGCGCTGCGAGGAGCCGCTGGCGATCCGCTTCCGGCATGGACGCCGCGAACATCTTGCCGTGCGCGTTGGCCGTATCGCCGATGACTCGGCCCACGGCCACCTCGCGCTTGTGCGGCCGCGGCGAATCCACCATGTCGACGCAGACCGCCACTCCGTCAACGTCGACCGCGAGCGTCGCCGATTCGCCGGTCTCCTCCACCAGCGACTCGAGGTAGGGCCGCGCGATCGCGACCAGCTCAGCGTAGCCCTCTGACAGATAGGTCGATGCGATGAGCGCCGGGCCGAGGCGGTAGCGACCGCTTTGCGGGTCGGTGACCAGGTAGCCGGCGCTCTGCAGCGTCCGCGCCATGCGGTAGCCCGTCATGCGCGGCAGCTTGAGCTCCGTGACCATCTCGTCGAGCGTCCACTCGCGATGTTCTGCGTCGAAGAGGCTGAGCATCGCGAGACCCTTGGCGAGGGCGCGCACGACGAAGGCTTCGCCGTTCGCTTCGAGCGGCCCGTTGGCGGCGGTCTGCCTCTGCTTCTTGCCTGCCTTGCGCGTCTCTTTCGCCATGCCCCTATCTTCCTTCTCTCGTGTTCTCAGCTCGCGAACATCGCATCAGAGCGGGTCGGCCCCAGCTTTGACTTCCTGATCGACGATGGCCGAGGTCAAGCCATGGCCACCGAGTGGCTCGAGGTCCGCGCCGAGCGGCTCCCTGGTCACCGTGCCACACGTGAGGTCGACGTTTGAGGAGGTCGGTCACGGTCGCTGACATCCTTTCCGGGGAGAGAGCGTCACCCTCGCTCGTCCTCCCGCCCCCGGGTGAGACCTCGAAGTGATATGGCCATATCACAACTCTGACACGAGCATTATGCGACCAGACGTGCGCCGATTCAATAGGAGGCCGGCGTCAGCTCAGCTTCGGCGCGGGCAGACGGACTCGCGCGACGTCGGTCGCACCGATGGCTCCCCGGGCAGCGCTCATTGGACGACCCGTCGCACCGACCGCGCCACGAGTGACCGCGCGATCGTCGTCTTGTAGGCGTTCTGCGTCAGCGGCAAAGCACCCGTGACGGCGGCGTCCGCGCATCGTTCCGCCGCGTCGCCCTCGAGGATCTCCTCGGGAGAAGTACCGATGATGGCCCGCTCGGCGTCCGAAGCGCGGATGGGGACCGGGGCCATGGCACCGAGGACGATCCGCGCATCCGTGACGCTCCCGCCTTCCAGGCGGATCGCCGCGGCCACCGAGACGATGGCGAAGTCGATGGAGTTCCGGAGGCGGAACTTGGAGAAGCTGGAACGCCACCCCGTCTCCGGCTCAGGCAACTCCACGCACAGGACCACCTCGTCCGCCTCCAGCAACGTCGACCCGCCGCGCGCCGCGACAAAGAAGTCGCCGGCCGGCAGCTCGCGCCGGCTGGTGACGATGGTGGCGTCCAGCGCGACCAGGACGGGCGCGAGATCGGACGGCGAGACGGCGACGCAGCCGCAGTTGAAGCACCTCCGTGCCTCCCTCAGGACCGCCTCCTCGTCGAGGCCCGACTCGTCCTCACCGTCCAGCGAGCGCCCCGCTATGCCGACGAGGGGCGGAGCCGCACCTGCGGAAGTCGCGAGGCACTCGGGATCAAAGGCGTGAAGCGGCGCCCGCTCGTCGCGGGCCAGCGGGGTCACGGATGGAGAAGGCACCCCGTCACCGCCGTGTCGCCGCTCGGCCAGGTACCGGTCGATGCTGTCGGCCGCGCTTCGTCCGGCGCCAAGCGCACCGATCACCGTCGCCGGCCCGGTGACCACGTCTCCGGCGGCGAAGACCCCGGGCAACGAAGTAAGGCGCGTCGTGGGGTCCGTCCACAACCGGCCGCCGGCCACGTCGAGTCCCGAGGCGTCCAGCCACTCGGTCTCCACGCGTTGACCGACCGCCAGGATGACCTCATCGGCCTCAACGAGACTACGGTCGGCATCGTCGAACGTGGGTGCGAAGCATGCCTGGTCGTCGAGGACTGAGAGACAGCGGCGCACCTCGAGCGCCTCCAGGCCCGCGTCGCCGCGAAGGAGGCGCGACGGACCGCACGACGCCGAGAGCTGAATGCCCTCCCTGAGCGCCTCGTCCACTTCCGCGTCCAGGGCAGGCACCTCCTCGTTGCTCTCAAGGCAGACGACCGTGACCCGCTCCGCTCCCAGGCGGCGCGCGGTCACGGCGACGTCGAAAGCGACGCTGCCACCGCCGACCACGGCCAGCCGAGGGCCGGGCACTCGGCGATCCCCGCGGGCGACGGCGGCGAGAAAGTCGATTCCCGAGAGCAGCCCCTCTTCGCCCTCCAAGCCGATGCGCGGGCTCGCCCAGGCGCCGGTGCCGATGAAGACCGCCTCGTGCTCGGCCCGGAGCTCCTCCAAAGAGCCCGCACCGACATCGATCCCGCAGCGGAACTCGACACCGAGTACCTCGTAGGACTGGATGAGGCGGTCGAGGACCGGCTTGGGCAGGCGGTACGACGGGATGCCGTAGCGGAGCATCCCCCCAGGGAGCTCGGCCCTCTCGAACACCACGACGCGATGACCGCGCAGGGCGAGGTAGAAGGCGGTCGACAGACCCGACGGCCCGGATCCGACGA
Source organism: uncultured Thermoleophilia bacterium (assembly GCA_963784975.1). GTDB lineage: Bacteria > Actinomycetota > Thermoleophilia > UBA2241 > UBA2241 > CAIXSE01. Next base: position 10,720 of record CAWAUK010000047.1, on the reverse strand, counting down.
CGGCTACCGACATACCGCTTCCGGGCTCGAGCCGGCCGGCCAGCTCCGGCTCGTCCAACGCGAGGTCGCCAAGGTAGCGCTCCACGGACCGGACCGTGACGGCCTCGTCCACACGCGCCCGGTTGCAGTCGGTCTGGCAAGGGTGCGGGCACACCCGGCCCGTGACCGCGGGCATGGGGTTCCTGCGCAGGAGGCGCTGCACCGCCTCGCCGGTCCGGCCGTCCCGAAGCAGCTCCATGTACTCGGGGATCTCGACGTTACCGGGACAAGCCGCCGCACATGGCCGCTCGCCGACCTGCATGGACCCGAAGACGGAGTGGTAGCGGTTCTCGCCAGTGAGGGCATTGCAGAAGGCCCCACCCTTACGCGTGCAGGGGAACAGGTTTTCGGGGGTCCGGTAGTACCAGCAGCGCGGCTCCTGGCAGATGTTGCCGCCGACCGTGCCCATCGTGCGGAGGTGAGGCGAGGCGACGGCGTGGGCGGCCTCGGCGAGCGCCGGGTAGCGGTCGCGTATGCCGGGGTCGCGCTCCAGGTCGGCGATGGAGGTCAAGGCCCCGATGCGTGCGCCGGAGGCTCCGTGCTCGACGCCCGCCAGACCCGGGATCGTCTTGAGGTCCACGAGCAGCTCAGGGAGAACGTCATGGACCCGCTGCTTCATCGCGCCGAGCAGATCCGTGCCGCCCGCGACCATTCTGGCCTTGCCGGAGGCTTGGCTGAGCAGGTGCTCGGCGTGCTCGGCGCTGACGGCGCGCGCGTGCGCCATGGTCATGGCGCCACCCCTTTGCGCCTGGTCAAGTCCGTTGCGGCCCTGGCCGCGGCCAGTCTTGCCCGGACCCGTTCACCGAGTTCCTGATCGAGGCCCGGAGCACCGCTGTCTCGCAGCCCCAACGCCGCGAGCACCTTCTCGGGCTTCACCGGGAGGTCGTTGATACGGACTCCGACCGCGTTGTAGATGGCGTTCAAGATCGCCCGGGGCGTGCAGCACACGGCGGATTCGCCCACGCCGCACGCACCATACTCGCCGGCGCCTCGCCAGACTTCGAGCAGCACCGGCTCGACCTCAGGCATGTCGAGCATGGTCGGCATCGTGTAGTTGACCCAGTCGAAAGTAAGGGGGATGCCTGTGGCCTTGTCGTAGACGACCTCTTCGTACAGCGCCTCGCCGACGCCCATCATCTGCGCGCCGATCTGCTGCGCCTCGGCGCCCGAGGCGTACATCACGGTGCCTGCGTCGTGCACGATCACGATCCGCTGCACCTGGACCTTGCCGGTCCCTTCATCGACTTCGACGTCGGCGAAGGCGCACAGATACGGAGCGCCCGTCTTCTCGGATGGCATCTCGCCGGTGACCGTCACGTGAAGGGGCACGAAGCCGTGCGCCGCGATCAGACCCGCAACGTCCGTGCCGCTGTCCGAGCCGGCGACGAGGATCCGGGCCCCCACGACGTCGACGCGCTCTGCCGGGACCTCGAGATCGGTGGCGGCCAGCTCGCAGATGGTCGCCTTCAGCTCGGCGGCAGCGCGCCCCATGACTTCTGCGTGGAGATAGGACACGGCACTGTCAGTCTGGACCATGTCCTTCAGACCCGTCTCCGTATCGACCGGCGCGATCCACTCGATGTCGTCCGGCCTCGTCCCGAGATAGGCGAGCGCCTCGGCGCACGCGAGCACGGCGCAGGTGCTGGAGCCCGTGCCCGTCTCGACCGTAGGCGCCTGCAGGATCACGCTGAGATCGGGGTTCAGCCTGATCGCGACCTGCACCGGCCCGCGGACGAGTTCCTGCCACGCGGAGTGCCACGCCTCGTTGAACGAGAACCCCAGGCCGCGACGCCTGCCGTCGGTGATAGGGCCGGCTCCGGGCGCGTGTCGCTCGGCCCAGCCGATCCGCTCGGCTCCCGCGCGGAGCACGGCCTCCATGCTCTCGTTGGGCGGAGCCTGCCACTCGTGACTGAAGCTCGCGACGACGATGTCGAGTGGATCGACGCCGAGCTTCTCGGCGATCTCGTCGACCGCGAGACCCAGGGCCACGTTGAACTGGATGTTCCCGATGCCGCGCACGCAGCTCCCGGGGATCGTGTTCGTGTACGCGCCACGAGCCTGGAGTCGCATGTTGGGGATCGGGGCGAGAAGGATCTCGGCGATATCCCATTGGACGACGAGCTTGACCGACGCAAGAGAGTGGTCTGCGTACCCACCGCCGTGGACCAGCGCTTCGGACTCCAGTGCCGTGATGCGCCCGTCCTTCGACGCGCCGAGCTTCATGCGGTAGTCCACGCTGTTGCGCGTGTCGTGGAAGTCCTCGCGGCGGGTGTACTGGAACTGTACAGGGCGGCCGGTCCGCTTCGACAGCAGGGCGGTGAAGAGCAGGAACGGCTGATCCCCTGTGTTCCCCCGGCCGAACGACCCACCGACATACGGGCAGATCACGCGCACCTGGTTCAACCGCAGACCCAGCATCTCGGCGATATGCATGCGCGTCTGGTCGGCCTGGTAGAAGTTGGTCCAGCAGGTCAGCTTGCCTTGGCTCCAATCCACGGCACAGCAGCGCGGGTCCAGGCATCCGTGATCGGCGCGATGATGACGTATCGTGACCTCCACCACGGCGTCGGCGGACGCGAGCGCGTCGTCAACGTTTCCGCGCTCCAGGAAGACCGCCGGTCCGGTGTCCTCAGCCTCGGGGTAGATGTTGCCGTGGGCGTTCACCTCCGGGTGGATCGGCGGCATGTCCAGAGCCAGTGCTTCATCCGGGGTGAGGGCGAACGGGAGTGGTTCCCACTCCATCCTGATGAGCCGCAGCGCCTCGGCGGCGATCTGCTCCGTGTCGGCGGCGACGACGGCGCCGGCCTCGTCCCCGACCCACGTCACGTGGTCTGAGAGAACGCGACGATCGCACAGCGTCGGGAAGTAGATGTTCTTGTAGGTCGCGGTCTGGGGGCTGGTCCAGCCGCACGTCGTGTTCCTGAGCTCAGCGATCTCTGGATCCGCGTAGGTGATCACGCAGCGCACCCCGGGGAGCGCCTCGGCCTCGGAGGTGTCCATGCTCTTGATCCGCGCATGGGGCAGCGGGCTCCTCAGCACCTTGGCGTGCAGAAGCCCGGGAAGCGACCGAACGACGTCGTTGATGTACTGGGCCTGCCCGCTCGCCTTGATCGCTCCGTCCACACGGGGCCGGTAGGTGCTGACGTACTCCCGGCCGACACGAGGTACGTAGCCATCAGGCGCGACGCGCCCGCTCATGGACCGACTCCTTCGCGGGACGTGGCCGATGCCCGCGTCCTCTCCGCCGCGACAAGGACCGCCTGGGCGATGCCCTGGTAGCAACCGCAGCGACACAGGTTGCCCGCCATGGCCTCGCGGACCTCGTCGAGCGTCGGATCGGGGTCGCGCATGAGCAAGGCCTTCGCCGTCATCACCGCGCCGGGCGTGCAGAAGCCGCACTGCAGCGCCGTCCCATGGCCGGGCTCGCACTGGCAGGCGAAGGCCTCGACGACCGGGTCATCGGCGGCCAGTCCCTCGATGGTGAGGATATCGTGGCCCTCGGCCTCCACGGCAAGGACCATGCAGGACAGCACCGCGTCACCGTCCATTATGACCGTGCACGCCCCGCAGGCGCCTTCGCCGCAGGCGACCTTGAGTCCGGTCAGGCCGAGCTCATCGCGCAGCGCCTCAGCCAGCGTCGTCATGACCCCCAGCCGGGAATCGAGCCCGATGGTGTACACGCGACCGTTGACCGTCAGGCGCACGTGCATCTGCGAGGTGGTCGCGGGAGTCGGAGTCATGTCGTCAACTCTCCTTTGGGCAGGGCGCCACGGGCGCTCTCGCCGGCTAGCCCACGAAGTCGCGCATGTCACCGAGGAGAGCGCTCGGCAGTTGCAGGTCCTTCATCGCGACGAGGCCGGGGCGCGCCTTCATCACTCTCGGGATCATGTTCACCACGACCGTGCTCGTCGTCCAGCCGTCTTCATGCACCAGGTCGAGGCGCAGCCTCACATTGGGCTTGCCCGCGATGTTCACCTCCAGCCAAAACGGCGGCAGGTCGGAGCAGAGGTGCCCGACGATGTTCTGACGGATCACCTCGCGCCCACCGATGAAGCCGGTGGTCGTCTGAGAGAAGCCGCGGACGGTGCCCTCCTTGACCTCGAGAACGCCCACCTTCATGTCGTGCGGTGCGACGAGCCACTCGTTGTGCTCGCGGATCTCGTCCAGGTGGAGCCCGAGAGCGGCGACCACGTGCTCGGGTGGTTCCGTGAACTCGATGTCGACTTCCTTCCCGAACTGCCGTTGATACTCCTCGACCGTGAGCCCGAGCCCCATGCCCTTCCACACCGTGGGCCCGTAGGGGTACACATCGCCGAAGCCCTTGATGTCGATGTGCTCGACGTCGCGACACGCCGCTGTCGCGATGGCCGGTATGGCGTCCGGGAGGAAGCCGGGGAAGATGCCGCTCCCAAGGATCGATACGCCGTGCTTCTTGGCGGCTGCGTCGAGTCTCTCAGTGTACTCGGGGTCTTTGCGGAACGGGAAGGAGAGCACTTCTGACGTGGAGATGACATCACAGCCGGCCTCCATCGCCGGCAAGACCATCGCGTACAACTCGTCCAGACCGGTGACGGTGCAGTAGAGAGCCACGTCCGCCTGGACGCCCCGGAAGACCTCGTCGACGCTCCTCTCGACGGTGATACCCAGCTTCACAGGCCAGCCGATGACGTCGCCGAGGTCCCTGCCGGCGAGGGCGGGATCCTTGTCGCAGGCCGCGACGATCTCGACGCCGTCCCTCTGGAGAAGCGTGAGGCAGAGCTTCTTGCCCATCTCGCCGAGGCCCACAGGTACGACTCGCAGTGCCGGGCCACGCACGACGGCGCCGTTACTGTCTCCTGCGTCTTCGCGTTGGCTAGCCACGATGACTGACCTCCGATGCAGAGGGTTGAGGACACGACAGTATCGACCTGAAGAAGCTGCCCGGGGTCGCGTCAGACAGGGGACGCCGCATTCTTGTCTGGTGGCCGCGAGACGGTCAAGTCTGGGTGCCGCAGCCGCGAGGTGACGGCAACTCCCCCGCCAAACCCGCCCGCGCCTCGCCGGGCTCATGGGCGGCGAGCACCCCCGTGGGGCGTCAGACCGGGTCAGGCTACCGGCGCGAACCGCGCGTGGAAGAAGCGCAGGTCGCTAGGCTGACCCGTCTGCGGCTCCCTGCCGGCGCTTGGCTGCCCCGCTCGATGAAGCGCGCGCAGCAGTCCAGGTAGAGCTCCGCGGCCAGCGCCTGCGCCGGATAGAGGTCCTGGTCGAGGGCACCGACTGGAAGAGCGTCGGAGGCGCAAGCTCGGCCGGTCGCGCATCTTCCATCACCAGTGGCCAGGCGTAAAGCTATAGTGGACTTTGACGCTTCCCGGCCGCTTCGTTACAGTCCGGAAGATGCCAGCCCCGCCGCCAGCAACCTTGCGCGACAAGGACGAAGGCGTAGAGCGCTGGCCCGCACGGCTCGTCGGCGAGCGTCTGCGGGAGGCACGCCGCAGGCGAGGCTTCACGCTTGATCACGTGGCCGGTGCGGCCGGGTTCACCAAGTCCTTCCTCAGCGCAGTGGAGCGCGGCGAGACCTCGCCGTCCATCGGCTCGCTGTACTCGATCTGCGAAGTCCTGGGCATCACCATGTCCGCGCTGTTCGAGCCCGCCGAGGCCCCGGAGAGCACTGTCGTCCGTCGCGCCGACGTTGAGGGCACGTTCTTCGGCGCCGAGGGCGTCGTCAACTACGCGCTCTCGCCGCACGGCGAACGGCGTGCGCAGGTGATCGAGACGCACATCGCGCCGGGGGGCTCTCCCGGACCGGACCCCTGGTCTCGCCCGGGAGAGCTCGTGATGGCGACGGTCCTCGAGGGCGCCGTCGAGTTCCGCTTCGGAGAACGGACCGCGACGCTGCAGGCCGGGGACACCGTGTCGTACTCGCCGGCCGAGCCTCACTGCCGGCGCAACCCAGACGGAGAGAACCCAGCCGTCGCCCTGTTCATCGAAGTGCCGGCCGAGTACTGACGAGCTGACCTCGACCGAGGGGAGGGCGGAATGGGCGCTGCCGGTCGCGACCTGATCCGCAGGGCGCTCGACGCAGGGAGAGCGTCGCTCGACGAACGGGAGGCCAAGTCTCTCCTCGCGATGTACGGGGTGCCGACGCCGGCCGGCACGGTCGTGCACGACGCGCAGCAGGCGGCGGCGGTGGTGGAAGGGCTCGGCCGGCCCGCCGTACTGAAGGCCCTCGGGCCCGACATCCAACACAAGAGCGACCTCGGCCTGGTGGAACTCGATATCCGGGACGCGGCCGCCGCCCGGGCCGCCTACCACCGCATCCTCGACCGGGCGGCGGGGCGAGCCGAAGAGGGCGTGCTCGTCGAGGAGTTCGTGCAGCACGAGCGCGAACTGCTGGTCGGCATGCGCCGCGATGAGCAGTTCGGCCCGGTGATCGCGTTCGGCCTGGGCGGCATCTTCACGGAGGCGGTCGCCGACGTGGCCTTCGCCTTGGCGCCGCTCGACCAGGCGGACGCCCGCGCGCTTGTGGGCGAGCTCCGCGCAAAGCGCCTGCTCGGCCCGCTGCGCGGGCTCCCCCGCGTCGACCTGGATCAGCTGCGCGACGTCCTGCTGGCGGTGGCGCAGCTGGCCGCCGATCACCCCGAGATCGGCGAGATCGACGTGAACCCGCTGCTGGTCTCGGGGACCCACCTGGTCGCCGCGGACGCGCTCGTGATCCTGGCCGAGCCGCACCTGGATGCGGCGGCCAGGAACGCGGGGAGCCGCCGCCGGCTCGATCTCGCTGCCGTCTTCTCCCCCTCCTCGGTGGCGGTCGTCGGCGCCTCGGCGGACCGCGGCAAATGGGGCGGCTCGGTCCTGGCGAACCTGACCGGCGGCGGCTTCCCCGGCGCCTTATATCCGATCAATCCGCGGGCTGAGGCCATCATGGGGCTGACGGCCTACGCCTCGCCGGACGATCTGCCGGAGACGCCGGACCTCGTGATCTGCGCCTTGGGCGGAGGCGCGGCGACGCCGGTCGTCGCCGCGTGCGGCCGCCACGGTGTGCCGGCGGCGATCGTCATCGCGGCGGGCTTCGCCGAGGCGGGCGGCGAGGGCGTCGCCCTGCAGGACGCGCTCGCGCGGGCGGCCGACGACGGTGGCGTCACCCTCGTCGGCCCCAACTGCATGGGCGTCCTCGCCACCAGCGCCCACCTGAACGCCGTCGGCTTCGTCACCTTGCGTCCCGAGCCGGGACCGCTCAGCGTCATCTCCCAATCCGGCAACATCGGCACCCAGCTGCTCATGACCGCGGAACGACGCTGCGTGGGAATCGAGAAGTTCGTGAGCAGCGGCAACCAGGCGACGACCGACGCCAACGACTTCCTGGAGTATCTTGCCGACGACCCGAAGACGGGCGTGATCGCCATGTACCTTGAGGGACTCGCGGACGGCCGCCGGTTCTACGAACTCGCTCGCGCCACTACTCCGCGCAAGCCCGTGGTCGTCATGCGCGGAGGCCTGAGCGCGCTGGGTCGCAAGGCGGCCAGCTCGCACACCGGCGCGCTGGCCGGCTCGGCCGAGGTCTTCCGCGCCGCCGTCCGTCAGGCCGGCGTCATCCTCGCCGCCGACCCCGACGAAGCCCTCGACGTCGCCGCGCTGCTCGCCTACCAGCCGCTGCCCGCCGGCGACCGCGTCGCCGTCGTCACCCTCGGGGGCGGCTGGGGCGTGCTGACTGCCGACCTCCTCGCAGCGCAGGATCTCGCCCTGGCGGAACTGCCGCCGGACGTGGTCGCGGCGGTCGACGAGTTGCTGCCCCCGTTCTGGAGCCGAGGCAACCCCGTCGACCTCGTCGCCACCGTCTCGCACGGCGTGCCCGAGAAGATCGTCGAGATGGTCGCCGACTGCGAAGGCGTGGACAGCGTCATCACGCTCGCGCTCATCGGCAGCCCGAGCAGCGGGAGAGCCGGTCAGGACGCAGCGGCCGAGGGACGGGGCGAAGCCTCGGCCGGGACCGGCCCTGACGCCGCGGCGGCGCCGGCCGATATGTTCGCCGAGCTCAACGAACGAGAGCGCGGCCTGCTGGCGCACATCGCCGCCGTCACGGAACGGACCGGCAAGCCGGTCGTGAGCGTCCCCCTCGTCCCCATGACACGGTGCGTGTACCCGGGGCTCGGCAGGTACGCTCCGGTCCTGCTTCCGAGCCCGACGGCCGCCGTGAACGCGCTGACCAGGGCGACCTGGTATGCGATGCATCCGGTACGCCGGGTGTGACGAGCGCCTGAAGTCGCTGGCGCTTTGGAGCGGAGCGGCGGGGGCGGGAACCGCGGCCGCCCCTCAGCAGGGCCGGAGCCTCCCGGCCACCCTCCGGGTAAGCTCAGCATCAGATGAAGACATTCTGGCGCATCCTCAAGCTCCTCGGCGACTACAAGTGGCTCACCATCCTGGGCTTCGCCTTGGCCTTCGCCCAGATGGGGCTCGGGCTCATCGTGCCGCGCATCATCCAGTTGACCATCAACAACGCCCTGATCGGCGGCCAGACCGGCCTGCTGGTCACCTACGGTCTGGCCCTCCTCGGCGTCGCCCTCGTGCGCTTCGTCGTCGGCGTCGGCCGCCGCCTCGCGACCGGCAGAGTCAGCCTCGACATCGAGTACGACCTGCGGAACCGGATGTGGTCGCACCTCCTGCGCCAGTCGTTCAGCTACTTCGACCGCTGGCCCACGGGGCAGCTCATGAGCCGGGCCATGAGCGACATCCAGAACGTACGCATGTTCCTCGGCTACGGCCTCGTCTTCTTCGCCACCAACATCGTGATGATGGTCGCCATCTCCGTCATCCTCTTCTTCTTGAACTGGAAGCTGGCTCTGATGTCGCTCGCGTTCATGCCGTTCCTGCTTCTGGTGACGATCCGGTTCAGCATGCGCCTGAAGCCCATCCTGCTGGACGTGCAACAGAAGATCGCCGACGTGACGGCGGCGGCGGAGGAGAACGTGGTCGGCAGCCGCATCGTCCGCATCTTCGCGCGCGAGGACGACGAGCTGGTCAAGTTCAGCGACCGCAGCTACAAGGTCTTCGAAGCGAGCGTTGCCGCCGCGCGCGTGCGCGCCGTCTACATCCCGCTGATCGCCTTCATCCCCAACGTGGCCGTCGCCTTCCTGCTGTACTACGGCGGGCGGCTGGTGATCGAGGGGAACCTCAGCCTGGGCTCGCTCGTCGCCTTCTACAGCTACCTGATGATGCTCGTGTATCCGGCGCAGATCATCGGCTGGCTCACCGGCCTCGCGCAGCGAGCGATCGCCAGCGGCGAGCGGGTGTACCAGGTGCTGGACGCGCCGCTCGAGATGACGGATAAGCCGGACGCGCAGCCGCTCAGGGACGCGTTCGGTCTGACGGCGGCGGAGTTCGTCGCCGGGGGCTCCATCGAGGGCGCCGGACCCACCGGCTCCGTGACCTTCGACGACGTCTGGTTCAGCTACGGAGGACGGTCGGTGCTGCGAGGCGTGAGCCTTGAGGTCCCGGCCGGCCACACCATCGCCCTCGTCGGCCACACCGGCTGCGGCAAGACGACCCTCACCAACCTCGTGCCGCGCTTCTACGACGCCGGCGGCGGCTCGGTGCTCGTCGACGGCCAGGACGTCCGTGACCTGCAGCTGGCCGACCTCCGCCGCCACATCGGCATCGTCAACCAGGACCCGTTCCTCTTCAGCACATCGATCGCCGAGAACATCCGCTTCGGCAAGCCCGAGGCCACGGACGAGGAGGTCAAGGCGGCGGCGCGAGCCGCGCAGGCCGACGGCTTCATCGAGGCGCTCTCCGACGGCTACGAGACGATCATCGGAGAACGCGGCTTCACGCTCAGCGGCGGCCAGCGCCAGCGCATCGCGATCGCGCGGGCGCTGGTGATGGACCCGCGCATCCTCATCCTCGACGACGCCACCAGCAGCGTCGACGTGGAGACGGAGTTCCGCATCCGGGCCGCGCTGCAGGAAGTGATGCGCGGCCGCACCACGTTCATCATCGCCCACCGCCCGAGCACGATCTCGCTGGCCGAGGAGGTCATCGTGCTCGACCACGGCCAGATCGACGAACGCGGCACGCACGAGGATCTCATCGCCGCAGGCGGCCTGTACGCGCACATGTTCGGCGACGCCGAACGCGAGGGCTGCTGCCTCGACGCCGCCGGGGATGACGCGGGCAACGGCGGCGGGCGGCGTGCGGGCGGCGGCGCAGCCGCCCCGGCGGCCTCGGAGGGGGCAACCTGATGGCGACCGCCTCCCGGCACAGCAGCGGCCCGCACGGCAGCGGCGCCAGCCTCGAGGAGATGCGCGGCTGGCGCGCGTTCCTGCACCTGGCGAGCGAGCTCAAGCTCTCCCGGCTCGCTCGCCTCGCCTACCCGTACCGGCGGCGCGCCGTCCTCAGCATCGTGGCCATGGTCGTCGTCACGCTCTCGAGCCTTGCCGTGCCGTACCTCCTCAAGGTCGCCATCGACGGCGGCATCGGCGCCAAGGACATGACCGTCCTCATGTGGGTCATCGTCGCCTTCATCGCCGTCTCCCTGATCAACCTGGGAGCCAGCTACCTGCAGACCTACCTGACGAGCTGGGTCGGAGAGCACGTCATCTTCGACCTGCGCCGCCAGCTGTTCGCCCACCTGCAGAAGCTGAGCCTCGACTTCTTCAGCAGGCAGAAGACGGGCTGGATCGTCAGCCGGCTGACCAACGACATCGAC
>CAWAUK010000046.1:0-37208 GCA_963784975.1 uncultured Thermoleophilia bacterium | reverse complement strand
ACGTGGCCGGGGCAGCACTGGTCGATCACGACCATGCCGCCGACGAAGAGCGCCTGGCCGCCGAAGGCTTCGCTGAGGTGATCCTGGGTGAACACGGCGGCCGGCTCGCCGTAGGCGATGAGCCGCCGGTTGAGAAGGGCGGTCAGCTCGAAGCGCTGCGCGGCGGTCTCCATGTCGTGCGTGCTGACCAGCACGGTGATGCCCCGCCCGCGCAGGCGGTCGAGCAGTGTGAGCAGCGCTTCGCGCGCCCCCACGTCCACGCCCGTGAAGGGCTCGTCCAGCAGGAGGACGTGCGGCTCCTGGGCGAGCGCGCGGGCGAGGAACACACGCTGCTGCTGGCCGCCGGAGAGCTCGCCGATGGCGCGCCGCTCGAGCTCGGCGATGCCGAGCTCGTCCAGGCAGCGCGCCACCACCTCGCGGTCGGCGGCCCCCGGCCGGCGGAACCATCCCAGGCGGCCGTAGCGCCCCATCATGACGACGTCGTGCACGGTGACCGGGAACCCCCAGTCGATCTCCTCGCGCTGGGGCACGTAGGCGATGGTGTCCCCGTGCGCGCCCGGGGCGCGGTCGCGTAGCACGATCTTGCCGGTGCGCACGGGGAGAAGGCCGACGAGCGCCTTGAAGAGCGTCGACTTGCCGGCGCCGTTGGGACCGACGATGGCGACCTGCGCGCCGTGAGGCACGCTCAGGGTGACGTCCTCGAGCGCCGGCCGGGCGTCGTAGGCGACGGTGACGTTCTCCAGCGTGAGGCAGGCCGCGGCGGCGGCCGTCGCGGGGCTCACCTGAGCGCCTGGAGACCGCGCGCCGTCACCCGGCGCCTCCCGGCGTCGGGACCTCGCGCGCGGCGCGGCAGCCGGCGCACAGGCCGGTCAGCTGCAGGAAGTGGTCGGTGATGCGGTAGCCGGTCTCCCGAGCCGCCGCGTCGACGATGCCGCGCATGTCGCAGGCGGTGAACTCGGTGACGCGACCGCAGGCGCTGCAGACCACGGTGTGGCCGTGCGCCCTGCTGGCGGGCACGAAGCCTTCGCAGTGGTCCGCCCCGTGGACGCGGCGCAGCGCGCCCATCTCGGTCAGCACCTCCAGCGTCCGGTACACGGTGGTCAGCCCCAGCTCGGGGCACTGTTCCCGCGCCGCGTCGTACACCTGCAGGGCGCTGAGGCTCGAGGGGGCGGCGGCGATGGCGTCGAGGACAGCGCGCCGCTGGCGCGTCAGGCGAAGGCCGCGCGCGGCGAGGTCCGCGGCGACCTGGGCGGTGTCCAAGCTCACGGGCGGCCTCCTTTCTGAAAGTGAAAACCTCTTTCAATAAGGTGGCGAGCCTAACACGCCTCGGGAGAGTGGGCAAGGAAGCGCCGTGGCCGGCGTCAGTGCTGCATCGTGTACGGGCAGGCGGCGATGCAGATGCCGCAGATCTCCGCCTCGACGCTGGTGAAGAGCGTCATGTGGTGGCGGCAGGCGCCGGCGTCGAACAGGCGCTCGCGCGCCATGCCCGGCCGCCACAGCACGTCCCGCCCGCAGCCGGCGGGGCAGGCGTCGACGCAGGTGCGGCAGGCGCCGCACGCGCTCTCGCGGACGGGCTCGCCGGTGGGCAGCTCGAGGTCGGTGAAGACGGTGGCCAGGCGCACGGCGGGGCCGAACTCCGGAGAGACGAACAGGGCCGTCTTGCCGATCCATCCGAGGCCCGCCTGTGTGGCCGCCGTCTTGTGCGGGAACGGCTTGCCGCCGTTGGTCTTCTCCATGGTGGCCTGCGTGCGCTCGGCGGCGTGGCCGTGGACCGTGAGCACGTCCACGAGAGTCCCGGTAGCGTCGTCCAGCGCGATGTTCACGCGCAGGTACTCCTGGTGGTAGTCCGGTGTGGGCCCGTGCCGCAGCCCGCGCACGACCAGCGGATCCAGCCGCATGAGGATGGAGATGGCCGTGGCGTACTCCGGCGCCAGGGGCAACACCGGGTCGTTGGCGGCGACGCCCCAGGCGTCCACCGCCTTCGTGCGGAGGATCTGGCCGATGGCGTGCCGGTCGAGAACGTGCAGCATGTGACCTCTCTGATCAAGCGTCGGGGGTCGCGAACACGGTCTGCGGGCCCCGCCGGTTCCATCCTCGCACCAGCGCTTCACCGCCGACAATGGACGAGGGAACGGAGTTTCACTGCCGGGCTTGTCCTTATTGGACACCGGGGTGACTGGAGGCGGAGCGGCGGGATATGTGGTTCGTTTCACAAGGAAACGTTTATTTGCATAGGGCTCCGGTGACCCTCAAGGGACAGACCGAGACGAGGAGGAGGTGAGACCATGGGACCTGTGAACTTCAACAAGACGCGCGTGAAGCAGGAGGATCGCTACGGCAAGCGCCGCAAGTGATTGCGGCAGACGATGATCGGATCAGCCGACACGGTAGCGTCGCCACCCGAGAGGGGCGGTCCCGTGAGTCAGGACCGCCCCTCTCGCCGCGTACGGGGCGGGCAGGCCGGGGCTCGCCAGGCGGCTCAGCTGGCGCCCGTCCGGCCCAGGCACGCGCTCAGCTCGCCTTGAAGCTCCGCAGCCGCAGGCTGTTCGTCACCACGGTGACGCTGCTCAGCCCCATGGCCGCGGCGGCGTAGATGGGGTTCAGGAGGATGCCGAACGCCGGGTAGAACACGCCCGCCGCCAGCGGGATGAGGGCGACGTTGTAGGCGAAAGCCCAGAAGAGGTTCTGCTTCACCGTGCGCATGGTCGCCCGTGAGAGCTCCACGGCGGTGGCGACGCCGCCGACGTCCCCCGACATGAGCGTCACGTCGCTCGCCTCCATGGCGACGTCGGTGCCGGTGCCGATGGCGATGCCGACGTCGGCTTGGGCGAGCGCCGGGGCATCGTTGATGCCGTCGCCGACCATCGCGACCCTGCGGCCGTCCTGCTGCAGCGCCGAGATCGCGGACGCCTTCTGCTCCGGCAGGACCTCCGCGACCACGCGCTCGATCCCGACCTGCGCGGCGATGGCCCTCGCGGTCGCCGCCTGGTCGCCGGTCAGCATGACCACGTCGAGGCCGAGCTGCTTGAGGCGGGCGACGGCCGCCGCGGAGCTCGGCTTCACCGTGTCGGCGATCGCGATCGCCCCGACCGGCTCGTCGTCGACGACGATGGTCACGACGGTCTTGCCCTGGCCGGCGAGCTCGGCGGCCCGCTCGCCGGGGTGGCCGGCGAGCCGCTCGTTGCCGGCGACGACGGTGTGGCCGTCCACCTCGGCGCGGATTCCGTGGCCGGCGACGGCCGCGAAGCTGGTCGCCGGCGGTACGTCGATGCCGCGCTCGGCGGCCGCGGCGAGCACGGCGACCGCCAGCGGATGCTCGCTGCCGCGCTCGGCCCCTGCCACGAGGCGCAGCAGGGCGTCGTTGTCGAACGCCCCACCAGTCTCGGCGTCCGTGCCGTGACCCGAGCCGAACAGGACCACGTCCGTCACGCGGGGCTTGCCCTCGGTGATCGTGCCCGTCTTGTCGAGCACGACGACGTCGAGCTTGTGCGCCGTCTCGAGCGCCGCGCCGTCGCGGATGAGCACGCCGTTCTCGGCGCCCTTGCCGGTACCGACCATGATCGCCGTCGGCGTCGCGAGGCCGAGCGCGCACGGGCACGCGATGACGAGCACGGCGACGAAGTTGAGCAGCGCGTAGTTGAGCGCCGGCGACGGCCCGAACACGAGCCACACCACCAGGGTGATGGTGGCGATGACGATCACGGCCGGCACGAACCATGCGGCGATGACGTCCGCGAGCCGTGCGATGGGCGGCTTGGAGCCCTGCGCCTGCTCGACGAGGCGCACGATCTGCGCCAACGCCGTCTCGGAGCCGACCTTGGTCGCGCGGAAGGTGAACGAGCCGGTGGTGTTCATGGTGGCGCCGATGACCTCGTCGCCGGGGTGCTTGCCCACCGGGATGGGCTCGCCGGTGAGCATGGACTCGTCGACCGGCGAGGAGCCCTCCTCGAGCACGCCGTCCACCGGCACCTTCTCGCCGGGGCGCACGACGACGAGGTCGCCCACCAGCACCTGGGCGACCGGCACGTCGGACTCAACACCGGCGCGGACGACGCGCGCCGTCTTGGGTTGCAGGCCGATGAGCGCCTTGATGGCGGCCCCGGTCTGCCCCTTGGCGCGCGCCTCGAGCAGCCGCCCCAGCAGGATCAGCGTGATGATGAAGGCCGCCGAGTCGAAGTAAGCCGGCACGCTCATGCCCTGGTGTTCGAAGAAGCTGGGGAAGAGGACGCCGGCGACGCTGTACAGGTAGGCGGCCGAGGAGCCCATAGCGACCAGCGTGTTCATCGTCGTCGTGCCGTGCTTCAGCGCCGACCACGCCGTCGCGTAGAACTGCCAGCCCACCCAGAACTGCACGACGCTGGCGAGCGCCCACAGGAAGTAGCCGTTGTTCATCCACGCGGGCAGGAACGTGAACCAGTCCATCTGCATCGTGCCGGCGAAGATGACGACGCTGAGCACGAAGCCGACGGTGACCTTGAGCTTGAGCTTGCGGTAGGCGGCGGCGCGGGCGGCCTCTTCGGCGTCCGCCGCCGCCTCCATGCCCTCCTCGCCGGCGCCGGGCGCCGGCTCCACGACGTCGTAGCCGGCGCCGCGCACCGCCTCCACCAGGTCCTGGTAGCTCGCCTGGCCGGGGATGTACGAGACGGTCGCCTTCTCGGTCGCCAGGTTGACATCGGCTTTGAGCACGCCCGCGGGCATGCGCAGAGCCTTCTCCACGCGGCTCACGCAACTGGCGCAGGTCATGCCGATGATCGGCAGCGTCTCCTCCGCCGTCACGACGCCGTACCCCGCCCCTTCGACCGCGGCGACGAGGTCACCGGCCGTGACTGCCCCAAGGTCGAACGTGACCGTCGCCTTCTCGGTGGCCAGGTTCACGGCGGCCTTGTCCACGCCCTGGACCTTGCCGATGGCGCGCTCGGTCCTCGCCACGCAGCTGGCGCAGGTCATGCCGGTGATCGGCAGCTCGATGGTGGTGTGGCGATCGCTCATGGGACTCCGGTGGCAGGTTCGCTCCGCAGGGTGTCGCGCCCTGCCGCGGTTAGTGTTCCCGTGCTCAAACGATGGTACCCCTAGGGGGTATGAGGGGGCTACCCTGTGCCCGGTGCGCGGCGCCGGGCAGAGGGTCGGGCGGCGGGCCGGCCGGAGGCGCGCCCGTCTCCCGCCCCGTATGATTGCCTGCGGCACCGGTAGCGACGAAGCGAGAGACCATGGCCATCTGGGACGCGCAGCACGAGACCATCGACCGCGAGCGGCTCGAGGAGCTGCAGTCCACTCGCCTCCGCGACATGCTGGCCAGGGTCTACGAGCGCGTCCCGTTCTACCACGAGCAGCTGGACGCCGCCGGCTTCGAGCCCGGCGACCTCGGGGGCCTGGACGACGTCGCCGGCCTGCCGTTCACCGAGAAGACGGACTTCCGCGACAACTATCCCTACGGCCTGTTCGCCGTGCCCATGAGCGAGGTCGTCGAGATCCACTCCTCGTCGGGGACCACCGGCAAGGCCGTCGTCGGCGGCTACACCAAGGCCGATCTCGAGACGTGGACGGAGCTCGTGTGCCGGCTCGCCGTCGCGGCCGGCGTCGACGACGGCGATGTCGCCCAGATCGCCTTCGGGTACGGCATGTTCACCGGCGGCTTCGGCCTGCACTACGGGCTGCAGCGCGCCGGCGTGGCGGTGCTGCCGCTCAGCGCCGGCAACACCGCCCGCCAGATCCAGTACATGCGGGACTTCGGCACGACGGTGCTCATCGCCACCCCGTCCTACGCGCTCTACATCGGCGAGGTGCTGCAGAAGCGCGGCGTGCCGCTCGAGGCGCTGCGCCTGCGGCTTGGCCTGTTCGGCGCCGAGACCTGCAGCGAGGAGATGCGCGCGCAGATCGAGAGCCGGCTGCCGATCAGGGCCACCGACAACTACGGGCTTACGGAGCTCGCCGGGCCGGGCGTGGCCGGCGAGTGCGAGTGCCGCAGCGGCATGCACATCTCCGAGGACCACTTCCTCGCCGAGTGCCTGGACCCGGCGACCGGCAAGCCGGTCGCCGACGGCGAGGTCGGCGAGCTCGTGGTCACGGCGTTCACCCGGGAGTGCTCGCCGGTGCTGCGCTACCGCACGCGCGACCTCACGTCGCTCACGCGCGAGCCCTGCGCCTGCGGGCGCACGACCGCGCGCATGGGCAAGGTGGTCGGCCGCACCGACGACATGTTCATCATCAGCGGCGTCAACATCTTCCCGTCGGCGATCGAGAGCGTGCTGTTCCAGATCGAGGGCGTCGAGCCGTTCTACCAGATCGTGCTTGGGCGCTCCGGCGGGCTCGACACGTTCGAGGTGCACGTCGAGGTCACCGACACACTCTTCGACGGCTGGATGGACGACCTGCGGGCGTTCGAGCGCCGCGTCACCGAAGAGCTCCGCTCGCAGCTTCTCGTCCGCCCCAAGGTCAAGCTCGTCGAGCCCGGCTCGCTCGAGCGCAGCGTGGGCAAGGCGCGGCGCGTCATCGACCACCGCCCGGCCTGACGCAGGGCGCCCTGCCGGCGGTGAGCCTGACGGCGACGATGGCGCCGACGCGTCCGGGCCGCTGAGGATGACCGCCCAGTCCTTCGAGCCGGGCGGGAGCCATGGGCTGAGGGCGTACGTGGAGGCCGGCGGTGCAAGCCCCCGCTTTGCGCCGCCGGCCAGAGTCAAGGTCGACTTGGAAGGTCCTCTCTCTGAGTCTTCCGGTCTCCTGACCACTACATCGGGTCGCGTCGCCGAGGGGCGCATGGAACACGCGTCTAGACGAGGGGATGACGCGTCGCCGCGGCTGACTACGCGTCAGACGGTGACGCGCAGGAGCTCGAGGTAGCTGGTGCTGCCCTCGAGGACCTTGGTGATGCCGTCCTGGCGCAGTGAGGAGACGCCCTTGCCCCGGGCCAGGCGCTGGATCTCGAGGACGCTGCCGCCCGTGGCCACGACGTCGCGCAGCTCGTCGTCCACGACGAGCACCTCGTAGAGGCCGAGGCGGCCGCGGTAGCCGGTGCCGAAGCACTTGGTGCAGCCGACCGGCTCGTAGATCTTGAAGCGCTTACTGGGCGCCGGCCCCAGTCCGAGCTCCGTCCAGCGATCGTCGGTCATGGTCGTCTCGCTGCGACAGTGCGGGCAGAGCCGGCGCACGAGCCGCTGGGCGACGAAGCACCGCCATGCGGCCGCGACCAGATAGCGGGGCACGCCCATCTCGACGAGGCGGTTGACCGCCGCCGCCGCGTCGTTGGTGTGCAGCGTGCTGAACACCTTGTGGCCGGTGATGGCCGAATCGGCCGCCATCTTGGCGGTCTCCAGGTCGCGGATCTCGCCGACCATGATCACGTCAGGGTCGGCGCGCACGAGCGAGCGCAGCGCCTGGGCGAAGGTGAGCCCGATCGCCGGCTTGACCTCGGTCTGGATGATGCCCTCGATCTTGCGCTCGATGGGGTCCTCGACCGTATACACCTTGCGCTCCCGCGACTTGATGAGCTCCAGCGTCGTGTACAGCGTCGTCGACTTGCCCGAGCCGGTGGGGCCGACGATGACTATGCCGCCCTCCGGGGCCCTGAGCGCCGCCTCGAACCGGGTCAGGTTGTCGCCGACCAGCCCGAGCGACGCCAGCGTGGGCGGCAGCGGCGAGACCTCGAGGATCCGGATGGTGAGGTTCTCGCCGTACATGCTCGGGATGGAGGCGAGGCGCAGGTCGACGGCCTCGCCGCTGGACAGCTCGAAGCTCGTGCGGCCGTCCTGCGGCAGCCGCCGCTCGGCGATGTTGAGGTTGCCCATGATCTTGAGGCGGCTGATGATGCCGGCCTGCAGTTCTTTGGGGAACTCACGCATCTCGTGGAGCACGCCGTCGATGCGGCAGCGGACGTTGAGCGACTCCTCCGCCGGCTCGAGGTGGATGTCCGACGCGTCCATGCTCGCCGCGTCTGTGAGCAGCGCGTTGACGATCTCGATCATGTCGGCGTCGATCTCGCCGGCGGTCACCGGGCTCCTCGGCGTCCTCGCGCGCGTCCTTGAGCTTGCCGCGGGAGCTGAAG
The DNA here is from genome assembly GCA_963784975.1 of uncultured Thermoleophilia bacterium. GTDB lineage: Bacteria > Actinomycetota > Thermoleophilia > UBA2241 > UBA2241 > CAIXSE01. Next base: position 29,170 of record CAWAUK010000046.1, on the reverse strand, counting down.
TAGATGGAGACGGCTTCGTCGAAGGCCGACTCCGTGCAGATGACGGGCACGACGCGCTTCTTGGTGCGCATGCCGACCTCGTCGATGGAGATGACGTCCAGCGGGTTGGTCATCGCCACCACGAGGCTGCCGCTCTCGTCGAGGCTGAGCGGTATGAGCCGGCGGCGCACGATGAAGTCGCGCGGCAGCAGGCCGAGGGCGGCGGGCTGAGGCGTGGTCTGCGTGAGATCGACCACGCCGATGTGCATCTGGCCGGCCACCGCGGCGACGATGGCCTGCTCGCTCACCAGACCTTCCGAGACCAGGACCTCGCCGAGGCGCCCGCCGCCGTCGTTCTGGTGGGCAAGGGCGCCTTCCAGCTGCTCCTGCGTGACCAGGCCGCTGGCGACGAGCACCGCGCCGAGCTTGAGGCGGCCGTTGGTGCGCCGCTTGCGGCCGCTCACCAGGGCGTCGAGCTTGGGCCGCAACTCGTCCGGCGAGAACGGCTTGGTGACGTACTCTGAGGCGCCGGCCCGGTGCGCGTGCTCGAAGGTCGCGAAGTCGCTGGCCGATGAGAGCACCAGCAGCGGCGTGCCCCGCAGGGCGGGATCGCTGATCACCAGCTGCATGAGCTCGAAGGGGTCGAACGTCATCAGGTCGAGGTCGAGGACGACCGCCGACGGCGGGTCGTCCTGAAGCATCCGTATGGTCCCCGGGTCGCCGAGGCTGGTGGTGACGCGGTAGCTTGAGCCGAGCGCCCTGGAGAGCTGGCTGAGCAGTTCGGTGTCGTCGTCGATGATCGCCAGCGTCTTCTTGGGCATGTTCGGCACTCCGACCTCCCGCCGGGTCAGACCTCAGTCTAGCGTATCGGCAGGCGGGCGCCGGGCTTGACAGGCGGTCGCGAGGTGGACATCCGCCGACGACGATGGACAGCGTGGTGACGAGGAGAAAAGTGCCGGGCCGGCGGGGGCCTTCGGCGGATGCGGGCGGTCCGCCTTGTTCGAAGGAGACCGGCCCGGCTGAGAGAGAGGATGAGATGCCGGGCCGAAGCCCGGTGAGTAATCCTTTACCCGGTCTCACCGAGCGTATCGGCACCCAGTCGCGCGTCTTGAGGCGCGCCGGGGTCAAAGCGTTGTCAGGCCCGGCGTCGGCTATACTCCGGCGACAAAAGAGCAAGGAGCGACAGTGTTCAGCAAGATCCTCATCGCCAACCGTGGCGAGATCGCCATCCGCGTCATCCGCGCCTGCCGCGAGCTCGGGGTCCGCACGGTCGCCGTGTACAGCGAGGCCGACGCCGAGTGCCTGCACGTCCGCTACGCCGACGAGGCCCTGTGCATCGGCCCGGCGCCGGCCGCGCAGAGCTACCTCGTCATGCCGGCGCTCATCCAGGCGGCGCTGCAGAGCGGCGCCGAGGCGATCCACCCCGGGTACGGCTTCCTGGCCGAGCGCGCCGAGTTCAGCCGCCTGTGCCGGGAGCAGGGGATCAAGTTCATCGGCCCGTCGCCGGAGAGCATCGAGCTCATGGGCGACAAGGCGGCGGCGCGCGCGACCATGACCGCCGCCGGCGTCCCGGTGACGCCCGGCTCCGAGGGCATCATCGCCGACGCGCTCGAGGCCGAGGTCGTCGCCAACGACATCGGCCTGCCGGTCATGGTCAAGGCGTCCGCCGGCGGCGGAGGCAAGGGCATCCGCATCGTCAAGGAGGCCTCCGAGCTGGCCGGCGCCGTCCGTCAGGCGCAGGCCGAGGCGGAGGCGGCGTTCGGCAACGGCGCCGTCTACGTCGAGAAGTACATCGGCGCGCCGCGTCACATCGAGATCCAGGTGCTCGCCGACGGCAAGGGCCACGGCATCCACCTCGGCGAGCGCGACTGCAGCATCCAGCGGCGTCACCAGAAGCTCATCGAGGAGGCGCCGTCGCCTGCCGTGAGTCCGGAGCTGCGCGCCCAGATGGGCCAGGCCGCGGTGGCCGCGGCCGTCGCCGCCCACTACGAGGGCGCCGGCACCGTCGAGTTCCTGCTCGACAGCGACGGCAGCTTCTACTTCATGGAGATGAACACGCGCGTGCAGGTCGAGCACTGCGTCACCGAGATGGTGAGCGGCGTCGACATCGTCAAGACGGGCATCCGCATCGCCGCCGGCGAGGGCCTGCCGCTCACCCAGGACGATATCGAGCTCGAGGGCCACGCCATCGAGTTCCGCATCAACGCCGAGGACCCGGCCGAGGACTTCATGCCTTCACCCGGCGTGGTCACGCAGTGGATCCCGCCGGGCGGCCCCTGGGTGCGGCTCGACAGTCACGTGTACCAGGGGTACCTGGTGCCGCCGTTCTACGACAGCCTGCTGGGCAAGCTCATCGTCTGGGGGCGCGACCGCGAGGAGTGCCTCGCGCGATCGCGCTGGGCGCTCGACCAGTTCCTCGTGGACGGCGTCAGGACGGTGATCCCGTTCCACCGCCTGGTGCTCGACCACCCGCTGTTCATGGCGGGCGACGTGAACACGCACTTCATCGAGGACCACCTGGGGTAGGACTTGCCACGCCCGAGCCGTCCGTGTCCTCGTCCGCCGCCGGCCGGACGGCGAAGCCGGCGGCGGCGATCTGCGCCACCAGCTGGTCCGCCGCCGGGGCGAGCAGCGCGGCGACGTCGGCGTCGCTCTCGCCGCGCCCGCTGAGCGTGATGCGGATCACGCGCGTGCTGCCGAGCACCTTGGCGCGCGACTTCACGTACACCGCCGGGTGCTGCTCCTCGGCGGCGCGCAGGATGTGGGCGATCGCCGACTCGTCCTGGAGCTCCACCTCGAGGGCGCGCTCCTCGTAGTGGGCCGCGCCGAAGACCTCCGCGACCAGCGGCCCGAGCGACTCGTCGACGATCGCCACCAGCTCGCCGGGCACGCCGGGGAGCGAGACGATGCGCGTGTCCCCGCTGCGGCAGAGGACGCCGGGGGCGCCTCCGATGGGGTTGACGAGCGGCTTCGCGCCGGCCGGCAGGCGCGCCATCTTGCGGCGGTCCTCATTCAGCTCCGGGAACGGCACGTAGCCCGCCGCGAAGAACTCCTCGTACTTTGCGGCGACCATCCGCTCGGCCTCGGCGTGTAGCTCCAGCGGGACGCCGAGGCCGAGAGCCACGCCCTCGAGCGTGCGGTCGTCGCTGGTGGGTCCGAGGCCGCCGACCGTGAACACCAGCGCCGGGCGCCGGGAGAGGCAGGCGCGCAGCTCGGCGCCGATCGCGTCCACGTCGTCGCGCAGCATGACCGTCCGGCGCACCAGTCCGCCGAGCGCCGTCACCCGGGTGCACAGCCAGTTCGTGTTGGTGTCGAGCACGTCGCCGATGAGCACTTCGTTGCCGGCCGAGAGGACCTCGACGATCGGCGCTCCGCTCGGGGGATCGACCGGACCATATGTGGGGATGCTGCCGCTCATGGCCCCAGTCTTGCAGCGGCGGCGCGCACGGGCAAGGCGGCGCGTCCGAGGCCCCGCGACTCATGGCCGGACCACCCCGTTGGGTATACTCCCGTACGTCCCGGAGAGGAGCCGCAGATGAAGCCCCTGACCATCGTCCAGCACGAGCCCGACGACCCGCCCGGCAGCATCGCCGTGGCGCTCGCCGACCTCGGCGTGCCGTTCGAGGTGCGCCGCGTCGACCTGGCCGACGAGCTCCCCGCGTGGCCAGAGGAGACCGCGGGCCTCATCAGTCTCGGCGGCTCCATGCACGCCACGCAGACCAAGGACTACCCCTTCCTGGCGGCGGAGATCAAGCTCATGCGCCGCATGGTCCACGTGGGCGGACCCGTGTGGGGCATCTGCCTGGGCGCCCAGCTCCTGGCCATAGCGGCCGGCGGCGACGCCTTCAAGCGCAAGCACGCCGAGGTGGGCTGGACGTCGATCGAGAAGGTCGCCGACGACCCGCTGCTCCACGGCATCTCCTCGCCGTTCGTCGCCTTCAACTGGCACGAGTACTCGTGCAGGATCTCGCCGACGTCGCACCTGGTGGCCACCTGCGGCGACGGTGTGCAGGTGTTCCGCGCCGGCGGCAGGGCGTGGGGCACGCAGTTCCACCCTGAGGTCGACGCGGAGATGGCGCCGCACTGGGTGCGCGACGCCGTCAAGGAGCAGAAGCACCTCGGCGCGGGGTTCGAGGAGCAGCTGCGCCGCGAGACGGACGAGCGGCTGCCGGGGTACCCGGCGTTCTGCCGCCGCATCACCGAGAACTTCGTCGTCCAGTCCGGGCTCCTGAACGCCTGAGGACCGGGCCGGCTCCGAACTGACCCCGTACGCACAAAGGCGACGCTCTCGCGTCGCCTTGTGCACCCGTTTCCGGGCAGCCCCTCGGGGAGAGGGGCTTGTGAAAGGAGCCATGGGGTGGTACCTGGAGGTACCTTGCGCGAGGGAGGGGTGTGTGGAGGGGGACTCCGCCGCGCAAACGGTATATTACCACCACTCCAACGGTTGAAACCACCCCCGTAGTGTTAAGCAATATGAAGCGCCCGTCAGGCTGACGGATGGACTTCACGTGACAGGCCGGGGAGGCGGGTGCTGCGGCCTCCGCCCGAGCGCGGTCGGGCGACAGCCGCCGCGCCGTCATCTAGACTGGAACCTCGCACCGAACGGCGGGCTTGCGCGTCTCCCACGTCGGTCCCGCGCCGGACGCCGGCGCGACCCTGCCCGCCACGGCCCTTGACTCAATGGACGATCACGAACGCGACCGAGAAGCCGCCTCCGTGCCGAGCCTGCTCGCAGGCCGGTACCGCATCGTCTCGCCCCTCGGGAGCGGCGGCATGGCGGACGTCTACCTGGCCGAGGACGAGCGCCTCGGCCGTCTCGTGGCCGTAAAGGTGCTCAAGGCGCGGCTGGCCGCCGACGACGAGTTTCTCGAGCGCTTCCGCATCGAGGCGCGGGCGGCGGCCAGCCTCAACCACCCCAGCATCGTCGGCGTGTACGACCGCGGCAGTGCGGACGGCGCCACCTACATCGCGATGGAGTACGTCCGTGGAGAGTCGCTGAAGCAGCGGCTGCGCCGCGAAGGCGCGCTCCCCCAGGATGAGGCGGTCACCATCGCCCTCGCCGTGCTCTCTGCGCTCGCCGCCGCGCATGCGCAGAAGATCGTGCACCGCGACGTCACTTCGTACAACGTCATGCTGGACGAGAGCGGCCGCGTGGTGGTCACCGATTTCGGCATCGCACGGATGGGCGACTCGGCGCTGACTCGCACCGGCGCGATGATGGGCACCTCGTCCTATCTCTCACCGGAGCAGGCGCAAGGGCGGGCGGCTGACGAGCGCTCGGATCTGTACAGCCTCGGCGTGGTGCTCTACGAGATGCTCACCGGGCGCGTGCCGTTCCGCGGCGAGAGCGACGTGGCCGTGGCGATGCAGCACGTCTCGACCGCGCCGCCGAACCCGCGCACGCTGGAGCCGGCGGTCTCCGAGCCGCTTGCCGGCGTCGCCATGCGCGCGCTCAGCAAGAACCCGGACGACAGGTTCCAGACGGCCGACGAGTTCGCCGCCGCGCTGCGCAAGGCGCGCCGCCCGGAGCGAGACGTCACCGGCGACGGTATGACGGCGGCCGGCGCGATGGCGAGCGCCGGCGCCGCCGGCGCCGCGGTCGCCGCCGGGGCAGCCGGTGCGGGCGTGCTGGCCGCCGCGGCCGCTGCGCCGGTCGTCGCGTCTCCGGCCGGCCTGTCGCGGGCCGCGGCGCCGGTGCGGACGCCGCCGCTGCCGGCTCCCACCCCCGTCAGCCCGCCGGCGGCTCAGCGTGCGCCCGGGACACTTGCCCCGGAGCCCACGGTCCTGGTCTCGGACGCGCCGACGCGCTACCGCTCGGGAGAGCCGGCGACTACCGTGCGGCCGCGCCGCCGCGCCGCCGGCGCGGCATCGTCCTGGCGGTCGTCCTGGTCGCGCTTGCCGCAGCCGCGGCGTGGGCCGCCTACACGTATCTGTATGCGCCCGGGGCGACCGTCCCCAAGGTGGTCGGGCAAGCGCGCGCCGACGCGACCGGCGCGATCCGGGGCGAGGGGCTGCACCCCGTCCTGCACTACGTCTGGGCCGACAAGTACGCCGAGGGCGCGGTGGCGCGCCAGTCGCCGCGTGGCGGCGCGTCCGTGGACGACGGCGTCAAGGTCGACCTCTGGGTGAGCCGCGGGCCGCTGCACATCCCGTCACCGGACCTCACCGGCCTTGCCGCGAGCGTTGCCCGGAACCGGCTGCAGGCGGAGTCGCTCAACTCGAAGAGCCGCCGGGGCGCGTCGAACACCACGCCCAAGGGCCAGATCTTCAAGCAGGCGCCCGCCGCGGGGGCGACGGTGCAGCGCGGCGACACCGTGACCTTCTGGGTGAGCAGCGGGCCGCCGAAGGTCTATGTGCCGGATGTGGTCGGCCTTTCACAGGGCGATGCCAAAGCGCAGCTCGAGGACGCCGGCTTCACCGTGAACTCCGACTACGTGGCGGGCTGGGGCTCGATGCCCGGTGACGTGGTCGGTCAGGACCCCGCGGCCGGCACCCGCGGCCGCGCCGGCGATGAGGTCGTGATCCAGGTCGCCGTCTTCTGACCCTCGGGGACGCGGAAGCGTCAGCCCGTCCGGCCCGGCCGCGTGCGCGGCTCTACGGCCGGGAGCTCCCAAGCGTCCGGCCGCTGGTAGGTGAGGCCGCCGGGCACGAAGGGCCCGCCGCCGGCCCGCCCGCGGCCGCCCGTCTCGTCACGGCCGATGGCGCGCAGGAGGTCGGTGATGCGGTGCGCCACCACCGCGAGGCCGTGCTCCTCGTCGTTCTGCAGCTCGCCGTCGACGAGCAGGTACACGGCGTCCTTGAGCACCCGTCCGTACTTGAGGTAGACGTCGTTGAAGACGACCACCTGGCCCAGCTCGGTCTCGTCCTCGAGCGTGAGGAACATGGTGCGGTGGCCGCTGCGGATCCAGGGCATCTGGGCGCGCTCGAGGACTCCGGCGACGCGCACGCGGCTGCCGTGACGCACCTCGGGCAGCCGCCCCATGGGGGTGACCCGGAGCGCCTTGACCTCGTCGCGCACGAAGCGTAGCGGGTGGGCGCTGACGTTGAGGCCGAGCAGCTCGAGCTCGATGCTCACGCGCCGCTGGCGCGACCAGTCCGGAAGGAAGGTGAGCGGCCCGAGCTGCTCGTCGAGGGCGAAGCGCGGCTGGTCGAGCCCGTCGCCGGCGGAGTCTTCGTCGGAGGCTGCCCGCCCGGCCGGCTTGGCGCCGGCGTACAGCAGCGGCACCTGCGCGACCAGCTCCTCGCGGCGCACGCCGAGCGCGTCGAAGGCGCCGAGGCGCGCCAGGTTCTCGGCGATCTCGCGGCTGACGCGCGTGCGCCCGACGAAGTCGGCGAGCGACGTGTACGGCCGGGGTGGGCCGGCCATGACCGCTCCACCAGCCGTGGCGACGAGCGGCCGATCGCCGGCGGTCGCGAGCGCGCCTCCGGAGAAGGGGGGTGGGGGTGAATGAGGCTCGTGAGACGTCGCCTGCGTAGCCGGCGCGGCGGCGTCGAACGGAGCGGAGCGCCCTCTGGGACCCCCACTCCGCTCCGCAGCGGCCGACCCACCGGTGCGCTCCCCGCGTCCTTCGACGATCGCGCGCCGCGCCACCGCGCTCATCTCCTTGACGTAAGCAAGCCCCACGCGCAGCGCCGCGCCGTCCTTCTCCACCTCGAACCACTCGCCGCTCAGGTTGACGTCGAGCGGGAGCACCTCGAGCCCGAAGCGCCGCGCGTCGTTGAGCACCACGCGCGGTGAGTAGAACCCCATGGGCTGGTTGTTGAGGATGCCGGCGTAGAACTCGGCCGGGTAGTGCGCCTTGAGCCAGGCCGAGGCGTTGCAGACGATGGCGAAGCAGGCGGCGTGCGCCTTGTTGAAGCCGTAGGCGGCGAACCCGCGGAGCTGACGGAAGACCTCGTCGGCGACCTCCTGCGTGGCGCCGCGCGCCATCGCCTTCTCGACGAAGTTGCGGCCGATGGCGTCCATTTCGTCCATGGAACGCTCGTGAGTCATGGTGCGGCGGAGCAGGTCGGCCTCGGCGAGGCTGAAGCCGGCGACTGCCGCCGCCACCTCGATGACCTGTTCCTGGTAGACGATGACCCCGTAGGTGCGGCGCAGGATGCGCTCCATGGCGGGGTGTGGCACGACGACGGGCTCGCGCCCGTGCCGGCGCCTGATGAACGGCGCGATCATATCGGCCTGCAGCGGCCCCGGGCGGAAGAGCGAGATGGCCGCGATGACGTCCTCGAAGTCGCGCTCCTGCAGCCGCGTGGCGAGGTTGCGCTGCCCCGAGCTCTCGAGCTGGAACAACCCGACGGTGCGCGCCGAGCGGATGAGCCGGTAGACCTCGGGGTCGTCGCGCGGCAGCTCCCAGGCACTGACGCGCTCGCCGGTGCGCGCCTCGATGCGGCGCACGGCCTCGGCGATGGCCGAGTGCATCTTGAGCGCGAGGATGTCCATCTTGACGAGGCCCAGCGTCTCGACGTCGTCCTTGTCGAACTGGGCCACCACGACGCCCTTGGCCGCCCACTGCAGCGGCACGCGGTCGGTGAGCGGGTCGCGCGAGAGGATGAACCCGCCCAGGTGCGTGCCGAGGTGGGCGGGGAACCCGGAGAGGCGCTCAGCGACGTCGACGAGGCGGCGGTAGTGCGGGTGCTGGAACTCGTGGTTGGCGAGCTCGGGGCGCTCGGCCAGCATCTCCCCGAGCTTGGACGCGCTGCCCCATGGCACCCGTTTGGACAGGCCGTTGATCTCCTCCGGCGTGAACCCGAAGGCGCGGCTGACGATGCGCACCGCCGACGGCGCGCGCACGGTGTTGACGGTGGCCACCATGGCGACCTTGTCGTGGCCGAAGCGCTCGTAGATGTACTGGATGACCTCGTCGCGGCGTGCCGAGCAGAAGTCGATGTCCACGTCCGGCATCTCGTGGCGCGCCGGGTTGAGGAAGCGCTCGAAGAGCAGTTCGTGGGCGATGGGGTCGGCGTCGGTGATGCGCAGCACGTAGCTGACGATGCTGTTGCCGGCGGAGCCGCGGCCCGAGTAATAAATGCCGCGGCCGAGCGCGAACTCGACGATGTCGCGCACGGCGAGGAAGTACTCGGCGAAGCCGAGCTCCTCGATGACCCTGAGCTCGCGCTCGAGCCGCGCCGTGACCTCGGCGGTGAGCGGCCGGTAGCGCTCCGCGGCGCCCTCGAAGCAGCGCTTCCAGAGCAGCGAGAAGGCGGTCTCGCCGGGCGGCAGCGGGTAGGCGGGAAAGAGGAGCTTGCCGAGGCCGAGGTCGAGGTTGCAGCGCGCGGCGATGCGGGCGGCGTTGTCGCAGGCCTCCGGATAGCGCTGGAAGAGGCGGCGCATCTGCCGCGGGCTCTTGAGGTAGAGCTCCGCGTTCTTGCGTCCCAATGGGTTGGGCAGCGGCTGGTTGGCGGCCTCGGCGGCGAGCACGTCGTGGAGGCCGGCGTCGCCTTTGACCGTGTAGTGGACGTCGCCGGTGGCGGCGGTGGGGATGCGCAGCTCGTGGGCGAGGAGGTCGAGGGCGCGCAGCGAGACGTCTGAGTCGGGTAGCAGCTCGTGCTGCAACTCGATGAAGTAGTCGCGGCCGAAGATGCCGTGGAAGACGGAGGCCGCGGCGCGGGCGCCTGCCTTGTCGCCGGCGAGCAGCCGCGACCAGATCTCGCCACGCCGGCAGCCGCTGAGCGCGACGAGGTGGCCGCCGTGCTCGGCGAGGGTGGCGAGCCGAGCCAGCGGCGGCTCGCCCGGGTGCTCGAGGTGGGCGGCGCTGATGATGCGGCAGAGGTTGCTCCAGCCGGCGTAGTCGCGGGCGAGGAGCACCAGGTGGTACCCGCCGGCGCCGGAGGCGCGGGCGGCGGAGGGCGGCACCGTGGCCGCCGCCTTGAGGTGGGCGATGCGGCCGTCGGGGGCGAGCGCGGCCGCGGAGGCGGCTGCGCCGGCGGGCGGCTCGCCGAGCGCCGCCGCGGCCGCCGGATCGGCGGCGACCGGCGCGTCGCCGCCGCTCGCACCTGCAGCGTCCGCGCCCGGCTCCCAGGCCCGGCCACCGGGGCCGACCGCCGGTTCGACCGTGAGCTCGACCCCGACGATGGGCTTGATGCCGGCCGCCTTGCACGCCTGGTAGAAGCGGACGGCGCCGTACAGACCCTCGTGATCGGTGACCGCCAGGGCCGGCATGCCGAGCTCGGCCGCGCGCATGACCAGCTCGGGGATGCGGCAGGCGCCGTCGCCGAACGAGAAGGTCGTGTGCGTGTGCAGGTGGACGAAGCTCACGGCCGAATACCGCAGGCGACTCGGCCGCGAGCGAGCGCGGCAATCTCTGTGAAACGAGGTCTCGTGCCGAACATCGGGGCACCCGAGCTGCTGTTCGGGGTCGTGTTCTGGATCGTCTTCGTGGCACTCACCGCGTGGCTGGCGGCGAAGAAGGGGTACAACCCCGCCCTTTGGACCATCATCGCGATCTTCTTCCCGTTGATTGCTTTGATCGTCGTGCTGGTGCTGCCGCGGCGAGCGCAGGCCGAGTGAGGCGGTCTCAACTGAGCTCCCTCTCCAGGGCCCACGACTTGCTGAGGCGGTCGTAGCGCAGGTCGACGACGCGGCCGCCGGCGCGCACCCGCCAGTACGAGCGGCTGACGTGGCCCTCGTCCTTCCACCAGCCCGTCTCGAGGACCCACGTCTCGAGCACGCGCTCGACGCGGTAGCGGCGGCGGCGCCAGACGAAGGCGACCGGGCGCCGTGCCCGCTCGTCCCAGCTGACGGTGACCGGCACGGCTTCGCCGTTGGGGCCCGGGCGGCCGGCGCGGGCCCGGGCGGCGCCGGTGGGGCGCTCCGCCCGGCCGCCGCCCTGTCCGCCGCCGGTGTCGCCGGCGCGCGGTCCGGTCTCCCCGGGAGGTTCGGGTCTGTCGCCGGAGGTGGCTCCGCCGCTCGGCATGTGGGACTCCTGACGCGAGGGTGGATGATGCTGCGGGGACAATGAGCGTAACACGAACATATGTTCGTGTAAACGCCGGACGGAAAAACGCGACGAGGCGCCTGGAGCGGCTGGATCCTGGACGTGCCGGGCGGCGCCCCGACGTCGAGGCGTCAGGCGGTGACGCTCACCTCGGCGAGGTCGTCCACGACCACGTCGGCGCCGGCCTCGCGCAGCCTCTCCGCCTGTCCGAGGCGGTCCACGCCGATCACGAGGCCGAACCCGCCGCGGCGGCCGGCCTCGACGCCGGAGAGCGCGTCCTCGACCACCACGGAGCGCGCCGCGTCCACTCCCAGGCGGCGCGCCGTCTCGAGGTACATCGCCGGGTCGGGCTTGCCGGGCAGCCCGACCTCCGCCGCCACCACGCCGTCGACGCGCACCTCGAAGAGGTCCGTCGTGCCGGTGACGTCGAGCACCATGGCGGTGTTCTTGCTCGACGACATGAGGCCGACCCGGATCCCCGAGTCACGCAGCTGATGGATGAGCTCGATGGTGGAGGGATACGTCTTGACGCCGTGCTCGCGGACCTCGGCGTTGAAGAGGTCGTTCTTGCGGTTGCCGAGGCCGCAGACCGTCTCCCTGTCCGGAGGGTCGGACGGGTCGCCCGGCGGCAGCTCGACGCCGCGCGAGGCGAGGAAGTCGCGCACGCCGTCGTAGCGCGGCTTGCCGTCCACGTAGCGGGCGTAGTCGCCGTCGAGATCGAACGGACGATAGGGACCGTCGCCCGACGCGCCGGACGGGCTCGCGGCGCCGCCCGGCGTCGCGCTCTCGCGGGCGGCACGCCCCTGCAGGTACGCGTCGAAGAGCCGCTTCCAGGCGGCCGCGTGCACCGCGGCCGTCTGGGTGACGACGCCGTCCAGGTCGAAGATGACGGCGTCGTAGTCCGTCCTCGCGATGCTCGCCTTGGTGGAGTCCACTCCATCTCCTCGTGGGCCCGGCCGTCCTCTTCCTATGATAGACGGTCCGCGCCGCGCATGAGACCATGAGAAGGTGGACATCGGTCCGGTCGGGGAGGGGGGACCGAACGTGAGATCACCGGCGGTCGATGAGGGAGGGCTGTGAACCATCCGCGGCATGTGTGCGTCTCGCCTTTATCCTGTTGTCTGTGGCAGTGTGCGTCGCCTGTCCTGCGGTGGCCGCGCGCCGAAGAAGCGTGATCGGATTCCGCGCCGACGACGACGGCGGCGCGAAACGTCTAACAAGCATGCCGCGCGACGTGGGTGCGCCCGCGGCGTATCAGCCAGGCGGCAAGTGAAAGGGGTATCGTGAACCAGTACGTGCGACTTCGTCCCATCCTCATCCTCCTGCTGGCCGTGGTGGTGTGTGTAACCGGCCTTGCGTGGGTGATGGACGCCAGGGGCGCGGGGAGCGCCTCGCCGACGGCCAGCGCCGTGGCAAGCCCGGCGGCCGATGCCGGCAAGGTCGTCTACAAGGTCGGCTGGACCAGGCAGCCGGACAACCTGAGCCCGTTCATCGGCTTCGAGGCGCCGGCGTTCGAGATGTGGTACCTGAGCTACGACTCACTCGTCGGCTACGACCCCAAGACGCTCTCGCCGATGAAGGGCGAGAACTCCACTGGTCTCGCCACGGACTGGTCCGTCAGTGGCGATGGCCTCACCTGGACGTTCAAGATCCGCCACAACGCGAAGTGGAGCGACGGCGTGCCGCTCACGGCCAAGGACGTCGCCTTCACCTACAATTACATCGTCGACAACCCGGACTACACGTCGAACCTCACCGCGTACACCAACCTGATCACGAAGGCCACCGCGCTCGACGACTACACGGTGCAGTTCGTGTGCTCCAAGCCGAAGCCGGACATGACGCGCCACTGGGTGCCCATCCTGCCCGAGCACATCTGGTCCAAGATCGCCCCGAAGTCGCTGAAGGGGTACATGAACAACCCGCCGTACGTGGGCTCCGGCCCGTACACGTGCGTCGAGTGGAAGAAGAACAACTACGTCCATCTCGTCGCCAGTCCCAACTGGTGGGGCCCGAAGCCCAAGATCACCGACATCTACTTCACGTACTACACCAACGCCGACACCATGCTCCAGGACATCAAGGCCGGCACCGTCGACGCCGCCGAGAACCTGGTCCCGGCGCAGGTCAAGCAGCTGCAGGGTACCCCCGGCATCGAGGCCCGCGCCATCGCCACGGACGCGTTCGACGAGCTGGCCTTCAACTGCTACACGGGGCCCAGCAAGGGCAACCCCGTGCTCAAGGACGTGAAGTTCCGGCAGGCGCTGAACTACGCCATCGACAAGCAGAAGCTCGTCGACATCGTCATGATGGGCTACACGGTCCCCGGCACGACGATCATCCCACCGAACTACTACCACAACCCCGACTGGCACTGGGAGCCGCCGGCCAGCGAGGCGTACACCTTCGATCCCGCCAAGGCCAAGCAGCTGCTCGATGCGGCCGGCTACAAGGACACGAACGGCGACGGCATCCGCGAGTACAAGGGTAAGCCCATCATCCTGGGGCTGATCACGCGCGACGAGTCGACGGGAGAGCAGCAGGAAGGCAAGTTCATCGCCGGCTGGTTCAACGACGTCGGCATCAAGGTCAAGCTGTCGGTGATGGACTCGTCGACGTTGAGCTCGACCATCCTGAACGAGGAGAAGGGCGTCCTCACGCCCGACTACGACATGTTCCTGTGGGGCTGGTATCTCGACTACGACCCGGGCTCGATGCTGAGCTACTTCACCAAGGCCCAGATCGGCAACTGGAGCGACAGCTACTGGACCGATCCTGAGTACGAGAAGCTCTTCAAGCAGCAGAGCGTCGAGCTGGATCCGAACAAGCGCAAGGTGCTGATCGACCGGATGCAGCAGATCCTGTACGTGCAGTCACCCTACATCGTCACCGACTACCAGCCTGACTTCGAGGCCTACAACACGGCCAAGTGGAAGGGCTACATCCGGATCCCGAGCCCGAACGGCAACACGATCGTCCCGCCGTTCGGCAACGGCGGGTACGCCAACTACCTCACCATCGAGCCCAACACGGGGTCGACCACCGCCGCGAGCGGCGGCGGCGGCGGCGTGTGGATCGCGGTCGGCGCCGTCGTGGTCGTTGTGATCATCGGCGCGGTCCTCGTGCTCCGGCGGCGCCGGACGCGCGTGGAAGAGGTGTGACGACGCCGGTCTGAGAGGCCGCATGCACGACGGAGGGGGGTGGGCGCGGGAGCGTCCGCCCCCCTCCGTCGTGCCGGGGGCGGATGACCGCTGCTCGCCCGGTGGACTCCGCTCCCCCGCTCGCATGCCTCCCGGTCCTGCGCCGTAGACGCTGCCCCGGGGCTGTGAGACCATGGTCGGTGAGCGTCGCCGCGCCGCGGGGGACACGAGGCGCGCCGCCGCCGGGGCATCATCGGTCAAAGGGGGGATCGTGAAGCAGCAACGACACGTTCGGCCCGTCCTCGTCGTCTTGCTGGTGGCGGCCGCGCTCGTCCTCGGCCTCGCGTGGGCCATGGACTCGGCCGGCGCGAGCGAGAGTCCGACGCCGACGCTCTATGGGGACAGCGCGTCGCCCGCGGCGTCGCCGGCGGCCTCGCCGGCCACCGCCGGGTCGCCGGCCGCCGGCGCCGGCACGATCCAGTACAAGGTGGGCATCCTCGCCGAGCCGGACAACCTCAACCCGTTCATCGGCTACCTGTGGTCGAGCTTCGAGATCTGGTATCTCACCTACGACTCGCTCGTGGGTCTCGACTACGGCGAGCTCAAGCCCATCAAGGGCGTGGACTCTCCCGGCCTCGCCACCGACTGGACGGTGACGCCGGACGGCAGGACCTGGACGTTCACCCTGCGCAGCGGGGTCAAGTGGCAGGACGGCCAGCCGCTCACGGCCAAGGACGTGGTCTTCACCTACAACTACATCAACGAGAACAAGCTCTCGAACTTCACCACCGCCACCGAAGGAATCACCAAGGCGACCGCCGTCAACGACACGACGGTGACGTTCGAGTGCACCAAGCCCAAAGCCAACATGCTCACCGTGTGGGTGCCGATCCTGCCCGAGCACATCTGGTCCAAGATCTCGGGCAAGGACGCCGCCAACAAGTACGCCAACACGCCGCCCTACGTCGGCTCCGGGCCGTTCAAGTGCGTGGAGTGGAAGAAGAACAGCTACGTGAAGCTGGTGGCGAGTCCCGGCTACTGGCGCGGCACGCCCAAGATCCAGGAGCTCTACTTCGACTACTACACGAACCCGGACACGATGGTGCAGGACCTCAAGGCCGGCACCATCGCCGGCGCCACAGGCCTGCTCGACGCGCAGTACCGGCAGCTGCTCAACACACCCGGCATCCAGGCGCGCACGATCAACACCAACGGCTTCGACCAGCTGGGGTTCAACTGCTACACCGGACCCAGCCGCGGCAACCCTGCGCTCAAGGACTGGAAGTTCCGCCAGGCGCTCAACTGGGCGATCGACAAGGACAAGATCGCCACGGTCTCGTACGGTGGTCACGCCGTGCCCGCGACGACCATCATCACCGCGGACTACTACACCGATCCCGACTGGCACTGGGAGCCGCCCACCGACGTCGCCTACGGCTTCGACCTCAACGTCGCCAAGCAGAAGCTCGACGAGGCAGGCTACAAGGACACGAACGGCGACGGCATCCGCGACTACCAGGGCAAGCCCATCGCGCTGCGCCTGTGGGCGCGCTCCGAGTCGACGATCAGCCAGAGCGTGGGCAAGCTCATCGCGGGGTCGCTCAAGGACGTGGGCCTCAGGATCACCCTGCAGACCATGGACGACGGGGCGCTCACCGACCAGATCTACGCGACCAAGGACGGCAAGTTCAACCCCGACTACGACCTGTTCCTCTGGGGCTGGTACAGCGATCTCGACCCCAGTCCGATCCTGAGCTACTTCACCACCGCCCAGATCAACGGCTGGAGCGACTGCGCCTGGTCCAACAAGGAGTACGACAAGCTCTATGAGCAGCAGGCGGTCACCATCGACCCGACGCAGCGCAAGGCGCTCATCGACAGAATGCAGGAGATGATCTACCGCGAGTCGCCGTACATCCCGACGGTGTACTCCAACGACCTCGAGGCCTACAACAGCGCCAAGTGGGAGGGCTACGCCGCTTCGCCGAGCAAGATCGGCAACGTACTGTTCCCGCCCTACGGCCAGGCCGGCAATGAGAACTTCCTGCTCATCCGGCCTAAGACGGCTACGTCGGCGACGGCCGACACGGGAGGCGACAATACCGCGCTCTGGGTCGCCGTCGGCGTCGGCGTGGTCATCGTCATCCTTCTTTTGGTGCTGGTGCTGCGGCGCCGGAACCCGCGGGCCGAGGAGGCCTGACGCGAGGGACCCCCGCCGCGGCCGGGTGAGGCCCGAGGGCTCCATAGCGGGGCGGCCGGCGCGAGAGCGCCGGCCGCCCCCTTCTTCGTTCGGCGGCCGGGCCTCACCCTGTGCGCTACGGGCTCGTACGTCTGGGCGTACGCGCAACTGCACCAATGTACCCTGGGACGTACGCCCAAGCGTGCTGGTGCCACGCGCGACCATGTCGGCTGGACGAGAGGCGGGCTTCGCCGCGGGCAGGTGCACCCTGCGCCCGCGGCAGGCGGAGCTCGGCGCGACTGACTGATAGCTGCCACCGGGGGACTGCTACCAGCGCGCGGCTGCGCCGGAGACCGGCGGCGACGCCGGGGTCCCTGCGGGCGGCGCGTCCGCGCTGGTGGGGACCGGCTCGCCGGACGCGGCCAGCCGGACGGCGCGCAGGAGGCGGGCGGCGGCGGGCGCGACGTCCTCGCCGCCGGCCACGAACGCGCGCAGGTCGACGACGTTGGGCGCGGCGCGGTGCGCCTCCGCCCAGGAGTGCACGAGCAGCATCTCGTCGATCGCCGCCGCCGGCAGCGGTGGGCGCGGCGGCTCGGCCGCGGCGAGCTCGGCGAGCACGGCCGCCGCGGCCTCCTCGCCGAACACCCCGCGGCCGACCTCGCGCTCGACGACGATGCCCCCGGCGCGCACGCCCCAGAGCGCGACCCAGCCGCGCCGGTGGGCAGGGTAGACGAGCACGAGGTCCTCGCGCTGCGCGGCGCCCAGCCGGAGGACGACGCGCACGACCCGCGCCAGCGTCTCGCGCTGGCTCTGCAGGCGCGCCGCCTGCTCGAACGCGAGCTCCTTGACGAGCACGGACTGTCGCTCGACGAGCCGCCGGTCGAGGTCGTCGGCGCGCCCTTCGAGGACGCGGCGCACGTCGGCGACCACGGCCGTGTACTCGCCGTTGAGGGGCCTGCTGCAGGGGGAGAGACAGGCGCCCGTGCCTGCGCGCTGGCAGGCGTGCTCGCGCCCGCCCCGCGGCAGGTGCGCGCAGGTGCGCAGCGGGTAGGAGCCGTTGACGCAGTCGACGAAGCGTCGGGCCAGGCTGGCCTTGCGGAACGGCCCGGCGTAGAACGAGCCGTCGTCGCGCAGGTTGGGCGTCGCGTAGAGGCGCGGGTACTCCTCGGCGCTCAGCTTGACGTAGTGGTAGCTGCTCACCTTGGTGCCGTGCGAGTTGTACGGCGGCCGGTGCCGGGCGATGAGCCGGCTCTCGAGCAGCAGCGCGCCGAACTCCGAGCCGGTCTCGACGACGTCGATGCGATCCAGGAGCTCGAGCGCCTGGCGCGCGTAGTGGGCCTGGCGCTGCAGGAAGTGGTCGCGCGTGCGGCGCCGCAGGTTCTCGGCCTTGCCGATGTAGAGCGGCGCCCCCTTGTCGTCCTTCATGAGGTACACGCCGGGCGCGGTTGGGAGCTTCTCGGTGAGCGAGATCTTGTGGTAGTTGCGGCGCGTCCCCGGTTCGCAGAAGTGCGCCACCTCCTCGAGCGTGTTCATGCCCTGCTCCTGCAGCCAGGAGAGGAACAGCAGGAGCAGCTCCGCCGTTGCCTGCGCGTCGTGCAGCGCGCGATGGACCGGCTTGACCTTCGTGTCGAAGCGGTAGGCGAGCGCGCCCAGCGAGCAGCGCTGCTGCGGGCAGAGCTTGCGCGCCAGGCGCAGCGTGTCGAGCGCGGGCCGCGGGAACGTCTGCCCGCGCTGCCGGCCGAGCTCGTAGTCGAGGAACCCGAGGTCGAACCGGGCGTTGTGCGCCACCAGCACCGAGTGCGCGGCAAAGTCGACGAACTTGGGCAGGACGACCTCGATGGGCGGCGCGCCGGCGACCGTCTCGTCGTCGATGCCGGTGATGCCGGTGATCATGGCAGGGATCGGCATCCCCGGGTTCACCAGCGCCGAGAAGGAGCCGGCCTCCCGTCCGCCCTCGAGGCGCACCGCGCCGATCTCGGTGATCTTGGAGAAGCCGGGCGTCGCGCCGGTGGTCTCGAGGTCCACGACCGTGAAGGCGACGTCGGCGAGGTCGCGCCGCCGCGCCCGCCAAGCCGCCAGCCCCACGTGGACGTCACTCTCCCAGGCGAAGCGCTCGTCGCCCTCGACGATGTCGGCGACGAGCTTGCGCATGAGCTCCGGGGGGCAGTTGGCGACGGGGAAGAGGCGCGGCCAGACCTCGCGGTAGTCGAGGGCTTCGCCGGCCTGCTCGAGCAGGCTGTGGAACTCGTCGACCGTGGTGAACGCCAGCTGCACGCGATAATCCTATGCCGTCGCGGCGACGGATGCACGGGATTCCGGTCCCCACTTCTCGTGTCTCACTCCAGTGAGTATCATCGAACGGACTCTGGGAGGAAGTCGGGAGGCCCCGTCGTCACGGGCGTGGTCCCCGGGATCGAACAGACGGGGCGACCGCCGTCCTACCAGCCCTGGAACGGCGACGTCGTGCAGGTCAACTACGAACCCAACGGGACGAAGGTGGATGTCGCACGCTGCAGGCTTCTCATCAACGGCGCTTCGGTGCCGGTCCCGGCCACGGCGATCACCATGTCGCGCAAGACGGAGACCCTGAACTGGAACCTTCGCCGGGTCCTCGGCCGCGGGCGCTTCCGGTTCACGGTCGTTCTGGTCACCACCGAGGGTCTGCGCTCCTCGTGGGGATGGTCGTACTCGTTCTGACCGTCGCTGGCCGCCGAAGGCGTGCGGCGGCATACTTGTCCAGTCGTTACGCCCTGCTTCCTGACGGGTAGGAGCGTGACAGAGTTCCCGGAAGTGTGCCCGGCGCCGCGGCTCCGCCGCCCGACCGTGGCCCCTGCGTAAGGAGTCACCCCGTGGATGTTGAGAAGCTTCACAACGAGGTCCTGCGCGCCTTCAACGACTCGTGCGTGATCGCCACCCGCCAGTACAGTGGGCGGGGGTTCCGTCCGGCCGCGGACGCCTTCTTCGAGGAGGACACGCGCGAGATCGTCGTGCGCTTCGACCTGGCCGGCATGGCGATGGGCGACATCGAGCTCCTCGTCGACCGGCGCGAGCTCATCGTGCGCGGCGAGCGCACGTTCCCCACTCGCGAAGGCCGCGTGTACCAGCAGGTCGAGATGGACTACGGCCCGTTCGAGCGCCGCGTGCGCCTCATGGTCGACGTCGACCCGGAGGTCACCACGGCGACCTACGAGTCGGGCATCCTGGAGGTCCGGCTCACGCTCACGGGCCACGAGCCGGGCGCCCGCAAGATCGACATCCAGACTGGGGGAGGTGACGCATGAGCGATCCACAGGAGCCGCAGATCGAAGAGGCCGCCCAGGAGATCCCGGCCGTCCTGCCGGTGCTCCCCCTGCGTGACACGGTCGTGTTCCCGGACACGATGATCCCGCTGACCATCGGCCAGGAACGCAGCATCAAGCTCATCGACGACGTGCTCGCCGGCGACCGCCTGCTCGCGATGGTCACGAGCCGCGACGCGGAGATCGAGACGCCGGGCCCGGACCTGCTCTACCCGGTCGGCACGGTGGGCCTCGCCCACAAGATGATCAAGCTGCCCGACGGCACAATGCGCATCCTGGTGCAGGGGCTGCAGAGGGTGCGCGTCAAGGAGTACGTGCGCGAGGAGCCGTATCTGGTGGCGCGCACCGAGAAGATCGAAGACGTCGCCACCGAGTCGCGCGAGTCGGAAGCGCTGCGCGCCAGTCTGCTCAGCGTCTTCAGCAAGATCGTGGCGCTGGTGCCGTATCTGCCCGAGGAGCTCGAGATGGCTGCGGCCAACGTCGAGGAGCCCGGGCCGCTCACCTTCCTCATCGCCAGCACGATGCGCATCAAGGCGGAGGACAAGCAGGCGCTGCTCGAAGAGGACGACGTCGAGCAGCGCATGCGCAAGCTCATCGGCATCCTTACGCGCGAGCTCGACGTGCTGGAGCTCGGCTCCAAGATCCAGAGCGACGTGCGCGGCGAGATCGACAAGAGCCAGCGCGAGTACTTCTTGCGGCAGCAGATGCGCGCCATCCAGCAGGAGCTCGGCGAGACCGACGAGCAAGAGGCCGAGATCACCGAGCTTCGCCAGAAGGTCGAGGAGCTGGCGCTCCCGGAGGAGGCCGACAAGGCGGCCCGCCGGGAGCTCGACCGCCTCGGCCACATCTCGCCGCAGAGCGCCGAGTACCCGGTCATCCGCACCTACCTCGACTGGATCATCACGCTGCCGTGGAACGTCCACAGCGAGGACAACCTCGACGTGGCGCACGCCCGTGAGATCCTCGATCGCGACCACTACGACCTCGA
The DNA here is from genome assembly GCA_963784975.1 of uncultured Thermoleophilia bacterium. Taxonomy (GTDB): domain Bacteria; phylum Actinomycetota; class Thermoleophilia; order UBA2241; family UBA2241; genus CAIXSE01. The sequence goes on along the minus strand of CAWAUK010000046.1, from coordinate 8,651 downwards.
GAAGGTCAAGGACCGCATCCTCGAGTTCCTCGCGGTGCGCAAGCTCAAGGCCGACCTGCACGGGCCGATCCTCTGCTTCGTCGGCCCGCCCGGCGTGGGCAAGACGAGCCTCGGCCACAGCATCGCCGAGGCGATGGGCCGCAAGTTCGAGCGCATCAGCGTCGGCGGCGTGCGCGACGAGGCCGAGATCCGCGGGCATCGCCGCACGTACGTGGGGGCGATGCCCGGTATCATCGTGCGCGCCATGCGCGACGCCGGCACCAACAACCCGCTGTTCATGATCGACGAGATCGACAAGATGGGCGCCGACTGGCGCGGCGACCCGTCGAGCGCCATGCTCGAGGTGCTGGACCCGGAGCAGAACGTCAGCTTCCGCGACCACTACATGGACCTGCCGTTCGACCTCAGCCGGGTCCTCTTCATCACCACGGCCAACCAGCTCGAGCCGGTCCCCGGGCCGCTGCGCGACCGCATGGAGATCATCAACCTCGCCGGCTATACGATCGAGGAGAAGCTCCACATCGCGCGCAAGTACCTGGTGCCCAGGCAGATCGAGGCCAACGGCCTCAAGCCGGGGCAGGTCACCTTCCGCGACGAGGCGATCACCGAGATCATCTCGAACTACACGCGCGAGGCCGGTGTGCGCAACGTCGAGCGCGAGATCGGCACCATCTGCCGCAAGATCGCCCGGGAGGTCGCCGAGGCGACCAACGGCAACCGGCGGCGCTTCACCGTGAACGTCAAGAAGGTGCACGAGCTGCTGGGCCGGCCGCGCCTCTTCAGCGACGTCAAGCGGCGCACCAGCGACCCGGGCGTGGCCACCGGCCTCGCCTGGACGCCGGTCGGCGGCGACATCCTGTTCATCGAGGCGACGGCCATGCCGGGCACCGGTCACCTCACCGTGACCGGCCAGCTCGGCGACGTCATGAAGGAATCGGCGATGGCGGCGATGAGCTACGTGCGCACGCACTCGCCGGAGCTCGGCCTCGAGGATGACTACTTCCAGACGCACGACATCCACATCCACGTGCCCGCCGGCGCCATCCCCAAGGACGGCCCCAGCGCCGGCGTGACGATGGCGACCGCCATCTGCTCGCTGGTCACCGACACGCCGGTCAACAACGACGTCGCCATGACCGGTGAGGTCACACTGACCGGCCAGGTGCTGCCTATCGGCGGCCTCAAGGAAAAGACTCTCGCCGCGCAGCGGGCCGGCATCACCACGGTGATCCTGCCGAGCCGCAATGAGGCGGACCTCGAGGACGTGCCCGAGGAGCTGCGCAAGGGCATGACGTTCGTGCCCGTCGACCGTGTGGAGCAGGTCTGGCAGGCGGCCATGGGCCTCAGCCTGGACGAGCGCGCGGCCGAGCTCATCGAGGCCGGCGACCTCATCGAGGAGGCCGGCGAGCTGCTCGAGCAGGCGCGTCGCAAGACGGGCTCGAGAGCGGCCGCGGCTGCAGGCAACGAGAACGGGCGGCCGGCGAGGAAGCCGGCGGTCAAGAAGCCGGCGGCGAAAGAGCCCGCGGCGAAGAGGCCGACCGCCAAGCGCGCGCCGGTGAAGACCACGACGGTGCGGCCCAAGGCGACGCCGACCAAGCCGAAGGGCGCCGCCAAGAAGACCACGGCCGCGCGCGGCCGCAGCGGACGCAAGAAGTAGCCGCAGCTGCATGCGGCCGCGGACTGCGGAGCGACGACGGGGCCGGGGAGGCGGAGCCTCCCCCGGCCCCGTTTCCTCTTCCGCCGTCGCGGCCGGGCGGCCAGTTGCCTCCGGCAAGCGCGCCGCATACGCTGGCGTGGTCCCGCGCCGGCGCTGCCGGCGCGGTCCTCACGAAGGGACCACATGGCCGACGAGCCGGTCAGGCACGAGAGCGCCGCGGACGCGCCGCAGGTGGCCAGCGCCACCACGCTGGGGCGCGCCGTCCCCAGCTTCGCCGTCCTCCTCGTCGCCGACGCCGCGGCGGTGTGGGCCACCGTCAGCGGCTCGTGGGCGGCGCTGGCCGTGGTCATCGTCTGCGTCATCGACGGGCTGGCCGACGGCGTCTTCGCCTGGCTGCGCGCCCGCGCGTCGTTCGCCGCCGGCTCGGCGACGGACCGCCGCGACGAGACCCTCGTGCGCGAGTTCCTGCGCACGTACCTCGTCGTCATCGGCGTGCAGGCGATCATCGCCTACATGGTCTTCGGCGGCCTGCTGCTCAAGCCCGGCGGCGAGGCTCCGGTCAACCCAGGCGCGCCTTTCGCCACGTGGCAGTTCTGGGCGGTGGTCGCGGGTCTGGTCGTCATGCGCGCCGCGGTGTACTGGTGGGACTTCATCCGCGGCGGCGAAGCGTCCGTGATCCCGCCCGAGGCGGTGGTGGCGGAGCCGCTCCGCCGCCTCTTCGTCCTGCAGTTCGGCGTGCTGGCCGGCGCGCTGCTCGTGTACTGGCTGCTGGACTCGTCGGTCACCGGTCTCGCCGTCCTGCTGGTCGCCAAGACCGCGGCCGACGTCGTCCTCGCGGTGCTCGAGCGCCTGCGCGCGGCGCGCATCCGGGCTGCCATCACCGCCGGCATCGCGCCCAAGGGCCGTTCGGCCGGGCCACGGCAGCGCGCGCCCCGCGGCGGACGCAAGCGCCGCCGGTGATCGCCTCCGGGGGGCCGGCCCCCGAGGCCACGCCGCGCGGCCACTTCTCTTGCCTCGGCCGCCGGTCGTCGCATACGATATTGTCATACCACGATGCGATATGCGCGGCAGCCGCACAGCCGGGTGGGGACGCTTCGGCCAGTCTGGAGCTCTGCTCTTGGCGCGACGTCGGTCGCGTGTGATTGCCTCGCTTCTCGTGCGCGTTCTAGGATTGCGGTCTACCGGGAGCCCGTCGCCCCGCCTGCGGGGAGGCGCAAGTCTGTGAGGGGGTACTCATCTTGAGCGCTCAGGAGCGCGAGACGGCCAACGTCGGCGCCGGCCTGTGGAAGGGCCTCGGCATGTGGGCCTGGATCCTCTTCCGCATCAGCGGCCTCGTCCTCGCCGCCTACCTGTTCGTCCACATCTGGGTCATCTCCCAGGGGCGCGTCGGCGGGGCGGAGCGGCTGAACAGCTTCTTCAGCACGTTCGACAAGCCGTTCCTCGTGTTCCTCGACTCCGTCCTCGTGGCCGCGGTGCTGTACCACGCCCTCAACGGCGTGCGCATCCTGCTCATGGACTTCGGGATCGGCATCAAGCGGCACAAGGCCGTCTTCTGGATCTGCATGCTCATCGCCGCCGCGGCGGTGTGGGGGTTCGCCTACAAGGCCATCCCCCTGATCTTCTAGGGAGGGTGGACGTGAGGACCGAGACACTCGATCGCAGCCGCGGCGGCATGTGGCCCTGGCTGGGCCAGCGCGTCACCGCGGTCGTCATCATCGTCACCATCATGGTCCACCTGGTGCTCACGCACTTCGTGGCCATCGGCCACCTCAGCTACGCGAACATCGGCGAGCGGCTGGCCATGACCGCGGTGCTGGTCAACGACGTGCTGCTCCTCGTCGCCGTCGTCTACCACGCGCTGAACGGCGTGCGCATGGTCGTCCTCGACTGGGGTCTCTCCGGCCAGGGCGTCAGGCGCGGCTTCGACGTGTTCCTGTGGGTCGTCGGCATCCTCGGCATCGTCTACGGCATCTGGGCCCTCTGGGTCTGGGTGCGCTGAGGGGGAGCGCATGCCGCATCATCAGTTGATCGTGGTCGGCGGCGGGCTCGCGGGGCTCCGCGCCGCCGTGGAGGCCAAGGCGGACGGCCTCGACGTGGCGATCCTCAGCCAGGTCCACCCCGGCCGCAGCCACTCCGGCGCCGCGCAGGGCGGCATCAACGCGGCGCTTGCCAACCATCCGGACGGTCACGACGACACGCCCGAGAAGCACGCCTTCGACACGGTCAAGGGCTCGGACTACCTGGCCGACCAGGACGCCGCCATCCAGATGACCAAGGACGCTCCCGGCGTCATCTTCGAGATGGACCACTGGGGCTGCCCGTTCAGCCGGTTCGACGACGGGCGCATCGCCCAGCGGCCGTTCGGCGGCGCCGGGTTCCCGCGCACCTGCTACGGCGCCGACAAGACCGGGCACTACCTGCTTCACACGCTCGTCGAGCGCGCCTACGAGCGCCAGGTCAAGATGTACATCGAGGTCTTCGTGACCTCGCTCGTCGTCGACGAGGGCCGCTGCCGCGGCGTCGTCGCCTACGACATGATAGGCGGCGGCTTCCACGCGTTCACGGCCGACGCCGTGGTCATGGCCACGGGCGGCGCCGGCCGCATCTACGGCAACACCACCAACGCCATCATCAGCACCGGCGGCGGCGCGGCGATCGCCTACCACGCCGGCGTCCCCGCGGAGGACATGGAGTTCATCCAGTTCCACCCGACAGGCCTGCTCACCACGCACATCCTCATGTCGGAGGCCTGCCGCGGCGAGGGCGGCTACCTCATCAACAACGAGGGCGAGCGCTTCATGGCGCGCTACGCGCCGAAGGCCATGGAGCTGGCGCCGCGCGACATCACCGCGCGGTCCATCACGACGGAGATCATCGAGGGCCGCGGCATCAACGGCGAGGACTACGTGTACCTCGACCTGCGACACCTCGGCGCCGAGAAGATCCTGGAGCGGCTGCCGGGCATCCGCGACATCGCCATCCACTTCGAGGGCGTGGACCCCATCGAGGAGCCCATACCGATCCGCCCGGTCCAGCACTACACGATGGGCGGCATCGACACCGACGTCGACGGGCGCACGAAGCTTCCCGGCTTCTACGCCGCGGGCGAGTGCGCCTGCGTGAGCGTGCACGGCGCCAACCGGCTCGGCGGCAACTCCCTGCTCGAGACCATCGTCTTCGGGCGCCGCGCCGGCATGGCCGTCGTGGCCGACCTCGAGAGCGGGGCGGCCGGCGGAGGCGACGTCTCCGCCGCCGGCCGGGCGGCAGTCTCGGCACTGGAGGCGCGCGTGAGCGAGCTTGCCTCGCGCGGCGCTACTGGGGCCGACCCGTACGCCATCCGCGCCGAGATGATCGCCACCACGCGCGACTACTTCGGCGTGTTCCGCGAGGAGGCGGTCATGCGCACCGGCCTCGAGACGCTGCGCCGCCTCAAGGAGCGCTGCGGCACCATCGGTCTGCGCAACGCGGCCGGCGTCTTCAACCTCGACCTCATGCGCACGCTCGAGCTCGAGGGCATGGTCGATCTCGCCCTGTGCGTCGCGGAGGGTGCGCTGGCGCGCACCGAGTCACGCGGTTCGCACTCGCGCACCGACTACCCGGCGCGCGACGACGAACGCTGGCTGAAGCACACGATGGCCCACTACACCCCCGAGGGCCCGCGGCTCGAGTATGTGCCCGTCACCCTCGGCACCTTCGAGCCACAGGAGCGGAAGTACTGATGCGGACCGTCACCTTCCACGTCACGCGCTACGACCCGGCCCGCGACGCGAAGGGTACCTCCAGGGTCCAGGCCTTCGACATCCCTTACGAGACGAGCCTCACCGTCCTCGAGGGCCTCTTCCACGTGCAGGAGAAGCTGGACGCGTCGCTGTCGTTCCGCTACTGCTGCCGGGCCTCGATCTGCGGCTCCTGCGCCATGTACATCAACGGCCGCTACCGGCTCGCCTGCCAGACCAACGTGGTGCACCTGCACACCGACGAGGTGCACATCCAGCCGCTGCCGCACCTGCCGTTGGTCAAGGACCTGGTCAGCGACATGGACGGTTTCTTCGACAAGTACGAGTACGTGCAGCCGTGGCTGCAGCGCGCGTCGCAGCCGCCGGCGAAGGAGATCCTCCAGTCGCCGGCCGACCGCCACAAGCTCAACATGCCGATCGACTGCATCCTCTGCGGCGCCTGCTACAGCAGCTGTCCGTCGGTCTGGACCGAGGACAACTACCTGGGCCCGGCCGCGCTGCTCAAGGCGTATCGCTTCGAGGTCGATTCGCGCGACGAGGCCCGCAAGCAGCGCCTGCCGCGCTGGGACAACGAGCGCGGCGTCTACCGCTGTCACACCATCGCCAACTGCATCGAGGCCTGCCCCAAGGAGCTCAGCCCCACCGAGGGCATCCAGTGGCTCAAGATGGCGGCCGTGCGCCGGAGGTTGTTCGGCCGGGCGAAGTGACGCGGGGCCACAGGCCGTGAGACGGCGGGAGGCGGGCGGGCGGCCGGAGGGCCACCCGCCCTCTCTCGTTCGGGGAACGTCAGGTGAGGCCGTCGAGCGTCGCGATGAGCACGCCGGCGACGGTGATCGCGGCCGCCAGCGTCAGGCGCGGGCCGGGCCGCTCGCGCAGGAAGACGACGCCGAGGACGATGGAGAACACCGGCGTCGTCGCCATGATCAGCATCGTCAGCACCGGCCCGATGGCGACGATGCTCAGGTAGAAGAGCACGCTCACCGACGCCTCGAGCAGCCCCGCGAGCACGATGAGCCAGACGGCGCGGCGGCACTCCTCCGGCATGAGCGGGTGCGCAGTGAGCGGCGTGCGACGCAGCAGCAGCACGCCGCCCAGCATGATCGCGCCCAGCACCTGGCTGAGCAGCATCATGCCGGCCGTGGCGCGGCCGAAGGCGGTCGCGGCCTGGTCGATGAAGACGGGGCCGAGGCCCCAGCCAGCTGCGGCGATCACGGCCAGGCCGATGAGGCGGGCCTTCGCCGCCGCCGGCGCCGGGTCCGCTGCGGTTCCGCAGCCGGCCGCAACCGTAGCGACTCCCCCCGGCAGCAGGTCGCCGTGCGCCGCGCCCGCGAGTGCGCCGGCGCCGGCGAGCTCAGCCTCCGCGCCGCCGTCCATCCAGCGCGAGATGAGCACGACGCCCGCCATGGCGACGGCCATACCGGCGAGCGTCGCGCCGCCGAACGCCGTGCCGATGATCAGCCAGGCGAAGAGCGCCGTCCAGATCGGGTCGGTGCTGCAGATCGGCGCGACCACGGCCACGCGTGCGCCGCGCAGCGCGTAGTAGTAGGCGTTGAAGGCGACCAGCCATGTGGCGACCGCGGACAGCGCGATCCAGCCTGCCGCCTCAGCGTTGAGGCCGAACCCGTTGCTCCACAGGTCGAACACCGTCAAGGGCACGGTGATCAGCACCAGGCCGGCGATGGCGGCGAGGCGGATGAAGAAGTTGACGGCCAGGGGCGTCACCGAGGCGAGGATCGCCTTGTCGACCACGACCACCAGCGCCCACAGCGCGGTCATGCCGAAGGCGGCGGCGATCCAGATGGCGTACGTGCTCGTGGCGACCCCCCGAGGCTCCCCCGCAGTCTACCGCACGGCAGGTATAATCCCGGGAACGCGGATCCCTGCGCCGGCGGCGCAGAGTGGAGGACAGATGAAGACCTCAGTCGGCAAGACCAAGCTCGAACTCGCCAGCGGCGACATCACGCAGCTCGAAGTGGACGCCATCGTCGCGCCGGCCGACACTGGGCTGTGGATGGACCACGGCGTCGCCGCGGCCATCAAGCGCGCCGGCGGCGAGGCCGTCGAGAAGGAAGCCGTGCTGCAGGGACCCGTCAAGGTCGGCGAGGCCGTGGTCACCACAGGCCACGACCTCAAGGCGCGCTGGGTCATCCACGTGGCGCTCACCGAGTCCGGCCCCGCCGCCGACGCCGGCCTCGTCACCGGAGCGACGCGGGCCGCGCTGGCCGCCGCCGAGCGCTGCCACGCCCGCTCCGTGGCCCTGCCGGCGCTTGGCACCGGCGCCTGCCAGTTCCCTCTCTACCAGTGCGCCAGCCTCATGGTCGGCGAGACCGTCGCCTACCTCAGAGAACACCCACGCACCGCGCTTCGCCACGTGATGCTGTCCGTGTACGACGATGCGGCGAGGGCGGCGTTCAAGAACGCCATGGCCGGCGTCAGCCGCCTCTAGCGGTCCCGGGCGGCGCCCGCTCCGCCGATGTTCCCCGCCTCTCTGGTCGGGTCGACTGCCGGGACCGAGCAGGCCCTCGTCCTGCTGCTCATCATCGCCGCCGCCGTCGCCGTCGTGGCCCGGCGGGTCGGCCTGCCGTACACGATCGGCCTCGTGCTCGTCGGCCTCGCGCTCGGCGTGGCGACGCACGTGGAGAGCCTTCGCCTCTCCTCGGACCTCGTCTTCTACGTCTTCCTGCCGATCCTGCTCTTCGAGGCGGCGTTCAATCTCGAGGCTGCCGCCCTGCGCGACCAGTGGCGGCGGATCGTCGCGTTCGCGGTCCCCGGCGTCCTCGTCGCCTTCGCGCTCACTGCGCTTGGCGTGCACGCGCTCGGCGGCCTCTCGTGGACGCTGGCCCTGCTGTTCGGCGCGCTCATCGCCGCCACCGACCCGGTGAGCGTCGTCTCGCTGTTCCACCGGCTCGGCGTGTCCGAGCGTCTCACGACGCTCGTCGATGCCGAGAGCCTGTTCAACGACGGCGTGGCTGCGGTACTGTTCGCCGTCGTGCTCGCCGTCGTCGTGGACGGGCACGCGTTCACCGCAGGGTGGGCCGCCGGCTTGTTCCTCTGGATGTCTGCCGGTGGCCTCGCCGTCGGCCTCGTCGTGGGCTACGGCGCGTCTCTGATCCATCGCCGCCTGGACGATCACCTCATCGAGATCACGCTCTCGACCATCGTCGCCTACGGCTCGTTCCTGCTCGCGCAGCGGCTGGGCATGTCGGGGGTCGTCGCCTGCGTCACCGCGGCCATCGTGCTCGGCAACCTCGGCCGCC
>CAWAUK010000045.1:0-38973 GCA_963784975.1 uncultured Thermoleophilia bacterium | reverse complement strand
GCGGCAGGTGACGCGGCGATCCGCTTCGTGGCCGACATCCTCTCGGCCAACGCGCGGGAGATGGACGTCACTGCCCGCTACGGCGGCGACGAGTTCGTCATCATCTGCGGCCTCGCCGCGCACGACGACCTGACCGTGTACGGGCGGCGGCTGGTGCGCCTCGTGCACGACTCCCGGTTCGGCCTGACGGAAGACGCCGGCCTGCGCCTGACGGTCTCGGCCGGCGGCAGCCTCGTGGCCGCCGACGACCCGGACGAGCGCGCCGTACTCGCACGCGCGGACGCAGCCATGTACACGGCCAAGCATCGTGGCCGAGACGAGTTCGAGACCTGCGGCGACGGGAGCGGACGGTGACTCCGGGCAGCGAACTGCGCCGCAACCCGGCCAACGGCAAGCTCGCCATCGTCGCGCCAGCCAGGGCGTCGCGCCCGGCGGAGGCGGCGGGGCGAGACGCGGTGACTCCGCCCTGCCCGTTCTGCGCCGGCAACGAGAGCTTGACGCCGCCGGAGGTGGACGCGCTGCGTCCCGCAGGGGGCCGGAGGGACGGGCCCGGCTGGCGAGTGCGTGTCGTGCCCAACAAGTACCCGGCCCTCGCCGGGCGCCATGAGTGATCGTGCACTCGCCCGACCACGAGGCCGAGCTCGAGGACCTCGGGCACGCGGCGCTCGCCGAGGTGCTAGGCATGTGGCAGCGCCGCGTCGCGGCGCAGCTCGACGGAGGCGCCGCCGCGGTGACGCTCATCGGCAACGTCGGCGCCGGCTCGGGCGCCTCGCTCGAGCACCCCCACGAGCAGCTGTTCGCCACGCCGGTGGTGCCGCCGCTGCTGATCGAGGAGCTCCTCGAGGCCGAGCGCTACCGCAATCGCTACGGGACGTGCGTCGTGTGCGACGCGCTCGAGGGCGCCGGCGAGCGGCTGGTGCTGGACGGCCCGCTCGGCGCCTGGGTGCCCGAGGCCAGCCGGTTCAACGGAGAGCTCTGGCTGGCCCCGGCGGCGCATTCAGCCGACTTCCGCGCCGCCGACCCTGCCGCCGTGTGGCGCCGGCCCTGCGCCGCGCGCTGGCGGCCGTCAAGACATCGATCCGCGGTGCGCCGCTGAACTTCTGGCTGCACACGGCGCCGGCGGACCTGCGCGGCGCCTTCCACTGGCACCTGGAGTTCGCGCCGCGCACGGCGACCCTCGCGGGATTCGAGCTCGGCACCGACATCGCGCTCGTGACCAAGGCCCCGGAGGCCGCGGCCGCGGAGTACCGCGCGGCCCTCCCGCCCGTCTGACCACCGCCGCGCCGCGTCGCGCGGACGTACCGCCGTCAGGCGCCCGCGCGGCGCAGGGCGAGCTGGCCGCAGGCGGCCTCGATGTCCCCGCCGGGGGAGTTGCGCACCGTGACGCTCACACCTGCCCGTTCCAGGCGGTCGCGCATCGCCTCTCTCCCCCGGCGGCCGGACGTGAGAACTCGCCGCCGGTCTCGTTGTAGGCGATCAGATTGAGGTGATAGAGCGGACGGCGCAGGCGCTGGGCCAGCGCTGTCACCTGTGCCGGCGTGTCGTTCACCCCGCGCAGCACGACGTATTCGAAGAGCAGCTTTCGCCGTGTGGCCTCGACGTACCGGGCGCACGCGGCGAGCACTTCGTCAAGCGGATAGGTGCGGTTGAGCGGCACCAGCCTGTCGCGCAGATCATCGGTGGCCGCGTGCAGGCTCACCGCCAGGTTGAGCTGGAGCGGCTCGGCGGCGAACCGGTCGATGCCCGGGACCACCCCGACCGTGGACACGGAGATGTGGCGCGCGGCCAGACCGAAGCCGTCGGGGTCGTTGAGCAGGCGGCAGGCGCGGAGCGTCTCGTCGTAGGTGTGGAACGGTTCACCCATGCCCATGAAGACGACGTTGGTGACCCTCCGGCCGCCGTCGCCGCGAAGGAGACGGGCGAAGTGCAGGACCTGGTCGACGATCTCCTCGGCGGTCAGGTCCCGGCGCAGCCCCAGCCTCCCGGACGCGCAGAACGCGCACCCCACGGCGCAGCCGATCTGAGTGGAGACGCAGACCGTGGCGCGGCCGGCGACGAGCATGAGCACCGCCTCGACGGGATGGCCGTCGGCGGTGGAGAAGAGCGTCTTGCGCGCCGTGGCCTTCGGCGCGACGCGCGTCTCGACCTCGGTGAGAGAGACGGGAGAGAGCCGCTCGGCCAGCGCCTGCCGCAGGGCCAGCGGCAGGGTCGTCACGGCGGCGAAGTCGGTGACGAGCCCGCGCGTCAGGGCCTCGTACACCTGACGGGCGCGATAGGCGGGCTCGCCCAGCTCTGCCAGGGTGGCCGCGATGACGTCGGGAGCAAGCACCCGGCCATTCTACGCCGGGCAGGGAAAGATGGAGGCGAACGCGAAGAGGTAGTCGACCAGGCTCGAACGACCGGGGACCTCCGCTCCATGACGACCGTCCAGATCATCGGGATCGCTGTCGCATCCCTCGCGGTGCTTCTTCTCATCGTCGCACTCATCGTCACGCGTCACCGTGGCGACGCGCCGGAGGACGACGCGCGTCCGACCGGCGGCTCCTTCCTCGACGACGCCCCGCAGGACACGTTCTCCGTGCTCGGCAAGGCGGAACAGCCCGTCGAGGACATCACGATCGACCCGGCGCTGGAGCGAGCGTCCGCCGCCGAGCGTGAGGCCGCCGTGGCCGCGGAGCAGGTCCCGCAGCGCGCCCCCCAGCCTGGAGGCCTCGGCCTCGACTGGGGCCCGGACCTCAGCGTGCAGACGACCGGCCTGCGCGACGAGTCGTCAGGACCACCCCTGCGCGACGAGGACGATGCGGAGATCACGGGTGAGCTGCGGCCGGACGAGACGGCGGCGCTCCCCGCAAATGACGCACCCCCAGCCCCTGAGGGGGAGAGCGGCGACCAGGTGGCCGCCACGGAGCCCGCGCGGCCCGCTGAGGGCGGGCCCGCCGCCGGCGAAGTGGTGGCACAGGAGTCCGGCTCAGGCGGTCGCCTGGTGCCGCTCTCGGACATCATCGTCACCACGAGCGGCAAGATGGTCGACCTCGACGACCCCGAGGTGCGCCGGATGCTCACCGAGCTGGTCACGTTCGAGATCGACCAGGCGTCCGAGTTCCGCCGCCAGGGTCAGTCCATCGACGCCGTGTTGCAGCTCACGGAGGCCGAGAAGGTCTCGCGGGCGCTCGGGATGGACGAAGCGGCGCAGCGGATCCGCACGATGATGGAGGAGATCCGCGCAGGGACTGAGTGACGCCGTCCCGCTGAGACGCGCCACTAGTTGGTGAGCCCCTGGAGAGGCGCAGGTATGCGCCCGCCCCTGCGCACGAACGCGCTGTTGCCGGCGGTGCTGACCTTCATGACCGGTCCTTCGCCGAACAGCCCGCCGAGCGTGGCCCACTCCCCGACCTTCTTGCCCGCCGCCGGGATGAGCCGGGCGCCGGTGGTCTTGGAGTTGATCATGCCGATCGCCATGACGTCGGCGATGGTGCCGGCCAGCGCGTCGCGCGGGATGTCGCCGGGGACCACGATCATGTCGAGCCCGAGCGAGCAGACGGCCGTCATCGCCTCGAGCTTCTCGATCGGCAGGTGACCGTCGGCGGCGGCCCTTGCCATGGCCTTGTCCTCGCTCACCGGGATGAAGGCCCCGGAGAGGCCGCCGGTGGACGACGTCGCCATGGTGCCGCCCTTCTTGACGGCGTCGTTGAGCATCGCGAGCGCGGCGGTCGTGCCGGGGGCGCCGACCGCCTCCAGCCCCATGCACTCGAGGATCTCGGCGATGGAGTCACCGACGGCGGGCGTCGGCGCCAGCGAGAGGTCGATGATGCCGAGCTCGGCGCCGAGCATCTCTGAGGCCTCCTGGGCGATCAGCTCGCCGACGCGGGTGATCTTGAAGGTCGTGCGCTTGATGAGGTCGGCGAGCTCGATGAACGAGGCGTCCGGGTTGGCGGCGACGACGTTGCGCACCACGCCGGGTCCGGAGATGGCGACGTTGATGCTGCACTCGGCCTCGCCGCTGCCGTGCATCGCGCCGGCCATGAAGGGGTTGTCCTCCGGCGCGTTGCAGAAGACCACGATCTTGGCGCAGCCGATGGAGTCGTGTTCCGCGGTGCGTTTGCTCACGGCCAGGAGCACGTCGGCCATGCGCAGCACCGCGTCCATGTTGATGCCGGCGCGCGTGGAGGCGACGTTGACCGAGGAGCACACGCGCCGGGTGCTGCCGATGGCGTCGGGGATCGCCTCGATGAGGGCGGTGTCGCTGCGCGTGAAGCCCTTCTGCACGAGCGCGCTGAAGCCGCCGAGGAAGTCGATCCCGACCTCGTCGGCGGCCGCGTCGAGCGCGTGCGCCACCTCGAGGTAGGCCTCGGGGTCGTCGCTGCCGACGACGTCGGCGATCGGCGTCACCGAGACGCGCCGGTTCACGATCGGCACGCCGTACTTCTCCTGAAGCTCCGCGGCGACCTCGACCAGCCGGCCGGCGCGGCGAACGATCTTGGCGTGGATGCGCTCCGCCGTGCGACGCGTGTCGCCTGCGGCGCAGTCGGCGAGTGAGATGCCCATGGTGACGGCCCGGACGTCGAGGTTCTCGGACCGGATCATGCTCACGGTCTCGAGGATCTCCTCGGCGGTGATGAAGACCACGGCTGCCGCTCGCTAGACGCGGTGCATGAACTTGAAGATGTTCTCGTGCTGCACGCTGATCTGCAGCCCGATGCGCTGTCCCGTCGCCTCCAGGGCTTCCTTGAGGTCGGCGATGGTCGTCTCACCCTGGTCGAACGAGACGAACATGATCATCGTGAACATGCCGTTGGCGACCGTTTGACTCACGTCGTCGACGTTGGCGTTCTGCTCGGCGATGGTCGTGGCGACCTGGGCGAGCAGGCCGTGACTGTCGGGGCCGAGGGCGGTGACGATGACCGTTGTGCGCATGGGAGACGTTCCTGAGAGCGGGTGGGCGGGAAGAGGTGGCTAGTATACTAGACGCCGATTCTCATGCCCTCCGACCACGGCTCCACAGACGCCGCGCCGCCGCCCCCTCCCGGCCGCCTCGACAGCCTCGACCGCGCTCTGTCGCGCCGGGCCGCGACCGGCTGGCCGCACCCGCGCTGGCTCGTCTGGCCGCTCGGCGGCCTCTCGCTGTCGGCCAACTACGGCATCCTCTGGTACGCGCTCAGCCTGCTGCCGTGGCTCTCCGGCGCGGCGCAGCCGCTGGGGAAGGCCCTGTTCGTCGCCGTGCCGGTCACGCTGGTGGAGGCGACCGGCTTCGTCATCAAGCACTTCGTCGGCCGCGCCCGGCCGCCGGTCGCCGACCCCACCCAGCCGGAGCAGATCCCGCTGCCGTTCAGCAAGTCGTTCCCGTCGTCCCACGCCAGCATGGCCGTGGTCGGGACCTTCACGCTCGGCACGCTCTACCCGCAGTGGATCCCCGTGCTCATCGCCCTGATCCTGGTGCTGTGCTTCAGCCGCGTGTACCTCGGCGTGCACTATCTCGGCGACGTGCTCGGCGGCCTTGCCTACGGGCTGGTGCTCGGCGCCGTCTGGGTGCTCCTCGTCCCGGCGCCGGTGTGACGTGCACGCCCTGAGCACCCGCGGCGGCCGGCTCGCCGTAGCCACGGCCGCCGCTCTGGTCCTCGTCATCGGCCTCGCGGCCGGCGGCGCCTTCAACGGCTGCTCCGGAACGACCGCCAAGGTGGGGCGGCCGTCCGCCGCCGTGTCCTCCTCCTCTCACGGCGGCGTCGCTTACGCCACGGCCAAGGTCCTGGCGCGCAGCGTCGGCAAGCGCCCCGCCGACAGCTGGGGCGAGATCCACGCGCGCGAGTTCATCACCGGCGCGTTCGAGCAGTACGGCTACTTCCCGCGGACCGACGAGTTCATCGCGACCGCAGGGGGCAAACGCATCCACTCGGCGAACGTCGTCGCCGTCAAAGAAGGTGACTCCGCCAAGCAGCTCATCGTCGGCGCCCACTACGACTCGGTGGCTGTCGGCGAGGGCTACCTCGACAACGCGACCGGCGTCGGCCTGCTGCTCGAGGTCGCCGCGCGCATCAAGCACGTGCCGACACCGTACACCATCGTCTTCGTCGCGTTCGGCGCCGAGGAGAACGGCTCGCTCGGCGCCGAGTACTTCATGCGCGGCATGAGCGGCGTCGAGCGGCGCGCCACCATCGGCATGATCGACCTGGACGCGCCGGCAGGCGGCGACGAGCTCTCCGTCGCCAGCCGCTTCGGCGGTCCGACATGGCTGCGCGACGACGCGCTCAGCGCCGCCGACTCGCTCGGCATCCCGCTGGTGACGAGCCCGGAGGCTCCGGGCCGGCCGGCCGGCACGGTCGCGGCGCCGGCCGACGACGTCCCCTTCGCCGACGCCGACATCGCCACGGCGATCTTCAGCGCCGTCTCGTGGCAGGCGAGCAAGGGGCGGCACGTGGCCGAGACCGCCTCCGGGCCGCCCATCTGGCATACTCCGCGCGACACCGTCGCCTACGTGGACAAGAAGTATCCGGGGAGGGTCCGCGAGCAGATGGGTCAGATGTCCATCCTCCTGGAGACCCTGCTCACCAGCAAACTGGGAAGGCGCCCGTGAAGCTCGGCATCGTCGGTCTGCCCAACGTCGGCAAGACCACCCTGTTCAACGCGCTCACCCATGCGCAGGCCGCCGCCACCGCGTACGCATTCACGTCGGCGGAGTCCAACCTCGGCGTGGTGGCCGTGCCGGACCCGAGGCTCGACCGCCTCGACGAGGTGCTCGAGACGCCGAAGAAGGTCAACGCGACCATCGACGTCGTCGACATCGCCGGGCTCGCCGAGGGCGCCAGCCGCGGCGAGGGGCTCGGCAACCGGTTCCTCGCCGACATCCGCGGGGTCGACGCGGTGGCACACGTGGTCCGCGTCTTCGCGAACCCCGAGGTCGCACACGTGAGCGAGACTCTGGACCCGCGCGCGGACGTGGATCTCGTGGAGACCGAGCTCGTGCTCAGCGACGCCGAGCTGGTGGAGCGCCGCCTGGACAAGACGCGCAAGGCGGCGCGCAGCGGCGACAAGGCGGCGAAGCACGAGCTCGAGATACTCGAGGCGCTGCACGCGGCGCTCATGGACGGCACGCTGGCGAAGCGCATCGAGCGCTCCGCCGACGACGCGCCGCTCTTCCGCGAGCTCGCGCTCGTGAGCGACCGGCCCGTGCTGTTCGTGCTGAACACCGACGACGACCAGTCGGCCGCCGGCGCGCTCGACGAGCACTCGGACTTCGTGGAGTGGGCGCGCGACCGGGGCGACCAGGTGGTCGCCGTCGCCGCGCGCCTCGAGGCCGAGCTCGCCGACCTCGAGCCCGACGAGGCGGCCGAGTTCCGCGCCGAGCTCGGCGCCGACGAGGCCGGCACGCTCGACGTCGTCTTGCGCGCCGCCTACGAGGTACTGGGCTACATCACCTTCTTCACCGGCGACTTCCGCAGCAGCGAGTCGCGCGCCTGGCAGCTGCCCCGCGGCTGGACCGCCAAGCAGGCCGCGGGCCGCATCCACAGCGACATCGAGCATGGGTTCGTGCGTGCCCAGGTGGTCAATATCGACGACCTCATCGAGCTCAAGTCGTTCCACGCCGCGCGTGAGAAGGCGCTGCTCCGCACCGAGGGCAAGGAGTACGTCGTCCAGGACGGCGACGTGATCAACTTCATGCACACCGGCTGAGCCGGGAGGTCGACGCCTCGCCCCGGAGCACCCGCTTCAGTCCGACGGCTGGATCCGCACGACCCCGGCCGTGGCCTGCACCGGATACGATTCGGCGACCGGGCCCGTGAACCACACGGCGACCCTTTCGCCACGGGCGAGGTCCGCTGCCGTGCCGCGCACGCCTTGGGCCGTCCACACGGCCGTATCTTTGGTCAATCGCACCGACGCGCGGTCGACCGGGCTCGTGGATCCGGGGTCGGCGACCACGAGCAGCACCGGCAGCGCGTCGTCGCCGGTGCTGATGGCGAAGTCACTGACTGCGCCGGTGATGTCGGCCGGAGTCGACGGGGGCGCGGTGGGAGACGCTGAGGGCGGCGAGGCGGAGGGCGACGGCGAAGCCGGCTGAGCTGCCGTCGCGCCCCCGCAGCCGCCGACGACGGCTGCCCCCAGCACCGTGAGGACGGCCAAGGCCGCCAGCGCTCCGCTCGCGTGTCTCATGAGCGCACCTCCCCGGCGCCGAGGGCGGCGCCGTCGTCTGCACGCGGAGACGCGTGGACGGCGTCCCGGGTTCGCCGCGGGAGATACAAATCGGGCGTCCCCCTGCGGTCACGGATCCTCTACCCCGACATCTTTCTCCCCCGCCCGGCTACGCGCTCCGCAGGCCGTCGCTCGTCGACGCCGAGGCGGTCACGGCACTCAAGCGGTCTGTCGACGTCGACCGCTACGGCGGGTCGGAGGCCACGGCCGATGACGTGCGCGATGAATGGGCCCTCCCCGGCCTCTCACTCGACGTCGATGTCCCGGTCGTGGACGACGCCGGCGGGTCGGTGGTCGCCTACGGGCTCTGCTCGGGGGAGGCGCGGGTGCGCTGATGCGTGAGTCTGGCGGCGCGGGGCCGCGCGCGGTCAGCGGCGCGAGGTGCGCTCGGCCGCCGCGAGGCGCCGCAGGCGGAAGGCGACGATGCCAAGGGCCCCGCCGTAGGCGAGGACGAACCAGCCGATCGTCGCCGTGAGACGCATGACCTCGGCCTCGGAGAGCGCCACGAGCGCGACGCCGAGCACGAGCGAGAGGCCGCCGGCGACGAGCAGGGACGGCTCGCCGGCGGCCAGCCGCCGCAGGCGCACGCCGGCCTCCACCTCGAGCACCCCGGTGACGACCGCCCACACGGCGAGGAGCGCCAGCAGGCTGAAGGTGTCGTCGGTCATCCACGCCAGGGACACCGCGGCCACAGCGAAGCTGACGCCGCTCTCCAGCAGCACGAGCCACCACTGGTCCAGAGTGTCGCGGGCGACCACGGCGAGGGCGGCCAGCATGAGCCCGTCGACGAAGGCGAAGAGCCCCACAGCGACGGCGAGCGAGCGGTGGTCGAGGCCCGGCAGGAACAAGACCGCGAGCCCGAAGAGCACCGCCACGGCGCCGCGTCCGGCCGTCATCCACCACTTGTCGCAGAATCTGAGCATCCCCACCTATCGTCAGCCCTGCGGGGACGCCACGCAAACCGCGAGGCGGGGTGCGACCGCGGGGGCTCGACTCAAACCAGCGGCGCGGCAGTACAATCGGCTCAGCCCCGCCTCGGCAAGGATGACACCATCGCTCGCATCACGCAGGCACTCTCGCGTCACGGGTATCTTCTCGCCCTTGGGGCGATCGCTCTGAGTACCGCGCTGTTCCTGCCTGGTCGCGGCGAGTTCGCCAAGGGCCAGTGGGCGCTGCTCTATCTGCTCGTCATCCTGCTCGTCGCGAGCGCCGCCGGCCCCGGACCGGCGGTCCTCGCCGCCGTCCTCGCCTTCTTCGCCTGGAACTTCTTCTTCCTCCCGCCGTACCACACGCTGGAGATCCGCGACCCCAAGGACTGGCTGTCGCTCGTGGCGTTCCTCGTTGTGGGCGTGCTCGTCGGCGCGCTCGCCGGCCGCATGCGCGATCGCGAGGCCCACGCGCGCGCCCGAGAGCAGGAGACGGCCGCGCTCAACCGGCTCAGCGCGGCGGTGGTCTCCCAGACGTCCACGGGACAGATGGCCGAGAGCTGCCTCGGAGAGATCGTCGCCGTCCTCGACGCGCGATCGGCGGCGCTCTTCCTCGAGCAGGACGGGGCGCTGGCCGACTACCGGGTGGCGCCCGCCGGAACGGAGGTCGAGCCGTCCACCAAGGAACACGCCTTCGGCGCTTACCACGCGAACTCCGAGGCGGGCGGGCGGCTCGAGGCAGGCGACGGTGGCCTGTACGTGCCCGTGCGCAGCCCTTCCGGCGTCTCGGGCGTCCTCACCGTGCAGGCGCGACCGGGCGGGCGTCCCTACTCCGACGGCGACGCCCGCCTGGTGACGTCGCTCGGCAATATGGTGGGCGCCTTCCTGGAGCGCGAGCGGCTGCAGCGCGCCGCCACCGCGGCCGCCGCGGAGAGAGAGGCCGACCATCTGAAGTCCAGCCTGCTCTCGTCCGTCTCCCACGAGCTGAAGACGCCGCTCGCCGCACTCACCGCGACGGTGAGCAACCTGCTCGAGAGCGACGTCGACTGGGACGAGGAGAGCGTGCGCGACGAACTGCGCGCCATCGTCGGCGATGTGGCGCGCCTCAACAACAGCATCGGCGCGCTGCTCGAGCTGTCGCGCCTCGAGGCCCACGCCTGGGAGCCCAGACGGGAGCTCTACGGACTCGGTGAGCTCGTCGCCGCCGGCATCGACACCCTGCCGGCGCACCTGCGCGAACGCGTGCGCGTGGAGCTGCCCGACGAGGACCTCGTCGTCGACGTCGACTTCGTTCAGTTCGCCCGTGTCATCCAGGCCCTCCTGGAGAATGCGATGCTCTATGCGGACGGCCCAGTGACCGTCGGCGCGCGCGGCTGGAACGAGGGCGTGCGTCTGTGGGTCGAGGACCAAGGACAGGGCATCCCGGCCGACGAACACGAAGCGGTGTTCGAAAAGTTCTTCCGCGGCCGGCGCTCCGGGCAGAAGGCGCCCTCAGGCACCGGCCTGGGCCTGGCGATCGCCCGGGAGATCGTGCGCAGTCACGGCGGCACGATCGGCGTCGTCGACGTCGTGCCGCACGGAGCACGGTTCGTGATCACCATGACCGCGACCGGCGAGCCGGCGCGGCCTGAGCAGGGGGACAGCGCATGACGGTGCCGGAACGACCCACGCACATCCTCGTCGTCGACGACGAGGAGCAGATCCGCCGCGCGCTCAGGTCCATCCTCTCCACGCGCGGCTACACCCTGGACATGGCCGCGACCGGCAGCGAGGCGCTCATCAAGGCCATCGACTCGCCGCCGGACCTCGTCGTGCTCGACCTCATGCTCCCCGACCGCTCCGGCGTCGAGGTCTGCCGCGAGCTCCGCACGTGGATGACCGCGCCGATCCTCATCCTGTCTGTGCGCTCCAACGAGGCGGACAAGATCACGGCGCTGGATGAGGGCGCGGACGACTACCTCACCAAGCCGTTCTCCGCCGGCGAGCTGCTCGCCCGCATCCGGGCGCTGCTGCGGCGGGCGGCGGCGCTCACGTCGCCGCCGCCGGTCGTCACGTCCGGCGACCTCGAGATCGACATAGCCCGCCGCCGCGTACGCCGAGCGGGCGAGGACATCGCGCTGACGCCGACCGAGTTCGACATTCTCGCCTTTCTCGCGCGCAACGCCGGCCTCGTCGTGACGCAGCGCATGATCCTCGAGCAGGTGTGGGGCCCTGAATGGGTCGAGGACGCACAGACGCTACGCGTGCACGTCAGCAACCTGCGCAAGAAGATCGAGCCCCAACCCGGCGGCCCGCGCTTCATCATCACCGAGCCGGGCGTGGGCTTCCGCTTCGCCGCCGCCGAGCCGGACGGAGAGTGATCTCGAGCCTGAGATGACGGGCGTCCGAGTCCTTTGCGGACTCTTTAGACAGACGCCTGCCGATTTCACCCGTCCTTAAGACCACCCCGGGTAGCCTTCAGACAGCAAGTGCGGGCGTTCGCCTGCGTAGCGGCACTCACTGGAGGCGCGTCATGCTGTTGTTCGGAGAGATCGTCGTCGAGGCCGCCATGATCATCGCAACGATCGTCGCGACTACCTGCCTCCTCCTGGTCCTGGTCGGTTTCGTCCTGCAGTATCGCGCTCAGCGCATGTCGGCGCCCGCGAGCGGGTCGGGGCCCCGTCTGCAGACCGCACAGGCCGCCGAGCGCCGCTCATCCGCGCAGCACGCGCTCGTGCATCGCTAGCCGCCGGAAGCGCGCGGGCCGTTCTCGCGGCCCTCTTGCTGCGGGATGCGCTGCTCGGAGGACCGGCCCGGAACCCCGGAAGCGCGCGGGCCGTTCTCGCGGCCCTCTTGCTGCGGGATGCGCTGCTCGGAGGACCGGCCCGGAACAAACGGCTCCGGCACCGCACAGGCGATAGTACGGGTATTCTGTGGAGACGCGCGGTGGTGGCGCATGGGGAGCGGGAGTACGTGGGGGGACATGTGGCGGACGTTGCATACATCCTGATTGCCTTGGCGTTCTTTGTGCTGGCCGTTGCCTACGCGCGCATCGCGCCGCGCCTCTAGGCGAGCCATGAACTGGGGCTACCTGATCAACGGCATCATCGCGCTCGCTTTGCTGATCTACCTCTTCTACGCCCTCATCAAGCCGGAGAAGTTCTGATGGTGAAGGCGTAGCGCCCGTGGGCTGGGGCATTCTCCAGATCGTCGTCTACGTCGTTCTGCTGGCGCTCATCGCGAAGCCGCTCGGCGCCTATATGGCGGCTGTGTACAAGGGCGAGCGCACGTTCCTCCACCCGGTGCTGCGCCCGGTCGAGCGCCTCACCTATCGTCTGTGCGGCATCGATGAGAAGCGCGAAATGGGCGTCGTCGGTTACGCCGTCTCGATGCTGGTGTTCAACTTCGTCGTCCTGTTCTTCATCTACGCGATCCTGAGACTCCAGGGCCATCTCCCGCTCAACCCGGCACACGTGCCCAGCATGGGTCCGGCCGACGCCTTCAACACCGCCGTCAGCTTCGCGACCAACACCAACTGGCAGGTGTACGTCCCCGAGACCGCGGTCAGCTACCTCACCCAGATGCTGGCGCTGGCGCGTGAGAACTTCGTCTCGGCGGCCTTGGGCATGGCCGTGGCAGTCGCCTTCATCCGCGGCCTCACGCGCAAGTCGAGCCGCGAGCTCGGCAACTTCTGGGTCGACTTCACGCGCAGCCTCTTGTACATCCTTTTGCCCCTGGCAGTCGTGTTGGGTCTCGTGCTCGTCTCGCAAGGCGTGGTCCAGAACCTCAACGCTCCAACCAAGGCCGTGACGGTGGAGGGTATCACCCAGACGATCGCCCAAGGCCCGTTCGCCTCGCAGGAGAGCATCAAGGAGCTCGGGACCAACGGCGGCGGCTCCTACAATGCCAACTCGGCGCACCCCTACGAGAACCCCACGCCCTTCACCAACCTGCTCGAGATGCTCGCCCTGCTCGCCATCCCGGTGAGCCTGACGTACACCTTCGGGCGGTTCGCGGGGAACCAGAGGCAGGGCTGGGCGCTGTTCGCGGCGGCGATGGTCCTGCTCGTGATGAGCGTGTCCGTGATGTATGTGAGCGAGCAGAAGGGCAACCCCAACTTCACCAAGCTCGGGGTGACGCAGGCCGCGACCGCGACGCAGGCCGGCGGCAACATGGAGGGCAAGGAGACCCGGTTCGGCATCAGCGCCTCGGTGCTGTGGGCGACCGTCACGACCGACACGTCGTGCGGCGCCGTCAACGCTGCCCACGACAGCCTCACGCCGCTGGCAGGCGGCATGGCGATGCTCAACATCGCCCTGGGCGAGGTGGTGTTCGGAGGCGTCGGTGTCGGCATCATGGGATTGCTGGTCAACGCCATCCTGGCGGTGTTCATCGCCGGACTGATGGTCGGCCGCACGCCCGAGTACCTGGGCAAGAAGATCGAGGGCCGCGAGATGAAGCTAGCCGTGCTCGCGGTGCTCTACTTCTGCGTCACGGCCCTCGGGTTCGCGGCCTTGGCAAGTGTGTTGCCGGCGGGGTACAACGCGGTCCTCAACCCCGGTCCTCACGGCCTCTCGGAGATCCTTTACGGCACGATCTCGCAGACAGGCAACAACGGCAGCGCTTTCGCCGGTCTCACCGCCAGCGGCACCTTCTGGGCAACGATCGGCGGCTTGTGCATGATGTGGGGCCGCTTCTTCTTCATCATCCCGTGCCTTGCGCTGGCCAGCTCGCTCGGGGTGAAGAAGTCAGTGCCGGCATCGAGCGGCACCTTCCCGACCACCGGGGTCATCTTCGTCGTGCTCCTCGTGGGCGTCATCCTGATCGTCGGCGCTCTCACCTACTTCCCGGCGCTGGCGCTCGGGCCGATCGTGGAGCACTACCTGATGTACGCCGGCAAGCTCTTCTGAGGATGAACGCGGGATGAGCGAACAGGCACTCGAACACACGCGCAAGGCAGCCTCGATGCGCGGCCTGATTTGGCCGGCGGTGGGCAACTCGTTCATCAAGCTCGATCCGCGTGAGATGGCCCGCAACCCTGTGATGTTCGTCGTCGAGGTCGGCAGCGTCATCACCACCGTCTACTTCGCGCTGGGCCTGACCCGTGGAGGCAGCGACACCGCCTTCATCGGCGCCGTAGCGGGCTGGCTGTGGTTTACAGTGCTGTTCGCCAACTTCGCTACGGCGCTCGCTGAGGGACGCGGCAAGGCGCAGGCGGCGACGCTCCGCAAGACGCGGACCGAGACGCTCGCCAATCTCGTGACGCCGGACGGCATCACGCATGTGGCCGCCGGCACGCTCAGGAAGGGCGATGTCGTGATGGTCTCAGCCGGCGAGATGATCCCCGGCGACGGCGACGTCATCGAGGGCATCGCCTCGGTGGACGAGTCGGCGATCACCGGCGAGTCGGCACCCGTGATCCGAGAGAGCGGCGGCGACCGCAGCGCCGTGACCGGCGGCACCATGGTGCTCTCCGACCAGGTCAAGATCCTGATCACGTCTGAGCCCGGCGAGACCTTCCTCGACCGGATGATCGCCCTCGTCGAGGGTGCCGAGCGCCAGAAGACCCCCAACGAGATCGCCCTCACGATCCTTCTGGCGGGTCTCACGCTGATCTTCGTCATCGTCATCATGACCTTGGAGCCGTTCGCGATCTACAGCAAGGCGCCGGTGACGGTGACCGTGCTCATCGCGCTCCTCGTCTGTCTGATCCCGACCACCATCGGCGGGCTGCTGTCGGCGATCGGTATCGCGGGTATGGACCGCCTCGTGCGCCACAACGTGCTCGCCATGTCCGGCCGCGCCGTGGAGGCTGCCGGAGACGTCGACACCCTGTTGCTCGACAAGACCGGCACCATCACGCTCGGCAACCGTCAGGCCGCCGAGTTCCTGCCGATGCCCGGCACCACAGAGCAGGAGCTGGCCGACGCGGCGCAGCTCGCCTCGCTCGCCGACGAGACGCCGGAAGGCCGGTCGATCGTGGTGCTGGCCAAGGAGTTCGGCATCCGCGGTCGCCACATCGATCCCGAGAAGGCGACCTTCATCGAGTTCAGTGCACAGACGCGCATGAGCGGCATCGACCTTGACGGCCAATCCGTGCGCAAGGGCGCCGGCGAAGCGATCATCTCGTGGATCCGCCAGCAGGGGGGCGAAGTGCCGCCGCAGCTCGAGATGACCATGAGCGACGTCTCGAAGCAGGGGGGCACCCCGCTCGCCGTGGCGCGCAACGACAGGGCGCTCGGCGTCATCCACCTCAAGGACATCGTCAAGGGCGGCATCCGCGAGCGCTTCGATCAGATGCGCGCCATGGGCATCCGCACAGTGATGATCACCGGCGACAACCCGCTCACGGCGGCGGTCATCGCCAAGGAAGCCGGCGTCGACGATTTCCTCGCCGAGGCCACCCCCGAGGCCAAGATGGAGCTCATCAAGCGCGAGCAGCAGCAGGGCAAACTGGTGGCCATGACCGGCGACGGCACCAACGACGCCCCCGCCTTGGCACAGGCCGACGTGGGCGTCGCCATGAACACCGGCACGAGCGCCGCGAAGGAAGCCGGCAATATGGTCGACCTCGACTCAAACCCCACCAAGCTCATCGAGATCGTGGAGATCGGCAAGCAGTTGCTCATCACGCGCGGCGCCCTCACGACCTTCAGCATCGCCAACGACGTGGCCAAGTACTTCGCCATCATCCCGGCGATGTTCATGGTCTCGTTTCCGTCACTTGCGGCGCTCAACGTGATGCGCCTGCACTCGCCCAACAGCGCCGTGCTCTCCGCCGTGATCTTCAACGCCATCATCATCGTCCTGCTGATCCCGCTGGCGCTCCGCGGCGTGAAGTTCAGGCCCATCGGCGCCGCGGCGTTGCTGCGTTACAACCTGCTCGTCTACGGCCTCGGCGGCGTCGTCGCGCCGTTCATCGGCATCAAGATCATCGACATGCTCCTGGTGGCACTCCACCTGACTGCCTAGGATCGAGAGCTGAAGATGAAGTATCTGGGAACAGCAATTCGCATGACGATCGTCACCGCCGTCCTGTTCGGGCTCATCTACCCGCTGGCGATGACCGGAGTCGCGCAGGTCGTCTTCCCCGGCGCGGCGAACGGCAGCCTCGTCAAGGTCAACGGCCAGGTCGTGGGCTCGAGCATCATCGGCCAAGGATTCACCCAGGCCAAGTACTTCCAGCCGCGACCGTCCGCTGCGGGAAACGGGTACGACGCCATGGCGTCGTCGTTCTCGAACCTCGGGCCGACGAACGCCAAGCTGATAGACCGCATCAAGGCCGATACGGCGAAGCTTCTCACCCAGAATCCCTCTCTGAAGGCCGGCTCGATCCCCGTCGACATGGTGACAACGTCTGCCAGCGGGCTCGACCCCGAGATCACTGTGGCAAACGCACGCGCGCAGGCTCCGCGTGTGGCCGCGGCGCGCGGCCTGAGCCTCGTCACCGTCCTTCGGCTTGTGGCCGCGCACACCACCGGCCGCACGCTCGGTTTCCTCGGTGAGCCGCGCGTCAACGTGCTCGAGCTGAACCTCGCACTCGACGCGGCACGCGGAGGCTGACGATGTCCGCCGCGGAGTCGGCCGACGAGGTCTACTCGCTACGGACTCTGCGTAAGCGCGGCCGCCTCAAGATCTTCCTCGGCTACGCCCCCGGCGTGGGCAAGACCTTCAGCATGCTCGCCGAGGCGCACCGGCGCTGCTCTCGCGGGGAGGACCTGGTCATCGGCTTCGTCGAGACCCACGGCCGCGAGGAGACCGCGGAGCTGGTCGAGGGTCTCGAACGGGTGCCGCTCAAGCGTCTCACGTACCGCGGCAAGGAGTTCGAGGAGCTCGATACCGCCGCCGTCATCGCGCGGAACCCCGAGTGGGTGCTCGTCGACGAGCTGGCGCACACCAACGTCCCCGGCACGCGGCACGCCAAGCGCTGGCAGAGCGTGGAGGAGATCCAGGCGGCCGGTATCAGCGTCATCTCGACGGTCAACGTCCAGCACTTCGAGAGCCTCAACGACACCGTCTACGACATCACCGGTGTCCGCGTCCAGGAGACCATGCCGGACGCCGTCCTCGACCAGGCGGACGAAGTCGTCCTCGTCGACCTCACGACCTCCGCGCTCCTCAATCGGCTGCGGCGCGGCGTCGTGTACGACCTCGACAAGATCCCGGGCGCGCTCGCCAACTTCTTCAAGCGGGAGAACCTCATGGCTCTGCGCGAGCTCGCGCTCCGCAAGACGGCGGAGGAGGTCGACGAGTACCTCGAGCGCATGAACGCCGGTGAAGAGTCGCCGCACCCCTGGGCTACCGAGGAGCGGGTCATCGTCTGCGTCCGTCCGAGCCCGGTGGCCGCCAAGCTCATCCGCAGGGGCCATCGCCTGGCAAAGCGCTTCCAGGGCCGATTCTGGGTGCTGCACGTGCGCACGCACGCGCAGATCGGCGGGTCCGGCCGCAAGCAGGTTGAGCAGCTCTTCGAGCTCGCGCGGGAGTTGGGAGGCGAGGCGGTCGAGATCGAGGGAGATTCGGTGGGCGACGAGATCCTGCGCTTCGCGCGTGACCATCGGGCGACCTTCATCGTCCTCGGCCAGTCGCGCCGCTCCCGCATCGACGAGATCGTGCGCGGGTCGCGGATCGCGCACATCATGCGGGAGATCGACCACGCGGACGTGCTCGTGGTCGCCGACCCCAGCAAGTCGCCGCCGGTCCCGCCAGACGACTGAAGCGCCCCTCACCGCGCCGCCGCTGGCGGCGGCTGGGCTGGTCGCAGGGTCTTTATGCATTCTTTATGGTTCTGGGCGGCGGATTAACGGTGTCTTGATGCCCGTCCTCGACTAGGCTGCGCAGACCGGTCTACACTGTCGTGAGCGCGCCCCAGAGGGGCGCGCTCGACTGATATGACGACATCGACTCCCGACATCTGGACGCTGCCCGACGACGACGTCTACGAGGCCCTCGGCACCTCGCCGCAGGGCCTGGTCGAAGACGAGGCGTTCGCGCGGTTGGCCAAGCACGGCAAGAACGACTTGCCGACCAAGGTCACCCGGCCGATCATCTACAAGTTCTTCGACCAGTTCACCAGCCTCTTCGCGATCATGCTCGAGGTGGCGGCCCTCCTCGTCTTCATCGCCGCCATGCTGTCCACTGGCGCAAGCCGCCAAGACAACATCAACGTGACGATCGCGATCCTGGGCGTCGTCCTCCTCAACGCGACCATCGGCTTCTTCCAGGAGTACCGCGCTGAGAAGGCCACCGAGGCGCTGCAGAAGCTGGTGCCAGCGAACGCCAAGGTCATTCGCGATGGAGAAGTCACCATCGTCGCCGCCGCCGAGCTCGTCCCCGGCGACGTCATCGTGCTCGAGGAAGGCGACAGCATCAGTGCAGATGCTCGTCTGGTCCGACAGTACGAACTCTCGACCAACAACATAGCCCTCACCGGTGAGTCGGACGCGGTCCGCAAGACCGCCGATCCGATCATCGAGGAGGAACTGGCCACCATCAACATGCCGAACCTGGTGTTCATGGGGACGAGCGTGGCCTCCGGGACCGGCCGGGCGGTCGTGTTCGCGACCGGGCTCAAGACAGAGTTCGGCCGCATCTACTCCTTGACCGCAGGTGTCTCCGAGGACAAGTCGCCACTGATGCGCGAGATCGACAAGATGGCGCGAACCGTCTCCGTCATCGCCCTGGTCTGCGGCGTCCTGCTGTTCTTCATCGCCTTGTTCGTCTTCAAGTTCGGCATGGTCGACGGACTGCTGTTCGCCCTCGGTGTCATGGTGGCGCTTGTGCCCGAGGGCATGCCGGCGACGCTCTCGGTAGCTCTGGCGGTCGGCGTCCAGCGGATGGCGAAGGCCAAGGCGCTCATCAAGGGCCTGGCCGGCGTCGAGACCCTCGGGTCCACCAACGTCATCGCGACTGACAAGACGGGCACGCTGACCAAGGCAGAGATGACCCTCAAGGCCGTGTGGGCCGACGGCGACGAATTCGAAGTCACCGGTGCCGGCTACGCGCCCGACGGCGACTTCGTCGTCGGCGACACGACGCTGCCCAAGGACGAGGCGCGCCAGCGGCTCGAGCCGCTCCTGCGCGCAATGACGTTCTGCAACGACGCCAAGGTCCTCGCGCCCAGGGACGACGAAGGGTGGCGTGTGATTGGCGATCCCACCGAGGGCTGCCTCCTGGTGGCCGCCCAGAAGGCCGGTTTCGACCTCCAGGCGGAGCTGATCGAACGGCCCAAGATCTACGAGCTGCCGTTCGAGAGTGTGCGCAAGCGCATGAGCGTCGTGCATGTCGAGGGCGACGGCCAGCACGCCTTCGTCAAGGGCGCGCCCTCGGAGACCCTCGGGCGCTGCACACACCTGCGCCTTGACGGCGGCATCGTGCCCATGACCGACGAACGCCGCGAGCAGATCACGGCGCGGAACGACGCCATGTCACGCCAGGCGCTGCGCGTGCTCGCCGTCTGCGAGCGTGGCCTGCCGCATGAGCTCACCGACTACACGGCGGACACGGTCGAGACCGACCTGACGTTCCTCGGCCTGGTCGGGATGATCGACCCGCCGCGGCCGGAAGTGAGTGCGGCGGTCGAGGAGGCGCTCGGCGCCGGCATCCGCATCATCATGGTCACCGGCGACTACGGGCTTACGGCGGAGGCCATCGCGCGCCGCATCGGTATAGTCCGCGGCGACAAGTATGTGCGCGTCATCACCGGCGTCGACCTCGAGGCCATGACCGAGGACGACCTCAAGGCGGAGCTGCAGAAGGATCAGGACGTCATCTTCGCGAGGGTGGCTCCGGAACACAAGATGGAGGTCGTGACGGCGCTGAAGAGCCTCGACATGATCGTCGCCGTCACGGGAGACGGCGTCAACGATGCCCCGGCCCTCAAGAAGGCCGACATAGGCGTCGCGATGGGCCTCTCGGGCACCGATGTCGCCCGCGAGGCGGCGACGATGATCCTGCTCGACGACAGCTTCGCCAGCATCATCAAGGCGGTCGAGCAGGGCCGCGGCGTCTACGCCAACGTGCGCAAGATGGTGACCTACATCTTCTCCCACAACATGGCGCAGCTGTTCCCCTTCATCTTCTGTGCCGCGGCGGGCGTACATCTCGTTCCTCTCGGCGCCCTGCAGGTACTTTCGATCGACCTCGGCTCCGACGTGCTTCCCGGGCTCGCCCTGGGCACGGAGCCACCGGAGCCAGGCGTCATGGCACAGCCGCCGCGCTCCCGCAAGGAGCGTCTGCTCAGCCCCGCCACGATCAGGCGTGTCGTGTTCATCGGGCTCATCGAGTCGTTCTTCGCCATCTCCGGCTTCCTCTACGTCCTCCTCTCTCACGGCTGGACCTGGGGAGATGCAAGCTGGATGGACCCGTCCAATCCCCACTACGCGATCTACCGCGAGGCGATCACGATGACCCAGGCGGCCGTCGTAGCCGGTCAGGTGGCCAACGGCTTCGCGTGTCGGACAGAGCGCGAGTCGCTCTTCAAAGTGGGAATCTTCACCAACCGGTTCCTGGTCCTCAGCGAGTTCATCGGCATCGGGATCATGGCGGCCATCTCCTACGTGCCCTTCATGCAGAGCATCTTCAAGACCGCGCCGCTCACGCTGGCTGACTGGGGCTTTCTCGTCGTCGCCGCCGTGACTTTGTTCTTCGCGGAGGAAGCGAGAAAATGGGTCATGCGCCGCAGAGACGCCCGCAGCCTCGCGGCGACAACCACTTCAACCGGGAGGGAGACAGCCTGATGAAGGTGATCATCGTCGGCTGCGGCCGCGTCGGAGCCTACACGGCGGCCAGCCTGGCCCGGCAGGGTCATGAAGTGGTCGTGATCGACAAGGACCCGCAGGCGTTCCGGCTGCTGCCCCACGGGTTCAGCGGCCGGACGATCAAGGGGTACGCGTTCGACCGTGACGTCCTCGAAGAGGCCGGCATCGCCGAGGCCGACGCGCTGGTGTGCTCGACGTCGGGCGACAACACCAACGCCGTGAGCGCGAGGATCGCCAAGGAGGTCTACCGCGTCCCGGACGTGGTGAGCCGCATCTACGACCCGCAGCGCGCGGAGATCTACCGGCACTACGGCATCCAGACCTTCGCACCCACGGCATGGAGCGCCGGCCGCATCATCGAGTTCCTCGTGAGCGGCAACGTCGAACGCGAGGAGAGCTTCGGTAACGGCGAGGTGGAAATGATCGCCGCCTTCGTCCCGAAGCATCTCATCGGCAAGCCGGTCAACGACCTGCGCATCCTCGGCGAGATAAGGGTCGGGCTCATCGTCAGAATGGGCAGGGCAATGCTGCCGGTCTCCGGGACGGAGTTCGAGGAGGACGATCAGGTCTATGTGCTCGTGCACCAGGGCGCCGTCGAGAAGTTCCAGAAGATGATGGGGTGGAAGGCATGAAGGTCGTCGTAGGAGGAGGCGGGACGCTGGGCAGGCGCGTCACCAAGTACGTCAGCGAGAGGCACGACGTCACGATGATCGAGAAGGACCCGGCGCGCTTCCAGGATATGGTCGAGGCGTTCGCCGGCTGGAAGGAAGTCACCGTGCTGCTGGGCGACATCGACGAACCAGGCATCCTGCTCGAGGCTGGCGTCGACCGCGCCGACGTCTTCGTCGCGGCGACCGGGGACGACGAGGACAATCTCGTCGGCTGCCTCCTCGCCAAGAACGAGTTCAAGGTGAAGCGGGTCATCGGCACGGTGCGCAACCCGCGCAACCGCTGGCTGTACAACCGCAGCTGGGGTGTGGACGTCGCCATCGACGCGGCGCAGATCGTCACGCGCATCATCGAGGAGGAGGCGACCCTCACCGACCTCGTCCGCCTGCTCGACCTGCGCGAGGGCGAGGTGACGCTCAGCGCGCTCACCGCGACGGAGGGCGGCAAGCTCGCCGGCAAGAGCTTCGAGGATCTCGGCGTACCGGAAGGCTGCCACCCGGTCGCGCTCCTGCGCGGGACCGAACTGGTGATGCCTGGCAAGGACGTGCGCATCCAGGTGGGCGACGCCCTGCTGATCCTGGCGGGACCGGGCGGCACCTGCAAGATCGACACGTTCGGCTGAAGCGGCGCTGGTCGAAAGGCCCGCGACGCATCAGGCGAAGCCTGAGACGACGACGCGGACCGCGGGGCGGCTCACCTGACGGTGCACTGCCCGAGGTCCGGGAGGGCACAGCCGCAATGGACATCACCCTGAGAGAGTTCCACCGAGATGACATCGCTCGTCTCCTCGACTGGGTCAACTCGGGCGGGCCTGAGTTCTTTGTGCGCTGGGCCGGCACGGCGTTCGAGTACCCGTTGACCGGTGCGCAGCTGGAGGCGCATCTGGCCGAGGCCGAGGGCGCGGAGGCGACAAGGCGCGTCTTCGCCGCCGTCGACGACGCCTCCGGTGAAGTCGTGGGGCATGCCGAGCTCAGCCGCATCGATCGCAAGAACCGATCGGCGTCGATCTCGAGGCTCCTCGTCGGCGAGCCGTCGGCGCGCGGCAAGGGCATCGGGGCGCAGATCGTCAGCCGCCTGCTCGACATTGCCTTCGGCGAGATGTCGCTGCATCGCGTGGACCTCTACGTGCTCGAGTTCCATGTTGCCGCCCTCAGCATGTACAAAGGCCTCGGCTTCAAGACGGAGGGTCACCTCGTCGAGGCGCGCCGCGCCGGCGGCAAGTACTGGAACGCCTACTACATGGCGATCCTCAAGGAGCAGTGGCTCAGCCGCGAGTCCGCGTGATCCTCGCCACGGGCGCGACTCACGGACCCTGCTGACGCCAACGCAGGGCCGGCCGCCGGAGGGCCGCGCGCAGCGCGCGGACCCGGCGGCCACTCACCGCCCGGCCACCGCTGGAGGACGACTTGCCAAGGGGATCATCGTGAACCGAGCCACACTCAGGGTCTGGGACGACGACGCCTGCAGCCGCGTGCACCGGGCGTCGCTGGCGCTGCTCGCGCGCACGGGCGTCGAGATGAAGGACGAGCGCGCCCGCGAGCTCTGCGCCGCCGCCGGGGCCGCCGCCGACGGACGCCGGATCCGGCTGCCCGCCGGGCTCGTCGACGACGCCCTCGCCAGCGCCCCGCGCTCATGGACGCTGCGGCCGCGCGGCGGCGAGACGGCGCCGCTCGAGCTGCGCGACGGCGCCGGCTACGTCGGCAGCGGCCCGGACTGCCTGTACGTCGCCGACGCGAAGACCGGCGCGCGGCGCCGCGCCCTCCTCGCCGACGTCGAAGCCGCCGCGCGCGTGGCCGAGGCGCTGCCGAACGTCGACTTCGTCATGAGCATGGCGTTGCCGGACGACGTCGCCAACGAGGTGGTGGACGTCATCCAGTTCGGCGCGATGCTGCGCGGCACGCGCAAGCCGATCGTCGTCTCGAGCCCGTTCGGCGGCGAGACGCTGTGCACCATGCACGAGATGGCGACGGCCTGCGGCGAGGCCGGCAGCTTCGCCTGCCTCGCCATGAGCTCGCCGCCGCTGCAGCTGGACGACGTCTGCTGCAGCAAGGCGCTCGCCTGCGCCGACCTCGACGTCCCGCTGGTGCTGGCGCCGTCCGTGTCGGCCGGCGCGCAGGGGCCGGCGTCGCTCTCGGCCTGCGTCGCCGTGGCCAACGCCGAGGTGCTCGCCGGCCTCGTCGTGCACCAGCTGGGCAAGGCCGGCGCCCCCTTCGTCATGGGCGTGGGCACGGGCGTGATGAACATGCAGTACGCGGTGGAGGTGTACAACTCGCCGGGCGTGTTCCTCGGCAACCAGGCGCACCTCGACCTGATCCGCTGGTACGGCCTTCCGAGCTGGCACTACGCCGGCCACTCCGACAGCAAGCTGCTGGACGAGCAGTGGGCGCTCGAGGTGGGCATCGCCACCATCATGGGCGCGCTGTCGCGCGCGACACTGCTCCACGACGTCGGCTACCTCGAGAGCGGCCTTCAGAGTGCCCTCGAGGGGCTCGTGCTCGGCGACGAGGTGGCCGGCTACGCCCGAGCTCTGCTGGCGGAGTTGCCGGTGGACGACGAGGCCCTGGCGCTGGCCGAGGTCGAGGCCGTCGGCCCCGGCGGCAACCACCTCGGCACCAGGATGACGCGACGGAACTTCCGGGACTTCTGGCGCGCGTCCCTGATCGACCAGAGCACCTACGACCGCTGGTCCGCCGCCGGCAGCAGGACGCTGCTCGAGCGCGTGCGGGCCCGCCTCGCCGAGATCTTGTCGGCGGGCCCGGCCTTCTCCCTCGACCGTGAGACGCTACGGACGCTCGACCGGCTGGCGTCCGGGCCCGGCGCGGCCTGACCCGGAAGGGGCCGGCAGCACGCCGGACGGCCGGGATCGGCCGCGCATCGGCACGGCCGGGAATCCACGCGGCTCAAGACGGCCGAGCGGCGCGTTCATCCCTCAGCCGCTCCCTGCCGATACTCCTCTGCGCCGGCGCGGCAGGTGAACGGCGCCGCGCGTTTTGGACGGTCTGCACGGGGAACACACGGCGCGTGCCGCGCGTGTGGGTCACGCGCAGAGCGGTCGGGGCGACTGCTGGGCCGCCGGGAGGTGGGGAGCCGTGAGGACGAGACTCGTGGTCGTGGTCGCGTTCCTGGCCGCGGTCGCCGTGCCGGCCTTCTTCGCTTACACCACCGGCATCGTGCCCGGGCCCACCCAGGCCTCTGCGGAGTCGTCCGCAACCGTCAGGGGGGTCGCGCGCGCCGTCAGCTCCCTGGCCTGGCCCAAGGAGCCTCTGGGGCTCACGGCGACCGACACGGCGGTGCTCTGGGCGCAGCGCGATCCGAGCGCCGCCGTCGCGGGACTGTGGTCCTACGACGTGCGCACGCAGCGCGCCGCCCGGGTGCTCGGGCGCTCGGCGACCGGCATGGCCGCCGGCTTCCCCAGCGCATCCGGCGACCTGATCGCCTGGACGGCCTGGGCCGGCCGTCGCGGCGAAGGTCCGCCGCAGATCGAGGCCTACGACGCTGCCAGCTCGCGCCGCTGGACGGTGGCGTCAGCTGGCCGGGATCCCGCGGCGGCCGGCAAGAGCGTGATCTGGGTCGAGCCCGACGCCGGCGGCGGCGACGCCATCCTCGGCAGCAACTCGCTGACCGACGAGGACTACTCCATCACGGCCGGCGGCCATGTCCGTGACGTCGCCGCCTCGGGCACCTGGGCGGCCTGGATCGCCGGGCGCGGCCCGACGGGCGGCGTGTGGGCCGGCTCGTACCGCAACGCCACCCGCCTCAGGCTCGCCACGGCAGGGACCGCGGTCGCGATCGACCACGACCGCGTCCTCTGGGCCTCCCCCGCGGGCCGTCACTCCGCCGTGGTGGCCTCGTGGGACCGCCGCTCGCACCGCGCCAACGTGCTGTGCAAGGTGGTGGGGACCGTCTCGTCCCTCGCCCTGAGCCCCCGGTACGCCGCGTGGGTCGCCACCCGCAAGGCAACGGGCCCTCAGGTGTGGGCCTTTGATTTCGGCGCCGGCAAGGCCTTTGCCGCCAGCCCGGGGGACGGCCGTCAGGTCAGCCCCGTCATCGTGGCGGGCAGCGTGTACTGGGCCGACGACCGCAGCGGGCACTGGGAACTGTACGCGCGGTCGCTGCAGCGCTGACCGGCGGACCGGCGCGGCCCGCGGGGGGAGCCGCGCTCCTCGTGTAGACTCCGCGAGGGCGATCTGTGCCCACACCGACCTGGAGGCGCCATGCCCGTCATCGAAGCCGAGCACCTGACCAAGCGCTTCGGCAAGAAGGTCCTCGCCGTCGATGACGTGAGCTTCGCGATCGAGGCGGGCACCATCACCGGCGTGCTCGGCCCCAACGGCGCCGGCAAGACGACGACGCTGCGCATGATCCTCGACCTCGTACGGCCGACGGCCGGGTCGGTGACGATCCTCGGCAGCCGCTACCGGGAGCTGCGCGCGCCCGCCGCCAGGGTCGGCGCGCTCCTCGACGCCTCCGGCTTCCACCCCGGCCGCTCCGGGCGCAACGCGCTACGCGTGATCGCGACCGGCGCCGGCGTCTCCGACGCGCGCGTGGACGAGACCCTCGAGCTGGTCGAACTCGAGGCAGCCGCCAGGCGCGCGGTCAAAGGCTACTCCACAGGCATGAAGCAGCGCCTCGCGCTGGCGGCCGCGCTCCTCGGCGACCCCGAGGTCCTGATCCTCGACGAGCCCGCCAACGGCCTCGACCCCGAAGGCATGCTCTGGCTGCGCACGTTCCTGCGCAGGCTGGCGACGGAGGGCCGCACGGTCGTGGTCTCGAGCCACGTCCTGGCGGAGGTGGAGCAGACCGTCGACGACATCCTGATCCTGAGCAAGGGCCGCCTGCTGGCGCAGGGCCCCATCCACGAACTGACGGCGTCGACGCAGCCCGTGGTCCGGGTGCGCTCGCCCCAGGCGGAGAAGCTGGAGGCCGCGCTCCTCGCCGCCGGCGCGGCCGTCAACCGCCTGAACGACGCCCTCGCCGTGCGCGGGCCGTCCGCCGCCGAGGTCGGCGACATCGCCCACGGCCACGGCGTTGCGCTCCACGAGCTCCTGACGGAGCAGCCGAGCCTTGAAGACCTCTTCCTGCAGATCGCCGGGACGAGGAGAGAGCAGTGATCGCGCTCGCCATGGCCGAGTCGCTCAAGTTGCGCAGCACGCGCACGGCCCTCGGCCTCTTCGTCGTCATCCTCGTGGTCACGCTGGTCCCGCTGACGGTGCTGATCTTCGCGGTCCCCAAAGACTGGCTTGAGACGGACGGGGTGACCGGGTTCCTCAACACCGCCAGCGCCTTCGTGCCGCTCGTGCTGCTGGTCTTCGGCATCCTTGGCATGACGAACGAGTACCGGCACGGCACCATCACGTACTCGTATCTCGTCACGCCGCGCCGCTGGCAGGTGATGGCGATGAAGCTCGTCGTCTATGCCGTGGTCGGCATCGTGACGATGGTGGTGGCGGTCATCCTCGTCTACGTGGTGATCCGCATCGGCGGCGTCGTGCGCGGCGTGAACATCGACGCGACCGGAGGAAGCACCCTCGGGGACTACGCCCGGCAGATCGTCGTGGCCGGGCTGATCACGACCTTCGGCGTGGCCCTGGGCGCGCTGTTCCGCGCCCAGGTCATCACCGTGGCCGGCGTCCTGATCTGGGCGCTCGCCGTCGAGAACATCATCGTCGTCCTCAAGCCTGCGATCGGCCGGTGGCTGCCCTTCACGGTGTTCAACACGGTCAGCGCCGGCCAGACGACCGGGAGCGGCGCCGACGCCGTCACCACCGACATGCTCACGCGCCCGCAGGCGTTCATCGTCAGCATCGTCTACATCGCCATCGTCAGCGTCGCGGCGGTCTTCATCTCACTGCGCCGCGACGTGACCTGAGGTCGACAGTGGCCGTCGGGCCGACGAGGGGCGCGACCCGGGACGAGCTCCCGATCCGCATCCGCGGTCCGCTGCTCGGCCAGGGCGCGGCGGCGGAGCGCATCCTCCGCGCCCTCCCCGGCTGGTTCGGGATCGAGTCGGCGCTCGTGGAGTACGCGCTCGCCGCCGACGAGCTGCCGACCCTGGTCGCCGTCCTCCCCGGGCCGAGCTGTGACCGGGAGGAGCGCCCGGGCAGCCAGCAGGTCCGGCCGGACAGGGTCGTCGGCTTCGTCACGCTGAAGGAGACCAGCAAGGACGCCCTGGAGCTCCACGTCATGGGCGTCCTACCCGCGTGGCGTCGGCGCGGGGCCGGCCGCGCACTCGTCGAGCGCGCGGCGTCCTACGCCCGCGCCGAAGGCTTCTCGCTGCTCCACGTGAAGACGCTCGCACCCAGCGACCCCGACCCCGGCTACGCGGCCACGCGCGCCTTCTACGCGGCGGCGGGCTTCCGCCCGCTCGAGGTGCTCCCTGAGGTCTGGGGCCCCGAGAATCCCTGCCTGCTCATGGTCCGGCCCCTTTAGGCACGCCGCGGACGCGCCGCTCCGGCCGGCCGGCGGCCGTCAGGCGCCGGTCGTGGCGTCCAGCGCCACCAGCGGCGCCGGGGCGTTGTAGGCGCGCGCCGCCAGCTCCTTGTCGAGCTGGTAGAGGCCGGCCGGGTGCTCGCCGGCCATCTTGAACTTCTGCACCATGTCCATCGCGGTCTCTTCCTCCTCGACCTGTTCGGCGATGAACCACTGCAGGAAGTTGTACGTGGCGTGATCCTTGAGCTCGAGCGCGAGCGAGGCCAGGTCATGGATCCGCGCCGTCACCTTCTCCTCGTGGGCGAGCGCCTCCTGGAACATGGCGAGACCGTCCGGCCACTCGGTGCCCGGCTGCTCGATCGCCTCGAGGAGCACACGGCCGCCGCGCGTGAGCACGTAGCTGAACATGATGCGTGCGTGAGCGAGCTCCTCCTGGAACTGCACCGTCATCCAGTTCTGCCCGCCCGACATCCCGAGGTCGGCGAACTCACTGGCCATGGAGAGGTAGAGGTAGCCCGAGTAGAACTCCCAGTTGATCTGGGTGTTGATCGCGTCCTGCATCCGTTGGTCCAGCATCGTCACCCTCCATCGTTGCGGGGCCGCGCCCCGAATCTGTCTCGTCACCTATCTACCCTATCGCGAGGGAGTGCGTGCGCGGGCGTCGAAGGGAACACTGAAAGCAATCCCGATCGGAGTCCGCAATGAGCAGAGCGTTCGTCAAGGAGCCGGACGAGGGGGCGCCCACCGAAGGTCTCCCGGAGCGACAGGTCAGCGAGCACGCGAACTACGTGACGCCGGCCGGCCTGCGACAGCTCGAGGCCAAGGTCGGCGAGCTCGAGACGCGCCGGCTGGACCTGCTGGAGGGGGACGACCCCGGGGACGAGCTCGCGTACGTCGACCGGGACCTGCGCTACTACACGGCGCGCCTCGAGAGCGCCGTCCCCGTGGACCTGGCCCGCCAGCCGCGCCGCAAGGTGGCGTTCGGCGCCGCCGTGACCGTGGTCCAGCCCGGCGGCGACCGGCGGACGTTCTGCATCGTCGGCGAGGACGAAGCCGATCTCAAGGAGGGCAAGATCAGCTACGTCTCGCCGCTCGCCGAGGCGCTGCTCGACGCGCGTGTGGGCAAGACGGTGCTTTGGCGGCGGCCGGCCGGCAACCTCCAGCTCACCGTCGAGGCGATCGACTACCCCGAAACCTGACCGGCTACAGACGGGTGCACCTGCGGCGCACCCGTCGATGATCCGACTACGTCGATCATTCCAGCACCACCGCCAGATACGCCGGCGTCGGCTCCCGCCCGAGCAGCAGTCCGGTGACGCCCTTCTGCGTGTCCCAGCCGTACGAGCGCGTGGGGTCCTCGTCGCTCATCACCGCGAGCGCCCACCGCTTCTTGCCCTTCTCCAGCCAGGCGGCCTGGACCATGAGCTTGTTGTCGAGGCCCAGCCAGCCACCCTTGAAGTAGCTTGTCCAGCCCTCGGGCCCGGCCGCCGCGGGGATGCCCCAGCGCTGGATGGGGATGACGCTCGAGAGCAGCCGCCGCGCCAGACTGCGCCCCGCGGCGGGCACCAGCGTCTCGAGCCGGGAGAAGAGGCGCGCCTCGTCCCAGGCGGAGGCACGCGTGTCCACCCAGCCCGATCCCTGTTCGTAGTCCTGCATCCCGGCGGACTTGGCCACCGCGCGCATGCCCTTGGACCCCACCTGCGCGTAGATTGCGTAGGCGGCGCCATTGTCGGACTCGGTGATCATCTTCGTCAGCGTCGCCTCGGTGGTCGCGTCCGGCGTGGGATCGTCCCGCAGCGAGGCGACCAGCATGATCGCCTTGGAGAGGCTCGCCAGTTGGAACGGTTCGTGCTCTCGGTACCCGCCGGCGTCCTCGCCGTTGGTGTCGACGACGGCGAACGCCACGTCACCGTCTCGGCCGGCGATCCACTCCTTGGCCGCCGCGACTGCCTTCTTGCCGGGGAAGCCCGGCGGGAGTGGCGGAAGCACGACCAGCGACGCCGACGCGGTGGCCGGCGCCGGGCCGGGCGAGGCCGTAGCACCCGGCGAGGGACTGACGGCGGCCGCCGACGCGCCGGCTTCGCCGAGCCGCAGCTCGTAGGTGTACCGGCCCGGCTCGAGGTCGATCGGGACCACCGCCTCCAGCCACTCGCCCGCCGCGGCGGCGTCCAGCAACCGCCGGGCCTTGACCCGTCTTCGGGCGGCGTCGGTCAGGAGGAGGGTCACGGAGGCCTCCGCGCCGGAGGGCCCGGCCAGGCGGTAGCGGATCGTCGCCGTCTCTCCCCGGTGCACCTCGACGCGGCGGAGCCGAGACAGCCGGAGGGCCGGCGCCGTCGCTGACGCCGGTGGGGCCGGCGAGTGGCTGGCCGTTCCCGCAGCAGCGCCGCCGTCGTCGTCGCGCACCCACACCTCGGCGGCGACGGCGAGAGCCGCGACCAGGAGAACGGCGAACAGCGCGCAGATGGCAGCGGCGCGGAGCCGGCGCCTGCGCCGCCGCGCCGCGGACTCGTAGATGGTCGGTCGTTCGCTCATCCGAGCCATCTTAGCCCGACTGACTTGGAGATGCCCTTACCCGTCTTGGAGATGCCCTTACCTTTGCTCAACAGCTCTCAATGACCCCGGGCACCGATTCGGTTGAACCCCAAGAGGACCTCTTCTAGCGTATTTCGTGCATCAGGTCACTCCATTGCACGAAACGAGTCAGGCCGTCCCGAAACCAAGAGTCAGGAGAATCCGTGAGTAGACGCACTTCGTTCCACTTGGTCGCCGCCTTCGGCGTCGCAGTCGCCGCCGTAGCCCTCGCTGTTGCCGTGGTCGGCGCGAAGCCCGCCCAGGCCCTGCCCGGCTACTCGGCCACCTGCAATACGTCCGGCTGCCACACTGCCACGCCGGTCGGCAGCGTCGGGGCCATCCCCAGCAAGACCACGCTCAACCCTAGCGAGGCGTACACCGTCAACATCACCGTGGGACTGAGCTCGAGCGGCAAGGCCGGCTTCCACATCAGCAGCAACGACGCGGCCACGCCCATCGTCAATGTGACCGGCGGCCCTGGCACGTCTCCGTTCACGGCCAACATGACCGCTCCCGCGACGGCCGGCACGTATACCTACAAGGTGTTCGGTGCCAAGGGCACGCCCGGCTCGGGCGGCCAGTCGACCTCCACGACCTACCAGATCACCGTCAGCAGCAGCAGCAGCGGCGGCGGGACCGTCGACACCGTTGCGCCGACCACCGTGGCGCCCAGCGCCGCCAAGGTCGTCAAGGGCAAGAAGGCGACCCTCAAGTACCAGGTCAACGACGCCGCCCCCAACCTGGGCACCGCGACCGCCGTCATCAAGATCAAGAACAAGGCCGGCAAGGTCGTCAAGACCATCAAGCCGGGCTCAAGGAACGTCAATGTGCTCCAGAAGGCGACCTTCACCTGTAAGCTGGCGAAGGGCACGTACAAGTTCTACGTGACCGCGACCGACGCCGCGGGCAACAAGTCCAGCACTACAGCGGTCAACAAGCTGACCGTCAAGTAAGACCCGGGTGACGGGCGGCCCGGCCAGGCCGCCGCACTTGCCCGGTGTGACGACGACGGGGCCGGCTTTCGCCGGCCCCGTCGTCGTTCTGCGAGTGCGCCGACGTCCGCACCGGCGTGGAGGGCCCGTTGTCGGATCGACATGGGACCCATCCAGGACGGGATCACCGCCCCGCGGACGGTCTCGAGGTCGCGCGCAAGGAACCGCCCGGCTCCGCCTGGACGCTGCGGCGTGAGGCCACCCGACCGTTACAGTCCAGGCATGCGTGAGGCCGGCGGTGCTAGCCCCCGCTTCGCGCCGCCGGCCAGAGTCAAAGTCGACTGGGAAGGTCCTCTCTCAGAGTCTTCCGGTCTCCCGTCTCATGCATCGGGCCGCAGCCCCTCGACGCGCATAGAACAGGCGTCTAGCGACCTCCGCCAGAGCTAAAGGGATGGCGCAGCGCGCCGAGAACAGAAGGGCAGCCGGTGGAAGACAACTACTTGCTTCTCTCCGCACCACCGGCTGCATCACGAACACTCGGCCGCCGCGTCGTTCTCCCCTACGACGCGGCGGCTTTCACGTAAGAGCAGCCCGCCAGGGGCATGGGCGAGGGGCGAGAACGGCGGGCACCCGCGCCCCTCCCGGCCTGCCACCGGCGCCCAAGTGCGACGACAGGCCGGGCCGGGTGACGACGCAGAACCGAGCAAACGGCCCCGGAGCCGTCCTGCGACCCGGGGCCGTCCGCCACCGACGGAGCGGGGACTGAGCGGGGTACCGTTCGGCCCTCCAAACGCCATCCGCCGACTGCCCTCTGTTGTCGGTGGGTCACGCCGTCCCCTTTAGAGGGTGCTGGAGGAGCAGCGGCCCTCGCCAGGGGCAACCGACGAGGGCCGCTAGCGGTCGAAGCCAGGCAAGGCAAGCCGGGGCAAGAGAGTGAATCCCCGGAGGACCGCACTGGACATCTTCTCGCTCGAGACGCCGCGCCGTGTGCGTTAGGTGTTGTCCACGCGGTAGACGGGTGACCAGACGCAGAAGCGGCCCGCCGATGCCCCCGGGAGGATCGCGGGCCGTGCCGCACCCGAGACGATAGCCGCCGCGGGACTCATGACACGAGGTCCGACGGCCCCTGACTCGTTGACGCTACGCCCGCGCCGCTGCCACCGCCTCGACCTGTTCCCGCTTCAGCAGGTAGTAGCCGCTGATCCGCTGCGCTTTGAGTTCGCCCGCCAGTATCATGCGCCGCACCGCCGCCTGCGTGGTGCCGAGCATCTCCGCTGCTTCCGCTGTCTCGATGATCGTGCACTTGCGCCGCTGTGCTGCCTCCATCCTCACTCCCAGTCCAGGCCTGCAGGGCCCATCGCGTCGGCGGCGGCTCTGGCACGTCCCGCACGTCGGCCTCTGGAGAAACGCGTGCCTGCCCGTGCCCACCGCTCCGGTTTTCGTTGGGGACGCGCAGGTCTCCTCTCTCGTTCACGCACAAAGGCCCCGAGCCGTGAAGCGCGAGGCTGCCCGCCGATCCGGTTGCGTCAGCCTTCCCGCGCCATCGCCAGCGCCGCGACCTCGGGGCGATACAGGTACAGCGACCCGGCGACTTTGGCGCCCCACAGTTCGCCCCTGTGCACCATGCGCCGGACTGCCGATTGCGACATGCCGAGCAGCTCGGCTGCCTGCTTCGTGGTCATGACATCGACTCCGCTCGTTGCATCCATCTCAAGCCTCCCGAGCCTGCCAAATGCTGCGACGCTGTCCGTCACCGTCAGTCATCGGCACCGGCACGGGTGAGGCTGAATCCTGATCATCTGGGACCTACGATGAGGCACCATACAGCGCCGTTCCCGCGCCGGGAAGTGTGACGGATGGGCGGAGCGGGTTCACGTTCGCTGCAGGGCCATGCTGGGGTCAGAGCAGCGTTTCAGGAGCACGACCACACGCCGCGAGCACGGTTCCGCGTTTACCGGACTGACAACGCGCAACGGCTGTCGACGCCGCAGTTGACGGTCATGATGTTCGCTGCGGGACGTCTGGAGCGCCGGCGCGCAGCCCCCAAGGATGCTGCTTGCCCAGCCGATGCCGTGGACTGCGGAGCAGAGAGGGAAGTGCCGGGGAGGTGTGCGTGGGCCGGACGGGCTTGGCCGCCGCGTTGTGCATTCTGGTCATCGTCACAGCCGGTCCCGTGATCGCGGGGGCCGCGCAGGCGCGCGAAGCGCCCGTGCTGCGCGGCATCTGCGAGCCCGGACTGCTCCGGGACTGGGAGCGCTCGGGGCCCCGCTTGGTGCGTGAGCTCCACGAGAGCCTCGGCGCCGACGTCGTGCGCGTCACCGTCCTGTGGAGCGAGGCCGAACCGAGGCGCGGCGCCTACGATGACGACTACCTTGGGCGCGCGGCGGCTGCGGTGGACGCCATTCAAGCGCGCGGGATGCAGGCCATCGTCCTCGTCTGCAAGACACCCCGCTGGGCTTCGGACCGCAGCCTCTGGCGCCGCCCGGTGACAGGCGACCGGGCGGGCGTCTACCACTCGTACTACCCGCCGTCAGTCGACGCGCTCGACGGCTTCCGTGCCTTCGCGCAGCATCTCTCGACGACGCTCCAGGGCCGGGTGCTCGGCTACTCGTGCTGGGTCGAGCCGAACCTTTGGGAGTACGTCTACCCGCAGCGCACGATGGCCGACCCCGCGTTCGCCGCGCATCGCTACACGAGGATGCTCGCCGCCTTCACGCAGGGTGTGCGCGCCGGCGACCCCGAGGCGAAGGTGATCGCCGGCGAGACCAGCCCCACCGGCGAGAACTCGCGGCTGCGGACCAGCCCGCAGCGGTTCGCGCGACAGATGCGGGCTGCCGGCGCGGCGGAGCATTTCGACGTCTTCGCCCACCACCCGTATCCCGGTGCCGGCAACAGGCTCGTCTTCCCCGACGCTATGCCTCGCGATCCCAGCCGGACCGTTTGGCTCGCCAACCTCGGCACGCTGCTCGACGTCTTCCCCGGCAAGCCCTTCTATCTCACCGAGTTCGCCTACCCCACGGCCCCCAGCAACCTGTACGGCATCTGGGTCAGCCAGGCGCGGCAGGCCGCCTACCTGAGAGCCGCGTTCCGCGTCGCCGCGCGCTACGACCGCGTCCAGCTGCTCGCGTGGTTCCCACGCAAGGACTACGCCGACGATGACTCCTACCGCGACCCGTGGGGCAACTACTCGGGGCTGCGCACGCTGAGTGGACTGCGCAAGCGCGCCTACTACGCCTACGCCGGCGGCAACCACCTCAGCATGAGCCACGCCTCAGCCGTGCGCAGAGAGACGACGCTGATGCTGCGCGGGCGGCTCACGAGCGACCGCATGGGCCCGCTCGCCGCCAAGGCCCTCACCGTCATGGCGCGACGGCCGGGCCGCCCCTGGGTCGTCATGACCACCACACGCACGCGCGGCGACGGCACCTACGCCGTCGGAGTGCGGCCGCTGCGCGGCGCCACCTGGCAGGTGCGCTGGGCCGGCGTGGTCGCCAGCCCCTCAGACTGGGTGCCCGTCACGGTCGACTGACCGGCGTCTGTCACCGCGCGGCCCTGGGGCGACTCGCCTTCCTCAGAGACCCGGCGAATCCTGAGAGCAGCCGGCTCCGTGCTGCGAGGCCATCCCACACCCCTCGGTCACCCGCCCGCGGGCCGGCCACATGGGCGTTCAAAAGACCACAGTCTCTCCAAAGGGCAGTGGCGGAGCGACATGGGAGTCGAACCCACCCAGGACGAGATCATCGCCCCGCAGACGGTTTTGAAGACCGCGGCAGTCACCGGACCACGAGCCGCTCCACCGAGCATCTTGCCACGCCGGAGGGCGCCGGGTCACGCGGCGGCATGGATGCGGCCTTCACTCTTCCTCGGCCGCCCCCCGGCGGCGCCGCCGCATCGACAGCCAGACCACGCCGATGATCGCGAGGGCGACGACCGCTCCGATGACGGCGATCGTCGTCCCGCTGGTGCCGCCGCCCGAGCCTCCGGCCGCGGCGGCCTTCGGCTTCAGGTTCATGTAGCTGTCGCGGATGTAGCTGGTGTAGAACGCGGCGCCCTTGCCGCCGTACATGCGCGTCCAGCCATCCCACTTCGCGGTGTTGATCGCCTCGAGCTTGTCCGGGTAGTCGGTGGCGATCTCCGGGGTCTGTTCGTAGAAGATCTGCTGCGCCCGCCAGACCAGGTCTTTGCGCTTCTGCGCATCGAGCGTTGTGTTCGCCTCGTTCACCAGCCGGTCGTACTCGGCATTGGACCAGCACGGCTCGTTCCAGTTCTCGATCTGCGCCGTGGTGAAGCTCGCCAGCGTGTCGCCCGGGTCGGAGTACCCGTCGTAGTTCCAGAGGTACATGTCGAAGTCCGGGCTGTAGGTGTTGCCCTGGTACGCCCAGATGCTGTCGTAGTAGATGCCGTCGTCCACGACCTGGTACTCGATCTTCAGGCCCAGGTCGCGGAACCAGCCGGTGAGCAGGCTGCCGGTCTTCTGGCTCTCCGGCGACTCGGCACGGGCCCACAGCCGCAGCTTGATGTCCTTGCCGCCATTGTGGGGATCGTTGAGGATGCCGTTCCCGTCGGTGTCGGTGTAGCCGGCGGCGGCGAGCAGCTGCTTGGCCTTCGCCGGGTCGTAGCTGAACAGCTGGTCCGCCGGCGGCTGCCAGTGATAGTCCGGGTCCACCCAGGAATCCGGGGTCAAGATCGTCGAGCCCGGCTTGCCGCGACCACCCCATCCGAGATCGACGATCTTCTGCCGGTCGATCGCCCAGTTGAGCGCCTGGCGGAAGGCGAGGTCCTTCAGTACGGGATTGCCTCGGCTCGTGCCCTCGTAGCAGTTCATGGACAGGTAGTCCCAGGTGAGCAGGTTGTACGAGATCGCCTGGAAGGAGCTGTCGT
The DNA here is from genome assembly GCA_963784975.1 of uncultured Thermoleophilia bacterium. Classification (GTDB taxonomy): domain Bacteria; phylum Actinomycetota; class Thermoleophilia; order UBA2241; family UBA2241; genus CAIXSE01. Next base: position 2,646 of record CAWAUK010000045.1, on the reverse strand, counting down.
TCTCCAGCTTGGGGAACTGCGCGGCGGGGATGCCCCACGCCGCGTCCAGAGTGCCGCTGATCAGGTCGTCGGCCATCGTGTCCGGGTTCTGGTAGGTGACGAAGAGGATCTCGTCGATGGTCGGCTTCTGGCCCCAGAACGTGGGGTTCGCGACCATGCGCACGTAGTCGCCCTTCTTGACCTCGACCGTCTGGAAGGGCCCGGTCCCGATGATCGGCGGCTTGTTCTGGTAGGAGGCGCCCGCGGCCTTCGGGCTCACCTTGCTCCAGACGTGCTCGGGGAGGATGGGTATCCACGTGGTGATCATGTTCGCCTTGGGCTTGCTGCAGCGGATCTCCACGGTGAGATCGTCGATCGCCACGGCCTTCGTGATGTACGTCGTGAGGCTCGAGAGCGCGCCCATCTGGTTGTCGACGATGTAGTTGTAGGTGAAGGCCACGTCCTTGGCGGTGAAGGCCACCCCGTCCTGCCACTTGACGCCGTCACGCAGGTGGAAGGTCCACGTCTTGCCGTCCGGCGAGGTCTCCCAAGAGGTCGCGAGGTCCGGCGTCGGCTTGAGGTCGAGCGAGTAGCCGGTGAGGAAGTCGTAGTTGAGCAGCCAGATCTCGTAGGACGACGTCTCGGCCCCGATGAACGGGTTGAGGTTGTCCGGGTCGTTGGTCCAGCCCACGTGCAGGACGACCTTGCCGCCGCCCGGCGAGGCGCTCGGGTCGGCCGCCAGCGCGGACCCGAGTCCCGACGCCAGTCCGGCGGCGAGCAGGCCGGCGACCAGCAGGAGAAGGACAAGTCGCGGACGCCGGTGGCGGCCGCCGGGCTGCGACACGGGGTCGGTCATTCGAGGTCCCCCCTCATTCGTCCCCCTGCGGCGGCCGCCAGGCCGCCGCCCCGATGGCCGGCCGCCGTGAACCCCGTGGGCTCCCCCTGCGGCCGGCGCCGATGTGGTGCGAGTATGGGCCGCGACAGAAGGCCAGGCAAGCGCCCTGCCGACCCGGCCCGCCGCGGTGCGAGGTTTGCCGTAGATCGCGCGGCGGCGCAGGCGAGGAGCGGCAGTTCCGGGCGTCTCCGCGCCACTCATGCTCGGCCGGTCCGGGGCCCAAGACACGAGCGGCCGGCCGCCTCTCGCGAGGCGGCCGGCCGCCGACCAGAGGCTGCTGAAAGTCTTCTACTTCGCCAGGTCGAGCAGGGCCTGACGGTCCTTGGCGATCTTGTACTCGGACTCCACCTCGAGCAGGCCGCCGGGGAACTCATAGGCCGGCATGAGGGCCACGTAGTCGTCGGCGCTGAAGGCCTCGGGGTTGTGGACGCCGCTCTTGGGGTCGCCCGGCTTGCCGCCGAGGCTGCCCTTGGCGAGGAGCTCGATGGTGATGACGGGCGTGAAGGCGGTCTGCGCGACGACGACCTGGGTCCCGTACTTGTCCACGCATTCCTTGTTGTCGGCGACCTGGTACAGGTATACCTTGCGCTCCATGCCGTCCTTCTTGCCGATCACGTAGGTGCCGGCGGCCGTCTTCCCCACGTACTTCTTGCCGATCTCATTGGGATCGGGGGCTGCAGCGGCGATGACGTCGCGCGGCGCGACCATGACGTCGCCGACCTTGATCTTCTCGGCCTTGTCGATGTTGATCGAGCGGAAGACGTCCATGGCCTGCATGAACTCGTCGCCGAGAGCGTACTTGAACTCGGCCTTCTTGACGCCCTTGAGCCTGTCGGCGTTGTGGCCGATCTGGACGACCTCTTCGTGCTCGACGTGGCCGACCTCGACCTCGCCGATGCCCTCGGGCAGCCAGAACATCTCGAGCTCGGCGAACGGCTCGACGGTGTGGAAGTCGCCGTTCTCGTAGACGATGGCCGGGTTGTTGCACTCCTCGATCGTCGTCCACACGCTGAAGCCGAAGCTGATGCCCTTAGCGCCGGGGATCTCCAGGTTGCTGCCGTCACGGATGCCGATGTAGTCGATCTCGTCGAAGAGGTGGTCGGCCGCGTAGCGGGCGAAGTAGTCGGCCATGCCGGGCTCGACGCCGAAGCCGGCAAGCGCGTACTTGCCGATCTTCTCGAACTCGGGGCTCAGCGCGTACTCGTCGTCGCCGAGCTTCTTGCCGGTCTTGTGGAACGGGTCGGTGGGATGCCACTCGCTCAGCGTCATGGCCGTGTCCAGATAGTGGACCCTGGCCTTGAGCGCGGCCTGCAGCAGCGGCGGGTTGAAGTTCGGCGCGCAGAGGTTCATGAGGATGTCGGCGCCGTGCTTCTCGACGAGAGCCGCGACGGCGTCCACATCGCTCGCGTCGACTTGCTCGGCGACGAAGCGCGGGTCCTTGAGCGTGGCGACGAAGTCGGCGGCGCGCTTGCCGTCGTAGTCCGCCATCACCATCTTCTCGAGCCACTCACCTTTGGGGTCACGACGCTTGGCGATCGCGGCGATGGACTGACCGACACCACCGGTGCCGACGACGAGAGCCTTCATGACGTTCCTTCTCCTTGACGTGGTTGTGTGCGCCCGTGAGTGCGCCGCCCGGGAAGTGACACCAGTGAGACCGGAGACCCCTCCAGGACATTCCGTGAGGCAGATTGTATAAGCTTCTGCGGCGATTGCCAACGTCAAGTTAGCAATCGTGGAGGTTTGGCGAGCGGGCGGCAGGACGCGGCGCC
>CAWAUK010000044.1:0-156395 GCA_963784975.1 uncultured Thermoleophilia bacterium | reverse complement strand
AGGTCCCATTATCCATAAGAAACACTGTTCCTTCAAATAACGAAAACGCATACATTGTCCAAGGTGGATAAGGAGAGGGGTCTTTGAGACCGGCCAGTTTTCAAAGTTGATGAATCCGACGAGGTTTTTCTGGTATCAGCGCCGGTCGAGAACGCCGCCTGCGCGCCCGAACCGGCGAGGAAGAGCCGAGGGCCGGGGCTGCTTCCACAGCCCCGGCCCTCGTCGCAGTCGCGCCTCCGGCGCGCGATCATTCCGTCGGTCTGCGGAGGCGTACTTACCTGACGATGACCTTGGCGACCGAGGTCCAGGCGCCCCAGTACTGCGCGTCACGCGGATACCAGACGCAGTACCAGGTCGTGCGCGAGGGGCGAATCGAGCCCTTGCGGTACTTCCCGAGGCCATCGGTGCGGACCTTGCCGATCTTGGTCCAGCCCCGGACTGTCGCTCCCCCGGGCTTCGCCGGCTGGCCTTTGGCTACCTTGGCAGATGTGGTCTTGTAGATGGTCACGTACTTCGGCGTGCCCTTCTTGCTTCCATAGTGGCCCTTGACCGGGACGATGCCGCTGAGCGTGATGGCGGCACCCTTGGAGACGGTCGCCTTGCTCGGCTTCAGCGTGCAGGTCTGGAACCACGTCTGGAGAGACAGGGGCCCGCTGTCGTGGCTGGCCCAGACGTAATAGGCGTAGCCGGGAGCGGCTGTGCTCGGGATGGTCATCCGCTTGCGGTCGTACGGAGCGCCCGTGGAGGGGAAGCTGCCGAAGTTCTTGACCCCGGCTGAGCTCGGGTAGTCGGCGACGCCGAAGATATCGTTGACCCAGCCGCCAGGGTAGTTGTTCAGGACGAGCCACGTGGCGGTCCCGGGCTTGCCCGACCCCCACTGGTCCATCCAGAGGCGCTGCGCGTCGGTCTGATGGACGGTCTGAGTCGGGCTCGCCTGCGCCCCGGAGGAGACCTGGATGCCTTCGACCGGAAGCTCCATGCCTTCGTCGTCCCAGAAGTAGACCGAGCCACCGACGAGCGACTCGGGGCCTGTTGAGATCGTGCGCGCGTATCCGGTCGTGGTTGACCCAGCCTGGGGGATGTCGGTGCGAGCCATGTGTATCTCGCCACCGGCGTTCTGAGCCCACAGGCGGACCCGGGCCGACGGCCACCGGTACGATCCGCCGGCGTCCCTTACCAGCGAGAACGGCAGGCGCCCCGGCTGCAGGCCCCCGTTGAATCCCGTGTCTCCCCAGCTCATGTTGTAGAGGTCGTACATCCCGTAGTCGGTGGTGTTGTCGAGGAAGACCTCGACCTCGCCGTTGTTGCTCGCAGCTGCAGGCACGCCGGTCAGATCGACGTGGCCGCTCGAGTCGGTGGTCCCGGAGCCGGTGCCGTAGACGAGCCCGGCATAGACCCACCAGGCAGCCGCGGCGCCGACTTCTGGCTGACCGTCGTAGGTGTAGACGTTGAGGCTGATGGTGCCGGTACCCGTGAGAATGCGCCGCGCCAGCGGCTCGTACCTGAGCGGCGCACGATCAGCGCCGCGCACGGCATGCGGCACATGCGCGGCGGCGCGAGTGTGCCCGACCGGGTGCAGCGGCGCGGTCAGCGCCAGTGCGGCCGGCGCTGCACACAACAGAACGGCGGCGAACAGGGTCGCCGCAACGAACAGACGTCTCATCAGATGACTCCCTCCCTGAGGCGGACCGGGAGGCCCGCGTGCCCTGCCTCATCCTACTGCGCAGCCGGTGCGCCACGCCACGGCGCCGCGGGACGAAGTGTCGCTGCCGGTGGCTACGCTCGCTGCGCCTCGACGGCCTCCGGGGCGTTACCGAGCCGCGGTTTCGGGGCAGGTTGTCAGTAAGCTGCATGAGCTTGCCGGTCCCCGCCCCGGAAGCTGCAGCACACGCGATGGGAGGACTCAATGGGCCAGGTCCACCCGATGCCGACCCAGTCGGAGGGCCGAGACGCGGCCGTGACCACGCCGCCTGCCGCGGTGCGCTCCATCGACAGCGCCCATTGCGGACTGTGTGGCGCCAAGTTCAGCGCCCGGGCGCTCCGCTACCACGTCGTCTCGCCGCAGTGCTGCGACACGATGATCACTGTGTGCCGCGTGTGCCGCAAGGCGGCGCTGGGCGAAGGATACAGGCCGGCCGAGTGAGCCGGCGCCGGCGTTCATCCTCTCCGTCGACGGGAGCCCACGGCTCCCGTTTGTTACAATCACCGTCCCTGTAAGCCCGTTCCGCCAACTCAGGTGATGCCCATGCGCCTCCTCGATGCCTGCGCCCGCAAACCCGTCGACGCGACGCCCGTCTGGCTCATGCGCCAGGCCGGCCGCTACCTGCCCGAGTACCGCGCCATCCGCGAGAAGATGAGCTTCGTGGAGATGTGCCGGCGGCCGGACGTGGCGGCGGAGGTCACGCTGCAGCCGCTCCGCCGCTTCGACCTGGACGCGGCCATCGTGTTCGCCGACATCCTGCTGCCCCTGGAACCCATGGGGATCGGGTTCCACTTCAGCAAGGACGACGGACCCGTCATCGAGCGGCCCATCCGGGGCGCGCGCGACCTGGAGGGCGTGCACGGCATCGACGCCGCCTCCGACCTGCAGTATGTGATGGATACTATCAAGCTCGTGCGCCACGAGCTCGACCCGTCCACCCCGCTCATCGGCTTCTCCGGCGCCCCGTTCACCCTGGCGAGCTACATCGTCGAAGGCGGGCACTCGCGCAACTACGCGCACGTCAAGAGGCTCATGTACGAGGATCCCGTGACGTTCGGGCGCCTCATGAGCGTCATCTCCGAGGTCGTGGTCGACTACCTCAAGGCGCAGATCGCCGCCGGCGCCCAGGTGGTGCAGCTCTTCGACTCCTGGGTCGGCTGGCTGAGCCCGTTCGACTACAAGCTGCTGGTGCTCCCGCACGTGCGCTACGTGGTGGATCACGTGAAGGGCCTGGGGGCGCCGGTCATCTACTTCGGCAACGGCGCCTCGGCCATGCTCGACCTGGTCGGTAAGGCCGGCAGCGACGTCTACGGCGTCGACTGGCGCATCGAGCTGGACCGCGCCTGGGACCAGCTCGGCGACGTGGCCGTGCAGGGCAACCTGGACCCGATCACGCTCCTCGGACCGCCCAAGGCCATCGAGGAGCGCGTCGCCGACGTGCTGCGCCGTGCCGGCGGCCGCCCCGGGCACATCTTCAACCTCGGGCACGGCCTGGTGCCCCAGGTGCCGCCGGACAACGTCAAGTACCTGGTCGACGCCGTGCACCGGCTCTCGGCCGCCCCGATCTGAGCTCCGGAGGATGACGGCATGACCGAGAGCCTCGTCGACGTCGCCCTGCTCGCCTACGGCGGGCCGGAGAGCCCCGAGCAGATCGTGCCGTTCCTCGAGCGGCTCATGGGGCGCACGCCCGACCCGGGGACGGTCGCCGCCGTCAAGGAGCGCTACGCGCTCATCGGCGGCGCCTCGCCGCTCCCGGGGATCACCGCGCGCCAGGCGCTGGCGCTGCAGGCCAAGCTGGTCCAGGAGCTCGCCTTCCCCATCCGTGTGCGCCACGGCTTCCTCTACACCGAGCCGAGCGTCGTCGACTGCGTCCGCTCGCTGGACGCGCCCGAGGTCGTCGCCCTGCCGATGAGCCCGTTCTCCTCGCGACTGACCAGTGGCAAGTACCGGGCGCAGCTCGGCGAGGCCGAGGATCCTACCACCGGCGGCCACGGGCGCGACATCCCGCTCCTGGAGGACTGGTACGCGAGCCAGGGATTCGTGCGCACCCTCAGCCGCCGCGTCGCCGAGGCTCTGGATGGCAGCGACGTGAGCGAGTGGGCCGTCCTCTTCACCGCCCACAGCGTGCCGGCGGAGACGATCGCCGAGGGCGACCCCTATGTGGACCAGCTGCAGCAGACGATCTCCCAGCTGGTCCCCCAGATCATGCCGGGCGACTGGCGCTTCGGCTTCCAGAGCAAGGGGCGCGGCGGCGGCGAGTGGATGGAGCCCGAGGCCGACGACGCAGTCCGCGTCCTGGCGGAGGAGGGCTGGAGGAAGATCCTCGTGGTGCCGGTCGGGTTCGTGAGCGACAACGTCGAGACTCTCTACGACCTCGACATCGTGCTGCGCGCGCAGATCGAGAACCTCGGCATCGAGTACCGGCGTTCGCACGCGCCCAACGACTCCCCGTACTTCATCGAGGCGCTGGCGGATGTCGTCACCGACTACCTCGCCCACCGGCCGGTCGAACGGGCCCTGCAGCCGCCGGACGGGCCGCACAAGCACGGGTGACGCCGATGGACGACGCCACACGAGTCCCGAACGGCGCGGCCGGGCGGGCCGGCGGGCCGGCGGACCGGCCCTTCCGGATCGTCGTCGTCGGCGGCGGCATGGCCGGACTGGGTGCGGCGCGCGTGCTCGAGGCGGAGCGCGCGCAGGACCGCACGATCGACTGGCACCTGTACGAGCAGGACCCGCGCCTCGGCGGCAAGGTCCACACCATCCGCAGGGACGGGTTCGTCGTCGAGGGCGGCCCGGACTCGGCCATCATCGAGAAGCCGTGGCCGATCACGGCCGCCCGCGAGGTCGGCATCGGCGACCGCTTCCTCGACTGCAACGAGGACATCCGCAAGAGCTTCGTCTTCACGCGCGGGCGCCTGCACGAGCTGCCCGAGGGCATCATCCTCATGGTCCCGACGCGCATGGTCCCCTTTGCGATGAGCGGCCTGATGAGCTGGCCGGGCAAGGTGCGCATGGGTCTCGACCTGGTGCTCCCGCGCGGCGGCGCGGCGACGGGAGGGCCGACGGGAGCCATCGGCTCGGCCCTCGACGAGAGCCTCGGCGACTTCGTCCGTCGCCGGCTCGGCAAGGAGGCGCTGGCGCGCATCGCCGAGCCCATCGTCGCCGGCATCCACGCCGGGGACCCCGAGCAGATGAGCGTGCGCGCGACGTTCCCGATGTTCCTGGACATGGAGCGCGAGCACCGCAGCCTCATCCTGGCGATGCTCAAGCGGCGCAAGGCGCGCCAGAAGGCCGCCGCGGCACGCGGCGGCTCGGGCGCGCCGGGCCATGGGGCTCCCGGCGGCGCCCCGGGCGCGACCGCCGGCGAGCGGCCGCCCGGGCCGAAGTCCTACTTCTACTCGTTCAAAGGCGGGCTGCAGGACCTGAGCGACGCCATCGTCGCGACACTGCCGGCCGAGCGCCTGCACACCGGCACCGGGGTCAAGACGATGGCCGGGTGCGACGCCGACTGCGACACGCGTGCCGGCTCGGGCGCCTTCGCCCTCCAGCTGAGCGACGGCTCGCGCGTAGTGGCCGACGCCGTCGTGCTCGCCACTCCGGCGTGGGCGAGCGGCGACCTGCTGCGCCCGGTCGCGCCGCTCGCCGCCGCCGACCTCGCGTCGATCGAGTACGTGACGACGGCCACGGTGTCGGTCGCCTACCGGGCCGACCAGGTGGGGCACGACCTCAAGGGCTTCGGCTTCGTCGTGCCGCGCGCCGAGGACCGCCCCGTCATGGCGACCACCTGGAGCTCGAGCAAGTTCGACGAGCGCGCGCCCGAAGGCCACGTGCTGCTGCGCAGCTTCCTCGGCCGCGCCGGCCGCGAGGCGGCGGCCCAGCTGGACGACGACGAGATGGCCGCCGTGGTCCGCGCCGAGCTGCGCGAGATCATGGGCATCTCGGCGGAGCCGGAGTTCGTGCAGATCTTCCGCTGGCCGCGCGGCATGCCGCAGTACCGCGTCGGCCACGTCGAGCTCGTCGGGCACATCGAGGCCGCCGTCGCGCGCGTGCCGGGCATCGAGCTCGCCGGCGGCGCGTACCACGGCATCGGCATCGGCGACTGCCTGCGCGAGGGCGCGGCCGCCGCGGAGCGCGCCCTCGAGCACGTCCGCGGCCTGCCCGAGGACGAGATCCCGCCGCAGCCGCCGGACCTCCCCGCCGCCGACGGCCTGATCGACTGATCGGCGTAGCCCTATTCGAGCGGCGAGCGGGTCCGCAGGCTCCGCCGCCGACGGACTGACCTCCGCGGGCGGGTCAGCGTGGGGGCGCCGTCAGGAGCACCTCACCCTGACGCCGCGCCGCGCGAGAGGCGTGCCGGGCGAGGGCGCTTCACCCGGCACCGTGTGTAGTCGATCGGCGCAGACACGCTTGGACGTACGCCCAAAGGCACGCACGTGCTGTTGGGCGTACGTCCGGAAGTGCGCCGCCGATGCGCACTGCCACGCCTCCGACGCGCATCACGACGACCGCCCGCCGCCGGTTCGGACTACCCGTCCCGGTCGTTCCGGCGCGAAGGGTTCCGCCCTCCGACGGGGTACACCCTTCTGAGCAGTCGTGCCGCCTCCGGCGGCGGCCGCACGTCGAGGAGGGGATCACATGAGTTGGGCAGTGGGCGCGACGATCTGGTTCGTCATCTGGGTGATCTGCCTGTGGCTGGTGTGGCGGATGGTCGACCGCAAGGATCTCAACAGGGCTCTGTGGATCATCCTCTGCATCTTCTTCCCCGTCCTCATCCTCATCATCGTCGCGATCCTGCCGCCCAGGCAGCGGGCGACGCCGCCCGAGACGATGCCCTGACCCTGGTCCCCCTGGGGGCGGCGGGCGCCGGGAGGCGGCCGCCGCCCCTCCCTGCGTACGGTCAGTACTTGCCGACCAGCTTCCAGATCCAGCGGTGCGGCGCGTGCATGCTCATGCCGGGCTTGTTGTACATCACCGCGCAGTGGCCGGTCATGACCTTGAGCCCGCGCTTCTCGGCCTCGGCGAGCGCCTCGGGCGTGTCGGTCATCTGGTGGATCCAGATCCGCTCGACGCCGGCGTCGGCCGCCTTGGCGACCCAGGCGGCCGTCTCCTCCTTGGGGAGCTCGAGCACCGCGGCCTCGACCGGCGCCGGGCAGCGCGGAGAAGTCGGCGTAGGCGGCGTCGCCCTCGACGGTCCCCCCGTCGGGGTCCATCGCGTAGACCGTCGCGCCGCGCTCCTTGAGCGCGCCGTACGTGATCTTGGGATAGGGCTTCTTGCTGGCCTGGTGGCCGACGACCGCGTAGCTGCCGGCCTCCCAGAAGCGTTCACATTCAGACGGCATGATCCTCCCCCTCCTCGGGCTCGTTCTCGGCGTAGCACTGGCCCGGCGCGACCACCTCGGGGAAGCGGCCTTGCCGGCGCAGCGACGCGCGGACTTCGTAGCACAGATGACATTCGTCGGCGTACAGCGAGCGCTCCGGCGCGTGGCCGGCGGCCTGGGCGAGCGCCCACGGGCCGCCGGCGAGGATCTCGCGGATGACGGGGCGGGCGCGCGGGTCGTAGGCGTCGAGCGCCGCGCGCAGACCGTCCGGGCGCGGCGCGGCCAGGTCCTCGGGCGCCGGCGGCCCGTCGCCTCCGGCGAAGACGTTGCCGGCGCTGATGCCCTGGCACACCTGCAGCTCGCCGTCGGGGCCGACGTGAGCGCGGCCCGGGTCGGTGAAGTCCTCGAAGGGGCAGGTGGTGAGCGTCTCCGGCGGCCGCGAGGCCTTGGCGGGCGCGAGCACGACGGCCGCGCGCCCCTTGTGCATGATCTCGCAGACGTCGCCGGAGCAGGCGTCGGAGACGCCGATCTCAGCGGGTGCACCCACTTCGAGCACACCCACCGGCATGCCGAGGTCCTGCGCCGCCAGGACGGCGTTGCGCAGGCGTTCCTCGTCCGCGTCCTCGACGAAGTAGGCGTAGGACGAGAGCGAGAGGTCGGCGAGGCCGAGCTCGGCGAACGGCGCGAGCCAGACCTTGGCGTCCGCGACCGACGTCGCCCAGAAGCAGTTGCTCACGATGCCGACATCGAGGCCGCGCTCGCGGGCATGCTTCGCCGCCGCGAGCACGATCGGGTAGGCGAGCGTGGGCTCGCCGCCCTCGAAGTAGACGTCGGTGACGCCCAGCTCGGCCGCCTGGTCGATGACGCTCGTGAGCTGCGCCAGCGTCATCGTCCCGTCCGCGTCCGGCGACCCCCACACGAAGCAGTGGTCGCACGCGTAGGTGCACCGGTAGGTGACCAGGAAGTGGATGCCTTCGAGCCGGACGGCCATGGCGTCAGTGTACGCCGCGCGGGAGCGCGTGCGAAGTCGGCCGGGCGGTTCGGTTAGAGCCGCGAGCGGAAGACCTTGACCTCCGGCGCGAACCAGTCGCCGGCGCCGTTCTTGATCCCGGTCTTGTCCATGAAGAAGCGCGAGTCGTTGGCCGTGGCGTGGCCGACGATGTCGGTGTTCTTGATGCCGAAGCGGTCCTTGAGGTACCGCACCAGCTTGAGGCCTGCGTTGATCTGTTTGGTCCGCGCGAGGATCTGCTGGTCCATCCAGCGCCCGCTGTGTCCGGCGACGCTCTCCTGCACGAACTCGATACCGAACGACTTCCAGTTCATGCCGATGCAGTGGCGGGCGCGGTAGCTGAGCGGCATCAGCTGATAGATGGTCCCGTCCTTGTCGATGATGAACTGCGCCGAGACACCGGGCTTCTCGTGGTTGTACGCGGTGTTGGCGTCGAAGGTGTTCCAGGCGCTCTGCCACTCGGCCCCGTCCGTGTGGTGGAGGACGATGGCCTTGGGGTCGGTGAGCACGTAGGTGTGCTGGCCGTAGTGGTGCCGGGAGTAGTCCGCCATCTGCGCCTTGCGGCCGGCGCCGTAGCGGATGTACTTCTTGACGATCGGCGGCTTGGGGGCGGAGGTCGCGGCGAACGCGGGAGCGGCGATGATGGCGATGGCCGCGATGATGCCGGCGACTCCGAGCGCGACGAGGCTGATGGTGCGGATGCGCATGACGTCCGAGTATACGACGCGAGGGCGGGCGCACCTCCGGCGGCCCGCCGTCGGGCGTAGCGAGGGGCAGGCGCAGGGGCTGGAGGACCGGGGCGCGGTCGGAGTCGCGGACGGACGCCGGACCTCGGTGTCCGCTACTCCCCGGACGACTCAGCCGCCGGCGATCTCCGGCGTCACCTCGAGCTCCTTCACGCTGGTCAGCCGCAGGACGCGCAGAGTCATCGGGCGGCCGATCCTGGCCTCCGTCAATGTCCGGTGCAGGGTGTCGACGTCGGGGAGCGGCTCGCCGTCGACGGCGACGATGAGGTCGCCGGCCAGGAGCCCGGCCCGCTGCGCCGGGCTGTCGGGCTCGACCCCGGCGACCAGCACGCCGCTCTCGAGCGGCAGGTCGAAGTAGCGGACGACTCGCCGGCGGATCGGCGTCGTCTGCCCGGCTACGCCGATCCGCCCGCGCGTGATGTGCCCGTCGCGGATGAGCTTGCCGGCGACGTAGATCGCCGTGCTGATGGCGATGGCGAAGCACAGCCCCTGCGCCGGCGCGATGATCGCCGTGTTCACGCCGATGACGTCGCCGTGCGAGGTGACCAGCGGCCCGCCGGAGTTGCCGGGGTTGAGGGCCGCGTCCGTCTGGATGAGGTTGTCGATGAGTCGCCCGTCGCCGGCGCGCAGCGACCGCCCGAGGGCGCTCACGACGCCGGCCGTGACCGTCGCCTGGAAGCCGTAGGGGTTGCCGATGGCGACCACCAGCTGGCCGACGCGGAGCGTTCGCGAATCCCCGAGACGGGCCGGTACCAGCTCGGACGCGTCGACGCGCACGACGGCGAGGTCGGTCTCCGGGTCGTCGCCGACGAGCTGCGCAGCGAGCTCGCGGCCGTCGCCCAACGTCACCCGGAGCTCGTCCGCGCCGTGCGCGACGTGGCTGTTGGTCAGGATGAAGCCGTCGCTGGTGATGACGAAGCCGGAGCCTGAGCCGGCGAAACCGGGCTCGGGCGGCGCGCCCGGCGTGCCCGCCTGGGGGCCGGGCGCCCCGGGGCTGCCGCGCCGCCCGCGCTGCGCCCGCCGGCGGCTGACGTCGATCTTGACGACCGACGGCCCGACCAGCTCGGCGGCGCGGATGACGGCGCGAGAGTAGGCGTCGAGCAGCGTGCCATCCTCGGCCGCGCCGGCCGCTGCGGTGTCCGGCTCGCGGACGATGTCCGTCGCGCCTGGACGCCCGTCGCCGTCACCGTCCTCGACGATGACCAGTCCGTCGACGATGAACCGTGCGTGTCCTGTCATGCCGTCCGCTCCGTGCGTGGCCCTGAGTTGATCCGGCGGCCGTTCGTGCCGCCTTCCGTATCTCTTGTTCCCAGAGCGAGAGGAACTCACGTACACCTGCAAGGCGCGCGTCGCGACTCGGCAGTGGACGGTCGCGTCTCGTGGAGATACGTCATGGAGAAGGGCTCCTGCTACGCCGCCGTGCGGACCGCGCCGCCGCGCCCCTCCGCTCACGCGAGGTTCTCGATCTCGACCGGCGCGATCTCGTCGGCCGGCGTGAAGCCCCACACGCGTCCGTAGAAGTACAGCTCCGCCTCCTCGGCGCGGATGATGTTCTTTGCCTTGCGGAAGCCGTGCTGCTCGCCCTCGAACCCGAGGTACGCGAACGGCAGGCCCTTGCGCCGCAGCGCCTGCACGATGATCTCCGCCTGCGCCGGCGGCACGATCACGTCCTCGAGCCCCTGGAGCAGGATGACCGGGCAGCTGATGTCGTCGACGTGGTGGATCGGCGAGCGCTCGCGGTAGATGTCTCTGCCGCTCCGGATAGGGCCCGAGCAAGCTGTCGAGGTACCGCGACTCGAACTTGTGCGTGCCGCCGGTGGCGAACGTCTCGAGGTCGGCGAGGCCGAACAGGCTGGCGCCGGCGCTGAAGACGTCGAAGCGCGTGAGCGCGTTCAGCGTCGTATAGCCGCCGGCGCTCCCGCCGCGGACGCCGATGCGCGCCGGGTCGGCGTCGCCGCGAGCGACGAGGTAGCGCGCGGCGTTGATGGAGTCGACGGTGTCCACGACTCCCCACTCGCCGCGCAGCCGCTCGCGGTACTCGCGGCCGTAGCCGGTCGACCCGCCGTAGTTGACGTCGACCACGGCGATGCCGCGCGAGGTCCAGTACTGGATATCCAGGTCGAGCATCGCCTCGTGCGAGGAGGTGGGGCCGCCATGGACGTTGACGAGCAGCGGCGGCAGCTCGCCCTCCGGCGCGATGAAGTCCGGGTTCGCCGGCGGGTAGTAGTTGGCGTGCGCGCTGAGGCCGCCCTCCGTCGGGAAGACGATCGCCTCCGGGCGGCTGATGTACGCCGGGTCGATGAGCACAGGCCGCCCCCGGCGCACGACCGCACGGTCGCCGGTCCGGGGGTCGATGACGGCGACCTGCGAGCCCTCCGTGTGCATCGCCGCGACGAGGCCGAGGCGCTCGCCGAGCGGCGCGAGCGAGTAGACGACCGTGTAGGGCGAGTCGAGCTCGCGGAGCGCCGACGTCTCGTGCGGTCCGGCCCGTCCCGGTGCGGGCGGGTCGAGGACCGCGAGGTGGTCGCGGCCGTCCTCGGTGTAGCTCACCGCCAGGGTCCCGTCGGCGAGGAACACGTAGTGCTGCAGGCCGAAGACCCACGGGACCTTGACGAACTCGGCGTCGCGGGTGACCAGCGGGCACGGCTCCGGTAGGCTCGCCCGCGTCGGCGGCGCGGGTGTCGCCGGTCCGCGCCACATCGACCGCGTACAGATTCCACCAGCCGGTGCGGTCGCTGGCGAACCAGAGCTCGCCGGTGGGGCTCCAGAGGGGCTGGAGGATCGACTCCTCGCGGACCGCCGGCGACCAGCCGCTCGCCGCTGACCGTGCCGTCGCCGGCGAGCTCCGCCATCCACAGCTCGGTGCCGTCCCACGGCATCCGCGGGTGGTCCCAGCTTAGCCAGGCCAGACGCCGCCCGTCCGGGCTGATCCTCGGGGCGGCGTAGAAATCGTGGCCGGAGGCGATGACGCGAGGCTCGGCCGAGCCGTCGGCGGGCAGGCTGACAAGCTCGTTGACGACCTCACCGCCGGCCTCGTGCCGCTCGCGCACGGTCACGAGCAGGCGGCCGTCCGGGGTCACGCGCCCGTCCGCGTAGCGGTGGGCGCGCTGGGTCGCCGGCTTCGCGGTGATCGGCCGCGGTGCCCTCCAGGCGGCCGGCGCGGCTCCGCCGGCCGGCCCGTCCTCCCGGCCGGCCGCAGGTCCTGCCGGTACAGCCGCTGGTCGGCCTGGTCGCTGAAGATGACGCTCTCGCCGCCGCCCTCGCCGCGGAACGCCACGTACATGCCGCCGCCGTACTCGTGCACGAGGGTGCGGGCGCTGACGCCCGGTGGCGTGACGTCGGCGATGACGCCGTCCGGCGCGCGCCGGACGACCACGTACCTGCCGTCCTCGATCGGCCGCAGCTCGGTCCAGTACAGGCTCTTGCCGACGCTCTGCGGCCACATCGTGCTCACGCCGCCTTCTGCGATCAGCTTCGCCGTCACGGGGGAGCGCCAGGAGCCGTGTGGCGCGACCGTGGGTCCGCCGGAAGACGTCGCCGGCTCTGGTCCGTCGGTGCGTTCGCGCATGGTCTACCTCATACCCTCATCGGTGAGGTGCGGCAGGTCTGGCGTCCCGCCGCGCGTCCGGTGTCGCCCGGCTGCGGGAGGTCTCAGGAGGCCGGGCGCACGGTTCCGGGCGCGCGGCGGAGTGCGGCTCACGCGCCGCGTACCTCGTCTGTCAGTACGCAGAGTCAGGCGGACCGGGCGTGGCCGCGTTGACGCTCCCGCGTCGGTCGTCGCACCGTTCCCCTCTCCCAAGGACGGCGGGGCTTGCCCCGCCGTGCGTCAGGCGCTAGCTACCCGGGCGGTGACTGCGGCAATCGTTATGCAGTTGGATCGAAGCGACCGACACCGGACGTGTGTCGGGCCCACGCGGTCCGTCAGCGAGCGGGCTGCTCGATGCGGAAGACGTGGTGACGGTTGGCGCCGCGCTCGCAGTCGAAGGCGAGGGTCGCGCGCGAGAGATCCTTGACCTCGAGGCCGCGGAGCTCGGCGTGCTCGAGGCGGAAGTTCCTCAGGTTGGTCGCGAAGAGGAGGATCCCGCCCGGGGCGAGCAGACGCCGGGTGGTGAGGCGGATGAGATCGGCGTGGTCGCGCTGGACGTCGAAGGTGGCGCGACCCATGCGCTTGGAGTTGCTGAAGGTCGGCGGGTCCAGCCAGATGAGGTCGTACTGGCCGCCGGTCTCGGCCACCCAGCGCAGGCAGTCGGCCTGCACGAGGGTGTGCGGGGCGGAGGCGCCTGCTCCCGGTCCGGAGGGCGCACCGGCCGGAGAGGCGTCGGCCTTCCCGGCGCCCGGCGACCAGGTCTCGCTGTCGGTCGCGAAGCCATTGGCCGCGAGGTTCCGCTCGGCCCACGTCAGGTAGGTCGCGGAGAGGTCGACGGTCGTGGACGCCGGTGACCCCCCGGCGAGGGCGTTCACCGTCATGGTGCCGGTGTACGAGAAGAGGTTGAGGAACCGGCGGCCGCCGGCCAGCCGTCGGACCAGCCGTCGCGTGAGCCGCTGGTCGATGAAGAGGCCGGTGTCCAGGTAGGTGCTCAGGTCGACGAGGTAGGCGAGGTCGTCCTCTCTCACCTCGAGAAGCTTGCTCTGGTCGCCGCGACGCTCGTACTGCGCCGGACCACGCTGACGTCGGCGTTCCTTGAGCACCACGCGCTGCGGCGGCGTCTCGAGGACGGCGCCGATGACCTCGACCGCCTCGGCCAGGCGCCGCTGGGCCTTGCCGGGATCGATCTCGGGTGGCGCCGCGTATTCCTGGACGTGCACCCACTCGCCGTACACGTCGACGACGAGGTTGTACTCGGGCAGGTCGGCGTCGTAGAGGCGGTAGCAGGTGATGCCCTCGCGCTGCAGCCGTTTGGCCAGCCGGCGCTGGTTCTTGCGCAGCCGGTTGGCCAGGTACTCGGCCCCGCCGCCGAGGGTCCTGCGCAGACCGGTGGCGGCCTGCGGCTCGGCCGCCGGCGCACCGGCGGCCGGCGTCTCGGTCGCGGCGGTCGCGGCCGCCGGCGGCGTCGCCTTGCGGGAGGACGAGCGCGCCTCGGCGCGGGCGGTGCGCGGCGCGGCCGCGCCGGTCGGCGCCGCGCCGGCCTCGTAGTAGGCGAGCACGCATTCCAGCGGGCCGTTGCGCAGGTCGGTCTCGCGCTTGGGCGCGAGGCCGATCGCCTTGAGCTGCCGGTGGTCGCCGGCGAGCACGACGGCGTTCCACCCGGGGAAGGCCTCCCGGAGGCGCTCGCCGAGCTGCCGGTAGACGGCCTCGGCGTCCGCGGCCTCGAGCCGCTCGCCGTACGGGGCGTTGGTGGCGAGGAGGCCGCGCTCGGCAGGCGCTGCGACCGTGCTCCAGCTGGGCGTGATCGATCGCGACCAGGCCGTGCAGCCCCGCGCGCTTGACGAAGTCGCGCGCGACCTTCACGGCGCGCTCGTCCCTGTCCGAGCCGCGGATGACGACGCCGGGACGCGCGGCCGCGAGCCGCTTCAGCCCGGCGCCGCGCCGCTCGCGCGCCTCGAGGATCAGCGCGTTCCAGAGCGCGGCGTCGTGCTGGCGCCAGCGCAGGAAGCCGAAGGCCGGCGCGGCCTCCGGCTTGACCTCCGCCTCGGCGCGCAGCAGGCCCGGCGCGACGTCGGCCGCCATCAGCGCCGCCTCGATCGGCAACGTGCCGGACCCGCAGAGCGGGTCCAGGAGGCTCGCCCCGGCGGCGGCCTCGCTCGGCCAGGCCGCATACAACAGTAGTCCGGCGGCCAGGTTCTCCTTGAGCGGCGCGTCGACCTGCACCTTCTCGGCGCGGTAGCCGCGCCGGTGCAGGCTCTGGCCGCTGAGATCGATCGAGATGGCCACGCGCGTGCTCGCCAGGTGCGCGTTGACGCGCACGTCCGGCGCGCGCGCGTCGACCGACGGCCGCCGGCCGCCGGAGGAGCCGCGGAACTGGTCGACGATGGCGTCCTTGATGCGCACCGCGCCGAAGCGCGTGTCCCGGATCCTGTCGTTGACGCCGGTGAAGTCGACCGCCAGCGTGTCGTCCACGCCGAGGTGCCTGGACCAGTCGACGGACTGCGCGGTCTTGTAGAGCTCGTCGCCGTCGGTGGCCGTCCCGCTCGCCACCGGTAGCAGGACGCGGCCGGCGACGCGCGACCACAGGCAGGCGCGGTACGCCGTCTCGAGCGAGCCGGTGAAGGCCACGCCGGCGCGGACCTGCTTGACATGCGCCGCGCCCAGATTCGCGCAGCTCGCCGGCGAGCAGGGACTCGAGGCCGCGCGGGACGGTCGCGAAGAGGGAGAGGTCGGTCATCGCGCAAGGCTACCACGCGGTCGCGCGGCGTCGGTCCGGCCAGCGCTAGGCCTGCGCGGCGATCGCCGCCAGGAACGCGTCCCCGTACCGCTCGAGCTTGGTCTGGCCGACGCCGTTCACGTCGAGCAGCTCGGCGTGCGTGGCCGGCCGACGCGCCGCCATCTCCGCCAGCGTCGCGTCGCTGAAGACCACGTAGGCCGGCACGTTCTGCTCGTCGGCCAGCTGCTTTGCGGAGAGCGCGCAGCGCCTCGAAGAGCGCCTCGTCGACCGGCAGGCCGGCGAGATCGGCGGCCCGGCCGGCGCGCTCCGTGCGCAGCCGCTGCTTCTTGGTCGGGACGCGCACCCTCGGCTTTGCCATGATGAGCGTCTCGTCGCCGCGCAGGAGCGGCCGCGCCGCGTCGGTGAGCCGCAGCGCCGAGAAGCGCGCGATGTCCTGGACGAGGTACCCGCGGTGGATGAGCTGGCGGATGAGGCTCTGCCAGTGGTCGCGGCTGAGCTCGGCGCCGATGCCGTAGGTGCTGAGCCCGTCGTGGCCGCGGCTCAGGATCTTCTCGTTCTCCGAGCCGCGCAGGACGTCGATGACGTAGCCGACGCCGTAGCCGAACCCGTCGCGCTCCCACAGCCGGTACACGCAGCTGAGCGCCATGCGCGCCTGCTCGGTCGCGTCGAAGGTCTCAGGCGGCTCGAGGCAGATGTCGCAGTTGCCGCACGGCGCCGGGTAGGGCTCGCCGAAGTAGCCGAGGAGCGCCTCGCGCCGGCAGCTCAGGCCGTCGGCGTAGCCCACCATCGCGTTCAGCTTGTGGATCTCGATGCGCACGCGCTCCGGGTCGCGCGCGATCTCCTCGTCGCCGCTCGAGCCCCCGCGGCCGCCGCCCTCGATGAGGCTGCGCACGACGGCGGCGTCGCCGAGGCCGAAGAGCAGCAGGGCCTCGGCCGGCAGGCCGTCGCGGCCGGAGCGGCCGGTCTCCTGGTAGTAGCTCTCGACGGTCTTGGGGAGGTCGTGGTGCACGACGAAGCGCACGTCGCTCTTGTCGATGCCCATGCCGAAGGCGACGGTGGCCACGACCACGGTCACTTGGTCGCGCGCGAAGGCGTCCTGGACGCGCCGCCGCTCGTCCGCCGGCAGGCCGGCGTGGTAGGCGGCGGCGTTCACCCCGTGCTGCCGGAGCTTGTCCGCGACGTCCTCGGTGCGCTTGCGCGAGAGGCAGTAGACGATGCCGGACTCGCCGTCATGGGCGGCGAGGAACTGCAGCAGCTGGTGCAGCGGCTCGCGCTTCTCGACCACGGTGTAGCGGATGTTGGGCCGGTCGAAGCCGGTGATGTACACGGCGGCGTCGGCAAGGCCGAGCCGAAGGCGCACGTCGTCGCGCGTCTCCGGGTCGGCGGTGGCCGTGCAGGCCATGATGGGGACGCCGGGGAACAGGCCGCGCAGCTGCCCGAGCTGGACGTACTCGGGGCGGAAGTCGTGGCCCCACTGGCTGACGCAGTGCGCCTCGTCGATGGCGAACAGGGCGATGCCGGGGCCGCCGCTGCGCGGCCGCCGAGGACCCGAGCGGCTCGCTCGCCGCCCCGTCTCGGCGTCGTCGCCCAGACCGCGCAGCCGCTCGAGGAAGCCGTCGGTCATGAGCGTCTCGGGGGCGACGTAGAGGAGGTCGAGGTCGCCGGCGTGGAGAGCGCGCAGCACGCTGCGCGCCTCGCCGGGCTCGAGCGACGAGTTGTAGGCGGCGGCGCTGACGCCGGCCGCCCGCAGCGCGTCGACCTGGTCCTTCATCAGCGAGATGAGCGGCGAGACGACGATGCCGGTGCCCGGCCGGACCATCGCCGGCAGCTGGTAGCACAGCGACTTGCCGCCGCCGGTGGGCATGAGCACGAACGCGTCTCCGCCGGCGACGAGATGGTCGACGATCTCCCCCTGGTCCGGGCGGTACTCGGCGAAGCCGAAGACCTCGCGCAGCAGGTCGCGAGCCGAGCGCGGCGCAGCCGTGGAGCCGGTGGGGGTGAAGGCCGGAGTCACGCTCCGAGTCTAGCAAGGTTGACGGACAGGAGCGGCGTGGAGCAGGGACGGCCGCGAGGCGGGCGCGGTGTGGAGCCGGCGGGCCGCCGGTGGCGGCGTGATCGGGCCGGCGGGCCGGGCTGTGCCCGGCCCGCCGGCCTCAGTCACCTACTCTACGATCCTGGTCGCCCAGGCGCCGGCGGCGTTGGTGGAGCCGCCGCCGAAGCGCGCGCGGACGCCGGTGACGCCGGCGCCCGAGACGGTCGTCCGGGCGATCCCGCCGGTGATCGTGGCGGAGCCGGCGGCCACCCAGCGGCCGTGCACCCGGCGCTGGAACAAGACCTTGCCGTCGGCGTCTGCCGGCAGGACGTGGGCGGTGAGCACCAGCCGTGCGCCCCTGTGGGCGACCGTCAGCCGGGTCCTGGCGCGGACCTTGACGGTGACCTGGTCGGCCCCCGGCAGGGAGTCGGCGGACAGCGCTCCGACCTCGGCCGTGATGAGGACGTTGTGCTTGAAGGCGGGCAGCATGGCGGCGAACATCGCCAGCCCGTCGCTGCGCTCTGCGGTCACCGTGACCGTGGGCTCCGTCGGCTCGGGCTTGCCCGCCTCCTGGCAGTAGATGGCCACCGGGACGTCGTGAGTCGCGCCGCGCACGTAGCCCGTGAGACGGATGGGCTCGCCCAGGTCGGCCTTGCCTTTGGCCTGCGCGGTCACCGACGCCGTGTTCTTCTCTACGCTTCCGCTGAACGCCCAGTCGCCATGGACAAGGGTCTCAGCGGCCGGGGTCGGACCGTAGGAGCTCTCATCCGCGGAGTCCGAGGAGTCGGGGGTGTAGGCGACCATCACCTCTCCGTTGGCGGGGAGACCGTCGATGAGCGCCTTGGTATCCGCCAGCGTCAGGGGCGCGCCCGCCGCCCCGTCTCCGGAGAAGGAGTAGTCGCCGTAGTAGGTGTTCCAGCTCGTCGCCGACATCACGTCGAGGTAACCGCTCAAGCCGGTGCCCGCCGGGACGTCCAGCGTGGCGTGCAGGGTCTGCGGAACCGTCGAGCCGGTGTGGTAGTAGGTCACGTCGACCTCGTTGAGGCCGGCGCGGATGGCCCGCGGGATCGTCGCGTCGACGATGCCGGCGTAGCGGCGCGTGGAGGCAAAGTCGGCGGTCACGTCGACCGACTTCACCTGCACGTGGCGTACACCGTAGGGGTCGTCGAGGACGTTCGCCATGATGGTGGTCACGTCTCCGGCGGCCATGTCGGCGAGACCCGAGTAGGTTGTGTCGCCGTTGACGTCCCAGAGGTTGTCGCGGGTGATCGTGTAGTCGGCGGTCCCGTCGCTGACCACGACGGTGGTGGTCGTCGTGGCGCTGCCGGCGAGCGGATCGCTGTTCAGGGCGTGATAGAGCCCGGCCGCGGCCGTGATCGTCGTGATGCCGGAAGAGTCGCCATAGGAGTCGGCGAGCTCCGGATAGTACGTGGTCGCGAACCAGTCGCCGAGGTCGGTGACGTCGGTGACGGGCGCGCCGCCGTCGAGGGAGCCGTGCGTCGTCACGGGGAACGTGGCCATGCTGCCGGTGAGGCGGGCGACCATGCCCGCTGACCGGTCCTGGACGGCCACTCCCTTGGCGTCGGCCGGCGTCATCATCTTGTACGGCGTGTAGGTCGACGGCCACACGGCGTCGACGGTGGCGCCGACGAGGCTGCCCTCGATGGGCCCCAGGCCGAGGTCCATGCCGTAGCCGCCGAGGACGGGATGGCCGAAGAGCAGGGCGGTGTCGCCGTCGACGTAGGTCGTCGTGCCCAGGACGCTGATCGCGTAACGGCCGGTCGAGAAGACGACGCCGCAGGGCGACCCGGCCTCGAGCGCCGGCGTGGCGCCGGCGCCGGCCGCGGACTCGCCCGAGAGCACGGTCAGGCCACCGGCCTCGAGCTTGGTCGCGAGTTTGCGGTAGGCGGCGGTCCCGCTCGGGAGGCCGCTGATCCGAGCCTCGGCAAGCGGGTGCATGACCGCGGTGTCGGCCGCGACGGCGGCGTCCGCCTTGCCGAGGACCAGTTTCTTGACGACGCCGGCCGAGGTCGCGACCGGCCGGTCGAGCTTCACGGCGGCGGCCTGCGCGCCCGCCGCCCCATACTGATCCTGCAGCGCCGTCATGTACTCTATGGGCGTGGCGAGACCGGTGCCGCGGAGCGTGAACCAGTCGCCGTACGACACGGCGCCGACGATGTAGTCGGTGCCGTCGACGTTCACGTAGACCGGGCTGCCGCTCATGCCGGCGGCGATGCCGCCGATGTCGGTGATCGCCGGGTCGGTCGACTCGAACATGATGAGCTTGCCCCAGTAGAAGCCGTCGACGATCGCGAGGATCTTGACCGGGATGTTGGAGACAGAGGTGCCCGACATGCTCGTCTTCATGAAGCCATCCACGGTGCCGCCGTGGCTGGTGAGCTCTGCCTGCAGGCCGCCGAGGTCGAGCGTGGGCGGGGGCGCCGCGGAGGCCGGAGCCGCCGCTGCGAGGAGGACGACGGCGAACGCGGCGAGGACGAGGCCCCACCACCTTCCGCGTGACGTGCGTGAACGTGCCGAGTGCGTGCCCATGAGACCCCCGTTCGATGACCGCCGGCCGAGACGCCCCCGTGCCGGCGACACCAAGCATATCGTTTCGCAGCGACTTTGTCGGGCTCAGGAGGCCACCAGATGAAGTACAGCTCAGCCCAGCTCGGCCGCGTGCTCGTCATCCGCCTGGAAGACGGCGACGTGGTGCACGAGTGCATCGAAGAGGCGGCGCGGGCCGAAGGCATCGCGCGCGCCGCCGTCATCCTGCTCGGCGGCGCCGCCGGCGGCAGCCGCGTCGTCGTCGGCCCGGAGGACGGGACCGTACGGCCGGTCGTGCCCATGGAGCGCGTCCTCCACGACGTGCACGAGATGGCCGGCGCCGGCACGATCTTCCCGGACGAGAGCGGCCGGCCGGTGCTGCACCTGCACGCGGCCTTCGGCCGCGACGACCAGGTGACCGCCGGCTGCATCCGCACGGGCGTCAGAACCTGGGTCGTCGCCGAGGCCGTGGTCATCGAGCTCACCGGCAGCGAGGCGACGCGGCGCGTGGACCCGGCCACCGGGTTCGAGCTGCTCGACACCTGAGGCCGGCCGCCCGGGCCGCGGCGCCTCCTGCCCGGGCCGCGGAGTCTGCCTGCCCGGGCCGCGGCGCCCGGCTCCCCGCCTACTCCTCGACCTGCCGGCGGGCGCGCCGCAGCAGCACGAGCGCGACCGCGGCGA
Organism: uncultured Thermoleophilia bacterium; assembly: GCA_963784975.1. Classification (GTDB taxonomy): domain Bacteria; phylum Actinomycetota; class Thermoleophilia; order UBA2241; family UBA2241; genus CAIXSE01. Next base: position 136,034 of record CAWAUK010000044.1, on the reverse strand, counting down.
TGACGACGACGGCGATGGCGACGAGCACGTACACCGTCGCCGAGCTCGAGCCGCCGCTCGAGCCTGCGGCTGCGGCGGCCCCCGTCTTGGGGTGCACGTAGAGATAGCTGTCGATGTTGTCGACGGAGTAGATCGCCGAGCCCGTCTTCGCCGGTGACTGCACCCAGCCCTCCCACGCGGAGGTGTTCACGGCCTCGAGCCCCCTGGGATACGCGAGCACGCTGTAGGGGCTCTGCTCGTAGACGATCTGCTGCATGCGGTCGATGAGCGTCTTGCGCGCCGCCGGGTCGATCGTCTCCGACTGCTGCGTGTAGAGCTTGTCGTACTCCGGCGTCCACCAAGCGCAGTCGCTCCAGTCGCCGACCTGCGCCTTGGTGAACAGCGAGAGGATGAAGTCCGGGTCGACGTCCCCCGTCCAGTTGTAGACGAAGAGGTCCATGTTGGGCGTGAAGACGCCGTTCTTCTCGTTGTAGAGGTACTCGTTCATGGCGCCCTCGGTCATGTACGAGTACCTGATGTCGATACCGATGTCCTCGAGCCAGCCGGTGAGGAGCTTGCCGATCTTCTGGCCCTGCGGCGGCGCCTCGCAGGCGAACAGCCGCAGCGTGATCGGCTTGCCCTGCTTGTCGAGGAGCTTGCCGCCGCTCGTCTTGTACCCGGCGTCGGCGAGCATCGACGTCGCCCGGGCCGGGTCGTACGTGTACGCCTGCGTGGGCGTCCAGTGCCAGTCCGGGTCGCTGTAGAAGCCTTGGACCATGATCGTGCTGCCGGCGGTGGCGTAGCCGCTGTACGCGATCGAGACCAGCTTCTGCACGTCGATCGCGTAGTTGAGCGCGTGGCGGAACTTCCAGTCTTTGAGGACGGGATCGCCGAGGCTCGGCCCTGCGTAGCAGTTGTAGCCGAGCTCGTCGAAGCCCTTGACAACGTAGTCGATGGCCGTGAGACCCGGCTCCTGGGTCAAGGGCTTGAACTGCGCCTCGGGCACGCCCCAGCAGGCGTCGATGGCGCCGCTCTTGAGGTCCTGCACCATGCTGTCCGCGTTGGTGTAGTACTGGAAGATCACCTCGTCGATCTTGGGCGCGCCGCGCCAGTACTGCTTGTTGGCGGTCATGGTCACGTAGTCACCCTTCTTGAACTCCGTGACCTGGAAGGGCCCCGTGCCGACGATCGGCGGCTTGTTCTGGAAGGACGTCCCCGCCGCCTTCGGGCTGATCTTGCTCCAGATGTGCTCGGGAACGATGGGGACGACCATCCCGAGCATGTTCGCCTTGGGCCTGGCCGTCGTGAACTTGACCGTGTAGTCGTCGACGGCCTCCACCCTGGTGATGCCGGTCGTGTAGCTGGTGAACGCGGCCAGCTCGTTCTTGATGATGTAGTCGTAGGTGAAGACCACGTCGGCGGACGTGAACGGCTCGCCGTCCTGCCAGGTGACGCCCTGGCGCAGCTTGAACGTCCATTCCAGTCCGTCGGCGCTGGTGGTCCAGCTCTCGGCCAGGTCCGGCGCAGGGGAGACGTTGGCCGCCTCGTAGCCCGTCAGCTGGTCGTAGTTGAGGTGGTAGACGAGGTACGACGAGGTCGAGTAACCGATGAAGGGGTTGAGGTTGTCGGGCTCGTTCACCCAGCCCACGCGCAGCGTGACCGGGGTGGCCGGCGACGGCGAAGCCGATCCACCGGCCAGCGCCTTGACGAGGCCGCCGCCGAGGCCGGCGAGCAGCACCGCCACGCCGGCCAGCGCGAGCACGAACAGCCGGCGGCACGTCCTCGTGTGACGGATCCCTGACGACATCGAGCCCTCCCCCCGAGCCTCCCCGTGGCCGCGGCGCCGCGGCGCCCGATTGCACGGTAGCAGCCGCGGGCCGCGGGGGCCAGAGGGAGCGGCCGGGGCGACAGGGGAAGCTGCGCGGATGTGCTCATCGGGTCGCGCGCGGCGCCCGGGAGACCGCAGAACGAAGAGAAGCCGGGGCGGGACCCTGAGGTCACGCCCCGGCTTTCACGCCCGGAGTCGGTGTCCGGCGCCGGCTCGATCCTCGCGGATCGGCCGGGTCCGTCGCCGCGTCCGAGAAAACCCTGTGATCGACGGCAGAGCCGCCGATTCGGGGCATTTTACACGTTTTGTCTACAGAGGCAATCCTTTTTGTCTGTCGGCCGTGGGCCGACTTCCCTGACTTCACCGGGCGCACCACCTGGGTCGATTCGTGTACTCTTCGCCCATGAGCGGATCGCGGACTCGCGTGCTCCTCGTCGCCCTCGGCCTCATCGCGGTCGCGGCGGCGGCGCTGCCGGCGCCGGCCGCCGCCGCGCCCTGGACCGGCCGCACCTATCCGGAGAAGTACGATCTGCGGAGCCACGGCCGGGTCACCCGCGTCGGCAAGCAGAACCACCACGGCACCTGCTGGATCTTCGCCGCCCTGGGCTCGCTGGAGTCCTGCCTGCTGCCGGGCGCCCGGCTGGACCTCTCCGAGAACCACATGGCGGACTTCCAGGGCTCGCGCCTGCGCTTCGAAGGGCGCGCCCCGAGCACCATCTCCACCGCGTACGTCGCGCGCTGGGAGGGACCCGTCCTGGAGCGCGACGATCCGTATCCACACCCCGGAGGCTCGCGGGAGGGCCTGCGGGCTGTGCGCCACGTGCAGGAGGTCCTGTTCCTGCCGTCGCACAGCAGCCCGCGCGCGAACGACGCCATCAAATGGGCCGTCATGCGCTACGGAGCCGTGGACGCGACGATGGCCTACGAGGCGAGCGCCTTCAACGCGGCCACGAGCGGGTACTACTCCGCAAGTACGGATCTCGACCACCACGTCTGCATCGTCGGCTGGGACGACGCGTATCCCGCCGGACGGTTCCTGCGGCGCCCGCCCGGCCCCGGAGCCTTCCTCATCAAGAACAGCTGGGGCACGACCTACGGGCGAGGCGGGTACTTCTGGATCTCCTACTACGACCGCTCCTTCGGGACGACGCTGACGGTGTTCGACGGCGTCGAGGCCGCGGGCAACTACGACGCCATCTACCAGCACGACACGCTCGGCTGGTCGCGCAGCATCGGCTTCGGGAGCACGACGGCGTGGTTCGCCGCCCGGTACACCAGCGGCGGAGACGGCAGCGTCACCGCCGCGAGCTTCTACACGGCCAAGCCCGGCGCCACCTACGAGGTCCGCGTCGCGCCGTCGCTCGCCGAGGTCGCGGCGGCGCCCGTCGCGGGAGCCGGCACGATCGACGTCGGCGGGTATCACACCGTCCGCCTGGCGACGCCTGTAGTCGTCACGACGGGCGCCGACTTCGTCGTCGCCGTGCGACTCACGACGCCGGGCACGCGTGCGCCCATCCCGGTGGAGCACCCCACCGATCTGCTGGACCCGCGGGCGGCCGCCGGGCGATCGTTCATCAGCAGCGACGGCGCCGTCTGGACGGACCTGAGGAAGAAGCCCGGGTATGGCTCGTCCGACGTCTGCCTCAAAGCCTTCGTCGACGCGGCGGGCGGCGGGGACACCGCGCCGCCGCGCGTCCGCCTCGAGTCCGCGTCGGCGCGCCCGGGCGCCGCCGCGCGTGTCCACTTCACGCTCACCGACCCGGCGTTCTCCTGCGGCAGCGCCGTGGTCAAGCTGTGGCTGCGGGACGCGCGCGGGCGTGTGCTGCGCGTGCTCCGGATCCCCGGAGCCACCGTCAACGAGCGGGACTACTGGCGCTTCGCGGCGCCCCGCATTCGCGGGGACTACCGGATCGTCGCCCGCGCCTGGGACGTCGCCGGCCATCGCTCCGTGCCGACGCACACGACCCTCCAGGTCCGCTAGCGACGACCCCTACGATGCGACCGGCGTCTGTGGGAGAATGCGCCCACGCGACTCCGGGGGGTTGACCATGCGCAGACGGCGGAACCTGATCACGATGCTGGTCCTCGCGGCCGCGGTGGCGCTGCTCGCGGCGGCGACGGTCGCGGCCGCCGGAGAACCCAGCGGGTCGCCGGCCGCCGTGGCGGAGCCGGCGCCGTCACCGTCGCCCACGGCGACTCCGGCGCTGACGATCACCGCGGCCCCGGCCACGCTCACCGCCGGCGACGGCGCCACGCTCACCGTGAGGCTGCCCGGACTCCCAAACGCCACCGTCACCCTCAGCCGCCAGGCAGCAGGTGCGACCGGCTTCGGCGTCGTCGGGCCGCTGGTGACGAACGCCCTCGGTGTGGCCACCTGTCGGGTGCTGCCTCGCGAGACCACCACCTACAGGGTGGAGTACGCGGGTGACGGCGTCCAGTGGCTGTCCGCGTCCGCGGAGGTCACCGTCTCCGTGCGCCCGCGCGTGACCTTCTCCGCTACGGCGCGGGTCTACCGCGGCGACCGCGCCCGCCTCGCCGTCGCCGTCCGCCCGGCGCATCCGGGCGCGACGGTCACGGTGGAGCAGTGGAAGGACGGCGCGTGGGCCGAGTGGCGCAGCCTGCAGCTCGGCGACGACTCCCGCGCGCAGCTCACGTGGCGCCCCGGCAGCGTCGCCACGCTGCCCCTGCGCGTCGTCATGCCGGCCGACGCCGGACATCTGGAGGGCCGCTCGCGCGCCCGCAAGGTGGCCGTCATCAAGCCGAACCCCTACGACGTCCCCGTCGGCGCCAAGGGCATCATCGTCGTCGACATCTCGCAGTACCGGCTGCACTTCTTCTCCTACGGCCGTGAGCTGCGCTCGTTCCCGTGCGTCACGGGCCGGCCGTCGCTGCCGACGCCGATCGGCCACTTCAAGATCTACGCCAGGGGGATGTGGCCGGGAGGTCCCTACGGCGCGCGGATCATGTCCTACCACCCGCCGTGCGCCATCCACGGCACCAACGAGCCGTGGCTGCTCAGCCGGTTCCCTCGCAACTTCTCCCACGGGTGCACGCGACTCGCGAATGGGAACGCGATCTGGCTCTACGACCACGCGCCGCTCGGCACGCCGGTCTGGAACGTGCCCTGACGGAACCCGTCCGGGCGCGACTCTCGGGCGCTCCCGTTGCGGGCTTCGACCGCGACCTCGAGAGGCTGGGCGTGGAGCGAGTCGCTGTGGAGGCCAGCCGAACGAAGTGAGGGCGGGGAGTGCGTGAAGCGCTCCCCGCCCTCGTCCGCATCGGGCTGCGGCCAGCTGGCCGGCTTGCCTCGCCCGCTGCTCGGGTCAGACGCGCGTCCGTCCCGTCTTGAGCCCGACGCCCGGGTCAGATGCCCAGGCCCGCCCGCTTCTCATCCATCCAGGCCAGCATCGCGGCCACGGCTTCCTTGGCGTCGGTCTCGACGGCGAGCTTGCCGCCGGTGACGCCCGGCAGGTCCTGGGTCACGAGCTTGACCAGGTTCGGCGCGCCGGTCACGAACGGCACCGGGTTCACGTGCGTGTACAGGCCGAAGGCCAGCGCCGCCATGGCGTCGATGGTGGCCTTCTGCTCCATGTACTCCGGAGCGGTGGCCACGACCGGCAGGTCGCAGGTGTCGACGCCGAGGGCGTCCGCGATGGCGCCCACCAGGAGGAGGATGCGGCCGGTGTCGGTGCAGGTCCCGAAGCTGAGCACCGGCGGGATGCCGAGCAGCTCGCAGACGGCGGTGAGGCCGGGGCCGGCGTACTTCTTCGCCTCGGCGGTCTCGAGGCCGGCGACCTGGAGGCCGGCGTTGCCGCAGCCCATGGCCAGCACGAGCACGTCGTTCTTGATGAGCTCCTTGGCGATGGCGACGGTGTGGCTGTCCTGGTCGGAGTCGCGCAGGGTGGTGCAGCTCACGAGGCCGCAGACGCCCTTGAGCGTGCCGTTCTTGATGACGTCGAGCAGCGGGTCGAGGCTGCCGCCGAGCGCGCCGAGGATGCTCTCGGTGCTGAAGCCGGCGACGGCGTCGCCGGTGCGCAGCTCGGGCGCGACCTGGCCGAGCGCCTTGCGCTTGGGGTAGTTGGCGACGGCGAGGTCGATGAGCTGCCGCGCCTGCGCGCCGGCGTCGGCCGGGTCGAAGACGATCGGCGTCTCGGCGCCGTCGATGCCGACGAGGTCGCTGACGGGCACGAGGAGCGTGCCGTGGGCGGCGCAGGTGGCGCCGAGGGTCGGCACGGTGCAGTTCATGTCGGCGGCGAAGACGTCGACGCCGCCGCTGGCGACGGCCAGCTCTTCCGTCAGCCAGTTGCCGGTGAGCCCGGCGAAGACGTCGTCGACCTCGAAGCGCTGAACGAGCTCCTGGCCGGTCTCGATGGAGCCGACGATGCGCAGGCCCTTGGCGCCGGCGGCCTTGGCCTTGTCCTGGGCGCCGGCCTCGTGGGCGGCCGCGATCAGCGCCGCGCCGACCATCGGCTCGTGGCCGTTGACGACGATGTTGACGTAATCGGCGTCGATGATGCCGAGGTCGACCTTGATCGGGTGCGGCGTCGGCGTGCCCCAGAGCGCGTCCTGGGCGAGCTCGAGCGGGATCTGCGCTCCGTAGGCGGTGGCGATGCCGAGGCGCAGGCCCTTGAGGGCGAGGCTCACGTAGCTGCCGTCGACGTTGGTCAGGCAGCTCGAGGTGGCGTACATGTTCTCGTGGAAGACGCCGCCCGGCATGATGCCGAGCTCCTTCCACTTGGCGACGCGCTTGGCCGGGGCCATCTTCTCCACGAACGGCGAGGGGCTCTGGTGGTCGCGGTTGAACTCGGCGTGGATCGCGTCGGCGACGCGCTTGGGCAGCGTGTCCCTGGGCTCGACGGCCTCGCTTACGACGCCGGCGAGCAGCTCGAGCTTGCTCCAGTCCTTGATCTCGTAGGTGCCGCCCGGGGTGGCCTGCGCCAGAGTCTTCATGACCTCGGTGGCGTGGTACGTGTAGGTGGCGGTGCCCATCGTGTTCTGGAGGAGGAAGTTGCGCATCGCCATGCCGTCGGCGTCGATGCCGCAGACGCCGCGCGGGGCCTTCTCGGTGATGCGGCAGGGACCCTGAGAGCACAGCGAGCAGCGGATGCCCTGCTCGCAGAACTTGCAGCGCGTGCCCATGGCGTCCATGCGGTCGAACGCCGTGCTCTCGCCGGCCTCCCTGGACTCCTCGAGCATGGTGTGTACGGACGCGTGATAGCTGTCTGCCATGGATCCCTCCTGGGGGATAGTTGGAACGTCAGGCGCCGGAGGCGCCGTCAGGGCTTGTCAGGAGGGCGCGCTCGCCTTGCGGCCGCGCGCCCGTCAACGTGGGGCGCGCCTCAGCCGTGGATCAGCTGCGGCAGGCACTTGACGCAGACCCAGGTGCTCTCGCCCTTGGTGCGGGCGGGGAACAGGATCGCGTCGTTCTCGCTGCGGCCGCAGTTCATGCACGTCTGCGCGATGGTGATGCCGGCGGCCAGCTTGTCGGCGATCTTTTGGGCGGCGGCGTCTTCGTCGAACGCCGGGGCGTCACGCTTCTCCACGGTCAGGGCTCCTTCGGGGCAGACGGCGAGGCAGAAGCCGGCGCCGTCGCACAGCTCCTCTTTCACGACCTTGGCCTTGCCGTCGATGATCTCGATCGCGCCTTCGGCGCACGGGGTGACGCAGACGCCACACCCGGTACAGAGGTCTTCGTCGATCTTCACGATGCTGCGGACTGCCATGCACTGCTCGCTTTCGCGTGGTTTTTCACGGTGGTGACAGTGACAAGGTACTCCCTGTGGCGGGCCGGCTCCATTGACCTCGGTCAAGGAGGCCCGCCGGCGCTCCCGCCCGTCCCCTCCGCATCGCGTCGACGGTTTGTCGCCCCCCGCCGCGGGCGAAGCCATAGGTGAAGTCGCCGACCGAGGGGGCGGGGGTCGCCGTCACCTCTCGGCGAGGTCGGGAAGACCCGGAGGTTCCGGACGATGAGTCGTGTCGCTCGCATCAGCGATGAAGAGTCCGCCGCCGTCGGGCCCGGCAGCGGCGCCGGAGAGACCGTATGAGTGCGTGGCAAGAGGCTCGGGGCATCCTGGCGGTACGGCTCGGCGGGCTCGGCGATCTGCTCATGACGACGCCTGCGTTGCACGCGCTGCGCGAGGCGGGTCCGCGGCACCGCGAGGTCACCCTCCTGGCGTCGGCCGAGGCGCACCCGCTGTCGTCATGCCTCGACGGCGTTGACGAGGTGATCGTCTACGACCCGCCGTGGACGGACGCGAGGGGCGCCGACACACCGACGCCGGACCTCTTCATGATCGGGCGTCTGCACTCCCGCGGCTTCGACGGCGCCGTCATCTTCACGGCGTACGGTGAGGACCCGCTGCCGGCGGCGCTCCTCTGCCATCTCGCGGGGATCCCTCTGCGCTTGGCGTGCCGTCGCGAGGACCCGTCCCTGCTGCTGACCGACTGGATCCCCGAGACGGAGTCGGAGCCGCCGGCGCGGCACGAGGTCCGGCGGCAACTGGAGCTGGCGGCCGCCGCCGGCGCGGCCGCCCGCGACGGTCCCCTGCGGCTGTCGCTGCCGGATGACGTCGCCGGACGGGCGCGCGCGTTGCTCGCCCAGGCGGGAGTGCGCCTGGACGAGCCGTGGATCGTCGCCCATCCCGGCGCGGCGGAGCCGTCGCGCCGCTATCCGTCATGGTCGTTCGCGGAGGTCCTGCGGCGCCTCGTCCTGGAGGACGGCCTGCAGGTCGTCCTCACGGGCGGCGAGGACGACCTGGAGCTGGTCGCCGATCTCGCGGGGCATGCGGGCGAGGGTGCGGCGGTCCTCGCCGGCAAGACGACGCCGGAGCTGCTGGCCGGCGTCCTCACCCAGACGAGCCTCCTGCTCTCCAACAGCGTCTGGCCCGTGCATCTCGCCGCGGCTCTCGGGACCCCGGTGGTCGACCTGTACGCGCTCACCCGCCCGCAACGCACGCCTTGGCTCGTGCCGTCGCGCGTTCTCTCGCACGATGTGCCGTGCCGCTGGTGCTACGCGAGCGAGTGTCCGATGGGCCACCACCTGTGCCTGCGCGGTGTGGATCCGGACGAGGTGGTCGGCGCCGTGCGCGGCCTGCTGCGCGAGACCCGCGCGTGACGTGACCGGCCCAGGGCCGGAAGAAAAGAAGCCGCCGATCGCAAAGCGGCGCGCCTGCGCCGCCTAGCCCCGGGGGGCCTTGACGCGCCGCGCCGTCTCTTCCACGCGGCGCACCCTGGTCTCCGGTCCCTTGGCCTCGAGGATCCAGTCGATGTACTCGCGGCGATGTGACGGCGGCAGCGCCGCGAAGGCCGCTGCCGCCTCGGGATCGTCGTGCAGCTCGATCTGCAGGTCGTGGGGGACGGGGATCTCCGTGCGCGTTGCGCTGCCGCCTTCGTCCTCGTCCCTCATCCGACCCGCCTCATGATCACGCGGCCTTCACGTCGCTTCTCTGCCGGGCGATCCTCTCACGGACGTCGTGCACCGTCGCGTTGGCGCGCTGCGTCGTCTGGTCGGCGACGCGCAGCACGCTCTGCCTGGAGCGCGGCCACGCGAGCACGATGCCGATGCCGAACGACGTGATGAGCAGTCCGGTGCCGACGACCAGCGTGCGCAGGAAGCGCCGCGGCCTGAGGTCGCCGCGCACATGGTCGGCGCCGCTCTGGGCCGATGCCACCAAGTGGCCGACGTCACGGCGCAGACGCCTGTCGGAGCGGACGTGGCTCATGAGGTTGTTGGCCGAACGGATGAAGTCGGCGACGTCGCCGCGCAGCTCCTCGTCCCTCGCCAGCCGCCTCATGGCGGGCGCCGTGGTCGCCGCTACGCCGGTCACCTTGCCGATCGTCTGGAGTCTGCTGTTGAGAGCCATGATGACCCACCGTCCTCCCGTGAGGTCGGGTTTCCAGATACCTGTGGTGTTCCCGTTCGGTCCGAACGCTCACCATCGAGCGTCGGCCCTCGGGGTGTGGGAGGGGTCAGTCCTGAAGAAGGGCCCGGCGACGCGCGGACGGCGGGTCGGACCTCGGCCGGCCCGCCGTGACGCTCGAGCCTATTCCTGGGCCAGCCGGTGCAGCTGCTCGAAGCTCAGGATCTCGATGAGCCGATGGTCGCCGCTCATGCGGATCACCTGGGCGCGCTTGAAGCGGTCGAACGTGCGGCTGAGCGTCTCCGGTACCGTGCCGAGGCGCGCCGCGAGCTCGCGCTTGCTCACCGGGAGCTGGATCACGCGCGGCACGTCGGCCGGCACCGCGCCGCCGGCCGGCTCGAGCTGCTCGTCGGCGCGCGCCAGAAGGTACCTGGCGAGGCGCGCGGGCACGGGCAGCAGCAGCTCCTCCACCCGGCGGTTGAGCAGTCCCAGCAGGTGCGCCATCGCCGCCAGCAGGTTGACGGCGAGCTGCGGCTCGGCCAGCAGCAGGGCCAGCGTCCGCTCCTTGTCGAAGCGGTAGACCAGGCACTCGGTCATCGTCTCCGTGCTCGCGGGATACGTCTCCTGGAAGAGGGCCGCCTCGGCAAAGGTCTGGCCCGGCTCCACGTGGCGCACGGTGGCCGTGCGGCCGTCGCGGAGCAGCTTGAAGACCTTGAGACGGCCTTCGGCGAGGAGATAGAAGGCGCCGGCCGCGTCGCCCTGGAGGAACAGGGTCTCGTCCGCGCCGAGGCGCCGCGGCTGGGCGGTGCCGGCGAGCCGCTCGAGCTGCACCGCGTCGAGGTGCCCGAAGAGAGCGGCGGCGCGCAGGTCGGCGAGCGTGCGGTCGTCGATGCTCATGCACCGAGTATACCGGCGTGCCACGCTCAGCCGGCGACCGGCGACCGGCGCGGAGCGAGCGCTCAACCTTGGGGCGTGCCTCCGCCGAATCCGCCGCCGGCCGCCAGCGCCGGGTCGACGGGCTGCACGACGATGGCGGAGGTGCCGGCCACAGGACACTTGTTCTCGCAGATGCCGCAGCCGATGCAGCGCGGCGCTATGACCTTCGGGCGCGCGAGGTAATCCTGCGTGCCGTCCGCCCGGGTGATCAGGCGCTCGCCGGTGAGGACGATCGCCTTGTCCGGGATGGGGCACATCTCCTGGCAGACGGCACAGGGCGTGTCCTCCGCCCACGGCAGGCAGCGGTTGCGGTCGATCACGGCCAGGCCGATCACCTGCTTGCGCTTCTTCTCGAGCGTCAGCTTGGGGATGGCGCCCGAGGGACAGACGTGGCCGCAGGCGGTGCAGGAGAAGTCGCAGTAGCCGAGGCGCGAGGCGAGGACCGGCGTCCAGAGAGCTTCGAGCCCGCCCTGGCCGAGCGAGGGCTGCAGGCCCGACGTGGGGCAGACCTTCATGCATTCGCTGCAGCGCAGGCAGTGCGAGAGGAAGGCCCCCTCGTTCTGAGCGCCGGGCGGGCGGATGAGTCCGGGATTGACAGGGCCGCGCCAGACGCCGGTGCCCAGCAGCACGACGGCGCCGGCGCCGGTGGCCGCCGCGGCCACGAACTGCCGGCGGCTCGGGTCGTAGGTCGTCCACGGCCCGGGGCGGCGCGCGAGGCCGAAGCTCATCGCCTCGCGCTCCGGACAGGCGACGAGACAGTCCAGGCACATGGTGCACTCGGAGCTGATCACGCGGGCGCCGGGGCCGGCGGCTTCGCCGCCATCGCCGGCGCCGCCCGGCTTGCCGGCCGCCGCCACCTCGATGGCGTCCACGCGGCAGCTGCGGGCGCAGGCGGCGCACCGGTTGCAGCCGTCGCCGACGACGGGGCGCAGCACCTGCACCTTGGCGACGAGGCCGAGCAGCGCTCCGAGCGGGCAGAGATAGCGGCACCAGAAGCGGTCGGCGAAGGTGTTGAGCAGAACGACTCCGAGGAAGAGGAGGAACAGTGCCACCGCCTGGGAGTAGTGCGGCTGGTACACCGGCAGGACGGTGCCGCGGAAGTGCAGCTCGACCCACGAGACTACGCCGGCGCCCGGCCCCCAGCCGGCCAGCGCCGACTCGGCGGACGTCACGGCGTAGTCGAACCCGGGGATGAGCGACGTCGTCGCGGTGCGCGTGAGCAGCGAGATGGGGTCGAGGACCAGCAGCGTCATGCTCGTGAGCGCCGCCATGGTGATGATCGCCACGAGCACGACGTACTTGACGACGCGGAGGCGCGCCGGCACCCGCTTGCTCAGCCGGCGCGCCGAGCGGAAGCGGAACCAGCCCAGCAGCGTGCCCATCGGGCAGATCCAGCCGCACCAGACGCGGCCGACCACGAGCGCGAGGACGACCGTGAGGAGCGCCGGCGCGAGGTGTCCGACCCACTGGCGGGCGGCCACCATGGGCGCGAAGGCCGCCAGCGGATCGAGGCGGAAGAAGAAGTCGGCGTAGGGGAACGCGGCGCGGCGCTGCAGCGCCGCGAACAGCAGGTAGACGAAGAACAGGAAGAACCCTGTCTGGACGGCCCGCCGCGTCCATCTCGCGGCCTTCCAGCCGCCGGTGCCGCGCCCGACTTTGGCGGCTTCGCCGCTCGCGGGCGCGGCCTCAGACATGCCGGACGGTCATCGCCGCGAGGTCCGCCGTCCCCAGCTCCATGGTCGCTGCGGCCGCGATGTACGGCACCTCCGCGGGGGTCTTGCCGAAGAGCCGCGTGGCGTAGGCGTCGGCGGCCACCCAGTCGGCGCCGGCGATCACCGTGTCCTTGGCGCTCACGTCCTTCAGGCTGCCGCCCGAGGGACCGTTGCGCACGAGGATGCGGGTCGCGTCGATCACCGAGAGGTCGGGGCGCAGGGCCGCGTTGAGCTCGGCGATGCTCTGGCTGAGACCGAGGCGATGCATCCGCCCGCGGTCGTCGGTGGCGCCCATGAGGTTCTTGCCGGCGAGCGTGAGGCCGGTCGATCCGTGCTGCTTGGCGACCGGCACGTTGATGAGCACGTCGGCGTCGGCGATGGCCCGGTACAGAGGGTGGACGCGGAGCAGATGTCCCGGGATCGCGTAGTCCCGGTACCCGGAGTCGCTCATGATGTGCATGGTGCCGCCGGCCTTGGTGACGGCCGCAGCGATCCCGGAGACCGCGTAGTTGTTCTGCGGGAGGCCGCCGGCGGGGTTGTCCATGACCAGCACTCGCTTGGCGCCGGCGGCGAGCGCCAGACGGACGAGCGTCGCCACCACGTCGGGGTCGGTCGTGACCGCGTACTCAGGCGGCAGGGCGTGGACGATGTTCGGCTTGACCACGACCGAGTCGCCGCGATTCACGAACGCGCCCATGCCGCCGAGCGCCGTCACGGCTCGCTCGACGTTCGTCCGAGGCCGACGGACCCTCGGCGACCGCCAGGATCTTCGCCACCGGGTCGGGCGAGCGCAGGTCCGCCCGCGGCGACGGGCTGGCGCTGTCGTCTCGTGGGCTCGCGGGGGCAGGCGCCGCGCTCGAGCCGCCGCCGCCGACGACGCCGCCGGGCTTGCCGCCGCAGGCGGCCAGGAAGCCGGCGCCGGCGCCCGTCAGGGCGGCGGCCTTGAGGAACTCGGAGCGGGTGAGGCGTCTCACGATCGGCTGGTCGATTCTTCCGGCGTTGGCTGGTCTCAATGGTAGCGCGCCGTGTTTGGTCTGTCGTCCCAGTCGAAACCTCGCGGGCGGGACCGCCCGAAGGCGCCTGTCCCGCCCGCACCAGACGTCTCGCCGACCGCGCGAGTGTCGTCCTCAGACGTTCTTGATGGTGACGCTCCCCAGGTTCATCGTGCCGAGACCCATGTTGGCGGCGGCCTTGAGGTACGGGACCTTGCCGGCCGCCATCCCGAAGATCCGCGACGCGGCGTACGTGTCGGCTGCCACCCAATCGGTGCAGGCGAGCACCGTGTTCTTGACCTTCACGTCGGCGAGGTTGCCGCCGGTCGGCCCGTTGCGGACGAGGATGCGCATCGCGTCGACGACCGTGAGCTCCGGGCGCAGCTTGGCGTTCACCTCGGCGATGCTCTGGCTCAGTCTCTGGTGCATCCTGCTGCGGTTCCAGGTGCAGCCCATGAGGTTCTTGCCGGCCATGGTGAGGCCCGTGGAGCCGTGCTGCTTGACGATCGGCACGTTGATGAGCACGTCGGCGTTGACGAAGTCCGGGTACAGCGGGAAGTTGCCGAGGAAGCCGCCGGGCATGGCGTAGTTGCGGTAGGCGGACGCCGCCCGGCTCATGACCTTCATGGTGCCGCCGGCCGCCTTGACCGCGGAGCGGATGCCGCTGGCGCTGTACGCGGCGCTGGGGTCGGCAGAGATCGGGTTGTCCATCACCACGACCCTGCCCGCGCCGGCCGCCCGCGCCAGGCTCACCAGCGTGCCCACCACCTGCGGGTTGGTCGTGGCCGCGTACCGCGGCGCGCGGGTGGTGCAGATGTTGGGCTTGATCACCACGGTGTCGCCGGAGTGCACGAAGCGCTTCATGCCGCCGACCGCGGCGACGGCGCGCTTGACGTTGCTCGAGGCGCTCGTGCCCTTGGCCACGGCGAGGACGGTGCCGGCGGCACGGGCGGCGGCCGCGTCGCCTTGCAGCGCCGCCTCGTCCAGCGCCTGCTCCGCGCCTGCCAGGGCCTGTTCGTGAGCGGCAAGCGCCGCGAACGCCTTCTCGGGGTTTGCGCGGAAGAAGGCGAGTCCGGCGCCGCCGAGCGCCAGGAGCTTGAGGAACTCGGACCGATTGAGCTGTTTGTCGTCCATGGCTCACCTCGCACTCGACCTGACCGTGCCTGCCCCATGGTTCGCCTCGGCGTTTCGATTGCCTTCATGAGCACAAGGTGTCGGCGGACCGGGCGACGGGCTACTCGTCGCCCGGTCTCGCCTCTCGCCGCGCGTCACCAATGGCGCGGCGGGCCGTCGCGTCTGCCGGGGCTCCGCTTGACCGCCGCGGGGTCGCTCGTCTAGCATCCGCAGCGCTTGGAGGTGCCCGCGAGGGCCACCTGAGGGAAGCCGGTGCAAGACCGGCGCGGACCCGCCGCTGTGACCGGGGACGAAGGCTGCGAGAAGCCACTGCCAGCTCGCTGGCGGGAAGGTGCGGCCGGAGGACGATCCGGGAGCCAGAAGACCTGCCTCCAGAGAGTGTGCCGACGCGTCCCGCGTGGTGAACGGGATGGCGGCGGCGCATGCTGTGGCCTCGAAAACGGGGGGCCCGGGCCCGACGAAGTGTCGGCCCGGGCTTTGTCGTTTGAGTGACGGGAGGCAGGCATGGCAGCTGTGACGAGTGCGGGTGGCACGGGGCGCCGCGCCGCCGCGCGCCGGCTCCGGGCGTCCCGCTCCGCTTCTTCCCGGTCGTCGGCCGTCCCGACTGCTCTCGGCCTGCTCGTCGCGCTGACGCTCGGCGCCGAGCTCGTCGTGCGCGCTCTGCACGTCGCCCCCTATGTCTTCCCGCCGCCGTCGGCCGTGCTCGCGGAGCTGGCGGCGGAGCCACTACTCTTCGCCGGCGCCGCGCTTGTCACCATCGCCGAGGCCGGCGCGGGCTTCTTGCTCGGCGCGGCGGTCGCCTTCGCCTTCGCCGCCGCCGCGACCCGTTCGCGTCGCCTCGACGAGCTGCTGACCCCGCTCGTCGTCGCGTCGCAGACGGTGCCGGTCATCGCCCTGGCACCTCTTCTCGTGCTGTGGATGGGCTACGGCCCGCCGCCCAAGGTCGTCGTTTGCGCACTGATCGCCTTCTTTCCCATGGCGGTCACAGCCCGTGAGGGACTGCGCGCGACGGATTCGCAGCTGATCGTGCTGATGCGCTCCGTGGGTGCCAGCCGCCGCGACATCTTCTGGCGGGTGCGCGTGCCCTTCGCGCTGCCTTATCTCGCGGCCGGCGCCCGCACCGGTATCACCCTGAGCCTCGTCGGCGCCGTCGTCGCCGAGTGGACGGGAGCCGACAGCGGCCTGGGCTACCTGGTGCTCTCCGCCAACGCGCGCCTTGCGACCGCGCAGGCGTTCGCGGCTATCGCCGTCATCACCGCCATCGGTCTGCTCGCCTACGCTGCCGCCGCGCTCCTCGAGCGGCGGCTTTGCTGGTGGACTCCCGCACAGAAAGGATCCTCGTGAACCCAATCGCCCGCTCCCCTCTCGCCACCGTGCTCCTGCTGCTCATTGCCGCGGCCGCCGCTCTCTCGGGCTGCGGCAGCCGCGCCGCCGCCACGACGAGCGACCCCGCCGGGTCCGCGGCGCCCGAAGTCACCGAGATCACACTCATCATGGATTGGGTGCCCTGGGTCCTGGACATCCCCGTGGACGTCGCCCAGGAGAAGGGCTTCTACGCGGATCACGGCCTGACCGTGAAGCAGACGCTGCCGGCCGGGGCCACCGACGTGGCCAAGTTCGTCGCCACCGGCAAGGCGCAGTTCGGCCTCTACTACGCGCCCGACACGCTGATGGGCGTTGAGGCAGGCGCGCCGCTGCTCTCGGTCGCGAGCCTGATGAGCCACGCGCCCGTCGGCATGGCCATGGCGCCGGGTGTGCACGCGAAGACGCCGGCGGACCTCACTGGGACGACGGCCGGCGTGGTCATGATCCCCTCGACGCGCGCCTCGTTCGCGAGCATGCTCGAGGCCGGTGGCGTCGACCCCGGCGCGGTCAGGGTCGCCGACCCGGGGTTCGACCTCGTCGCGCCGCTGCTCGCCGGCAAGTACGACTCGGTGGCCGTGACGCAGTTCGGTGAGCTCGTCCAGGCCGATGCCGCCGGGCAGAAGCTCGACTACCTCGACTTCCGCGACTGGGGCACGCCCGACTTCGCGTTCCTCAACGTGCTCACCCAGAAGGGCTTCGCCGCCGAGCATCCGGGGACGGTGAAGGCGTTCGTGGCCGCCACGCTCCAGGGGCTCGACTGGGCCGTCGCGCACCCCGCAGAGGCGGTGGCGGTCTACGTGGCGCGTCATCCGGAGCTCAAGGCCGATCTGCTGCTGGCGCAGTGGAAGGCGGCGATCCCGTCGATGGCGTCGGGGGCCGGGGTCGTCTCGGGCCTCCAGGACGTCGCCGGCTGGGGACAGCTCAGCGACTGGATGGTGACGACCGGCCAGCTCACGAAGAGCGCCGACGTGGCCGGCACCGTCAGCAACGACTACCTGCCGGCGGAGTGACCGCCGCGGCGCTCACGGTGTCGGCGCTCTCCGCCGGTTACGGCCGCTTCGAGGACGCCTCGAGCCTTGTTCTGGCCGGCGTCGACTTCGAGTTGCCGGCCGGCGAGTGCCTCGCCGTGGTCGGCCGCAGCGGCTGCGGCAAGAGCACGCTGCTCAACGTCCTGGCCGGCGTACATCCGCCGGCGACGGGGAGCGTGAACGTTGGCGGCGAGATCGTGGCGGCGGGCGACTGGCGGCAGACGGGCGCGCCCGGCTGCGCGTCGGGTCACGCCGCGTATCTGTTCCAGCAGGATCTCCTGCTGCCGTGGAAGGGCGCGCTCGCCAACGCCGTGTTCGCGGCGCGCGTGGCGGCTGGACGCCTCGCGCGCCGCGAGCGGCAAGAGCTCGAGGAGCGCGCCGCCGGGCTGCTCCGCGAGTTCGGTCTCGGCGACAGCCTGGCCTTGCTGCCGAGCGAGCTCTCCGGAGGGATGCGCCAGCGAGTGGCCCTCGCGCGGACTGCCCTGATGGACCGCGGGGTGATCCTGCTCGACGAGCCGTTCGGGAGCCTCGACGCGGTCACCCGCGCGGAGATGCGCCTCTGGCTGCTGGACGTCATGGCGGCGCATCCTGCGACCTGGGTGCTGGTCACGCACGACGTGGACGAGGCGGCCCTGCTCGGGGACCGGGTGGCGGTCCTGCGCGGCCGGCCGGCGCGGCTCGAGGCCAGGTCGCCGGCGACGCTGAGCCGCGCGCGGCGCCGCAGGATCGCGGCAGTCGCCGCGGGAGAGACCGAGGACGCCGCCGGGGACCGTCGGCCGGACCTGGAGGCCTCCGCCTCGGTCACTGCCGGCCTGCGGCGAGCTCTGCTCGACGAACGGCGGGCGTCGTGAGCGCCGGCAGGCACGTCCACCTTGGCCCTGAGAGAGGAACTCAGGTCGTCGGCGTCCCGCCGTGCAGGCCGGCGGCCGGAGCAGCGCACTACCGCGAGGCGCGCCCGGCGGCGCTGCATGCGGAGGTCACCCTGGAGCACTGAGGACGCGACGCGGCCGGGGCGGCGGCCCGCCTCGCCTGCAGCCCCTGGCTTGACCCCGGCCTCGCGTCGCTGCACGATTGCGCCAGGCAACGGCGGCGCGAGGGGTCGTGGGGCGGGCAGCCCTGCACGGCGAAGGCCGGCCGGGGCTGCGTCGCGGCCGGCCGAAGGGGGTCCAATGAAGCGGTCGCCGGTCGTCTTCTCCATCGTCCTCGTGCTGGTCTGCGCCTTCGCGCTGCTGGCGGCGGCCGGCTCTGCCCGGGCCGCCGGCGCTCCCGCGTCCCGGGCCGCCTGGACCGTCGCCATCTACGCCAACGGCGACAACGACCTCATGTACACGTGGCCGCTTTACACGCTGCCAGCGCTTCGCCGCATCCCCCCCAGCGACGACGTCAATGTCGTGGTGATGCTCGACAGGCCGAAGAAGGACGGCGCATGGCTGTACCAGATCTCCGGTCCGTCAGTCGAGACCGTCAGGCACTACGTCAAGGAGCGCGACTTCGGATCGAGAGCCACGTTCCAGTGGTTCCTCGAACAGGTCCACACGCTGTTCCCCAGCGACCACCTGCTCGTCGACGGCTGGGATCACGGCTACGGCTGGCGCTACTTCAGCTGGGACAGGACATCCGACGACAGGATCCTCCTGCCGGAGCTCCGGAAGGCGATCACCGGCGCCGGGGTGCAGATCGACATCCTCGCCTTCGACGCCTGCAACATGGCCGACGCCAATGTGGCCTACGAGCTCGCGCCCACCGGTCTGGTCGATCATTTCGTCGCATCCGAGGAGACCATCGACGACGAAGGCTATCCCTACGACAACATGCTCACCCCGCTCTCCTCCGATCCGGCAGGTGAACCGGACGCTGTGATCGCCGACATGCTGGCCGGCTGGCAGCGTTACTACGCGTCGAGACGCAACCTCAACTGGGTGAGCCTGTCCGCCGTGGACACGTCGGGCGTGGCTGCGATGAAGCTCGACCTGATCGACTGGGTGTCTCGCCTGAGGGAAGGGCTGCCCCTGTATGCGTCCCGCTATCAGGCGGCCATGGACGGCAGCCAGTACGCCTGGGACTCCTGGCAGCTCGATCTCCGTCAGTTCGCCGCCCATCTCGCCGCCGACCCGCTGATCACCGACCCTGGCCTGAGGGCCGCCTCCGCAAAGGTGCAGGACGACGTGGAGGCGGCGGTGCCGGGCGTGGTCAACGGCTCACTGTCGGCTGGTTTCACCGGGCTGACCGTGTGGGTGGGCACCGGTGCTGACTGGTCCTACTACCGCCGCGACTACAGCGGCCAGGTGGGCTTTGGAAGGCCGGTCGCCGCAGGCGGCACCGGTTGGTTCGCGTTTCTGCGCGCCTTCAACGCCAGCGGCGGGGCCGACCAGCACAAGCCGGACTCCATCAGGCACCTCGGCAGTGCGACGTACGGCCTCAGCGACGTGTACCTCCGCGACGCGACGCACGGCTGGGCGACAGGCTTCAACAACGTCACCAACACACCCTTGATTCTGCGCACGACCGGGGCCGAGGGCAGCCTCTGGAAGACCAGCGACCTCTCGGCTTACGACATCTACCTCTTCTCGGCCATCGCGCCGGCGGGGGACGGAAGACTCTGGGCCGTAGGCTCCTGGGACTACGTGGACAGTCTCATCGCCGTGAGTGCGGACGGCGGGCGTACCTGGGCGCGGCGCCCTTCGGGCACGGCCCAGTACCTCTTCGGAGTGGACTTCACGGACGCCGCGCACGGCTGGGCGAGCGGTGCCGCCGGCACGTTGCTGCGCAGCCGTGACGCCGGCAAGACCTGGAAGAAGGTCGCCGCGGCCCCGTCTGGCGACCTGTTCGCGCTCGACTTCACGGACGCGAGCCACGGCTGGGTCGCGGCCGGCGATGAGCGCTTCCCGAGCGCGCAGCTCCAGTACACGAGCGATTCCGGTGCCCATTGGGCGAGCCAGTACAGCGCCGCGGGGGCGCTGCTGTATGGCGTCGACGCTGTGGATGACACCGAGGTCTGGGCCGCCGGCGGCGACCCGGCGGCGGAGACGGGCACGCTGGTGCACGGCGGTCTCGGCGGCGCCTGGGCCGCGCAGTGGACCGGTCCGGCGCGGCTGGCGGATGTGACGATGGTCGACGCCACCCATGGCTGGGCGGTGGGCGACGGCGGCCTCATCCTGCACAGCGTCGACGGCTCGACATGGACCGCGCAGGCCAGCGGGGTGACGTTCGATCTGACGGCCGTCAGTGCTGTGGACGACCAGACCGCCTGGGCGGTCGGCGACGGCGAGACCATCCTGCGCACGACCGACGCCGGCGCCCACTGGGTACCTGGTCGTGGCGACGTCGTGGGGCCCCGGACGCGCGCGCCGCAGGCGGCTCGCGCGTCGGTCGGAGGCACGGTCACGCTGCGCTTCTCTGCGACGGACGACTACGGCGACGTGCGGCCGACCGTCAAGATCAGGGACGTGCACGGCCACGTGGTCAAGCATCGGCAGTTCGGCTGGGTCGCGAGTGGCTCCCCACAGACGTGGACGTTCCGCTGCGCCCTTTCCCAGGGCATCTACCGGTTCTCCGTGTACGCGGTCGATCTGGCCGGCAACTCTCAAGGCAACGTCGCCGGCAACACGTTGCTGGTCACCCCGTGATGTTTGCGCGCGCGGAGCGGCCGCTGTAGCCTTGCCGGGCATCTCTCAGCTGCTGGGAAGCCGGTGCAAGGCCGGCGCTGCCCCGCAACTGTAGGCGCCGACGAACGTCGCACTGAAGCCACTGCCCCGAGGGGCGGGAAGGCGCGGCAAGTAGGACGACGCGCAAGCCAGGACACCGCGGCCGGGAGATCACTGCGACAACGCCTCGAGGGAGGGCAGCGGTGGACACAGCAGACGACCGGCCAGTCACTGGCCGACTCATTCTCGTCACCGGCGGCGCGCGCAGCGGCAAGAGTGCGTACGCCGAGCGGCTCGCGGCGCAGCTGGCCGAGCCGCGCGGCGGCCGGGTGACCTACATCGCCACGTCTCAGACCTACGACGAGGAGATGACGCAGCGCGTGAGCGCGCATCAAGCCTCGCGGCCTGGGACGTGGACGACGCTCGAGTGCCCGGTCGAGGCGGCGGCGGCGGTGCGCGCGGCCGCCGTCGGTACGGGCGGCCGGGGCGCCGGAGCCGCTGGCTCCGCCGGCGCCCCCACCGTGATCCTCCTCGACTGCGTCACCCTGTGGGTGACCAACCTGCTCTTCAGCGGCGGCGCCTTCGGCGGCAGCGAACCGCCGCCTGACGGCTACAACTACGACAAGGACCTGCTGCCGGCGGCCGAGGAGCGCGCCGCCGCGGCGCGCGTCACGGCCGCCGTCACCGACCTCGTCGCGGCCGTCGCCGAGACCGGCGTCACGCTCGTCGCCGTCACCAACGAGGTCGGGCTCGGGGTCGTCCCGGAATTCCCCCTCGCCCGCCTGTACCGCGACCAGCTCGGCTGGGCCAACCAGCGCCTCGCCCGCGACGCGGACGGCCTCTACCTCCTCGTCTCCGGTTACCCGCTAGACGTCAAAGCGCTGGCGGCCGGCTCGCCCGCGGCTGCCTCATTCACCCCATCCATCGACGACCCTTCGTCACCTCTCAAGGAGCACCAGTGACCGACCTCCTCGACCGCACCATCGCCGCTATCGGCCCGCTCGACGCCGACGCCATGCGCGCCGCGGAGGCGCGGCAGCTTCAGCTCACCAAGCCGCCCAAGGCGCTCGGCCGTCTCGAGACGCTGTCCATCCAGCTCGCCGGTATCCAGGGCAAGGAGCAGCCGGTCATCGAGCAGAAGGCGATCGCCGTGATGGCCGCCGACCACGGTGTGACCGCCGAGGGTGTCAGCGCGTTCCCGGCCGAGGTGACGCCGGCGATGGTCTTCAACATGGTCGCCGGCGGCGCCGGCATCAACGTGATCGGCCGCCACGTCGGCGCCAGGGTCATCGTCACCGACGTGGGCGTGAACGCCGACCTCAGCGCCGCCGAGGGCGTGCGCCAGAAGAAGGTCCGCATGGGCACCGCCAACATGGCCCAGGGCCCGGCGATGACGCGCGAGGAGGCGGTGCGCGCCATCGAGATCGGTATCGAGTTGGTCGACGAGGAGCTCGCGAACGGCCTCGACATCATCGCCACGGGGGAGGTCGGCATCGGCAACACGACGGCCGCCTCGGCCGTCATCGCCGCCCTCACCGGCGAGCCGGCGGCGCGGGTCACCGGCCGGGGGACGGGCATCACCAAGGACGCGCTCGCCGGCAAGGTGGCCGTGATCGAGAAGGCGCTGGCCGTCAACACGCCGGACGCCGCCGACCCGATCGACGTGCTCTCCAAGGTCGGCGGTCTGGACATCGCCGCCATGACCGGCGTGTTCCTGGGCGGGGCGGCGCACCGCATCCCCGTCGTCATGGATGGGTTCATCAGCGCCGCCTCAGCGCTCGCCGCCGTGCGCCTGTGTCACGAGTGCGTGGACTACATCCTGCCGAGCCACGTGAGCATCGAGATCGGGCACCAGGTCGTGCTCGACGAGCTGGGTCTGGTGCCGCTCTTCGACCTCGAGATGCGGCTTGGCGAGGGCACCGGCGCGGCCCTGTCGATGAGCATCATCGAGGTGTCCGCCCGCATCCTCAGCGAGATGGCCACCTTCGAGAGCGCCGGCGTCGCCGGCGACCCCAACGAGGCCGACTCCGAGCTGACGCGATAGGCTCGAGGGCGACTCGAGAGGGCAAGGCGACCATGGACCTCGCAGGCCGATGACGGACGTCGACCAGACACGTATCCAGGAACCGGAGGCGGCTTCGCCGCCGGAGGCGACCTCGGCGGCGGACGCCGGGCAGAGCGCCGGGCGGGAGGCCGGCGGCACCGCCGCCGGCGCGGATCCCGGCGCCCCCGCGGCAGGGCCGGCCGGCGGCCAGGCCGCCGATCCCGCCGGTCGCCGTCTGACGCTCGCCGTCACCTTCCTCACCGGCATCCCGCTCAAGGTGGAGGGCGAGGTGAGTCCCGCCGACCTCTGGGGGAGCATGGGCTGGTACCCGCTCGTCGGGCTGGCCATGGGCGTCGCCGCATGGGCCGTGTACGCGGGGCTGGTCTCGTTCCTGCCCGGGCTGGTAGCGGCGACCCTGGTCGTCATCCTGCTCGAGCTCCTCACCCGCGGCCTGCACCTGGACGGGCTGATGGACACGGCTGACGGGATCCTGAGCGGCGCGCCGCGCGAGAGGGCGCTCGAGATCATGAAGGACCACAACGTCGGTGCGATGGGGGTGGCGTCGGCGGTGCTGCTGCTGGTGCTGAAGGTCGCCGCTCTGGGCGCGCTCACGCGCGCCGACGCGGCCGCGCCGCTGATCGCCGGCTGGTGCGCCGCGCGCACGCTCCCGGCGCTCAACGTGTACTGGTGGCCGTACGCGCGCGCTGCCGGCACGGGCGAGGCGTTCACCCGCGACCACACGCCGGGGCCGCTGCAGCTGGCCGGCGGCCTGCTGGTGGGCGGCGTCGTCGTCGCCGGCCTGGCCGGCCTGTCGGCCGGCGCCGCCGGCTCCTGGTATGCCGCCCTCGTGACGGCTGTCGTGGCGATGGCCGTGGCTCTGGGCGTGCAGGCCGCCGTGGCGAAGAGGCTCGGCGGCCTCACCGGTGACGTCTACGGGATGGGCATCGAGCTGGCCGAGGCGGCCGCGCTGGTCGTCGGCTGCGCGATCGTCGGTCTCGTGACATGACCCGCACCTCAACGACCGGGGACCACGCATGAAGCTCTACCTCGTCCGTCACGGCCAGTCCACCGGCAACATCGGGGGCACGCTGATGGGGCAGAGCGACCACCCGCTCACGCCGCTCGGAGAACAGCAGGCGCGAGCGGCCGCCGCGCGGCTCACGCCCTCCGGACCCATGCCCGTCTACTCGAGTGACCTGCCGCGGGCGCGGTCCGACGGCGGAGCACATCGTTGGCGCCTGGATGGCCGCGGGGGGGCTGGGGGTAGCCCTTGGCGGACCGACCCGCTTGACGCTGGATCCGCGTCTTCGCGAGATCTCCCTGGGCGACTACGAAGGCCGCCCGTGGCAGGAGTTCGAGGCCGACGCCGCGCTGACGGCCGCGTTCGCCGCCGACCCGTACGGGACGGCCCTGCCCAACGGCGAGTCGCTGGAACACCTCGAGGCTCGGGTCCATTCCGCGGTCCTCGACATCCTCGAGCCGTTCGGCGTCGACGACACCGGGGCGTACTGCGGCAACGCGGTGAGTCAGGGCGACGCCAGCGCCACCGACCGCAACGGGACGGGTGACGCGGCGATGAAGGCTGGAGTGGCCGCCACCGCTGTGGAGCGTGCCGCGGAGGCGGTCGCAACCGAGAACGAGACTGGTCTGCCCGAGACCATGAACGTGAGCGCGGTCGCCACCGGCCTGCTGCCGGTCAAGGCGGGCGGGAGCGCGTGTCTCGTCGCTCACGACGGCCCGATCCGCGCGATCCTCAACCGCTATCTGGGGGTGCCGCCGGAGAAGTGGTGGACGCTGTCCACCACCCACGGCGGCGTCTCACTGCTCGAGTTCGCCGGCGGTTGCGTCACCATCCGCTTCGTGAACGCGACGGACCATCTCGCCGGGCTCGATCCCGACAAGTACGTGCCGTCCGACGACGACTGACCCCGCGCTCCGGCCGCTCGCCTCCCCGTGCTCTTCGTCCCTCACGACTGGCGGCTGGCGCTGGCGACGGTGCTGCTCGCGGGGCTGATCGACGTGACGCTCGGCGAGCCGCCGAGCGCGCTGCACCCGGTGGTGTGGATGGGCCGGCTGATCGGCGCGCTTGAGCGGCGCCGGCCACGCGGCCGGCCCGGCGCCGAGTTCGCCTACGGCGTCCTCATCGTGATCGTGACGGCCGGAGCCGCTTTCGCCGCCGGCCTGGTCCTCACCCTCGTCGTGGCCCGGGTGCCCTGGTGGCTCGCGCTCCCCATCGGCGCCGGCGCGCTCAAGACGACCTTCTCGCTCCGGGGGCTGGTGCGCGCTGGCCGTGACGTCCAGCGCGCGCTGGCCTCAGACACCGCTGCCGCGCGCGCCTCGCTCTCCGCCCTTGTCAGCCGCTCGCCGGACCTCGACCCGCCGCTGATCGTCTCCGCGACGATCGAGTCTCTCGCCGAGAACCTCACTGACAGTGTCGTCTCGCCGCTGCTGTACTACGTCCTCTTCGGGCTGCCCGGCGCCTTGGCCTACAGAGCCGTCAATACGATGGACGCGATGCTCGGCTATCGTGACGAGCGCGAGTACGTCGGCAAGGCCGCGGCGCGCGGCGACGATGCGGCCAACTGGCTGCCGACGCGCATCACATGCCTGCTGCTGGTGGCGGTGTCGGCGCTCAAGGGGACGGCCGGCCGCGCGTGGTGGGCGTTCCGCACACAGCATCAGCCCCAGCACGGACCCAACAAGACACTGGCCATCGCGACGATGGCCGGGAGCCTCGGCGTGCAGCTGCAGAAGCCAGGGGCGTACGCGCTGGGGAGCGCCGACCGGGGACTGACGGGTGACGTGATCGACGACGCCCTGTGGCGCGTCTGGGTGGCCGGCGGGGCGACCTTCGCGCTCGCCTCCGGCCTCGCCGCCCTGCTGGCGTGGGCGCTGTGAGGATGAGCACGGCCGCCTCACTAGGAAGCCTCCGCACCGGGAAAGAAGGTCTCGAACCGAGGCTGGCCGTCCGGCCGCAGGACGAGGTGAGGAACGTGTGCAGGAACATCAGGACGCTCTACAACTTCGAGCCGCCCGCCACCGACGAGGAACTGCGGGCGGCCTCCCTCCAGTACGTGCGCAAGATCAGCGGCTTCTCGCGGCCCTCGGCCGCCAATGAGGCCGCGTTCGCGCGTGCCGTCGACGCCGTGGCGGCCGCCTCTGCGGACCTCCTCGGGTCGCTCGTGACGACCGCCGCGCCGAGGGACCGCGAGACCGAGGCCGTCAGGGCGCACGAGCGGGCGGTCCGCAGGTTCGGTGCCTGAGCCCGCGATGCGGATCCATCTCGTCGACGGGACCTACGAGCTCTTCCGCAGCCACTTCGGCGCGCCGCCGCGACGGGACGCGGAGGGGCGCGAGGTGGGCGCGACGGTCGGACTGCTGCGCAGTCTATGGCTGCTGCTCTCGACGCCGGGGGTGACGCACGTCGCCTGCGCCTTCGACCACGTCATCGAGTCGTTCCGCAACGAGCTGTACGCCGGCTACAAGACGAGCGCCGGCGTCGACCCCGGCCTGCTGGCCCAGTTCGACCTGGCGGAAGGGGCGGCGCGGGCGCTCGGCCTCGTGGTCTGGCCGATGGTGGAGTTCGAGGCCGACGACGCGATCGCCGCCGCCGCGGCTCGACTCCGCGAGCTGCCCGGCGTCGACCAGATCGTGCTCTGCTCGCCGGACAAGGACCTCGCCCAGGCGGTCATCGGCGAGCGTGTCGTGTGCTGGGACCGGCGCCGGGACGTCGTGCTGGACGAGGCCGGCGTGATCGGCAAGTTCGGCGTGCCGCCGGCGTCGATCCCCGATTGGCTGGCCCTGGTCGGCGACTCAGCCGACGGCTTCCCCGGCATCCCCGGCTGGGGGGCGAAGTCGTCGGCCACTGTGCTGGCCAGGTTCGGTCATCTCGGGGCCATCCCCGAGGACCCTGCCGAGCTGGGCCTGCCGGCGGCGCGGGCGGACCGCCTCGTGGAGAGCCTGCGGGCAGGCCGCGCCGACGCCGAGCTGTTCCTGCGCCTCGCCACACTCAGGCTCGACGTCCCGCTCGAGCTGGACGTCGCCGAGCTCGAGTGGCGCGGCGTCCGTCCCGGGTTCGCGGAGCTCTGCGCGGGGTTGGGCGACGACGGCCTGGCGCGGCGCATCGAGGAGGCCGGCGGGTTCCGCTGACCGCACGCCGGCCCGACGCGTGCCGGGCGCCTGCATCGCCTGCGGTTCGCCCCTCACCGCACCGGGGACCATCCGTGCATCAGCACACTCGGCAACGATCGGGAGGTCCTCATGCCGCGGCAGGATGACGGACTGGTCGCATGGGCGACCACGACCATCGCCGCAGACTCCGACGAGATCTGGAGCGCGCTCGTCGAGCCGGCCGCGATCAGGCGGTACATGTTCGGTACAACGGTGGAGAGCGACTGGAGCGAGGGCGGCTCCATCGTCTGGAAGGGCGAGTGGCAAGGCCGTGCCTACGAAGACAAGGGCGTGATCCTGCGCCTCGAGCCGGTCCGCCTTCTTCAGTACAGTCACTTCAGCCCGCTCTCTGGTCTGCCGGACGAGCCGCAGAACTACCACACTGTGGCCATCGAACTATCACCGGAGGGGACCGGGACCCGCGTCTCTCTGAGCCAGGACGGCAACAGCACGGCTGAGGCGCGCGAGCATGCTGAGAAGAACTGGCTGATGATGCTCGACTCCCTGAAGGAGTACGTCGAGAGTGGCCGGGAGGTCGCGCCATGAGACTGACAGTCACCACGTTCCTGAGCCTGGACGGCGTCTATCAGGGACCCGGCGGCCCGGACGAGGACCGCAGCGGCGGCTTCGACCGCGGCGGATGGTCGTTCCCTTACGCCGATGAGGACTTCGGCAAGCTCGTCATCGCCTGGTTCGCGCAGGCCGACGCGTTTCTGCTCGGCCGCCGGACCTATGAGATCTTCGCCGCCTTCTGGCCTCACGTGACCGATGCGGCTGACTCGGTCGCGTCGCGACTCAACGGCCTGCCCAAGTACGTCGCCTCACGCACGCTGCAGGCTGCGAGTTGGGAAGGCACGACGCTGCTCGCCGGTGACGTCGCGGACGAGGTCCGGCGCCTCAAGGCGCAGCCCGGCCGCGAACTCCAGGTCCACGGCAGCGGCGACCTTCTGCAGACGCTGATGGCCGACGACCTCGTCGACGAGTATCGCCTGTTCATCTACCCGGTCGTGGTCGGCAGCGGTCGGCGACTCTTCAGAGAGGGTGCCGCTCCCCGATCGCTGAAGCACGCGACGACTGCGACGACCAGTACCGGCGTCGTCGTGGCGACCTACGAGCGCGGTGGCCCGCTCGTGACCGGAAGCTTCACGGTCGACGATCCGTGACGGCCGGCGGCGCGCCGGCTGCTTGCGCTGATCGCCGCTCGCGGGGAGGATTTCGGCGTGAGCAGTGGACGCGAAGACCGCCGCGCCGCCAGGGAGGCCCACAGGGCCGAAAAGAGCGCGGCCAGGGCGGACAGGAAGCGGGCGACCGCGGAGGCGAGCCTCTCGCTGGTGGCCGTGGGCGAGCCGGCGTCGCCGGAGGCGCGCGGCTTCGGCGCCGCCCCTGCACCAAAGAGTGCGTTCTCCACGGCGACTGTCAGCCGTGCGTCGCCTTCCATGCGGGCCGTGGCGAACGGCCGCGCTGCGACCGATGAGGGGCAAGGCCGTCGTCATGTCCGCCCTGGGGGTGGACGAGGCATACGGAGAGGCGACGCTGGCTGCTCTGGAGGAGCTACTCGGCGGCCGCGGCTACGTCGTCAACTTACGGACGCGCAAAGCGGCGCGCGACAAGCAGCTGGACCTCGGCGCGAGGGTGTACGCCGGGGACGACTAGAGACGGCGCCTCACCAGGCGAAGCGCACACCATCCTTTCGGCAGAGCGCGCGCACCGCGTTGCGTCCCGACTGCGCAGCGGTCGTGATGCCGCCCCAGCTCTCCACCCGCTGGCCGGCCATGTAGAAACCAGCCAAGCTGGGGTGGTCGTAGTGCGGACTGCCCTGCAGGAGCGCCTTGACCATGCTCGCGTCCGGCCGCGCCGCCTGCATGGCGCCCATCCAGTTGCCCGTGTAACGCTCGCGCGTGAGCGGCGTCGAGACGTCGACGACCTCGACCGTCTCGGCGAACCCCGCGCGATGCCGGCCGATCGCCGCGATGACGAGGTCCGCGCAACGGCTCTTCTGCGCCTCGTACGAAGGCTGGTCGGCTTCCAGGGCCTTCCAGTACGAGTAGCCGGATTCGAGGAAGACCGTGAGCGCGCTCTTGCCCTGTGGCGCAGCGTCCGGGTCGTAGTGCTTGTTGTGCACGGTGACCCGCCGCTGCCGGCGTCCTCCGGCCTCGGGCGCCTCGGGCAGCAGGTAGGTCAGCGCGCCGGACGAGGACCAGTCTTCGGCCACTCCCAGATTCACCTGGACCGGCTGGTCCTAGACCCGGCACGGATCGAAGCGCGCACCGTCCTCTTCGCCGAGCAGGACGGTGTGCGTGAAGCGTCCGTCGGCGGCGGAGAGGACGCGGTCGGCGGCGACCACCTCGCCATCGGCGAGCTCCACGCCGCTCACCGCGCCGCCGCTCTGCCGCAGCCGCACGACCTTCGCGCCGTAGCGGACCTCGCCGCCCAGGTCCAGGAACCGCCGCTCGATGGCCCGGCCGAAGGCCAGCCAGCCGTCTCGCGGGATGCCTGTCATGCGGCGATGCGCGTAGGCGATGGGGAGGAGCACCGTGAGCATCGGGACGTCCGGCCCGCCGAAGTGCACGAGGTTGGCGAAGACCTGCCGGCAGAAGGGGTCCTGCAGCCGGCTCACGAAGCGGCGGAGCGTCAGGCGTCCGTACTTGAGCAGCACCGGCAGGCTGCGTAGCGTCGATGCGGCGGTCCGGACGCTCGCCACAGAGCCGGCAAGGCCGCCCTCCGCGCGAAACGGGATGTCCAGATGCGCGCAAGCGCGGAGCGCTCGCCCGAACTCGCGGATCGCGGCGGCGTCGCGCGGGAAGTTCTCCAGCAGGTGCGCCTCGAGGCGGCCGATGTCGGTGTACACAGTGACGACCCTGCCGTCCAGCGCCACGACCGAGCCGAAGTCGACCGGGTCGTAGAGCGGGCAGTGATCGATGACGCCGAGGTCGCGTCCAGAGGCGGTAGATCGGCGCCTCGGGTGAGGTGCCGGCGAGTCCGGCGACGCTGCCGTCGAAGGGGTACCCCTTCCTCCGCCACGAGGTGCACAGGCCACCCGGCACCTGCCCCATCTCCAGGATGGTCGTGCGGTAGCCGCTCCTCGCGGCGTAACAGCCGGCGGTGAGTCCGGCGACGCCGGCGCCGATCACGACGAGTCGTGGACTTTCCATGGACTGATTCATACCGCGACTCGCGCCGCGCGCTCAAGACGCTGCTAAGCTTCTTGTCCTGATGAACGGGTCCCGACGATGAAGTACCTCGCCCAGCTCTTCGAGCGGAACCGGGCGTGGGCCGGAGAGCGAGTCGCCGCCGACCCCGGCTACTTCTCGCGCCTGGCCCACATCCAGCGGCCCGACCTGCTCTGGATCGGCTGTTCGGACAGCCGGGTGCCGGCCAACCAGATCGTCGGCCTGGAGCCCGGGGAGCTCTTCGTCCACCGCAACGTCGCCAACGTGGTGCCGGTGACCGACCTCAACGCGATGGCGGTCATCGAGTACGCCGTGTCCTCGCTCGGCGTGCGTCACATCATCGTCTGTGGCCACTACCGCTGCGGCGGCGTGCGCGCCGCGCTCGAGGGCCATCAGGCCGGTGCGGTCGCTCTGTGGCTGCAGCCGTTGCGCAACCTCGCCGGCGCGCATCGCGAGGAGCTCGACGCGCAGCCGTCCGACGACGCGCGCTGGGACCGTCTCTGCGAGCTCAACGTTGCCGCCCAGGTGCAGGCGGTGGCGACCTCGGAGATCGTCCAAGCGGCCTGGGAACGCGGCGCCGAGCTCGCCGTGCACGGCTGGATCTACGACCTCGAGGACGGCCTGCTGCGCGACCTCGAGGTCACGGTGGGCGGCGTCGCCCCGGGCGGCTGATGCCCGCCGGCCGCTCGCGCCCGCGGCGCCCGGGCGTCGCGCTTCGCCCCTGGTCCGCCGGGGATCTCCAGCTGCTTCAGCGGCTGCTCGGCGAGCCGGACATGACGCGCCACCTGGGCGGCCCCGAGTCGCCGGACGCCATCCGTGCCCGCCACGAGCGCTACCTGGCCGCCGATCGCCAGACGAACGGCCTCTTCGCCGTCACGCTCGGCCCGGGCGGGGAGGCGGTCGGCTGGACCGGCTTCTGGCAGTCCGAGTGGGGCGGCGAGGCCGTGTGGGAATGCGGCTGGAACGTCGTCCCGGAAGCGCAGGGCCGCGGGGTCGCCACGGCGGCCGCCGCCCTCATGATCGCCGCCGTGCGCCGCCGCCGCACGCACCGCCATCTGCATGCGTTTCCGTCCGTGGACAATACTGCGTCCAACGCCCTCTGCCGGACCCTCGGTTTCGAGCTGCTCGGAGAGATCTCGGTGGAGTACCCCAAAGACCACGAGATGCGGAGCAACGACTGGCGCCTCGACGTGGGCGGGCCCGATGGAGCCGCTGCGGAGGCGCAGGCGTCGTGACACCGGCCGGCGCGGCGCGACGGCCATCGTCGGGCGCACGATCGGGTAGGTAGCGGCCATGAAGAAGCCGGACCGCAACGCGCTCGTCGCCCTTCCCATCGTCGTGCTCATCGCCGCCCTGGTGGCCGTGGCGGGCAGCCAAGGCGGCTCCAAGGTCGCGGGCATCCCGGTGTTCGCGCTCAGCGTCATTCTCGCGTTCGCGATCCAGTGGGTCGTCTTCGTGCCATCCTACCTACTGCAGACAGAGCGCTTCTTCGATCTCACCGGCAGCGTCACGTATGTCGCGGTCGCGGTCGTCGCCCTGCTGCTCTCCTCGGAGGTCGACGCCCGCTCGGTCCTGCTGGTCGCGATGGTCGTCGTCTGGGCGGCGCGCCTCGGGTCGTATCTCTTCCTGCGCATCCGCAAGGCCGGCACCGACTCGCGCTTCGACGAGATCAAACCCTCGTTCCCGCGCTTTCTCAACACGTGGACGCTGCAGGGGCTGTGGGTGACGCTGACGATGTCGGCCGCGCTCGCGGCGATCACGACGACGCAGCGCGTGAGCCTCGGCACGGTGACCGCGACCGGCATCGTCGTGTGGGTCGCGGGCATGGGCCTGGAGGCCACCGCCGATGCCCAGAAGAGCCGCTTTCGCGCCGACCCCGCCAACAAGGGGCGGTTCATCCAGCGCGGGCTGTGGTCGTGGTCGCGCCACCCCAACTACTTCGGCGAGATCCTGCTGTGGATCGGCGTCGCGATCGTGGCTCTGCCGGTGCTCCGCGGGTGGCAGTGGGTGACGCTCGTCTCACCCGTGTTCGTGTTCCTGCTCCTGACGCGCGTCAGCGGCGTGCCGCCGCTCGAGAAGGGCGCCGACAAGCGCTGGGGCGGGGAGCCTGAGTACGAGGCGTACAAGGCGCGGACCTCGCTTCTGCTGCCGCGCCCGCCCCGCTAGCCTTGCCGGAGAGCGGCCCCTGCGGTCTATGATGAGGCGAAGGCCCCGGCCGGGGCGCCTGTGTGAGTCAGCTGGAGGGCCAAGCTGAGCGACTTCTCGTCGATAGCGCGCATCTACAGGCAGACGGCGACGGCGCAGAAGTCCGCCGCCGAACGGCTGTTCTGGATGCTCGGCGTGGAACGCTCTGACGACGTGCTGGACCTCGGCTGCGGCACCGGCCACCTGGCTCAGGAGATCCGCGTGCTCACCGACGGCCGCGTCGTCGGCATCGATCTCTCGCCCGAGATGATCGCGCTTGCCAGGCAGGCGGCGCCGGAGGGCATCGAGTTCGTCACCGGCGCGGCCGAGGAGCTCGACACGGCCGGCGAGTTCGACGCCATCCTCTGCAACTCCGCGTTCCAGTGGTTCACCGACGAACCACGGGCGCTCGCCAACTGCTTCGCGGCGTTGCGACACGGGGGCCGGATGGCGTTGCAGGCTCCGGCGCGCCACGAGTACTGCCCGATCTTCGTGCGCGCCGTGGGCACGTTCGCGGCCGATGCGCGGACCAGCGAGACCTGGGCGCGATGGCGCTCGCCCTGGACGTTCTACGAGACCGCGGACGAGTACGGCCGACTCTTCACGGCCGCCGGCTTCGCACTCGTCGCCGCGGAGATCGAGGAGCTGCGGGAGCACGCGACCCCGGAGCGCGCCCTGGACATGTTCGAGTCCGGCGCGGCCGCCGGGTACCTGAACCCGGCCTGTTACGAGGACGGGTTCTCCGAGGGGTACGCCGCGGCGGCTCGTGAGCTCATCCTGCGCGACTTCGAGGCGCAGGCCGCTGCGGACGGTCACCTCGAGCTGCTGTTCTACCGCGTGTACGTGCTGGCGCGGAAGCCGTGATGGACGTCGCCGGCCGCATCGTCGTCGTCACCGGCGCGTCCTCCGGCATCGGGGAGGCGTTCGCGCGCCTGGCGGCGCGCGAGGGCGCTCGCCTCGTCCTCGCCGCGCGCCGCACGGAGCGGCTCGAGGCGCTCGCGGCGGAGCTGCCCGACGCGCTGACCGTGACCACGGACCTGCGGGCGCCGGAGCAGGTCCGTCGCATGGTCGATGCGGCCCTGGACCGCTACGCTCGCATCGACGTCCTCGTGAACAACGCCGGCCAAGGGCTCCACGTGCCCCTGGAGGAAGTCGTCCTGGACGACCTCCAGGCCGTCGTGGAGCTCAACGTGTACGCGCCGCTGCTGGCCATGCAGGCGGTCGTACCGGCCATGCGCGCGCAGGGCGGCGGCGCCATCGTCAATGTGAGCTCCGGCACGACGCGGATGGTGATCCCCGGCATCGGGGCGTACTCATCGACGAAGAGCGCGCTCAACCAGCTCTCCGCCACGGCACGCGCCGAGTGGGCGGAGGACGGCATCGTCGTCTCCACCGTCTTCCCGGGCGTCACGGCGACGGAGTTCCACCGGTCGCTGCGTGCGGGCTCGTTCCGGGGCGGCAGAGTCGAGCCCCGCCCGCCCGAACAGGTGGCGGACGCCATCCTCAGCGCCATACGAACCGGCGAGGCGGAGGTCACACCGGGCCCGCCGACCGGAGGGCCTGGCTCATGATCACCGGTGCGCACGTCATCGTCTACAGTGCCGACGTCGAAGCGGATCGATCGTTCGTTCGCGACGTCCTGGGGCTGCGAAGTGTGGACGCCGGCGACGGATGGCTCATCTTCGCGTTGCCGCCGGCCGAGGTGGCTCTGCATCCGGCCGAGCGCAACGACACGCACGTCCTCTACCTGCTCACGGATGACGTGGCTGCGCTCGTCGCTGACCTGCGTCGCCTCAGCGTGCCCTGCACCGACCCCGAGGACCGGGGCTGGGGCGTGCTGACGCAGGTGACGTTGCCGGGCGGTGGGCATCTGGGACTGTACGAGCCACGTCACGAGCGTCCATGACCTCGCGGCAGCGACAAAGGCGAGCCGCGTGTTCCTGAACGCAGGTGACGATGGCTACCTGGACGCCCTGCCGGGCATCCGGCGCAAGACGCTGAGCTACGGCGACGAGACCCTGATGAGCGAGTTCCGCCTGCAGGCGGGCTATCCGCTGCCGATCCACGACCACCCGCAGGAGCAGACGGGCTACCTGGTCAGCGGCCGCCTGCGGCTTACGATCGGGGAGGAGACGCACGACGTGGCGCCCGGCGACAGCTGGTCGATCCCGGGCGGCGTGCGCCACGGCGCGGAGGTGCTCGAAGACGCCGTGGCGATCGAGGTCTTCTCGCCCGTGCGCGAGGACTACCTACCCTAGCCCGGCGCGTTTGTCCGGCCGCCCGCCGGGAACCTAGAGGCGGTCTGGACAGCACGCGATCCGGGAGGATCGTCATGAGCGAGCAGGACCTCACGATCACGCGCGACTTCGACGCGCCGCGAGACCTTCGACAAGCTCGATGCGTACCTGTCCGAGCTGCAGCACGGAGAGGAGACGATCCACTGAGCGGCGAGCCGGAACGAGGCGGACGCCGGATGCGTGAGGCCGGCCGCCTGGATGTGCCGGAGCTGCTCGGCCTCATGCGCGCGTTCTACGCGGAATCCGGGTTCACCCTCGATGAGGAGCGGGCGGCGGCCGGCTTCGAGGCGCTGCTCGCAGACGCTCGCCTGGGGCGGGTCTGGCTCATCGACCGCGACCCGGCGGTGACTCACACGCGTGAGGTGACGGCCTCTGGGGGCGAGCAGGCCTCTGGCGGCGAGCCGGCGCCGGCTCCGGTGGCCGCGGGCTACATCGTCGTTACCTTCGTCTTCGCCATGGAGTACGGCGGCATGGCGGCAGTGGTCGACGACTTCTACGTGCGCCCGGAGGCGCGCGGCCAGGGGCTGGGCAAGGCCACCCTCGCCGATGTCCGCCGCGCGTGCCGGGGACTCGGGGTGCGGGCGGTGCGGGTCGAGGTCGGCGTGAACAACCTCGTGGCGCAGGCGGTGTACCGGAGCGCCGGCTTCAAGCCCTTGCACGACCATGGCGTCATGGCGGCCCCGCTGGCGCCGCCCGCCCACAAGGAGTAAGGGCGAGGGCGCCGGCCCGCCGCCTCCGGCGCCGCTCTCCGCTCTTCAGCCGGTTCTGCGTGCGTTCGCGGCCGTCGCGTCGCGCACGTACTCGGCCATGCCGGGCCGGATCTTCTCGTAGGTGGCCGTGAAGCGCGCGTCCTCCACGTACATGCGTCCGATCTGCTCGTGCATCTCGGCCGGGCACGGGTAGAACCACGTGTCGATGAGCAGGCGGTGCCGCTCGACGGCGTCCATGGCTCGCGGATCACCCGGCGCGACGCCCTCGTCCATGAGCGCCGCGATCGCCTCGTTCACCGCATCGCTCTCGGTCTTGAACCGCGCCCAGTCATCCTTCGTGTACCGGCGCGTGCGCCGCGCCGACTCCTCGTACGCCTCGACCCACCCCAGCGCGCTTCGGCCTCCGCCTCGTGCTTCGCCGGGTCGAAGTCGCCGAAGACCTCGAACATGTCACTGCGTTCCATCGGGATCCCTTCGTCCATCGCGGCCAGTGTCTTGTCGATGAGGGCGAGCATGGCGTCGATGCGAGTGGACCGTCGCGCGAGCTGCTCGCGCTGTGCGCGCAGGGCCTCGCGCCGGTCGAACCCGGGCTCGGCCAGCAGGCCGCGGATCTCGCCGAGCCCGAATCCGAGCTCCCTGTACAGGAGCACCGTCTGCAGCCTCTCGAGGTCTCCGGACGCGTACATGCGGTAGCCGGCCGCCGTCCGTCCGGACGGGCACACCAGGCCGAGGTGGTCGTAGTGGCGCAGCGTGCGCACGCTCACATGAGCGAGCCGCGCCACCTCGCCGATCCGGCTCGGGCTCCGCGCCTCTCGTCTGGCATGGTCGTCATCCGATCTGTCCGCCATACGTCGCTCGCCGCCTCTGGCCGAGGATAGACTATGACGTTACGTCAGGGTCAAGCGTCGGTCCGACCTGCCTTCGCGCGCAGGTCTTCGGAGCAATCGTTTTGCCGGACCCTCCCCGGAGAACAACCGGAGAAAGGCGGCCGGATCGGGATGCATCCGCCGGCCGCCGATTCGCCCGCCGCCGGTTTGCAGGGCGAGAGGCGATGGCATCCAGGCTGAGCCAGGCGAACTGCGCTGTCCCGTGCATCGTGGGGACCGCCCGGAGGAGATGGGCAGTGATGTTCGACAAAGGAGGACCCATGCCACGTGTCGTCCACTTCGAGATCCATGCAACCGAGCCGGAGCAGCTCATCGCGTTCTATTCCGGCCTCTTCGGCTGGTCCTTCACCAAGGCCGAGGGGATGGACTACTGGCTGATCGGGACCGGGCCGGCCGACGAGCCCGGCATCGACGGCGGGCTCGTCAAGAGGCCGGTCCCCGGCCCGGCGGATTCTCAGGCGCTGAACGCGTTCCCCTGCACGGTGCAGGTCGAGTCGGTCGACGCGACGCTGGCCAGGGGTGATGAGCTCGGCGCGGTCGTCGCTCTCCCGAAGATGGCCGTCGACGGTGTGGGCTGGCTCGCCTACATCAAGGACCCCGACGGCAACATCCTCGGGCTGCTCGAGTCGGATCCCGCGGCCGCGTGAGCGCGGACCCGGCCCCGGGCGCCCAAGGGTGTCGCCGGGCCGCGGTCGAATATGGCCGAGGCGGCCGCACGACCACAGCATCGTGGTGGGCCTGGTCCTGAAGCTGACCGGCGGGCAGGAGTATCCTCCGTTCGCACCCGGACGCTCCTACGCCGGGGCGAGCGACCGCGCGACGGTGGAGGGCTGGCGACGACGACTCCGGGGGGTACATGGCCTCATGAAGCAGATCCTGTGCTATGGCGACTCGAACACGTGGGGCGCCGACCCGGCCGACGACTCGCGCCGCTTCGAGTGGCCGGTCCGCTGGCCCGGCGTGCTGCAGCGTGAGCTGGGCGATGACTTCCACGTCGTGGAAGAGGGTCTCGGCGGGCGCACGACGGTCTACGCCGACCCGCTGGCGGCGCACCGGAGCGGGATACAGCTCATCGCGCCGGCGCTCGAGACGCACGCCCCCCTCGACCTCGTGATCCTGATGCTGGCGACCAACGACATCAGCTACCCGCACATCTCGGCGGCGCAGGCCGCGGACGGTGCGGCCGAACTGGGTCACCTCGTCCAGCGCTGTGAGCTGGGCCCGGGCGGCGCCGCCCCGAAGCTCCTGCTCGTCTGCCCGCCGCCGGTCGGCCCCTTCGAGAACAACTGGCGCCCGGAGCTGTGGGCCGGGGCGGACGAGAGGTCGCGCGCGCTGCCGCGGGAGTTCGCGCGCGTCGCCGACGCACTCGGCTGCCCCTGGCTCGACGCGGGCCGGGTCATCACGACCAGCCCGCTCGACGGCTGGCACCTCGAAGCCTCGCAGCACGAGCTGCTCGGCGTCGCCGTCGCCGCCCGCGCACGGGAGCTGCTCGACTGACCCGGCGGAGCCGGTCCAGGCGCCGGGCGACGGCCTGGAAGGATGAACCTCAGGGTCTCCAGCGTCGCGGGGTCCGGCGGCTGGCTGACCCTCGCGGCCGTCGTCCTCGCTACCCTCGCGGCCGCCTGGCTGCTCTATCGCTACCGGAAACGGACGTTGGAGATGCGTCCGCCCGGCGCCGCGCAGACCGTGAGCGTGGAGCCGCAGCCCTTCGAGCACGTGCAGCTCAGGGAAGTCGTCATGGTCGCGGCCCTGGCGCTGGCGGTGTACCTGCTGATCCCGCAGCTCGCCGACGTGACCGGCGTGTGGTCGAGCATCAAGCAGGCCGACTGGGCGTGGGCGTTGTGGGCGCTGGGCGCGTCGGCCATGACGTTCGTCGCCGCCGCGATCGGCCTGATGGGGGCCGTCCCCCAGCGCCTTCCGTTCCCGACGACCACGGCCGCCCAGCTGGCAGGGTCCTTCGTGAACCGCATCGTCCCCGCCCGCATGGGCGGCATGGCGACCAACCTGCGCTACCTGCAGAAGCGGGGCGTGGACCTCGCCGTCGCGACCGCGAGCATCGGAGTACAGCAGGTGTCGGGGCTCGCCGTGCACGTCGCCCTCTCGGCGGTCCTGCTGATCTGGGCCGGACGCAACGCCAGCGACGCGCTGCACGCGCTGCCCTCGGGGCAGACCGTGCTGATCGGGCTCACCGTCCTCGGCGCGCTCTCCGGCCTGGTCTTCCTGCTGCCGTGGGGCCGGCGGCTCCTGCGCGCGCGCGTCCTGCCGCCGCTGCAGCGGTCGCTGATCGGTGTCGCGGCCATCGCGCGCAGCCCGCTCAAGCTGCTGGAGCTGTTCGGCGGCGCGGTGTTCCTGACGGCGATGAACATCGCCGCGCTCGTCCTCTGCGTGCACGCGTTCGGGGCGACCGACGTGAGCGTGGTCGTGATCGGCGTCGTGTTCCTGGTGGGCTCCGGCGTCGCGTCGGTCGCCCCGACGCCGGGCAACCTCGGCGCCGTCGAGGCGGCGCTGATCGCCGGCCTGACGACCGTCGGCGTGAACCGGGACGTCGCCGTCCCCGCCGTCTTCCTCTTCCGCATCGTCACCTTCTGGCTGCCGATCCTGCCGGGCTGGCTGACCTTCGTCCTCCTGCAGCGCCGCGGCGACCTCTGACCCGGACGCGCGCCGGCGTCACGGTCCGGATGGCCGTTCGTCAGATGGGTTCCTGGGACGACGGTCGCGCACGCAGACGTAGGCGAGCATAGGTCGTCCGGCTCGCCTACCAGATCCACGGCACGAGGCGGAAGCGCGTGTGCCGCGTGTAGTCCTCGTAGCCTGCGAGGCCGGCTCTCAGGGTCTTGTCCTCGAGGCCCGTCCGCACCACGAAGAGGGTCGCGACCAGGACAGCCGGGACGAACGTCCAAGCGGAGCCGAGCAGCAGCGGCGTCACCAGGGCCCCGAGGACGGCTCCCAGGTAGCCCGGATGCCTGACGAGTCGGTAGGGGCCGGTCGTCACGACGCGCTGGCCGCGGTCATGCCGGATGCGGACGAACTGCTCAAAGTGCTCGTTCCCCACCATCGCCCAGTCCCCGAAGAGCGAGGCCGGGACCATCACGGCGAGGCCGGCGAAGAAGGCGGACCAGGGCAGTGGCGACCACCCGAAGCGCACGTCCAGGCCCGCGACTACCGGCGTCAGGACGGCGAGCGTCAGCCACAGCACGGCGAAGACACGATCGAAGCGCTCGACGCCGGCGCCGGCGCGCCCACGCCGGCGAAGGGTGTCCGGGGAGCGGACGGCCAGCAGCACGAGAGTCACGAGCTCGAGGAGCAACACCGTGACGACGTAGGCCCATCCACGCGGCCACGCCGCCCGTCCGGCGGCCCCGAACAGCAGGACCGCGAACAGGGCGAGGAGCACCAATCGCTGGATCGCGTAGCGCATGATCGTGCGCATGCTACTCGGAGCCCTGGGGGGCGTCGAGTCACGTGCCCGTTGCGGAGGCACCGGCAGGAGTTGACGGCCTCGCTGCCGGTTGATAGGTTTTCTCAACACTGTTGAGAACAGTTCTCAACTGGAGCTTGGGGAGTACACGAGTTGACCGACCCGCAGCCGGCGCATGAGATCGAGGCCGTCTTCCGTCAGAAGGGCATCCCGTTCACGCGGCAGCGCCGGCAGATCTGGGACTTCTTCGCCGGCGCCGACCGCGCCGCCGCCATCACCGAGGCGGCCGACGCCCTGCGCATCGAAGGCGTGGGCCAAGCCACGGTGTACCGCACGGTCCAGCTCCTCAGCGACCTCGGCCTGCTCGCGCGCGTGCAGGATGGGCGCGGCGAGATGCGCTTCATCGCGCCGCCCATCGGCCACAGTCACCCGCTCATCTGTGGCGTCTGCCGGCGGGTCGTGCGCTTCGACGGCGACGGCGACGTCGCCGAGCTCGAGGCGAAGCTCGCGGAGGCCACCGGGTTCACCATCTACGGCCATCACCTCGAGGTGTACGGCATCTGCCCCTCCTGTCGCGCTGTGAGGGAGGGCGACCATGGCGAGTGACGCGCCGCGGACCAGCGTTCCGTCCGCCAACGGCCGGTCCGCCGGCGCGTCGCTCGCCGATCGAGCCGGTTCGAGCGCCGGCCCGGCTGGCGCAGGGCCCGATCCGCTTGCCGGCCGGCGCTTGTTCTGCTCGTGGAGCGGCGGCAAGGACGCCTACCTCGCGCTGCAGCGCGCGACGCTGCGCCGCGGCGTACCGGCCGCCCTCGTCTGCATGCTCCACGAAGACGGCAGCGTGAGCCGCGGCCACGGCCTGCCGCTCGCGCTGCTCGAGGAGCAGGCCGCCGTGCTCGGTATCCCGCTCGTCGCGAGCGCCACGACGTGGGACGAGTACGAGGCGACCTACGTCTCGCTCCTCCACGAGCTGCGCGGGCAGGGCGTGGAGGCCGGCGTGTTCGGCGACATCGACCTGCAGGCGCACCGCGACTGGGTCGAGAACGTCTGCGAGGTCGCCGGCCTCGGCTGTCACCTGCCGCTGTGGCAGGAGCCGCGCCGCCGGCTGCTCGACGAGTTCCTGGCCGGCGACTCCCGTGCCACTATCGTCGCAGTCGACGCGTCCAAGCTGGGCGCCGAGTTCCTGGGCCTCGAGCTGGACGATGACGTCATCGGCCGCCTCGAGGCTGCCGGAGCCGACGCCTGCGGCGAAGCAGGCGAGTACCACACCATGGTCACCAAGGCCCCGCTGTTCTCGCGTACCGTCCCACTCGTGTGGAAGGGGACTGAGGAGCGCGAGGGTCACCACGTCCTCAGGTACGTCTAGCCAATTCACGAAGGGAGCCACCATCGCCATGTCTACGACCCGTATCGGCCGCCTCACCGCGGCGCTCCTCCTCATCGCGATCCTCGCTGGAGGCGTCGTCGCCCTGAGCGCCTGCGGCTCGAGCTCCGGCTCCACCGCCTCGAGCTCCCCGTCGGCGGCCGCGGCCGGCCCCATCACCGTCACCGACGACTCCGGCACCGAGGTCACGCTCGACCAGGCCGCCGCGAAGATCGTCAGCCTCGCGCCGGCCAACACCGAGATCGCCTATGCCATCGGCGCCGGCGACAAGATGGTCGCCGGCACCAGCTACGACGACTATCCGGAAGAGGCAAAGACCCTGCCCAAGATCGGCGACTTCGCCAACCCGAACATCGAGAAGATCGCCTCGTACTCGCCGGACCTGGTCCTCGCCGCCGGCGGCATCCAGGACAAGCTGCGCAGCAAGCTCGAGGCTCTCGGCATGAAGGTCTACGTGGTCGACCCCAAGACCTACGACGGTACCATCGCGACCATCGAGAACGTCGGCAAGCTCGCCGGCACCGAGGCCACCGCCGCGGCGGTCGCCGACAAGATGACCGTCGCCCGGCAGGAAGTGCAGGCGAAGGTCGGCGACTTGCCCAAGGCGACGACCTTCCTCGAGATCTACAGCAAGCCGCTGATGACGGCCGGCTCCGGCACCTTCATCGACGACATGATCACCATCGCCGGCGGCGAGAACATCGGCGCCCAGGCCGGGAGCGGGTTCCCGAACTTCAGCACCGAGGTGCTGGTCAAGGACGACCCGCAGGTCTACATCGCCGACTCCGGGTCCATGAGCGCTCCCGGCGACATCACCAAGCGCGCCGGCTTCAGCGAGCTCACCGCCGTCAAGGACGGCAAGGTCTACGTGATCGAGGACAGCATCATCGCGCGCCCCGGTCCGCGTCTCGCCGAGGGCCTGCAGAAGCTGGCCGAGATGATCCACCCGGAGGCCTCGCCCGCTCCGTGAGCAAGCTCGCCCGCACAGGCTTGTGGCCGGGGATCCTCCTGGCCGCCGGCATCTTCGTCGTCTGCCTCGTGCTGGCGCTCGCCCTGGGACCGGCCTCGCTGTCCGCGGGACGGATCTGGCACCTGTTGCTCGCGGGGCCGGCCCAGGGAGACCTCGACAACGCGATCTTCTGGCAGATCCGCATGCCGCGCGTCCTCACCGCCGCGCTTGTCGGCGCGGCGCTGGCCGTGGCCGGCGTGATCCTCCAGGGGCTCTTCCTCAACCCGCTGACCGACCCATATGTCACCGGCGTCTCGTCGGGCGCCGCGCTCGGCGCCACCATCGGCATCGTCCTGCACCTCTCCAACCTGCCGTGGATCAGCGTGCTCGCCATCGTCGGTGGCCTTGGGACGCTGGTCCTTGTCTGGATGGCGGCGCGCCGGCGGGGCCGTATCGACATCTTCGTGCTCCTGCTCGCCGGCGTGACCATCTCGTACCTCGCCAGCGCCCTCGTCACCGTCCTGATGATCAAGGCCAACGAGGACATGACGGCGATCATCTACTGGCTCATGGGCAGCTTCTCCGGGCGCGGTTGGCCCGATGTGCGCATCGCCCTGGTGACGATCCCGTTCATGATCCTGCCGCTGTTCTTCACGCGGGAGATGGACATCCTGCTGCAGGGGGAGAAGCGCGCGCTCGAGCTCGGCGTGGAGGTCGAGCGCACCAAGCGCATGCTGCTGGTGACGGCCGGGGTGCTCACCGCTCTGGCCGTCTCGGTGAGCGGCATCATCGCCTTCGTCGGTCTGGTCGTGCCGCACATCGTGCGGCTGCTGATGGGACCGGGACACCGCGGGCTGATCCCGGTCTCCCTGCTGGCCGGCGCCTCGCTGATGGTCGTGGCCGATCTGCTCTCGCGCACGGTCATCGCGCCCAACGAGATCCCGGTCGGCGTGGTCACCACGTTCGTGGGCGCGCCGCTGTTCGTGTACCTGCTGCGGCGCGGGAGGCGGGCGTGATGGCCACGTCGCAGCCTCGCGACGTGACCCCGCCTACAGGCGCCGCCGGGCAGGCCGCCCCGGCCGCCCCGCTCGTCGCGCTCAAGGACGTCGACTTCGCCTACGACGAGCGTCCCGTGCTCCGCCGCATCAGCTTCGCGCTGCAGGCCGGCGACTTCGTCGGCATCGTCGGCCCCAACGGCAGCGGCAAGTCGACGCTGGTCGACCTCATCGACGGCATCCACCAGCCGGCGGCCGGTCAGGTGCTCGTCAAGGGCGTGCCGACGCGCCGGTACCGGCG
This sequence comes from uncultured Thermoleophilia bacterium, assembly GCA_963784975.1. Lineage (GTDB taxonomy): Bacteria > Actinomycetota > Thermoleophilia > UBA2241 > UBA2241 > CAIXSE01. The sequence continues at coordinate 93,051 of CAWAUK010000044.1, read as the reverse complement.
CCGGGACATGGCGCGCGAGGTCGCGCTGGTGCCGCAGCACTTCGACCTCGACTTCGACCTCGCCGTGCGCGAGGTGGTCGAGATGGGCAGCTACTGCCTCGGTAAGGACCCGGCGCTGCGGCGACCCCGAGCTGACGCTGGCGCGTCTCGGGGTCGCCGACCTCGCGAGCCGCCGGTTCTCGGAGCTCTCCGGCGGCGAGAAGCAGCTCGTGGTGCTCGCTCAGGCGCTCATGCAGCAGGCTCCCCTGCTGCTGCTCGACGAGCCTGCCTCCGCCCTCGACGTCTCGCATCAGCTGCGGCTCTTCGACCTGCTCAAGGAGCTCAACGCCGACGGGCTCACTGTGCTCTGCGTCCTCCACGACCTGAACCTGGCGCTGCACTACTTCGACAAGCTGCTGGTGCTGAGCGACGGGGAGGTCGCCGCATTCGGGCCGCCCGACGACGTGCTGCGGCCCGAGGTCGTCGAGGCCGTCTACGGCGTGCGCGCCTACCTGCACCGGCACGCCGGACGCACGTACCTCACGTTCTCGCCGCGGCTGCGCGGCGAGCGCCGCGGCCGCGTCCACCTGATCTGCGGCGGCGGCACCGGCGCCGGCATGATGCGCGAGCTGGCGGACGCCGGCTACGAAGTCACCGCCGGCGTCCTCAACGCTCTCGACACCGACGAGGAGACGGGTCGTGAGCTCGGCCTCGAGATGGCCGTGGAGGCGCCGTTCTCGCCGGTCGGTGACGAGGCGCACGCCGAGAATCTGGAGCTGCTGCACACCGCCGATCTCGTCGTCGTGAGCGCCATCCCGGTGAGCCACGGCAACGCGCGCAACATCGCCGCGGCTCGCGAGGCGCTGGCCGCGGGAATCCCTGTGTGGGCCGACGAGGGCGTGCGAGCCAACGACTTCGCCGGCGCCGTCGACGAACTGGCCGCCGCCGGTGCGCAGTTCTTCGCCGACGAGGAGGCGCTGCTCGCGGCCGTCAGGGGGCGCAGCCTCCCCGGCTCCGGCGGGACGCCCGCCGTGGGACACGCCGCCGCGCAAGTCGCGGCGCCGGCGGAAGACGGTCAGCCGCCGGAGGCGGCGACGTAGGGGAGACGGGGCGGGCGGGGTGCCGCGTGGCGCCCGCCCCGCCTCCCTGCACCACCCGGGGCGTCCACCCAGTGCGCGCCCGGCAGCCGGAGCGGCGGCCTCCCCGGCCGCGCCGTCCGGCCCCGGCCGGCGCAACCGCAACCGCTCTCGCCGGCAAGCCGCGTGAGCGCGACGGTGATCGCGCTCAGCGAAAGGCCGGGGCGGGTGCTCCCTCCGGCCACCCGCCCCGGCCACCGTCTTCGCGTCTCCGCCGGCTACCGCCGGCGCGCGTCTACTCCAGCAGCTCCCTGAGCTCCGCGGCGTACGCGCGGTCCTGCTGGGCGCTCTTGCCGAACAGGCGCGCCTGCAACTCGAGCGTGTCCGCGCACTGCATCACGAACTCCTCATGGTAGCGCGCGGTGTCTTCCTCGGCCTGGATGAGCTGCTCCACGGCCGCCGGCCAACTCGTCTCGGGCTCGGCGTCCAGCACGCCCAGGTACGGGGCGCCCTTGAGCGAGCCGGCCGGAGCGGACGCCCTGTCGCCGAGTTGCCCCTGCTGCGTCATCAGCTTCTGCACGCGGTCGTCGTGCGTGCAGACGATCTCCTCGAGCTTGTCCTGCCACTCCTGGTCAGGCGCCACGACGCCGGCGGCAGCCGCGAAGTCGGCGCACGCCTGCTCCGCCTCGAGGGCGAAGCGGAGCGCCGGCCCGTAGGCGGTGATCTCGGGGAACTCGTGAGCCACGTCGGTCTCCTTTGGTCATGGTGTTGCCGACGTACCTACCCGATGGCGGCCATTTCGACGACGACCGGCTCGGGCAGGATGGCGAGGCCGGGCGGCGGGCCTGCCCGCCCTCCGGCCTCGGTGCGACGCAAAGGGCGGGGTGACCGTTGGTCACCCCGCCCTTTCGCGGGTCACGCTCAGCTGCGCCGGGGCCGCCGCGCGGCGACCGCCCCGGTGACGCCGTCACCACTGCTTGTTGACGGTGCCCTCCCAGGTGCCGACCTTCTTCTCCTTCTTCTCCACCTCGGTGAACCAGCGCGAGGTGACGCACTTGCTCTCGGTGAAGAAGCGGATGCCGTCGAGGCCGAACACGTGGCTCTCGCCGAAGAACGACTCCTTGTGGCCGGCGAACGGGAAGAAGCTGACCGGCACCGGGATGCCGACGTTGATGCCGACCATGCCGGCGTGCGTGCGCTTGGCGAACTCGCGCGAGTAGTAGCCGCTCTCGGTGAAGATGCAGGAGCCGTTGGCGAAGCGGCTGTCGTTCATGATCGTGATGCCCTCTTCGAAGTCGGCGACGCGCTTGATGGCGAGCACCGGGCCGAAGATCTCCTCGCGGCCGATCGCCATGTCCTCGGTCACGTTGTCGAAGATCGTCGGGCCGACGAAGAAGCCGTTCTCGTAGCCGGGCACGACGAGGTCGCGACCGTCGAGGAGCAGGTCGGCGCCTTCCTCGACGCCCTTGTCGATCCAGCCCTTGACGGAGGCCTGGTGGTCGGCGGAGACGACCGGGCCGAGCTCGGTCTTGGGGTCGTAGGAGCAGCCGACGACGCGCTGCTTGGCGAACTCCATCATGTAGCCGATGAACTCGTCGGCGATCGCGTTCTCCACGACGATCACGGGCAGCGCCATGCAGCGCATGCCGGCGCAGCCGAAGGTCGAGTTGATGATGCCGGCGGCGGCGCGCTCGAGCGAGGCGTCGGCGAGCACGAGGCCGTGGTTCTTGGCCTCGGTCTGGGCCTGGACGCGCTTGCCGTGGGCGGCGGCCAGCGAGTAGACGTGCTTGCCGACGCTGGTCGAGCCGACGAAGCTGACGCCGCGCACCAGCGGGTGGGTCATCATGATCTCGGCTTCGACGCGCGAGCAGGTGACGACGTTGACGACGCCCTTGGGCAGGCCGGCCTCGTAGAGCAGTTCGAGCAGGCGCATGCCGGTCGTCGGCACCATGCTGGCCAGCTTCAGGACCAGGGTGTTGCCGGTGACGATGCACAGCGGCAGCATCCAGCCGAAGGGGATCATGCCGGGGAAGTTGAAGGGCGCGATGCCGGCGAACACGCCGATCGGCTCGCGGTAGCTCACGGTGTCGTGTCCGGTGGACACGTTCATGAGCGACTCGCCCTTCATCGTCATCGGGGCGGAGACGCCGACCTCGCAGCCCTCGATGATCTTGATGACCTCGCCGCGTGCCTCGTCGAGGTTCTTGCCGAGCTCGCGAGAGCAGAGAAACGTGATCTCCTCGGCGTGCTCCTCGAGCAGGGCCTTCCAGCGGTAGAGCACCTGGGTGCGCTTCTGGATGGGCGTGGTCGACCAGGTCTGGAAGGCCCGGTGGGCGCTCTCGATGGCGCCCTCGACCTCGGCGGCCGTGCAGCACGGCGCCTTGGCGAACACCTCGCCGGTGCTCGAGTCGGTGACGTCCATGTACGTGTCGGTCGTCGACTCGCGCCACTCGCCGTCGACGCAGTACTTCAGCATCTGCACGTCGGTCTTCTCGACTGTCGCCATTGCGGGTCCTCTCGTTCCTCTCGCTGGCTGGGGGGTTGATTGGTGCGGCTGGAAGGAGTCTAATCAATCAAGTGATTAACTTCAACTGCCAAGAGGGAAGCCGCCGTGAGTCCAGCCGAGTCTGACGTGACCGTGAAGTCGTCCGCTGCCGCGGCCGGCGCCGCGACGAACGGTCACGCCGCGCGCCGCGACGGCGATACCGCGCAGCCCAGCGGTGACCCCAGGCGGGTATGTCGCCGCCTGCTCTCAACATGCTCGCCGCCGCGCAGCGGGTGCTGGTGGAGAAGGGCTTCACCGGTCTGACGCTGCGCGCGATCGCCCAGGAGTCGGGCGAGAACTCGGCCATGGTGCAGTATTACTTCGGCAACAAAGAGGGCCTCGTCAAGGCGATGATCGACTCGGTGTTCCGGGACGACCAGCAGGACGCCGCGGCCGCCATGAGCACGGTCACGAGCGACGACCGCCTGCCGCGGTTCGTGGACGGCCTGCGCACCATCAGCTCCTCGCGCTCGTTCCGCGTCTTCTTCGACATCCTGCCGTACGCGCTGCGCAACGAGGGGCTCAGGAGCCGGATGGCCCGTGCCTACGACTCCTACCGGCAGATCAAGCGCGACTGGCTGCGCGGCGGCGACGAGCCGACGCCGCCCGAGCAGGAGGCGCTGCTCGGCGTCGCCGAGCTCATGACCGCCGTCGTCGACGGCCTGGCGATCCAGGAGGCCATCGACGACGAGTTCGACATGAGCCGGGCCTACGCGGTGCTCGAGTTCATGCTGCAGCGCTCGCTGCCGGAGCTGCTCGAGTCCGGGCTGCCGGGCGAGGTCGTCCAGGACTGACGAGCCGGGGTGGGCCTGTGCCGCCCGCTCCTCGTCGCCGCGGCCCGGCGGGCAGCCGCGCGGCCCCTCACACCACGTGACCCCGGCTGTGGCCGGCGCCGACGCCGTCGCGGGACAGCAGCAGCAGGGTGACGTCGTCCTCCAGCACGCCTTCCCGGTCCGCCCGGACGCCGTCCACGAGCGTCTGGAGGTCGGCGGCCGTCGTCGCGCGCCGCCGCCAGAGGTCGTCGACGGCCGGGAGGAGTCGCTGCAGCCCCAGCCTGTCGCGCGAGCCGGGCGCCATGCGCGCCTCGACGATGCCGTCGCTGTAGAGGAGGAGACCCCACTCGTCCGGCAGCGTCACCTCGTGGGGCGCCCAGTCGCCGTACTGCTCCACGCCGAGCATCATGCCGGGCGTGTGCACCAGCGGCACGGCCTCGGTCCCGAGCAGCAGGGGCATGGGGTGGCCGGCGTTGACGAAGCGGGCGCGGCGGCCGGCCGCGTCGATCTCGACCGCGCAGACGGTGGCGAGCAGGCCGAGGCCGAGCTCGCCCTGCTCGGCGCGGTCGCTCTCGTCCAGCGTCAGGCTGTTCAGCGTCTTCATGTTCGCCTGCAGGGACGCGCCGCGGAGGGCCAGGGCGCGCCACGCGGCGCGGAGGCTGGCGCCGAGCGCCGCGGCGTCCGGGCCGTGGCCGGTGACATCGCCGATCACCGCGGCCAGCGACCCGTTGGGCCGCGTCACGGCGTCGATGAAGTCTCCGCCGAGCAGCATGCGCCCCTCGCCCGGGCGGTAGAAGGTGGCCACCTTGACGAACGGAGTCTCCACCTTGACCGCCGGCGAGAGGCTCGCCTGGAACCGGCGGTAGAGCGCGGCCACGTCCTGCTGCGCCTGGGTGCGCTGGGCTTGGGCGAGGGCCACAGCGGCGTGCTCGGCGAAGCGCTGCACGACGCCGAGCTCGCCGCGCTCGGGCTCCGGCATGCGCCGCGCCCAGCTCATGGCCAGCAGCGCCACCGGTTGGTCGTCGAGCAGCACCGGTGCGCGGATGGCGGAGACCTGCTCGGGGTCGGCGGTGATGACGCGCGGCACGCGCGGGCCGAACGGCTCGCGCACGTCGTGGATGAACTGCGGCAGGAGGTTCTCGGCGAGCTCCCGCTGCAGCTCGAACGACGGCTCCATGATCAGCCGCTCGCCGCTCCTGGACAGGTACGGCGAGCGGGCCAGCAGCCGCAGCCGCTCGCCCTCGATCGCGAACAGCGCGACGAGGTCGCAGTCGAAGGTCTCGCGGGTGACGTCGCAGATCGCCCGGGCCACCGCCGCGGGGCCGCCCCGGGCGTGGAACAGCGGTGTCGCCCCGACCACCCGGTCGAGCGCGTCGCGCGAGCGGTGGGCCTCGTCGAGCGCTCGCGCGACCTGCGCGCGGTAGCGGTCGCCCAGCAGCCCGACGCCCAGGCCGGCGCAGACCCAGAGGACGACGACCGCGGCGGACGTCGCGCCCTGGACGAGCCATCGGTCGCTGATGGCGAGGATGTCGTAGGCGACGCCGGCGACGAGCGCGAGCGCGATGCCCACGCGCGGCCCGCCGGAGACCGCCCCCGCGACCACGGTCAGCGAGACGAGGGCCGCGGGCAGCCCGATGAAATGCGCCTGCCAGTTGACGTAGTGGAACGGCACGAGGAACGCGACGATGAGCAGCGCTGCCCGCGAAGAACAGCCGGAGGGGACGGGCGCGCAGGTACTCGGCCACGGCGATGAGCCGCGACCTGACGGGGCCGAACGTATCTGTCGGACGGGAGCCGGCCATGCGATGATTCCCGGCGCCGGGGCGGCGGGTCAGATCAGCTGTACTTCACGCGCGGGTCGAGCCACGTGTAGGCAAGGTCTACTACGAAATTGCTCAACGTGACAAGCAGGGCGGCGAACAGCACCGTCCCCATGATGAGCGGCAGGTCCTGGGTCTGGATGGCCTGGTAGGCCTGCCCGCCGATGCCGGGGATGCCGAAGACGATCTCGATGATGAGCACGCCGCCGAGGAACCAGCCCACGTCCATGCCGAGCAGTGTGACGATCGGGCTCCAGGCGTTGCGCATGATGTGCCGCCAGACGACGGTGCGCTCGGGAAGGCCCTTGGCCCGGGCCGCCTTCACGAAGTCGGCGTTGAGGATGTCGAGCATGCTGCTGCGCAGCAGCCGCGAGTACCAGGCGGCGCCGGTGAGGCCGAGCGTGAGCCCCGGCAGGATCCCGTACAGGGGCGCCGTCCAGCCCTCGTAGCCGCCCAGCGGGAAGATCTGCCACTGGAAGGCGAAGAGGTACATGAGGATCATGCCGAGGAAGAACATCGGCATGCTGAGGAACAGCAGGCTGAGCACCGTGAAGGAGCGGTCGCGGATGCCGTACTGCTTGAGGGCGCTGGTCATGCCCACCGGGATGCCGATGAGCAGCTCGAAGAAGATGCCGAACATGGCGATCATCACGGTAGCGGGGAAGCGCTGCAGGATGGCGGTCGCCACCGGGCAGCTAGCGTCTCGTAGCTGTAGCCCATGTTGCCGTGCAGCAGGTGCCAGAGGTAGAGGCCGTACTGCTTCTAGAGCGGCTGGTCGAGTCCCAGGGTGTGGCGGATCCTCGCCAGGATCTCCGGCGTGGCGTGCGTGCCGGCGATGCTCTTGGCGGGGTCGCCGGGCACGGCGAAGGCGAGCAGGAACGTGATGAGGCTCACGAAGAAGAGCACCACCACCATCCAGAGCAGCCGGCGGACGACGTACTTACCCATCGTCGCCGCCTGCTCGCCTTGCGCCGTGCCACGGTCATCGCCTCACTTGCCGTCGGTCTTCCAGTAGTCCTGGAACGTGAAGATCCAGACGGGGTTGATGTAGTAGCCGCCGGTCGTCTTGCCGTACATGCCGTTCCACGTGGGCTGGTACAGCGGGGCCGTCGGCGCGTCGGTCATGATGATGTCCTGCATCTGCTCGAACATGTCGATGCGCTTGGCCGAGTCGAGCTCGCTCGCCGAGTCGCCGTACAGCGTGTTGACCTGCGGGTTCTCGTAGAAGCTCGAGTTCGGCCCCGCCGTCGATCGGGTTGCGTGAACAGCGGCCCGATCCAGTCGCTCGGGTCCGGGAAGTCCTGGTACCAGTCGCTGAGGCCGATGGCGGCGTGGGACTTCTTGAGGCTGATGTAGTCCCAGTAGGTGGCGCGGTCCATCTGCTTGATGCTCCGCGTTGATGCCCACCGCCTTGAGGTCGGCCTGGACCGCCTGGGCGAGCTTGGGGAACGGGTCGACGTTGTGGGTCACGAACGTCGTCTTGAACCCGTTCGGGAAGCCGGCGTCGGCGAGCAGCTGCTTCGCCTTCGCCGGGTCGTAGGTGTAGAACTGCTTGTCCGCCTGGTAGCCGGGCATGCCGTTGGGATAGATCTGGTTGAGCGACTGACCCTGGCCCGGCGAGCAGCTTCTGGATCTTGCGCCGTGTCGATCGCGTAGTTGATCGCCTGGCGGACCTTCATGTTGTCGAACGGCTTCTCGAGCACGTTCATGAAGACGTAGTACCAGGCGATCTGCGGCGCGCGAGACGATGTACTTGCTCCAGGTCGGGTCGTTCCTGGTGCGGATGTAGTCGGCGCTCGGGATGGAGTCGCCGAGGACGTCCACCTCGCCGCGCTCGAGTCTGAGCAGCGCCGTGCTCGGGTTGGCGGTGAAGTCGAACTCCATCTTGTCGACCCACTGCTGGCTGGTCCCGGTCCAGTTGGTGTTCTTCTCGGCGGTGATGGACTGGCCGGCCGTCCAGTTCGTGATGACGTAGGGGCCGGTGCCGAGCGGCTTGCGCTTGATCTGCTTGCCGACCTTGGCACACCACGCCTTGGACATCACGGACGTGAACGGCATGGTCATGGCCATCAGGAACGCGCCGTCCGGCTTCTCGAGGGTGATCTGCACGGTGTTGGGGTCGACGACCTTGTAGCCGCTGATGTCCTTGGCCTTGCCGTCCATGAAGTCCTGGGCGCCGACGATGCCGGTGTAGAAGAACGTCGCCGGCGCGAGCGGCTCCTTCATCATCCGCTCGAAGCTCCATTTGAAGTCGGCCGCCGTGACCTCGGTGCTGATCGGCTGGGCGAACTTGATGCCCTTCTTGAGGTGGAAGGTGTAGACCTTGCCGTCGGCGGAGATGCCGCCGTTCGCGGCGGACGGCACCTCGGTCGCGAGGTCGGGCACCAGCACCGTGCCGGCCTCGCCCGACTTGCGGCGCGTACGTGAGGAACGTCTGGTATGTGAGCCGCTCGATGCTCCACGACTCGACCTCCCAGGCGACCGCCGGGTCGAGCTCCGTCGGCTCGCCCTGGAAAGTGACCGTGAGTGTGCCGCCCTTGACGGGCGTGCCGCTCGAGGCTGCGGTGCTGCTGCTGGTGCCGCCGCCCGAGTTGCTCGACCGCCGCAGGCGGCGAGTCCAACGGCGAGGGCCAGCAGCACTACCAGCGCCACAGCCACCCATATCGTCGTGCGTCCCCTCATGTCCTGGCTCCTTTCCTGCCCCACCCTCAGGTTCGGATGTTCTCTACTTCTTCCAGTACTGCGTCGGGTCGATCTCGTACACCGGGTGCAGGTAGAAGCCACCCGTGGTCTCGGTGCACATCGTGGTCTGGATGGGCTGGTAGCAGGGCACGTAGGGAGCCTGCGTGGCGATGTACTCCTGCATGGCGGTGAACTTGTCGATCCGCGCCTGCGGGTCGGTCATGGCCTGAGCCTCAGTGAACATCTTCTCCAGCTTGGGGCTCCACCAGAAGCTGGAGTTCATGCCGCCGGGGACCGCAGCCGACTTGCTGAACAGCGGGGCGATCCAGTCGCTCGGGTCGGGGAAGTCCATCCACCAGCCGAAGCTGCCGGCGGTGAGCGTCTTGGGCGTGGACTGCTGCGAGTAGTAGCTGTTGTTGCTCATCGTCTTGAGCTCGGCCTGCACGCCCACGGCCTGCAGGTCCGCCTGGACCGACGTCCAGAGCTTGGGGTTCGGGTCGACGTTGTCGGTGTAGAGCATCGTCTTGAACCCCTTGGGGAAGCCGGCCTCGGCGAGCAGCTGCTTGGCCTTGGCCGGGTCGTAGCCGTAGTAGACCTTGCCTTCCTGGTAGCCCGGCATGCCCTTGGGATAGAACTGCCAGAGGCTCATCGCCTGACCGCCCTGGAGCTTCACGAGCTTGTCGCGGTCGATCGCCCAGCTCAGCGCTTGCCGCACCTTGACGTTGTCGAACGGCTTCATGCCGACGTTCATGAACATGTAGCTGATCGCGACCAGCGGCTGCGAGAAGATCTGCTGCTTCCACTTGGGGTCGACCTGGATGCGCGCCAGGTCGGCGGTCGGGCATGCCGTCGCCGAGCACGTCCACCTCGCCGCGCTGGAGCTTGAGCAGGGCGGTGGACGGGCTGAACGAAAGCTGGTAGTCGATCGTGTCGAGGTACGGCTTGCCCTGCTCCCAGTACTGCGGGTTGCGGGTGAGCACGATCTCGCGGCCCGGCGTCCACTTCTGGAAGACGAACGGGCCGGTGCCCAGCGGGTGACGGTTGAACTGCTTGCCCCACTTCTCGACCCACTCCTTGGGCACGACGTCACAGAAGTCCATGGTGACGGCGTTGAGGAAGGAGAGGTCAGGGTTCTTGAGCGTGATCTCGACGGTGTAGTCGTCGACGGCCTTGAAGCCGGCGATCTCAGTGGCCTTGCCCTTCATGAACTCGTCGGCGCCGACGACGCCCATGTAGAAGGACGTGGCCGGCGCGCGCGGCTCGAGCATCATGCGCTCGAAGCTGTACTTGAAGTCGGCCGCCGTCACCTCACGATTGACCGGCGGCTGGAACTTGACGCCCTTGCGCAGGTGGAAGGTGTACGTCTTGCCGTCGGCCGAGATGCCGCCGTTGGCGGTGCTGGGCACCTCGGTCGCCAGGCACGGGATGAGCTCGGTGCCGGCCTGGCCGGGCTCGTGCGCGTACTGCAGGAAGCCCTGGTAGATGTCGTGCTCGATCTGCCAGTCGATGACGTTCCAGGCGATCGCCGGGTCGAGGCTCGACGGCTCCGTGAGGTACGACAGGGTGAGCGTGCCGCCCTGCCTGGGCTGGTCCGAGGACGAGGAGGGGCTGCCGCCACCTCCGCCGCCGGTCGTGGTGCCGCACGCGGCGAGTCCGAGCGCCAGCACCAGGACGAGTCCCAGCACCGCGACGGTCGCGAAGACACCTCCGCTGATCGAACGACGAGTCATAGCTGCCTCCTTGGACGTGCCCCATCCAGTGTGTGTCGTGGTCATCGCCTGCGCTGCTGCGGGTCGAAGGCGTCGCGCAACCCGTCCCCCACGAGGTTGAACGCGAGCACCGTGATCATGATCGCGAGTCCCGGATAGATCACGAGGTGCGGCGCCGAGAGGTAGTACGGCTGGCCCTCGCTGATCATCTGACCCCACGACGGCGTCGGCGGCTGGATGCCGAGGCCGATGTAGCTGAGCGTCGCCTCGAAGAGGATCGTGGTGGCGAGACCCAGGCTGGTGTACACGAGGATGACGGCGACGAGGTGCGGCAGGATGTGGCGGGTGAGGATGCGCCGGTTGCTGCAACCCGTGAGCCGCGCCGCGTCGACGAACTCCTTCTCGCGGATGCTGAGCACCTCGCCGTGGATCACGCGCGTCATCGGCGTCCAGTACACGATGCCGATGACGAGGATCAGGATCCAGATGCTCGGTTTGAGCACGCTCACCAGCGCCACGGCCAACAGGATGATGGGGAACGCCATCATCACGTCCGTCATGCGCATCAGCAGCGTCTCGGTCCCGCCGCGGAAGTAGCCGGCGGTGAGGCCGAAGATCACGCCGAGCACGAGCGCGAAGCCGTTGGCGAGCACGCCGACGACGAGGCTGACGCGGGCGCCGTACATGAGGCGGCTGAGCAGGTCGCGGCCGAGCGTGTCGGTGCCCAGCCAGAACTGGCTTGACGGCCCGACGGGCATGCCCTGCATGGTCAGGCCCTCGTCGTACTGCTTGGTCGGGTCGTGCGGCGCGATCCACGGCGCCAGCACGGCGACGAGGACGAGCAGGATGATGATGACCACGCCGACCATCGCGAACTTGTCGCGGCGGAAGCGCCGCCAGATCTCGCCCCAGAGCGAGCGGTGCTCGATGAGCAGCGCGTCGGGGCTCCACATGCCGGCGGCGCCGACGGCCGTAGCGATCTCTGAGGCGCCGGACGTAGGTGGAGCCGAGCCCGAGGTCGATCTCCGTCTCGGGCTCCAGGCCGTGCACGATCTGGTCGCTAGCCCGGGCCCTGCGGCGGGATGTAGCTCACGCCGGGTCACCACCTCCGGCCACCACGGCGAGGTCGTCCTCGCCGGCGCGGATGTGCGGGTAGTCGCTGCCGGTGATGAGGTGGCACGCGGCCCAGTGGCTCGGGCGCACCTCGAGCAGCGGCGGGTCGTCGACGTCACAGAGGCCGTCCTTTGGCCGCCGGGCAGCGCGTGTGGAAGTGGCAGCCGCTCGGCGGCTCGACGGGGCTGGGCACGTCGCCGGTGAGCACCACCGGTCGCCGCCGCTCCTCGGCCTCCGGGTCGGGGATCGGCACGGCGGAGAGCAGCGCCTGCGTGTACGGGTGCATCGGCGCCTCGTAGAGCTCGGCGTTCTCGGCCAGCTCGACGACGCGTCCCGAGGTACATCACCGCGACGCGGTCCGAGATGTGACGCACGACGCTGAGGTCGTGGGCGATGAACAGATAGGTGAGCCCGAACTCCCGCTGCAGCTGCTGCAGCAGGTTGATGATCTGCGCCCTGATCGACACGTCCAGGGCGCTGATCGGCTCGTCGCAGACGATGAAGTTGGGCTCCACCGCCAGCGCCCGGGCGATGCCGATGCGCTGGCGCTGGCCGCCGCTGAACTCGTGGGGGTAGCGGTTCAGCGTGTTCGGGTTGATGCCCACGGTCTCGAGCAGCTCGCGCACCTTGGCCTTGCGCTCCGCCTTGGTGAGGTTGCGGGCGACCACGCCGCGGCCCTGGCACCTGGGGCAGACCTCCGACATCGTCTCCGGCTTCGTGCCGCTGCCGTCACAGGTCTTGCAGGGCTCGGTCCCCATCTTGTGGACCAGCAGCGGCTCGCCGATGATGTCGCCGATCGTCATGCGGCTGTTCAGGCTTGCGTAGGGGTCCTGGAAGATCATCTGCATGCGTTTGCGCTGCTCGCGCAGACGCCTCCCCTTGAGGTTGGCCAGGTCGCCGCCCTCGTAGAGCACGCGGCCGGTGGTGGGCCGGATGAGCTGCAGGATGGCGCGGCCGGTGGTGCTCTTGCCGCAGCCGCTCTCGCCCACCAGGCCGAGCGTCTCGCCGCGGCGCACGTCGAACGTGAGCCCGTCCACCGCGTACACGGCGCCGACCTTGCGTTGGAGGATGACACCACTGGTGATGGGGAAGTGGACGCGGAGGTCCTCGACCCGCACCAGGGTGTCGTCCTGGGAGCGGCGGCGGAGAGCGGCGCCCCTCCGGCGCCGCGCTCGACGGCCGATGTGCGGTGCTGCTCCGCAGTCCCGCACGAATGCTCGCCTTCGGTGGCCTTCTGCTGCGGCGGTCACGCAGTCACCCCCGCCGCCGCGTCCTCACGCAGCTGGCCCGCGTGGAAGCAGGCCGAGAGGCGGCCGTGGTCGGTAGGCTCGAGCTCCGGGCCGGCCGCCCAGCACTCGTCCGTGGCCAGGTAGCATCGTGGCGCAAAGGAGCAGCCCGGCGGCAGATGGGCGAGGTCGGGCGGCAGTCCGGCGATGGTCTGCAGGGTCTCGGCCCGCGGCTCGTTGAGCCGCGGCACGCTCTTGAGCAGCCCGATCGTGTACGGGTGGTGCGGGTGCGCGAAGAGCGGCTTGGCCGGCCCGCTCTCGACGATGCGCCCCGCGTACATCACGAGGATGCGCTGGCACATGCCGGCGACGACGCCGAGGTCGTGGGTGATGACGATCACCGCCGCCTCGTGCTCGCGCGCGAGCTTCTTGAGCAGGCGCAGGATCTGCGCCTGGATGGTCACGTCCAGCGCGGTAGTCGGCTCGTCGGCCAGGAGCAGCTTGGGGCTGCAGGAGATCGCGATCGCGATCATCACGCGCTGGCGCATGCCCCCGCTGAACTGGTGCGGGTAGTCCTTGATGCGGTTGGCCGCCTTGGGGATGCCGACCTCGCCGAGCAGCTCGATGGAGCGCTTGACGGCGTCGCCGTGGCTGAGACCGAGGTGGAGCTCGAGGCCCTCGGTCATGAGCCGCTCGATGGTGAGCACCGGGTTCAGGCTGGTGACCGGGTCCTGGAAGATCATGGAGATGTCACGACCACGGATGGCGCGGACGTCGGACTCGGCCATCGCGAGCAGGTCTCGGCCGAGGAACTCGACGCCGCCGCTCACGGTGGCGTTGGGCACCATGCCGGTGAGGCCGATGATGGCGCTGGCGGTGACGCTCTTGCCGCAGCCGCTCTCGCCGACGAGCCCGACCAGCTCGCCGGGCGCCACGTCGAAAGCTGACGCGGTTCACCGCGTGCACCGTGCCCTCCTGTGACGCGAAGTCCACGGTGAGATCGGTGAGCCGGAGAAGCGTGTTACCCACAGCACCCATGCCTCGCCAGTGTATAGCACGCTTGCGGCCTCGTGGGGTGACAGACAGGCGCCTTCGGACGTGGGGTGACAGACGGCGCCTTCCTTTGACCCGCGCGCGACAGGCTGGTATGCAGGTGACATGCGCACAGACCCGCTCACGCCCGCCGCTCTCATGCGCGCCCTCGAGCTCCTCGGGCCCCAGGCGCGCCCGTACAACTTCGACGACTGCTTCGACAGCGTCTTCCGGGTCGCCGGGGAAGGATGACGGCCATGGCATTCGTCTCCACACGTCCCTTCGACCTGCGCACCGCCGCCCCGTTCGGCATCTCCCGCTGGACGCACAGCGAGTTCGCCCGCTTCGTGGTCGAACTGCGCGACGGCGACCTGGTAGGGATGGGCGAAGGCGCTCCGAACGCCCGGTACGGAGAGGAGCGCGAGCGCGACATGGACCTGCTCGCCGATCTCGCGCCCGACATCGCCGACCTCGAGGGGCCGGCGGGCGTCGAGGTGTTCTGCGACGGGCTGGCGGCGGCGGGCGTGCCGGCCCTGCGGGCCGGCCTCAGCGCCGCCGCCTGGGACCTCGCCGGCCAGCAGGCCGGCGAGCCCGTCTGGCGGATGCTCGGGCTCGCCCGGCCGTCGGTCCGGACCTCGTACACCATCGCCATCGGCGCGCCCGAGGAGATGCTGGCGCAGGCGCGCGCCGCCTCCGCGTTCGGCACGCTCAAGGTCAAGCTCGGGTTCGACGGCGACCTCGACCTGGCGCGCCGTCTCAAGCTGGATCTTCCGGAGACGACGTTCCGCTACGACGCCAACGAGGGGTGGGACCGCGAGCGGGCGGCGTCTGCCCTCGCGATCCTCGAGGACCTCGACGCCGAGCTCGTCGAGCAGCCGCTGCCGGCCTCGGACACCGAGGGCATGGCCTGGCTCAAGGAGCGCACGCACATCCCGCTGCTCGCCGACGAGGCGGTGCTGACGATCGACGACCTCGACGCCGTGAACGAGGCCTACGACGGCGTCGTGGTCAAGCTGGCCAAGGCCGGCGGCATCGCCAGCGCCTTCGCCCTCATCTCGGCGTGCACCGAGCTCGGCCTGCGCGTGCTCATCGGCTGCATGGTCGAGTCGAGCCTGGGCATCGCCGCGGCGCTGCAGCTCGCCGGGCTGGCCGACTACGTCGACCTCGACGGGGCGCTGCTGCTGGCCGATGACCCGTTCACGGGCATCGGCGTGGACGGCGACCTGCTCACCGCGTCGGAAGCGCCGGGGCTGGGGGTGTGGCCGACCGCCTGACGCGGGAGGCTGGGCCGGGCGGCCCGGACGGGGCGGACGCGCCGGCGCGGTCTACGCGTCGCTCCCGCGCCGGTGCGGCGCAGGGGCTTCGCCGAGCGCCGCGTACAGAGCGGCCCCGGTGCGCGCGACCGTCTCGAACCCGCCGGAGTCGCGCGTCATCACGACGAGCACCGCTCGCCGGTCTCCCGTGCGCACCAGCGCGCAGTCGTGCGCGTACCGGCCCACCGGCGAGTCGTCGCCGCACTTGCCGGCGTAGACCGCGTCAGGCGGCAGGTAGCGGGCGATGCCGTCGAGGTGCTCCTGCAGCTCGAGCGACGCCAGCACCCGCTCGCCGACGATCGGCTCGAGCGTCGTCACCGCAGGCGAGCTCCTCGAGCAGCCGTGCCAGGTCGCCGGCCGAGGTGTAGTTCTCGCGGCCGGCCGCCACCGCCTCCTGGTCCATCATCAAACGCTGCATCCGTGTCTGAGTCAGCCCCAGCTCGTCGGCGAGCGCGTTGACGCGCTCGAGGCCGACCGCCTCTGCGACGATGTTGGTCGCGTCGTTGTCGCTGACCACGAGCGCAAGATGCACGATGTCGGCGAGTGCTGAGTGTCGCGGCGTGCCGCAGGCCGCGGAGCACGCCGCTCCCGCCGACGCAGGCGCCCGGTGTGCAGACGACGGGCTGCGCCTCGTCGATCTCGCCGCGCGCGACCATGCGCCAGAACGAGGCGGCGAGCAGCACTTTGATAGTGGAGTACGAGGGAAGCTGTACGTCTTCATGGGCGCTGAGCGTCCTGCCGGTATCGAGCTCCCTGGCGACGTACGCGATCATTGCCTCGATACTACCTTATGGGAAGTGTCGTCGACGGGCGGCGACGGTGCTCTGCGGCGCTCTTGACGTGCGGGCCTCAGATCGTCGCGTGAGCTCCGGCGTCCACGTGGACGACCTCGCCGGTGATCGCCCGGCTGAGGTCGCTGAGCAGGAACACCGTGGCGTCGGCGACCTCTTCGCTGGTGACGTTGCGGCGCAGCGGCGTGTGGCTCTCGAGCAGCTCGAGCATGCCGCTGAAGTCCTTGATCGTGCGCGCCGCCACGGTGGCGATCGGGCCGGCGGACACCGCGTTCACGCGGATCCCCTCCGGCCCCAGGTCCGCCGCCAGGTAGCGCACGGCGCTCTCGAGCGACGCCTTGGCGGGTCCCATGACGTTGTAGTTGGGCACGACCCGCCAGGAGCCGGCGTACGTCATGGTGACGATCGCGCCGCCCCGCGTCATGAGGCGGCGCGCCTCCCGTGCGGTCGCGATCAGCGAGTACGAGCTGATGTCGTTCGCCTGGGCGAAGCCGTCGCGCGTCGTCTCGACGAAGCTGCCCTGCAGGTCGTGCGCCGGGGCCCAGGCGATGCTGTGCACGAGGCCGTCGAGCACCGGCATCTGCTCCTGCAGCTCGTCGACGGCGCGCTTCACCGCCGCGTCGCTGCCCACGTCGAGCTCTATCATCGGCGCGCCGCCCAGCTCGTCGGCGAGCTGCTCCACGCGCCGCTTCAGACGCTCCGCCTGATACGTCAGCGCGACGGCGCCGCCGTGGCGCTTGACCGCCTTGGCCACCGCCCAGGCGATCGAGCGCGAGTTGGCGGCGCCGGTCACGAGGAAGTGCTTGCCGTCCAGCAGGAGAGGGTGCGCCGGCGGTGCCCCCTCAGTCGACCCGGGTTCGCTGGTCGATCCGGTCACGAGGCCTCCTGCGGTCAGGTCAGTCCGGCTTGACGGCGAGCAGCAGGAACTGCCTCGCCCAGTAGTCGCGGAAGACGTACAGGGACAGGATCAACGACGCCGTCCTGATCGCCCGGTAGCGGGTGAAGTACGGCTCGACGCGGAGCACGCGCAGGCCCGCGCCCTGCAGCAGCCGGACCATGTCGCGCCTGGCGAAGAAGCGCACGTGCGTGCGGTCGAAGATCCCCGAGCTGCGCCGCGGCCAGGTCTTGAGCAGCAGCTGCGAGAAGACGTAGACGTTGGAGATGTTGGGCAGCGAGATGACGACGGCGCCGCCCGGGCGCAGTCGCGTGACCGCCCGGGCGAGCACGCCTCAGCGTCGTACAGGTGCTCGAGCACGTCGCTGGCGAGGATCGCGTCGAACAGCTCGTCCCCCAGGTCCGCCGGATCGAGCTCCCCGAGGTCGCACTCGACGACCCGGTCCAGCCGCTTGCGCGCCTCGCTGGCCGCCCCGGGGTCGAGCTCGACGCCCACGACCTCGCGCGCGCCGGCCTTCTTGAGGAGTTCGCCGTTGTGCCCGCCGCCGCAGCCGAGATCGAGCACGCGCAGTCCGCGCGGGTCGATCAGCTGCAGGAACGCCGGCTTGGCGTCACGGAAGTAGCGTCGCGGGACGGAAGGTCCCGAGGAAGTACCGTTGTCCATCGCCGCATCATACACGCGCCCGGCGGCCGGCCGGCGGGCGCCGCCGCTCAGGGAATGAGCAGCGTGACGCTGTCCGGGTCGGTACCGGCGGCGAACTCGCGCACCATGGTCGGCTCGCCGTGGTACGTGTAGGCAACGGCAAGGGGCTGGCCCACGGCGGTCTCGAAGTACGCCGGCGACGGCTCGAGCATCGGCGCGATCGGGGATCCCGTCGACTCCGGCGATGCGAACGGCGATCCCGGTGGCGATGCGGGAGGGGACGAGAACAGCGACGAGGGCGCGGGAGACGAGAGTTCGTTGTCGGCCGCGGCGACGGGGTCGAGCATGAGCAGATGCAGGCGTCCCTGGTCCGCCGGCTGCCCGTCCACCTCGAGCTGCACCACCTTGGGCGCCTCGCCCTTGAAGATGCGCAGGACGGCGAACTTCTGCAAAGCGCCCGTAGCCGCGCGGGCACGCGCGAGCACGACGACCGCGAAGCGATCCAGCTGCTCGGCGAACTGCTCCGCCGCCGTGTCCTGCGCGGTCTTGCCGGAGTCGGTGGTCTGGCCGCTGACGGGCTGGCCGGCGCCGCTGCTAGAGCGGGCGACCTCGGACGACGAGCCGCTCGAGGTGGATAGAATCCGTCCGCCCCGGTTCACCGCGACGATGCCGACGGCCAGGGCAAGCACGATGAGCGCCGCGACGGGCACGAGGAGGCGCCACCAGTGGCGCTCGCGGCGCGGCGCGACGCCGCTCGCCGCCGGCTCGAAGTACTCCTTGAGGCCGCTCCAGCGGTCGCCGGACAGGTCGGTGTAGCCGGCGTCCGGCGCCGGCACCGCCGCGCCGACCTGTGCGCCGATGCGGGCGACGTCGGCGCGCATCGTCGCCAGCCGTCCGGCCAGCTCCGCGTCGCTCTCGGCGGCCGCCAGCAGTCCGGGGTCGTCGTCGAGCCCGAGCGCGAGCGCCAGCAGGCGGTCGTCGTCGAAGCCGCCACCCGGCTGCCTACCGTCGTCGATGCGTTCGTCAGTCATCAGTCGTCACGTCTCGTCGTCAGCTCTCGCGAACATAGCCGCCCTCCAGGAGGGCGGCCTTCAGCTTCTTCGCCGCACCGTGGAGGCGCGACTTGACCGTGCCCACAGGGATGTCCTGTGCCTTGGCGATCTCGTCCAGCGGGAGGTCGGCGAAGAAGCGTAGTGCCACGCACTCGCGCAGCTCGTCGGGCAGCGTGGCCAGCGCGGCGCGCAGCGCCGGGTCGGCCGGCTCCGACGGCGGGTCCGCCGTCGCCTCCGGCGCGATCTGCTGCAGCTTGTCCATCAGGCCGTACCTCGTCTTGCGTCGCCGGCCGTGGTCGCGGCCGGTGTTGAGGATGACCCGGTAGAACCACGCGAGAAACACTTCCTCGCGAGGGATCTCGGCCCGGTAGACCTTGATGAACACTTCTTGCACGGCGTCGTCGACCTCCTCACAGAACCCCTGGAGGTAGAGGATGCGCCGCACCTGGGGCGCGTACCGCCGGAAGAGCTCGGCGCGCGCCTCGGGCTGCCCCCTTCGCAAGCGGTCCACGAGACCGTGCGGCAGTTCCTCTATTGCCTTCCTCCTGGGTGAGAGACGCTCGTGCCGCCGGGCGGGTTCGCACGCGCCGGACGCAAGAAGTATAGCGCGGCGGCCGGTCCGCCCGGCCGGCCGGGAGAGACGCCGCCGTCAGGCGAAGCCGAGGCGGCGGACCTCTTCGGCCAGCTCGTAGCCGCTGTTCTCGCGGACGCGACGGACCACCTCGGCCGCGAGCGCCGTGATGTCCCCCGCGGTCGCGCCCGGCTCGGCGACGAGGAAGTTGGCGTGCTTCTCGCTCACGTGTGCGTGGCCGACCCGCAGGCCTTTGAGACCGGCGTCCTCGATGAGGCGGGCCGCCGGCAGCTCGCGCGAAGGATTCTTGAAGTAGCTGCCGCAGCTGGCGTACTCGAGCGGATGCTTGCTCTTGCGCAGCGCGGCGTCGTCGTCGATGCGCCGCAGCAAGTCGTGGCGGAGGCCGTCGTGGAGCTGGAACGAGGCGGAGAGGACGACGAGGTCGCGCCGCGACTTGAGCAGCGAGGTGCGGTAGCCGAAGTCGAGGCGATCTGGTTCGACGACGAGCTCCTTGCCCTCTTCCAGCAGGTGGATGTCGAGGAGGCAGTCGCTCACCGACTCGCCGTACGCGCCGGCGTTGCCGACGATCGCGCCGCCGACCGACCCGGGGATGTTGGCGGCGAAAGTGAGGCCGGCGAGTCCCTGCCCGGCAAGGTCGGCCACCAGGCCGGGCAGTTCCACACCGGCCTCCGCGCGCAGGACGTCGCCGTGCAGCGTGGTGCCGTCGTTGCGAGCGAGCACGGTGAGTCCGGCCACGCCGGCGTCGCCGACGAGCACGTTGGTGCAGCGCCCCAGCACCGTGACCGGGACGCCGAGTTCGCGCGCCGTGAGCACGGCGTGCACGAGCACGCCGGTGGTGCCGGCGCACACCAGGAACTCGGCCGGGCCGCCGACGCCGTAGGCGGTGAACGACGCGAGAGGGACGGCCTCCTCGAGGCCGGGCACCTCGCGTCGCAGCGTCTCCCGCACGCGCGGGTCGGCGGCCTGATCGGCGGGCGTCGTCATGCCGGCCATCGTAGCAGGCGCGCCACTCGGTCGCGTCCGGCGCGTTCGGACAGCCGGTGGAAACGGCGTTTGACAAGCGTCGGCCCGGCTCATAAACTCCATAATCCTAGTGAGAAGTAGGAATTAGAGGCGTCCACGGGAGTGACGTGATCCACCTCTCCACGAAGAGCGACTACGCGATCAAGGCCCTTGTCCGGCTGGCCTTGGCCAACGGCTCGGCGCCGGTGAGCGCGCGCGACATCGTCGCTTTCACGGGTGTGCCGCCCAAATTCCTCGAGCAGGTCATGCACGACCTGCGCCAGGCAGGCCTCGTCGAGAGCCAGCGTGGCAAGGGCGGCGGCTACGTCATCGCCCGCGATCCCGCGTCCGTCAGCTTCGCGGACGTGATCGACCTCATCGACGGCCGGCGCGGTCCCCTCGTTGCGCGCGACGGCGCCCCCAGTTCCAACGGCGGCAAGGGGCGAATGCGCGGCGGCGACCAAGCCGAGGCCCTGGTCGCCCCAGTCTGGCACGAGGTGCGTGAGTGCACCCGCGCCATCCTCGGTTCGGCGACCATCGCCGACGCTGCCGCCCGGGCCGCCGAGGCCCCCATGTACTACATCTGACAGGAGAAGAGCGCACATGACCGACACAGACACCAAGGCTACGCAGGGCTTCGAGACTCTGGCCCTGCACGGGGGCCAGGTGCCCGACCCCACGACCAATGCGCGCGCCGTGCCCATCTACCAGACGACGTCCTACGTGTTCAACGACGCCGACCACGCCGCAAACCTGTTCGGGCTGCGCGAGTTCGGCAACATCTACACGCGCATCATGAACCCGACCAACGACGTGTTCGAGAAGCGCGTCGCCGCGCTCGAGGGCGGCGTCGGCGCACTCGCCTTCAGCTCGGGTTCCGCCGCCGTCACTTTCAGCATCCTCAACATCGCCGGCGCCGGCGACCACATCGTGAGCGCGAACAGCCTGTACGGCGGCACGTACAACCTCTTCGTACACACGCTGCCCCGCTTCGGTCTCGACATCGATCTCGTCGATCCTGCCGATCCGGAGAACTTCCGCCGCGCCATCAAGCCGACCACCAAGCTGCTCTACGCGGAGACGGTAGGTAATCCCAAGCTCGACACCCTGGACCTCGATGCGGTCGCCGCGATCGCGCACGAGGCCGGCATCCCGCTGATCGTGGACAACACGATGCCCACGCCCTACCTGATCCGGCCGATCGACCACGGCGCCGACATCGTCGTCCACTCGGCGACCAAGTTCATCGGCGGCCACGGCACCTCCATCGGCGGCGTGGTCGTGGACTCGGGCAACTTCGACTGGTCGCAGAACGACAAGTTCCCCGGTCTCGTAGAGCCCGACGCGAGCTACCACGGGCTCAAGTTCTACGAGACGCTCGGGCCGATCACGTACATCATCAAGTTGCGCGTCAGCCTGCTGCGCGACGTCGGCGCCGCGCTCTCGCCGTTCAACTCGTTCCTCTTCCTCCAGGGACTTGAGACGCTGCACCTGCGCATGGAGCGGCACAGCGTCAACGCCTACGGCGTCGCGGAGTACCTCGAGGAGCACCCCAAGGTCGACTGGGTCAGCTATCCGGGTCTTCCGTCGCACCCGTCGTTCGAGCTGGCGAAGAAGTACCACTACCGCGGCCTCTTCGGCGCCATCGTCGGATTCGGTATCAAGGGCGGTCGCGAAGCCGGCCGGCGCTTCGTCGAGAGCACGCAGGTCCTCTCCCACCTCGCCAACATCGGCGACGCCAAATCCCTGGTGATCCACCCGGCGACGACGACGCACTCGCAGCTCAACGTGGAGGAGCAGCTGCTCGCCGGCGTCACCGATGACTACGTGCGTCTCAGCGTCGGCATCGAGTCCCTCGAGGACATCGTCGCCGACATCGACCAGGCGCTCGCCAAGGCCTGACGGGCGCACATCGCGGGCGCGGCCGCGGCGGGGCGGAGGTCGACGACACCTCCGCCCCGTAGCGGCGTTCGCCCGCGACGCGCCCGCGTTCGCTAGAATCATCGGAGCCATGACCGAGAAGAAGCCCGCAGCCCGCAAGGAGATCGGCGACGTCGCCATGGGGTACGACGACGACGCCGGCAACGCCGGCGTCGTCCGCACCCGCAGGGTGACGTTCGACCAGCCCGGTCAGGAGCTCACCCTCGAGGGGGGCGGCATGCTGGCGCCGTTCACGCTCGCCTACGAGACGTACGGCACGCTGAGCGAGCGCAAGGACAACGCCGTCCTCGTCACACACGCGCTCTCCGGCGACGCTCACGTGGCCGGGCTCCACAGCGCCAACGACAAGCGCCCCGGCTGGTGGGACATGATGATCGGTCCGGGCAAGGGGCTGGACACCGACAAGTACTTCGTCATCTGCGCCAACGTGATCGGCGGCTGCAGCGGCAGCACCGGGCCGGCCTCGGAGAACCCCGCTACGGGCCGGCCCTACGGCACCGACTTCCCCATCATCACCATCGCCGACATGGTGAAGGCGCAGGTCATGCTGCTCGACCACCTGGGCATCGGCAAGCTGCTGGCCGCGGTCGGCGGTTCGATGGGCGGTATGCAGGTGCTCGAGCTCGCGGTGTCTCACCCGGGTCGCACCCATCTCTGCGTACCGCTGGCGACGGCGGCGCGCCAGCCCACCCAGGCGATCGCCTTCAACGAGGTCGGCCGCCAGGCGATCATGGCCGACCCCAACTGGCGCGGTGGCCACTACTACGGCGGCAAGTCGCCGGCCAAGGGCCTGAGCGTAGCGCGCATGGTCGGGCACATCACCTACCTCAGCGATGAGGCGATGGAGGAGAAGTTCGGCCGCCGTCTGCAGGACATCCGCGACTACACGTTCACGTTCTCGGCCGACTTCGAGGTGGAGAGCTACCTGCGCCACCAGGGACTGAGCTTCACCAATCGCTTCGACGCCAACACCTACCTGTACATCACGCGCGCGCTGGACTACTTCGACCTCACGCGGGAGCACGGCACGCTCGTGAAGGCGTTCGCCGACGTCAAGGCGCGGTTCCTCGTCATGGGCTTCAGCAGCGACTGGCTGCACCCGCCCTACCAGCTCAAGGAGATCGTCAGCGCGCTGCGCGCGACCCACAAGCACGTGAGCTACTACGAGGTCGAGAGCCACTACGGCCACGATGCCTTCCTGCTCGAGCGCGAGAAGATGGAAGGCATCATCGCCGCGTTCCTGGCCAGCGGCGCCAGGACGTACTCGCCGCCGGGCCCGGCTGCGCCGGCCGGCTGACCGCAGCGTAGGATACGCACCGTGCGCCGCATCGACTACAAGCTCATCCAGGACCTCGTGCCGGACGGCTCGACCGTCCTCGACCTCGCCTGCGGCGACGGCGAGCTGCTCAGTGAGCTCATCGCCGAGAAGCACGTGCGCGGCAGCGGGGTGGAGATCGACCAGGCCGCGGTGGAGAAGTGTGTCGGCCGCGGCCTCTCAGTCTTCCACGGCGACCTCGACGCCGGTCTCGCCGACTTCGACGACCAGTCGCACGACGTCGTGATCCTGAGCCTCAGCCTGCAGCAGTTGCGCCGGCCGCGGATGATCGTCCGCGAGATGGTCCGCGTCGGCCGCCTCGCCATCGTGAGCTTCCCGAACTTCGCCCACTGGGTCCCGCGCTCGCAGCTGTTCCTGCGCGGGCGCATGCCCGTCTCGCGCGACCTGCCGTATCAGTGGTGGGACACGCCCAACATCCACCTTTGCACGATCCAGGACTTCCGCGCGCTCTGCCGCGAGGAGGGCCTCTGCATCGAGCACGAGCAGTATCTGCGTTCGGTCGAGAAGCCTCCGCCGCCGCGCCTCGTGGCCCCCAACCTGGTGGCGCGCATCGCCATCTTCGTCGTCACGCGCTGCTAGAGGGGACCGCGCGCGGCTCCTCGCGGCCGCGCGGTCGCGGCCTCACGGCGCCCGGCTTTCGAGGGTCCGAAAACGCGGGTACACTACCCCTACGCTCTGCGTCTCAGAGAACGGCGCGAGCGGCACAAGGAGCGCATCTCGTCACACCACCGAGCACCGGCGGAACGCGCTTCAAGATCAAAAGGAGAACAAAGTGCCTCAGGGTAAAGTCAAGTGGTTCTCGACCGAGAAGGCCTTCGGATTCATCGAGCAGGAGAACGACAACGACATCTTCGTGCACGTCACCGGCCTGGCCGACGGCGTCACCGCGATCGACAAGGACATGCTCGTCGAGTATGAGGTCGAGCAGGGCCGCAAGGGCCCGCAGGCCACCAACGTGAGGCCCGCGAGCGCGGCGGCGGCGCCGGCGGCTGAGGTAACCGAGACCGTCGAGGTCGCCGAGGTCGAGGATGAGGCCGGCGACGTCGAGGAAGAGGTCGTCGTCGAGGAAGAGGTCGTCGTCGATGAAGAGGCCCCCGTCGAGGTCGAGGAAGAGGAAGAGGCCGAGTAAGGACTCCGAGTTGCTGACGGGCCGGCCACTGGAGGATCGCTCGGGATCCAGTGGCCGGCCCGTCGTGTTGCCGCCCTCCTCGGGGTAGAACCGCAGGAGACGACTATCAAGGGAGGCGGCGATGCTCGAGAACATCCACTGGCACGGCCACGATTCGTTCCGGCTGGACGGCACCGTGACCGTCTACATCGATCCCTGGAAGCTGCCGGCGGGGCTGCCGCCGGCCGGCCTGATCCTTGTCACGCACGAGCACTTCGACCACCTCAGCCTTCCGGACATCCGGGCGCTCGCCGGGCCGGACACTGTGGTGGTGGGTCCGGCCTCCGTCACGGCGCAGGTCGGCGACCTCGAGACCGTCACCGTCGCACCTGGTGACAGCACCGAGGTCGGGGGAGTCGGCATCGAGGCCGTCCCCGCCTACAACCTCACCAAGTTCCGCGCTCCCGGGCAGCCGTACCATCCCAGGGAGGCCGGCCACGTCGGCTACGTGATCACGCTCGACGGCGTGCGCTACTACCACGCCGGCGACACCGACGCGGTACCGGAGATGGCCGCCGTGCACTGCGACGTCGCTCTGCTGCCCGTGGGCGGCACGTTCACGATGACGTGGGACGAGGCGGCCGCGGCCTGCGACCTGCTGCATACAACGGCCGCCGTACCCATGCACTACGGCGAGGTCGTCGGCGACGCCGGCGACGCCGAGCGGTTCCGCGAGCGCTGCAGCGTGCCCGTCACGATCCTTCCGCTCGAGCGTGGGTGAGCTTCAGGCAGGAGGGCGGCGCGGGGCGTCGCGACCACGACGCGCGTCCGCATCGGCCTGGTCCTCCACCCACTCCAGGATCACGGCCTCCTCCGGGCAGGCCTCTTCGGCCCGCTCGACGGCGGCCCAGAGCGTCTCGTGGGGCTCCTCCTCGAGCACGTCCGGGAGCCCCTCCTCGTTCATGAAGAAGACCTCGGGGCAGACCTGCTCGCAGGCGCCGACGCCTGTGCACCTGTCGTAGTCGACGCTGACTCTCAGCTTGCGTGCCATCAGCGGAGTCTATCTCGACCGGCCGACCGGCGCGGGCGGCATCGTTTCGTCGCGGTGCGCCGGGGGCATGCAGACTGCCGAAGGGAAACGCGGCCCCGTCCAGGCGCCGCAGCCCGCGACCACACGGGAGGGGTCCCGATGCTCAAGGAAGGCGACAAGGCGCCGGCGGTCACCGGCGCCTCCTACGACGGAGCAACCTTCGACCTCGGCGCGCCGGGCAGGCGCACCGTCCTCTTCTTCTATCCCAAAGCCGACACCGCGGGCTGAACGGCCGAAGCCGTTGAGTTCAACGGCCTGCTTCATGAGTTCGCCGCCCTCGGCGTGCAGGTGATCGGCGCGAGCGTCGACAAGCCCGCCGCCAACGAGCGCTGGGCGCGGAAGTACGACCTCAAGATGCCGCTGATCAGCGACTACGGCGACCACACGGTGGCGAGCGCCTTCGGCGTCGCGCGGCCGATGGTCGGCGTGGCCAAGCGCACGACCTGGCTCATCGACCCCGACGGAACGCTGCGCAAGGTGTATCCGGCCGTGAAGGCCAAGGGACACGCGTCCGTGGTGCTCGAGGACTGTAGGGAGATCTGGGGCTAGTCCTCGTCCCGCTCATCGCGCGGGCCGAGGTAGGCCGGCGCGTCGATCATGAAGATGCGGCTGGACCAATGCTCACCGGCCGGGGTAGCCGCCTCGGCGTCGTCGATGGCGCCGATGCGAGCCGTCATGTCGTCGCAGTAGTGCACGATGATCGCCTCGCGCGTCTGGGGCACCACGGGGCTGCCCTTCTCGCGCATGCCGTGGTGCGCCACGATGATGTGGCGCAGCCGCTTGGCGGCTTCGGGCGGGAAGTCCGCGTCCTCCTCGATGAGCTCGCGCACCATGTCGTGCCCGATGACGATCTCGCCGTGAAGACGGCCGGCGTCGGTCATCTGCGGGGCGAGGCCGCCGCTGGTGTACGCCTGGGTCTTGCCGATGTCGTGCAGCAGGCCGCCGGCGACGACGAGGTCGCGGTCGACGGAGTCGAACCGCGACGCCACGCCCGCCGCCGCCTCGGCGACGATGACCGAGTGTTCGAGCAGGCCGTGCCGGTAGGCGTGATGGTTGCGCACGGCCGCCGGCGCGACGGCGAACGTGGCGCCGGGCTCGCGCGAGCCGTCGAAGGCGCGCTCCAGGAGCGCGCGCACGTGCGGCTCCTCCACGGAATCGATGAGTGCGTGCAGGCGCTCGGCGAGCTCGGCGGTGCCGACCGGGGACACCTGCACGAGGTCGCCGGCGTCGTATTCTTCGTCGTCGGCGGCACGCAAGCGGCGGACCTGGATCTGCGCGCCGTACTGGGGGTGGACGCTGTAGGTGCCGCCGACGCAGACGACGTCGCCGGCGGTGACGCCAAGCGCGTCGTCGGACGGATCGAAGTGGATGGCGGCTACCTCGCCGGTGGCGTCGCGCAGCTTGAGGCGCAGGTAGGCCTTGCCGTTGCGGTCGGTGGCGGCTGCGAGCTCAGAGCAGGCGTAGACGCCGTCGACGGTCTGCCCACTCTGGAAGTCGATGATGGCGATGCGCGTGGTCGCGCCCGGGAAGCTGGCCTGATCGGACATGGGATCTCCTTGGTCCCCGTCAGGGTACCAGACGGCCCGGACGGGGTCCGCCGGGCGGACGGTTCACGTTGGCCGGCCGCCGCAGGCGGGCGCCTCGGCGGGGCGGGCGCGGGCGGCTGCAGCGCCGGCGGCTCAGGTACCGGCGGCTCAGGTGCCGGCGGGGCGCTTCTTGCCGGCGGGCCGCGGGCCGGACGACGAGGGCCGCGTCGGCTTCTTGGGAGTGGCGCCGGCCTTGGTCTGGCTGCGAGGAGTCGCGGCCGGCACGACGATGGGCGCGTCCGGCGCCTTCTCGGCCGGCGCCTTCTTGGGAGCGGCCTTCTTCGGGGCCGGCTTCTTGGCTGCGGACTTGGCGGCCGACTTCTTCGCCGGCGCCGCGGGCCTGGCCGCAGGCTTGCGCGCGGCCTTCTTCGCCGGGCCTTCCGGGGCGGCTTCCTCTTCAGCTGCGGCCGCCTCTCCGGCCTTCGGCTCCTGCGGCGCGGGCGGCGGCGTCGACGTGACGATCACGGGTCCGGCGGCCGTCTCCACGGTGGTCGCCGCCGGCGTCGCAGGCGCCTCGGCAGGAACGGCGGCCGCCGGGGCCGCCGCCGTCGCCGCGGGCTCCGGAGCCTCGCCGCGCAGGGCCGAGATCTCGGCCTCCTTGGCGCGTACCTCGGCCGACGTCGCACGCAGCCGCTCGACGGCGTGTACAAGCTCGGGGTGATCGAGTTCCCCGCGCTCGGCCAGGGCGAACGCGGCGTGGCCGAGCTCGCGCTCCGCTTTCTTGAGGTCGTTCTGCAGGACGACCAGGCGAGCCTGAGCGGCGGTCACCCTACCGGCACGCTGGGTGTCGGCCGCAAGGGCGCCCGCCTTGTCCTTGACTGTGTCGAAGAACCCCATCTCGCCCTCCTTGGCCGTGCTCCGGCGGAGCGCCGGCTCGTCACCCGGTCAGTCTCGCGCCTGCGCGGCTTCGCGTCCAGACCTCGGCTGCATACGAGTCGCAAGCTCCGAGAGGGGCGGTAGCGCTTGCGCCCGCGTTGGGGAACACTGGAGGGTAGCGCGGGCGCTGCTCGCGACGCGTGACCTTCCTTCTGAGGAGACGATGACGATGCAGCTCGGCGGCATGGCCTTGAGAGATGGAGTCCTTCTGCAGAGCGACGGCTACTGGGCCGCGGCCGTGCGCGAAGAGAACGGGGGCGTCAAGGTCGTCTCCGGGCCGAAGGTACAGCTCCCGGCGCGAGAGACGCTCCGCCAGGTGCCGGTCCTCCGCGGCCTGGTCCGGCTGGGTGAGGCTATGGCGGTCCTGCCGGCGGTGCGCCGCAAGACCGGCCAGCCGGTCCTGCCCCAGGAGGACCCGCGCATGCTCGCGGCCACGGCGGCGAGCGCGGCCGTGACGGTCGCGCTGCGCGCGTCGGGGCGTGGCTCGCCGGTGCTGCGCGAGCTGGCCGTGGCCGGCGCCGGCCTGGCCCCGGTGCTCCTCGCGCTGCGGGACTCCCGGCTCTCGCGGTACCACGGCGCCGAACACAAGAGCGTCGCCGCCTACGAGAACGGCGGCGATCCGTCCGCGGCCCACAAGGAACACGCGCGCTGCGGCTCCAACCTCATCGCGCCGATGGTGGTCACCAGCCTCGCTACCAACCTGCTGCTGCGGGCGGCCGGAAGAGAGCGGCAACCGCTGGCGACGTTCGTCGGCGGGCTCGTCAGCATCGGCACGGCGATGGAGCTGTTCTCCTGGATGTCGCGCCATCAGGACCACCCGCTGGCGCGGACGCTCGGCAAGCCCGGCCTCGAGATGCAGCGCCTGTTCACGACCAGCGAGCCCTCGGACGACCAGCTGGACGTGGCCGACCTGGCACTGCAGGAACTACTGCGGCTGGAGGGCGGCGGGGCGCCGGCCGCCTGAGCCGCGGGCGGCGGCCGGCCACCTGAGCCGCCGCTTGTCCGGGCACGGGCCGGCGTGTCAGACGCCGGCCGGCGCGTCAGTCAGTCGTCGGCCGGCTCGCGCTCGACGAGCCGCTTGCGCCGCCGCTCCTTCGCCTCCGCGTACCACTCCTTCTGCTGGTCGGTCTGCGGCACGAGCCTGGGCACCGGGATCGGTTTGCCCCCGTCGCTGAGCGCCACGAACACCAGGTAGGCGGAGTTGGTGTGGGTCGTGATCCCCGTCATGAGGTCCTCGGCCTCGACGCGCACCCCGACCTCCACCGACTTCGTGCCGGCGAAGTTCACGTTGGCCCGGAAGCGGACGAGGTTGCCCACCCGGACCGGATGGTGGAAGTCGATGCGGTCGATGGCCGCCGTGACGATGGTCGTGCGACAGAAGCGGAAGGCGCACGCGCCGGCCGCTTCGTCGATGAGCTTCATGATGATGCCGCCGTGGATGTTGCCCATGTAGTTGGCGTCGGCGGGCTGCGTGAGGTGGGTGAGGACGAGGCTGGTCTCGCTGCCGCGCGGCAGTGGTTCGTTCATGGAGTCCCCTTGGGCGGGAGGGTCAGATGTCGAACGAGCCCGGAGCGCGCCGCCGCCGCCGGTCGCGGGTCTGGCGCTCGCCGCCGCCGGAGCGATCGGTGCGGCGCTCGCCGTGGCGGCGGTCCATGATGACCTTGACGTTCGGGTTGTCCCGGTAGTGCTCCACGAGGCGCCGGAATGCGTCTTCGCCGAGCTCCGGAGGTACCACGCAGTAGATCACGGCGCCCTCCCGAGGCTTACGCCAACCGTAGCACATGCCCGACGTGGGGGGCCAGAGTCCGCAGGGCGGGTTCGCGGTCGGGATCGCCGGCGGGAGCTGACGGAAGAGACAGCGTCCGGGCAGACAAAAGGGCCGGGCCGGCGAACGGCGCCGGTCCGGCCCTCTGAAGGGGGTACCACTCTCTGTATCGGCAGCCGCGCAGAGACCTTGAGCATTCCGCAGCCCGGCGGCGACCGTCTGGTAAGCTACGGCGACACGATGAGGCGGCGTCGACTGGGGGGTCAGCGTGTTCCCGTGTTTCGACGAGATCGTGGCAGGGGTCCCGGCCCTCGAGCGCTACCTGACCTTGGGCGAGCTCGAGCGGTCCACCGACGGCCTGGCCGCCGCGCATCCCGAGATCGAGGTGTGGTCGCCGGGCGCGTCGCGGGCCGGCCACCCGCTGCGCTGCCTCGAGATCCCCGGCGGCCCGCTGCAGGCGCTCCTCGTCGGCCTGCCGCACCCGGAAGAGCCCGTCGGCACGCTCGCGCTCGAGTACCTGCTGCCTCTGCTCGCGGACGGCCTGGCCACCGAGCTCGGCTTCAACTTCTCCGTGATCAAGGCCGGCGACCCTGACGCGACGCTGCTCAACGAGCCTTGGTTCGACGAGCCCTACGACCTCACCGGCTTCCTGCTGCGTGTGTACCGGCCGCCGCCGCACGACCAGTTCGAGTGGACGTTCCCGGTGAGCTACAAGCGCTACGCGTTCACCAGGCCGCTGCCGGAGGCGGCGGCCGTGATGGAGGTCATCGGCCGCCGCCCGCTCGACTTCTACATGCCGCTGCACAACTCCACCTTCGGCGGCGCGTACTACTACCTGTCGGCCGAGGACGCCCAGCTTCAGGACGAGCTCGCCTTCGTCATGGCGGCGGCCGGGCTGCCGCCCGACTGCGGCGAGCCCGAGATGCCGTATCTGCGCCAGCTGGCGCCCGGGATCTTCCGCGGGTTCGGCCTCGCCGAGGACTACGAGTTCTACGAAGCTTATGGGGCCGACCCTGCGGTGGTCCTCACCTTCGGCACCTCGAGCGACGACTACGCCGAGGCCATGTGGGACTGCTTCACGCTGGTCAGCGAGGTGCCGTACTTCACGAGCCCACGCATCGCCGACCGGAGCCCAGCCGGGCTCTCCCGCCGCGAGGCCAAGCTGCGCGGCCTCGAGGTGCAGGAGCAGCTGGCGCTATGGCTGCACGAGCGCTACGTGAAGGCCGCCTCCCGTCTCACCGCCGAGACGCCGTGGCAGCGCACCGTGCACGCCCACCTCGGCGAGATCAAGGACGACATCCGCGCCGCGCGCGTACAGGCCGAGACCGAGCCCGAGTTCGCGCAGGAGGCGACGGTGGCCCAGCTCTTCGACCAGGTGTACCTGCGTGAGCTCGACACGCTGGCCCGCGTGGGCCAGTTCGCCGGGATGATCGCCGCCGAGGCGCAGCAGGACGACGTGCTGCGCACGCTGCACGACGAGGCCGTCGCGGAGGTGCGCACGCGTGCCGAGCGCCTCGCGGCCGCGGGCGGCATCGAGGCGACGCCCATCCGCTCTCTCGTCCAGTGCCAGGTCGCGTCCCTGCTCTGTGCGCTCGTGGCCACGCGCGATCGCTACCGCCTTGCCCGCCCGCGCCCCGCCGAGCCTCGGGCCGTGCGATGAAGCCGGCCACCGAGAGCGCTCGCTTCAGGCTGGCCGTCGAGGCCGGGGCGGAGATCACGCAGGCGCTGGTGCGCGACGATGCGCCCACCGTCATCGTCCGGCGCGTCGCCGAAGCGCTCGACGCCTGGGAGTGCGACCTCTACGAGTACGACCCGGAGAGCCGCACGCTCACCGCCGCCGCCCTCTGGGCGCGCGAGCTCACGAACGAGGACCTCGCCTGGGTCGGCACTCGCGTCAGCCTCGACGATCGCCCCGGCTACGTGCCGATAATCGAGGGCGGCGCCTGCGTGCTCACGGGCATCGACGACGCGGACCTCGATCCCGCGGACCGCACGGCGATGCTGGAGTGGGGCGAGGTCGCCACCCTGGCCGTCCCGCTGCACTTCCGCGACAAGGGCGTCGTGGGCTGTCTCACGCTGATCGAGAAGCGCGAGGGCCGGCGCTTCACCGACGAGGACCGCGAGCTCGTCACCCTGCTCGCCGGCCCGGCGGCCGTCGCCGTCCGTAACGCGCGCCTCTTCCGCCTGCAGCAGGAGCAGAACCGCTACCTCGGCTCGATGGTCGACACCGCGCGGGCGATCACGTCCACGGTCACGCTGGAGGATTCGCTGGCGCAGATCTGCCGTACCGCGGCCGAGGCCCTCGAGACTGTGGAGTGTGTGGCCTACGAGCTGGACGCTGCGCGCGACGCGATCGTGTTCCGCGCGTTCTACGGCCGTGACGGCCGGCCGTCCGCCCTTGACGAGGCCGGCGTCTACCCGCTCGACGACTACCCCGCCGACCGGGAGATCCTGCGCCGCGGCGCAGTCGTGCAGGAGACGCTCTCGGACGAGACGCTCCCGCCGGACGTGCGCGAGTCCATGGAGCAGTGGGGCGAGAAGGCGTGCCTCAACGTCCCGCTCGTCGTCGAGGGCGAGCCCCTGGGGCTCCTCGTGCTCATCGAGACGGCGCGCGAGCGGGTCTTCAGCTCCGCTGAGATCGAGCTCGCGCGGGCGCTGGGGGAACAGGCCGCGACGGCCATCCGCCACGCGTGGCTGTACCGGCGCGGCGAGCGCCAGAACCGGCGGCTCGTGGCGCTGCTCGAGACGAGCCGCGTCCTGGTCTCGTCGCTCGACGCCGGCGCCGTGCTCGGAGAGGTGAGGCGCGAGGTCGCCGACCTGTTCGACGTCCACGGCGACGCCGTGACGCTGCTGCTGCGTCGCGGCGAGGCATTCGTGCCCTTCGAACCCGGTCCCGTCGCGGCCGGGTCCGGCGAGGAGCCGGCGGTGGTGGAGCTCGACGACCTCCACCGCCGGGCCGTCGCCGCGCTCGGCCCGGCGATCGCTGAGGACGCTGCCGGCTCACGGCTGGTCGTGCCGTTCGTCTCGGGCGACGCCGCGGAGGGCCTGCTCGACATCCGCGGGGGCGCCGGGCTCGCGACCGGCGACGACGAGGTCGAGCTGCTGCAGATCCTCGCCAGCCAGGCCGCTGCGGCGCTGGCCAACGCGGCGCTGTACCGCACGATCGAGCGGCAGGCGATCACCGACGGGCTCACGGGGCTGTACAACCATCGCTACTTCTACGAGCGGCTGAACCAGGAGATCGCAAGGGCGCAGCGCTACGGGCTGCCGCTCTCCATGCTCATGATCGACATCGACGACTTCAAGCACTTCAACGACCGCTTCGGCCATCCCGCCGGGGACCTCGTGCTCACGGAGGTCGGCCGCATCCTCGGCTCCAACCTGCGTGCCGGCATCGACATCGCCGCGCGCTACGGCGGCGAGGAGTTCACCATCGTGCTGCCCAACACCACCCGCGACGGCGCCCAGGTGGTCGGGACCCGCCTGGCGCGCGAACTCTCCTCGCTGCCCGGCGCCCCGCCGCCCAACGAAGAGGGCGCCGTGAGCGTGAGCGAGCGCATCCGGGTCTCGGTGGCCGGAGCGTCGCTGCCCGGCGTGGACGACGACACCAGGATCACGGTGAGCATCGGCGTCGCCTGCTTCCCTGGCGCGGCCGGCGGTCCCGGCGAGCTGGTGCGCAATGCCGACAAGGCGCTCTATCTCGCCAAGCGGCTCGGCAAGAACCGTGTGGAGGTGTTCGGTGACTGACGCGCCGGACGTCACGCCGGCCGCCCGCGACCCGTACCGGACGGTCCTCGAGGTGGGCACCACACTCGCCTCGTCGCTGGACGTCGACGAGGTGACCCAGACCATCGCCCGCCAGGTGGGTGAGGCGCTGGACGTGCAGTGGTGCGACATCAACGAGTACGACGCCGAGGCGCGGACCATGACCTACGTCGCCGTCTGGTCGGAGGAGTTGCGCGACGCCGACGTCGACTACGTCGGGACGGTGGTGAGCCTCGACGACCGGCCCGAGCGCGACGCCGTCCTCCGCAAGGGCGACCTGCTCGAGTCATACGTCGACGACGAGGACCTCGACCCGCTCGAGCGCGAGGTCATGCTCCAGTACGACGAGCGGGCGGTCATGGAGTTCCCGCTGGAGTTCGGCGGCGAGACGCTCGGCGTGCTCGGCGTGACCGAGTCGCGTCGCGACCGGCGCTTCACCGAGGAGGAGAGGCAGCTGCTCCGCCTGCTCGCCAGGCCGGCGGCGACCGCCCTCGGCAACGCGCGGCTGTTCCGGCAGCAGCAAGAGCAGGCCCGCCGGCTGGCCGCACTGCTGGACGCGAGCCGCACGCTCGCGGAGTCGGTGGACATCGAGGAGGTGCTGGCCGGGGTCGCGCGGCTGGCGGCGGAGGTGGTGGGCGCCTCGTACGCCACCGTCTACGAGTACCGGCCGTACCACGACGCGCTCGTCTATCGCGCGCAGCACGCGCTCGAGCCCGCGTCGCCCGACGAGCGCGACGACGCGCTCGGGACCACGTACGCGCTGGTGGACTGTCCCGGCGAGCGCGCGATCCTGGAGGCGTCCGAGCCGATGCAGGAGCACATCTCGGATGCCGGCCTGCCGGAGGACCGCCGCCGGACGATGGAGGCCTGGCGGCAGAAGACCTGCCTGAGCCTGCCGCTGCGCTCGAACGGAGCCGCGCAGGGCATCCTGCGCATCACCACGGTCGACGACGAGCGGCGCTTCACGCCGGACGAGCTCGAGTTGGCTGAGGCGCTCGCGGAGTCGGCGAGCGCGGCCATCCAAAACGCCCGGCTCTTCCGCGCCCAGGGGGAGGAGAGCGAGCGGCTGCTCGAGCTCTTCGATGTGAGCCGCCGGCTCAGCTCCACCTTCGACCGGGAAGCCGTCGTGGCAGCGCTCGAGGAGGGCGCCGGTAGACTCCTGGCCGGTGCCCCTCGCGCGCAGGTGTGGCTGCGCGACGGCGACGGGCAGGTCGTTCCGGCGAAGGCGGACGGCGAGGCCGCCGCTGGCCGGCTTGCTCTGGATGCCGTGGCCAGCGGCCGGACGGCCGAGCAGAACGCCGCTGAACGGTCCGGCATCGCCGTCCCCCTGGCCGTCAAGGATGTGACGGAGGGCGCGATCGTCGTCGAGGCTGAGGGCTACCGTCGTTTCTCCCCGGCCGAGCGAGAGGCGCTGCAGGTGCTCGCCAACCAGGCGGCGGCGGCGCTCGAGAACGAGCGGCTGTACCGGCGCGCCGAGCAGGAGGCGATCCGCGACGGGCTCACCAGCCTCTACAACCACCGTCACTTCCAGGAGCGCTTGCGGCAGGAGTGCCGCCGCTCCCACCGCTACGGCACGCCGCTCTCTCTGCTCATGCTCGACCTCGACGACTTCAAGTCGTTCAACGACCAGTTCGGGCACCAGATCGGCGACGAGGCGCTGCGCGAGGTGGGTCAGATCCTCTTCGCCGTCACACGGCGCGGCGTGGACCTGGCCGCGCGCTACGGCGGCGAGGAGTTCGCCGTGATCCTGCCGCACACGCGGGTCTCCGACGGGCCCCCTGAGGCCATGGAGGCGGCGGACGACGACGAGTCGCCGGCCGGCGCGGGGGCCCTGGTCGTTGCCGAGCGCATCCGCGCGGCGATCGCAGGGCACGCGTTCGCCGGGCACGGCGGGCGCCGCTACGCGCGGACCACCGTCACCGTGGGCGTGGCGGAGCTGCGTGAGGGCGAGGACCCGGCCACGCTCCTCGCGGCCGCCGATGCGGCCCTCTACGATGGCAAGCGCGCCGGCCGCGACAGGGTGGTCGCGCGTGGTGGGTGAGCGTGCGCCGGAGGACGGCCCCGGCGCCGTGAACGAGCGCCGCGACGCCGCGGACGCCTTCACGCTGGCGTCCGACGTCAGCCGGGCCATCGCGGTCAGCCCCGACCTGGACGAGATGCTCTCGGCCATCGCGCGCCGGGTGGCCGAGGCGCTCGACGTCTGGGAGTGCAACATCTACGAGTACCGTCCGGAGACCGACTCGCTCGTCGCCACGGCGCTGTGGGCGAGCGAGATCACCGAGGACGACCGCGCCTGGCTGGGGAGCGTCTACCTCGTCGCCGACCGGCCGAGCTACCAGCACCTGCTGGCCGAGCGCAGCGTGCGCGAGCGCCAGGCGGACGACCCACGGATGCCGGCTGCCGACAGGGCGATCATGGAGCGTTGGGGCGAGCGCAGCGTCCTCTCCGTGCCGCTTGTGTTCCAGGACGAGGTGATCGGCGCGCTGACCTTGGTCGAGAAACGCGCCCCACGCCGGTTCACGCCGGACGACCTGCGCCTGCTCGAACTGATGGCGGTGCCGGCGGCGGTGGCCGTGCATACGGTGCGCATGTTCCGGAGGGAGGCAGAGCAGACTCGCCGGCTCGGCGCGCTGCTCAGCGCCAGCCGGGCGATGACCGCGACCATCGACCTCGACCGGCTGCTTGCGATGATCACCCACGAGGCGCGCGTGGCGCTGGACACGGCCGAGTGCGCCATCGACACCTACGACCCCGCCACGGAGACCATCACGGTGGTCGCGTTCGAGCAGCGCACGCCCCAGCCTGACTGGGAGCGCTGGGTGGGCCGCGCGTACTCCCTGGACGAGTACGCGTTCGACCGGCAGCTCCTCTACGGCGGCGAGATCGTCGAGGAGCGGGTCTCCGACCCGGAGATGGACGAGCAGAACCGCGCCGACATGCTCGAGGACGACGAGAAAAGCCTCCTGAGTGTGCCGCTCGTCTACGAGGGGCGGCCGATCGGGTTCCTGGTGTTCATCGAGACCGAGGTGGAGCGGCACTTCACGGACGAGGAGCGACAGCTGGCCGCCGCCCTGGGAGAGCAGGCGGCGGCGGCCATCCACCACGCGCAGCTGCTGAGGCAGACCGAGACCCAGAACCGGCAGCTCGGCCTGCTCCTCGAGTCCACCCGCGCCATCAGCTCGAGCGTGGATCTCGACGAGGTCCTCGACACCGTGGCGCACACCGCGGCGGAGTTGCTCGGGAGCCAGGAGTGCCAGATCCAGGAGTACGACCCCGCCGCCAACACGGTGACGCCGGTGGCCCTCTGGCAGCGGCAGTCTTACGAGGGCGCTCGCGAGAGCATCGGGCAGGTGTTCTCGCTCGAGGAGGACCCCGAGGAGCGTGCCTTCCTCGAGGCCGGCGATGTGCTGGAACAGCGCTACTCGGACCCGGACCTCCCGGCGTCGACGCGCCGGTCGTTCGAGAAGTACGGAGACCGTGCCTACCTGAACGTCCCCCTCATGTTCAACGGTGCGCCCGTGGGCGTTCTGGTCCTGGTCGAGAGGACGCGGGAGCGCCACTGGACGCACGATGAGGTGGTGCTCGCCATCGCGCTCGCGGAACAGGCGGCCGTCGCCATCGAGCACGCCCGCCTGTACAAGAGCGTCCAGGACCAGGCCGTGACCGACGGCCTCACCGGTCTGTACAACCACCGGCACTTCTACGAGCGCCTGGAGCACGAGATCGCCCGCGCCCGCCGCTACGGCACGCCCGTCTCGCTGCTGATGATCGACCTCGACGACTTCAAGGCGTTCAACGACCGCAACGGCCACCTCGCGGGGGACGCCGTGCTGCGGGGCATGGCGGCGGTGCTCCAGTCCGAGCTGCGCCAGAACCTGGACGTGGCGGCCCGCTACGGCGGCGAGGAGTTCGCCGTCATCCTGCCCAACACGCCGATGGCCGCCACCCGCGAAACCCAGCTCGAGATGGACCTCGCCGGCGAGCTGGCGGCGAGAGGGGGCGAGGAGCCGCCCCCACCGGCCGGTCACCGGGAGGGGGCGGAGCATGTGGCCGAGCGCATCCGGGCGCGGGTCGCGGGCACGCGGTTCCAGGGCGTCGACGGCTCGATACTACCCGCGCTGACGGTGAGCATCGGGGTCGCCATGTTCCCGGTGCGCACCTCGTCTCCCGAGGACCTGGTGGGGCACGCCGACGCCGCGCTCTACGCGGCCAAGCGTTCGGGCAAGGACAGGGTCGAGACCTATGGATGACTCCCCGAGGCCGGGCGCTCTGGCGGCGCGAGACGTCGGCGAGCTGTTGCACGCGGTGGTCGCCGACGTCGGGGAGTCGCTCGACCTGTGGTCGGTCGACCTCTGGACGTTCAGCGACGACGCGGACACGCTGGAGTGTCGCGCGTACTGGTGCCGGGACCCGGCCCCCCAGGCCGGTGACTGCGTGGGCGCCGTGGTCGGCCTCGACCAGAGCCACGACCTGCGCCGCCTGGTGCTGGCCGCGGAGGTCGTGGAGCGGCACCGCGACGACGACCTTTCTCCGGCCGACATCGCGGCGCTGACGCAGGCCGGCTTCACCAGCAGGATCGACGTGCCGCTCCTTGCCGGCGCGGAGGTGCTCGGCGTCCTCAGTCTCGCCGAGACGCGCGCGGTGCGGCGGCTCTCGCCCGACGATCGCGTGCACCTCGCGACCCTCGCCCGCCTGGCCGCCGCGGTGCTGCGCGCCGCGCGCCTGTACGAGGCGGAGGGCGAGCGGGCGAAGCGGCTGACCGCGCTGCTGGTCACCGGCCACGGCCTCTCGGCGTCGCTGTCGGCTCAGGAGATCGTGGTCGCCGTGCGTCAGGAGGCGGCGCGGCTCATCGGCGGCGTCGAGTGCGCCGCCGAGGTGGTGCTGCGCCAGGACGACGGGACGTTCGTGCGCGTGGCGCCGGCCGGGGAGACCGGCGCGGTCTGGCGCGCCGACGCGTTGGCGCGGCAGGCGGCCGATCTCGGGCGCCCGGAACGGGGGCGCACCGCCGATGGGCGAGCGCGGCTGGTGCTGCCGCTCGCCATCGCTGGGCGCCCGGCCGGGTACCTGGAGCTCACCGCGTCGCTGCCGCGCCAGTTCCGCGAGTCCGAAGTCGAGCTTGCCTCGCTGCTCGCCGGTCAGACCGCCGCCGCTCTGGACCGGGCGCGCGCGTTCCGGGCGCTGCAGAGCCGGTCGGCTACGGACACGCTCACCGGACTGTACAGCCGCTGGTACTTCTACGAGCGGCTGTACGCCGAGGTCGCCCGCGCTCGCCGCTACCGTCAGCCGCTGGCGCTCGTCGCCGGCGAGCTCGACGGCGAGGAGGAGTTGGCCCGCACGCGCGGGCCGGAGTTCCGCGACGCAGTCCTCGTCGCCGTGTCGCGGCTGCTGCAGACCAGCTTGCGCGACAGGGTGGACGTCGCCTGCCGGCTCGGCGGCGGCCGGTTCGCCCTCCTGCTGCCGAACACGGGTCCCGGACCAGACGCCGCGGGGCTTGTCGCCGAGCGGATCCGCGCCCGGGCGGCCGTGACGCGCCTCTCCCACGACGACTTCGGCGAGCTCGGCCGGTTCACGATGAGCCTGGGTGTGGCGGGGTTCCCCGACGCCGCCGAGGACGCGGACGAGCTGGCGAGCAAAGCCGACGAGCGGCTCGGGACGGCGCGCGCCGCGGGCGGCGACTGCATCGAGCCGCCGCTGCCCGAGCCGGAAGAAGAGGACGAAGAGGGTGGCGCGCCAGAGGACGCGCCGGCCTAGCGGGCGCCGCCACCGGCGCGCAAGACCGGGCCGCGGCGGGCAGGGCGCAAGAGCTCTGCCCGCCGCCGGACGAGCGGCGGAGGCGCGGCCGCCCGGGCCGGGGCGGGGCGGCCGGCAGCCCGGTCTCAGCCGGACGCGAGCGTGGTGAGCGCGTCCAGCATCGCCGGGTCGCCGCCCAGGACCTGGGCGGCGGCGCCCTCGACGCGCGCCGAAGCGGCGGCGACGAAGTACTCCGCCGCGAGCAGGCGGCGCGCGTCGGTCTGCGCCGCCCGCAGCAGCAGGTAGGCGCAGTTCACGTCGATCGCCATCTCGGTCAGGCGGCGGGCGTGGAAGTCGCGGTAGCGCACATCGTCGAGCTCGCGCACGCGAGCGACCGCCTCCGCCAGGCGCGCGCGGGCGCGGCGCACGCGCGCCAGCAGCTCCGGCGTGGCCGTGAAGTCCTCGCCGTCGTACTCGTCCAGACGCCCGGCCAGCGTGCCCGCCGAGGATGCCGCCGATGGCGGCCACGACCTGCAGCTGCGTCGTGCCCTCGTAGATGTTGGTGATCCGCGCGTCGCGGGCGTACCGCTCGACGGCGAAGTCGCGCATGTAGCCGGAGCCGCCGTGCACCTGCAGCGAGTCGTAGGCGACCTGGTTGGCCATCTCCGTGCAGCAGGCCTTGGCGAGCGGCGTGTAGAGGGCGGCGAGCCGCGTGTAGGTCTTGAGCTCGCCGCGCAGCGCCTTGACGTCGGTGTCGGGGCCGGCCGGCGGAGCGTCGCCGGCCTTCTCGGCCGCCAGCAGCTGCGCGATGCGGTGCTCGAGCACCTCTTTGGTGTCGACGATGAGCGCGGTCTCGTAGAGCAGAGCCCGCGCCGCCTCGACGTTCACCCGCATGTCGGCGAGCAGTCCCTTGACGGCCGTGAGCTCGCCGATGGGCGCGCCGAACTGGATGCGCTCGGCGGCGTACTTGGCCGCCGCCCGGTACGCCGCCTCGGCGATGCCCTGCGCCTGCGCCGCGATGGCGAGACGGGCGCCGTTCATGAGGCTCATGACGTAGGTGGTGAGGCCGCGCCGGCGCTCGCCGACGAGCAGCGCCGGCGCGTCGTCGAACTGCAGCTCGCACGTCGGCGAGCCGTGGATGCCGAGCTTGTCCTCGAGGCGGCGGATGCGCATGTGCTCGTCGCGCTCGTAGAGGAACATGCTGAGCCCGCGGGCGTCGGTCGTGCCTTCTTCCGAGCGCGCCAGGACGAGGCTGATCTGGCCGCAGCCGTTGGTGATGAAGCGCTTGACGCCGTTGAGGAGCCAGGTGCCGTCGGGCTGTTCCGTCGCCTTGAGCTGGACGTTCTGGAGGTCGCTGCCGGCCTCGGGCTCGGTGAGCGCCATGCTGCCGGTGACCTCGCCGCTGGCGAAGCGCGGCAGGTAGGCCGCCTTCATCTCGTCGTCGGCGAACTTGTTCACGGTCTCGCTGATGTCCTGGAGCCCGAAGATGTTCATGAGCGCGGGGTCGGCGCGGCTGACCATCTCGACGATCATCACGCTGACGGAGACGGGGAAGTTGAGGCCGCCGTACTTGCGCGGCAGCGTGATGCCCATGAGGTCGGCCTGCTTGAGGCGCTCGAGGCCCTCGGCGATGCCGGGGGCGTAGCAGACCTCGCCCTGGACGAGCTCGCTGCCGGCGCGGTCGACGTCCTCCGCGCGGGGCTCGATGTACTCGCCGGCGAGGTCGCCGACGATCTCGAGCGTGCGCGCATAGGAGTCGACGGCGTCCTCGAAATCGCTGGGCGCGTAGGCGAAGTCGCGGGCCTGCGCGTAGTCGTCCTCGCGCAGGCGCACCACGCGCGCGAGGTCGAGGCTGCGCAGGGTCTGCTGGAGGTCCCGGTTGTCGCTGTAGAAGTTGCTCACGACGCTCCTCCATCGGCCGCGAGGGTCGCGGGAGCGGCTGCGCCGCCCGCGCCCTTCGTCTTGTACGCCTGGATCAGCAGCGGGATGACCTTGTGCAGGTCGCCGACCACGCCGTAGTGGGCGACGCTGAAGATCGGCGCCAGCGGGTCGCTGTTGATGGCGAGGATGCGCGCGCTCTGGTCCATGCCGGCGCGGTGCTGCACGGAGCCGCTGATGCCGCAGGCGACGTAGAGCTTGGGGCGCACGGTGGTGCCGGTCTGGCCGACCTGGTGGTCGTGCGCGATCCAGCCCGCATCCACGGCGGCGCGGCTGGCGCCGACGACGCCGCCGACCGTGCGGGCCAGCTCCTCGACCAGCGCGAAGCCCTCCCGCGAGCCGACGCCGACGCCGCCGGAGACGACGATGCGCGCGCCCTTGAGGTCGACGCGTTTCTCCTCCCGCACGCGCTTCACCAGCTTGACGATGAAGTCGGCGTCGCTGAGCGCCACGCCCGCCCGCACCTCCATCGGTTCGGGAGTGCGGGTGACCGGCACGGCGATGATGCGCCCGTCGCGCCGCCGGTCCTCCTCCGGCATGACCATGACGCCCTCGCGGACGGTGGCCATCTGCGGCCGGTGCAGCGGGCTGATGATGGTGGCGATGATGTTGCCGCCGAACGCCGGCCGGATCTGGTAGAGCAGATCCTTGTAGTCCTCGCCCTTGAGCGAGTGGTCGCCGATGCGCAGGTCGGTGCAGTCGGCGGTGAGGCCGGTGCGCAGGGCGCTGGCCACGCGCGGCGCGAGGTCGCGGCCGGTGGTGGTGGCGCCGTAGAGGACGATCTGCGGTTCATGCTCGCGGATCAGGGTGGTGACGATCCGCGTGTACGGCAGGGCCAGGTACTGCGCGAGGTCGCTGTGGGCGACGAAGTAGACGGTGTCGGCGCCGCGGGCGACGAGCGCCGTCGCGACGTGCTTGAGGACGTCGCCGGCCCCGATGAGCACGGCGCCGACCTGCACGCCGAGCTGGTCGGCGAGCTCGCGGGCGCGGCCGAGCAGTTCGAGACTGACCTCGGCCGCCACGCCGTCGTGCTGCTCGACGACGACCCAGACGTCGTTGGGATCGGCTGCCCTATCCAAGGATGTGCTCCTCGATCAGCTCGTGCACGAGTTCGGCGATGCCGGCCTCGTCGGGCTCGACCATGCGCGCCGCGCTCTGGGCGAGGACGACGCTCTCGATCTCCTTGACGCGCGTCGGCGAGCCGCGCAGGCCGAGCGCCTCGCGGTCGGCGGCCAGCGCCTCGTGGTCCCACTGGACGACGCGGGCGCGACACACGGGCTTGCCGTCGCGCCCGATCATGCACACCTCGGCCTCGTCGCTCTCGGGGTTCAGGTAGCTGTCGTCGTACTCGGGCAGGGCCTCGGCGGCGATGCCCTTGTA
Source organism: uncultured Thermoleophilia bacterium (assembly GCA_963784975.1). Classification (GTDB taxonomy): domain Bacteria; phylum Actinomycetota; class Thermoleophilia; order UBA2241; family UBA2241; genus CAIXSE01. Next base: position 50,294 of record CAWAUK010000044.1, on the reverse strand, counting down.
GGTCATGACGAGCTTGACGCTCGGCGGACGCGGGTCGTTGGCCTCGCCGGTGATGGTGAGCAGACACGGCAGCGTGCTGGTGAGCGTCTCGAACCCGCCCTCGATGCTGCGCGTGGCGGTGATGGAGCCTGTTGCGGCGCCGTCGCCGGAGCCGGCTTCGCCGCCTGCCGCCGCCGACGTCAGCTCGTCGATCCGGCTCACGCAGGTGATCTGCGGGTAGCCAAGCTTCTCGGCCGTCTGCGGACCGACCTGCGCCGTGTCGCCGTCGATCGCCTGGCGGCCGCAGAGCACGAGGTCGGCGCCGCCGAGCTTCTCGACGGCGAGCGAGAGGGCGTAGCTGGTCGCGAGCGTGTCGGCGCCGGCGAACGCCTTGTCGGTGAGCAGGATGACCTCGTCGGCGCCGCGGTAGAGCGACTCGCGCAGCACCTGCACGGCGGCCGGCGGGCCCATGGTCACCACGGTCACGCGGGCGTCGTGGCGGTCCTTGAGCTTGAGCGCCTCTTCGAGCGCGTTGAGGTCTTCGGGGTTGAACACGGCCGGCAGCGCCGACCGGTTGATGGTGCCGTCCTCTTTCATGGCCTCGCCGGTCACGTTGGCCGTGTCCGGGACCTGCTTGACGAGGACGACGATGCGCAGCTGCGGCATGTCAGGCGTCCAGGGTCCGGGGGTTGGGAGTGTGGGGAAGCTCGTTCACGAAGCCGGAAGGTTACCAGATGGCCATCGCGCGCGCACGTTCGTGCGCGCGGGAGGCGAAGTCATTGCGCGAGTGCTGCCGAACGGAATGGCGCGGCCACACCGGGGAAAGCCCGAAGTGTCAGGACGGGCGCGGCCCGTCACGAGATCGAAGGTGCCGGACGGGCGTGCAGAGACGTCCGCCGCGCTCAGGAGCGGCAAGATGGCAGTCAACAGAACCACAGAGCACACGGCCGCGAACCGGCCGCAGACGCTGCACGAGATCGGTACCGGCCCGCGGGAGATCGTGCTGCGGTTCTACGAGGAGTTCGATCTGGGCGACCTCGAGCGCGCGCTGTCGGTCTTCTCCAGAGACCTGGAGACGACCGATCCGGGGATGGGAACGGTCCATGGATTCGGCGCCCTTCCGGGAGTACTTGCGCGGGCTCAAGCGGGCGGTGCCCGACGCACGCGCCCTCATCGAACAGGTCCATGAGGCCGGCGAGATGGTGATCGTGGAGGGCCGGTTCGTGGGCACGCACACCGGCCCATTGGAGAGCCCGGACGGCGATATCGCACCCACAGGCGCGAGCATCGACCTGCGCTTCGCCGACGTGTCGCGTGTCGCTGACGGGAAGATCCGCTCGTACCACACGTACTACGACCAGCTGGGTCTCCTGGAGCAGATGGGGGTGAAGTAGCCCGGCGGGACGCGGCGCTGGGTCTACGGTCCCGCGGAGCGTCGCCGGCCCCGCGGCCGATCGGACTGAGTCGACCGCCGTACAGGCCCCGTGCGACAATCGGGCGCATGACACGGGGCCGTCACGACATCGTCGCAGCGTCCGCAGTCCTGGTCGCGCTCGCGTGTGCGCTGCTGGGCGCGAGCGCGTGGCTGCCGGCGGCCGCACGCGCGGCCGGCAGCTTCGCGCTGCCTGCCGCCGGACCCGTGCAGCCGGCGCCTCCAGTGCTCGAGGACCTCATGGGGCGCGGGGCCGGCGCCGCAGCGGCCGGCCTTCCCGTCGGCTTGGGCGCCTTCCCCGGTGCGCGCGAGACGGCTGCCTTCGCCGCCGGCCGCGTCGCCGTCGCCGTCGTCTTCCTCGAGAGCGACGGTGGCAAGATGACGAGCTCGGAGGACTGGACGCGCCAGGATCCCAGCTACCTGGGCCAGGACCGCCGGCAGATGGTCCTGGACAAGATCCAGAACGCGCTCGACTGGTGGGACGCGCAGTCTCCCGGACGGCTCGCTCGAGCTCTTCCTGCCTGCGGCGGGCTCCTACGGCGCGCCGCAGACCGTCACGGTCGGCAACGAGCCGATCAGGATGAGCGTCAAGTACGGCTGGGCCGGTCACGACGTGCTCTCCGACGCCGCCTGGCGCTGGCAAGCCATGAACAGGCTCGGGTTCCCGCACGACATCGTCGACGACCGCCCGTACCCGGAGACGCTGTTCGCCGACAAGGTGCGCCGCCTCAATGACGCGGACTGGGCGTTCGTCGTCTACGTGGTCGACAGTCTGCGTGACGCGGACGGCATGTTCCGCAACAAGGTGGTCGCCTACACGGCCGACCTCTTCGGTCCGTACTGCACGCTCACCTACGACAACGACGGCTACGGCTTCGAGCACTTCGACGCCGTGATCGCCCACGAGATGGGCCACGTGTTCGGGGCACTGGACGAGTACTCTCCGCCGTCGCCCGGCTACCCCAGCACGGGAGACCTGACCTCGGGCTACCTGGGCGTGCGCAACAGGAACGCCGTCAGAGGGGGCACGACCGACCTTCCTTGCATCATGCGGGGATCGAACGGGACGCTGGGCGCGTTCGCCGCCGGCGCCGTCTGCCCGTCGACGATCGGCCAGACCGGGCTACGCGACAGCGACGGCGATTCGCGGCCCGACGTGGTGGACACGCGACCGGGCTTCTCGACCCGGCTGGAGTCGACGGCCGCGAGCGGCGCGGTGACCCTGCGGGGCACCGTGGCCGAGCGGCCGCGCCGCCGCGGCCGCATCAGCTCGGGCGTCTACTTCCGCCACGACCTGAGCATCAAGGTGCCGCACGACGCTCGGTATCGCGTGGACGGCGGCGCCTGGCAGCCGTTGACGGCGACCGACGGCCTGTTCGACGAGCCCTCCGAAGGCTGGACCCTGACGACCGAGTCCCTCACGCCGGGGCGTCACACGCTCGAGCTCGAGGCGACGACCGGCGAGACCGCCGCCCGGACCAGGAACCTGTGGGCCGGCCCAACGCCGGTCACTCTGGAGCTCGCGACTGACGCTGCCTTCACAAAGAAGACGTCCTCGGTGGTGGCCGGCTCCGCGGCGCGACTCTACGCGCGCAGCACGAGCGCCGGCCTGCCCGTCGCCCGGCTCACGCCGCTCCAGCTGGTCCGGCTCGCCGACGGCAAGGTGATGGCGACGCTCACGACCGGCGAGAACGGCGTGTGGACCGGGACGGTCCGGCCGGCGCGGCGGCGCGCCTACGAGCTGCGCTTCGCCGGCGCCGGCCAGTTCCAGGGCCCCGTCGCCTCCGGGCACGTGACCATCAGCGTCAAGTAGGTCACGCTTTACACTCCCCTGACGCTCGCGCCGTAAGCGCATGACTCTGTCCGCGGAGGATGGCTCCAGGCAGCGGGCAAGGGAGGTCCTCATGAGAGCGGTGACGGTCGCGGCTCGTCCCGGGGAACGGCTTGATAGCATGCGGTGGCGTATGGGCGCCACCATCCTCATCGTCGAAGACGACCGCAACATCGGGAACCTTGTGCGGACGTACCTGGAGCGCGACGGCTACGGCGTGGTCTGGGTCCGCAGCGGCGAGGACGGGATCACCGAGCTCGAACGGCAGCGGCCGGCCCTGGTGGTCCTGGATGTCGGCCTCTCCGGAATCGACGGGTTCGAGGTGTGCCGGCGCATCCGCGCCCTCGGCGAGACGCCGGTCATCATGCTCACGGCGCGCGACGAAGAGGTCGACAGAGTGCTCGGCCTCGAGCTCGGCGCCGACGACTACGTGCCCAAGCCGTTCAGCCCGCGCGAGCTCGTCGCGCGCGTCAAGGCCGTCCTGCGGCGGACGCAGCCGCGGCCGCCGGAGGCCGTGCTCACGCTCGGCGGTGTCGAACTGCGGCGTGGCGCCCGCGAGGCCACCTCCTCGGGCGCCGCCCTCGACCTGACGATGAAGGAGTTCGACCTGCTCGCCTGCTTCCTGGACCACCCTGGTCTGGCGCTCTCGCGGGAGCAGCTGCTGGAGCAGGTCTGGGGACTCGAGTTCCCCGGCGGCACGCGCACTGTCGACCAGCACGTCGCGCAGCTGCGCGCCAAGCTAGGGGACGCGCTGCGCATCGAGACGCTCCGCGGCGTCGGCTACAAGCTGGTGCGGCCGTGAGCGCGGGATCGCCGGCGGGCGGCGTGGCCGGCGCTCCCTCGCTGGCCCGCGAAGCGGCCGCTCGGCGGGGCGAAGCCGGCCGCACTCCCGCGCGCTCGCGACGGGTGCTCATGCTGGTCGCGGCGCTCATCATCCTGCCCTGCCTGCTGTTCGTGCTCGCGGTGGGCGCATTCCTTGCGGCTCGCGTGCGAGGCCTGCCGTTGGGCTACGGGATCGACCTGAAGGCTCTGATCGTCGCATCGGGCATCCTGATCGCTGCGGGGGTGGCCGTGGCCGTCGTCGTGCTCTTCACCGGGCGGAGGGGCCACGTGACCTCCCTCAGGACCCGGTCGTTCGTCGTCATCGCCGTGGCGGTGCTCATCCCCTCGGGGTGCGTCGCCGCCTTCGGCGTCTGGGCCTACTACCGCAGCTGGGAGACGGCCTCCACGCTCATGAGCGATCAGGCCTCGTTCCGGGCCCAGGAGCTGAACACCGAGATCGGGAGCCTCTCCGCGGAGCCCGGCCTCTACACGCCCGCGGAGCGAGCCATGCTGAGCCAGGCGATCGTCCAAGCGTTCAGCGTCCGCGGCCACGCCGCAGGCGCCCTGATCGGCGACCTCACGGCCCTCACCGACCCCAGCGCGCGCGTGTTGCCCGAGTGGGCGGCGCGGAGCATGAAGCAGAAGGGGTACGCGATCGGGACCTGGAAGGGGCCGTCCCGCCCAGGCAAGTACACGGCGATCGTCGCCTGGCGCACGGGGCCGCGGTCGGCCTACTACTACACCGACTACTGGGGTGATCTGCAGACGTTCGAGCCCTACGCGCCGGTCACGCGGCTGGTGCGCATCGGCGCGCTCGGCCTGGCGCTGATCATCGCCCTCGGACTCATAGGTGCATGGCTCCTCTCCCGCGGCGTCGTGCGCCCCGTACGGCGACTGGCGGCGGCGAGCGGCCGGCTCGCCGAAGGCGAAGCCGGCGTCACCGTCACGCCGGAAGGGCCGCGCGAGCTGCGCGAGCTGGCCGTCTCGTTCAACGACATGAACGCCAAGCTGGCCAAAGCCCAGGAGACCGAGCAGGCGTTCCTCCTCTCGGTCAGCCACGAGCTCAAGACGCCGCTCACGTCCATTCGCGGCTACGCCGAGGGCGTCGGCGACGGGACCGTGGAGCCGGTGGAAGGCGCCGATGTGATAGGCGTCGAGTCGAGCCGCCTCGAGCGCCTGGTAGGCGACCTGCTCGAGTCTGGGCGCATGCGAAAGAGCGCCTTCACCGTGCACCGCGAGGCGGTGGACCTCGCGGCCGTGGCCGAGGACGTCGCGCGCCGCTGCGAGGCCACGGCGCGCGACTCCGGGCTCACGTTGCTCATGAACACGGAGGCGGGCGGCGGCGCGGTCGGCGACCACGACCGCGTGCTCCAGGTGGTGAGCAACCTGGTCGAGAACGCGATCCGCTGCACACCGGCGCCCGGCACAGTGACGATCACCACGGCGCCGGGGAGTATCACGGTCTCGGACACCGGGCGCGGCCTGACGAGCGATGACCTGCCGCGCGCGTTCGAGCGCTTCTACCTCTACAGCCGATACGGCACTGACCGGCCGGTCGGTACGGGCCTCGGGTTGGCCATCGTCAAGGACCTCACCGAAGCGATGGGCGGCACGGTGAGCGTGTCCAGCGCAGTCGGCGTCGGCACGGCGTTCATGGTCGCGCTCCCGCCCGGAGAGGCGCCTGCCGCCGCGGCCGTTGAGCCGGTTGCGCCCACTGCCACCGAGACGGCCGCGACCACGGTCGCGCCCAAGGACGATGCATCGTGACCACAGGCGCCGCCGCATCTATCGTTCTCGGGCCGTGCGGCGGCGCCGGTCGGCCCTCGCGGTCCTCGTCGCGGTCGCTCTGGCGGCGATCGTCGTCGTCACCGCGCAGGGCGGAGGGCGCGAACGCGTCAGGGTGACCTACGACCGCAGCGCCGCGGCTGCATATGCGGATACCTGGGCGCTGCGCGTGAACCCGGAGTACTGGTCGTCGCCGGACAACGACTGTGCCAACTTCGTCTCGCAGTGTCTCGCGGCCGGGGGACTGCGGCAGACCTACGACGCCGGCCGCGAGTGGCGCTCCAACGGCACCGAGTTCCCGACCGTCGCATGGGTGAACTGCGGCGCGCAACTGCGCGCGCTATCGGCGCGTGCCGCCGGCCACTCGCGCTACTTCGTGCGTGCCATACGGTCGCTGCCGCGCGGCTGGGCCGCCGGCGACATCGTGTACCTGGGCAATGTGGTGGACGGCGAGCTGGAGTGGCAGCACGTGATCATCTGCGCTGGCAGGCGGGGCGGTGAGTGGGTCTACGACAGCCACACCACCGCGTACCGGCGCGAGACGCTGGACCGCTGGTACCCCGCGCACTTCACGGAGGTGAGGTTCTGCCGCGTGGCCGGCTCGGTGAGCTACACGGCTGCGGAATGAGGTGCGGGGCGGGCGGCGCGGCCTGCGGCCGCCGGGCTCGCCCTCAGCCCTGCGTGACGGCCGGCACCGGCTCGACCGACGTGCCCGGCACCCAGCCGGACACGCCGGATTCCGTGCGGCACAGGTACCAGCCGCCGACCTCGTCCAGCACCTCGAGGATCTCCTTGCGGCCCACCGTGAGCTCGGTCGAGTCGTAGTCGCACAGCGCCGTCGCCTGGTGGCAGTCGGGGCCGATCTCCAGATAGACGTCCGGCACCCAGCCCGAACGCCCCGCCTGGTCGGTCCCCCACACGTAGTCCTTCCAGACCTGGTCGTGGTGCCCCACGCCTACGGTGTCGCCGGTCCGGAAGCGCACCGGGTTGGGGTCGCTGGTGACGTGCGATTCGATGACGCGGACGCGCTGTGGCAACTCCTGCTCGGTCATGATCCCTCCGCGGTCTCTTCGACGCACGATCCGCGCGTCATTCCGCCCCTCAGGAGTCGCCCTGGGCGTCTTCCTCGAGAACGCGCCGGGGGACCCAACCCTGGACGCCGCCGGCGTTGCGGCAGAGGATGAAGGCGCCCTGCTGGTCGAGGACGTCGAGCACTTCGCCCTTCACGACGGTCAACTGCGCGGCGTCGTACTCGCGCAGCGCCACTGCCTCCTTCTCGCCGGTCATCTCGAGGTACGCCTCCGCGACCCAGCCCTGGAGGCCGTACTCCGACGCGCACCAGAGGAACTCGGGGTACTGCTGGTTGCGATGCCCGACGCCGACGACGTCGCCCGGGCTGATGCGGATGGTCTCGACGTGATCGCGCGGCCGGGATTCCGTGACCCGCATTCGCTGGGGAGAGGTGTCCATCGGGTCATTGTAGTCCACTTCTGCGAGGCTGGAAAGCCGTGCGGCGCCTGGCGGAAGTGACGATGCGGTATCATGGCGACCCATGCCCGAGAACCGCCACGTCCGCGTCCGTTTCGCCCCGTCGCCCACCGGCTACCTGCATCTGGGGAGCGCGCGTACGGGTCTCTACAACTACATCTTCGCGCGCCGGCACAAAGGCACGTTCATCCTCCGCATCGAGGACACCGACCTCAGCAGGAGCACGGACGAGGCCATCGTCCAGATCGTCGCGTCGATGAGGGAGATGGGCCTGCACTGGGACGAGGGACCCGGCGTGCCCGGGCCCCACGGGCCGTACCGGCAGACGGAGCGAGACGACATCTATCACGAGTACGTCGCGCGGTTGCTGGGGACGGGCAGCGTCTACCCGTGCTTCTGCACGTCGGAGGAGCTCGAGGCCGAGCGCACGGCGGCCCAGCGGGAGGACCGCGACTGGGTCTACTCGGGCCAGTGTCGGGCGCTGGCGGCGGAAGAGGTCCAGCGCCGCCAGGAGGCCGGAGAACCGTACACGCTGCGCGTGCACGTGCCCGCCGGCCGCACCGTCTTCCACGACATCCTGCGCGGCGATGTCGCCTTCGAGAACGAGACAATCGGCGACTTCATCGTGCAGCGCTCGGACGGCACCGTCACCTACAACCTCGCCGTGGTCGTCGACGACGTCACCATGGAGGTCACGCACGTCATCCGCGGCGACGACCACATCAGCAACACACCCAAGCAGGTGGTCGTCTACGAGGCGCTCGGCGCCGCCGTCCCCGAGTTCCTGCACATGCCGCTCCTCTTCGGCACCGACAAGAAGAAGCTCAGCAAGCGGCACGGCGCCACCAAGCTCGAGCAGCTCACCGCGGAGGGCTTCCTCGTCGAGGTGGTGCGCAACTACCTCTGCTTCCTCAGCGCGGAGTTCGACGAGACGATGATCACCTGGTCGCTGGACGACCTCGTCGCGAACTTCGACGTCACCAAGCTGGGCACCAGCCCGAGCATCTTCGACCCGGAGAAGCTCCGCTGGATGAACGGCCGCTACGTGCGCGCCATGACCGACGAGTGGCTCGGCGGTCGCCTCGTCGAGTACCTCACGCGGGTCGGCTTCTACGGCGATCCGACCGCCGTCGGCGAGCTGGCGGCCGAGGGGCCGCAGGCGCTCGCCGCCGCCGTAGAGGACGCCGAGACCGAGAACCTGCCGCCGACTGTACCGGATGAGGAGCAGGAGGCGCTCACACGCGAGGTCGCTCCGCTCGTGCATGAGAAGATCGAGGCGCTCGCCGACTTCATCCCGATGGCCGGCTGGTTCTTCCGGCCGCTCGCGTTCGCGCCGGAGGCGCTCGAGCGGCTCCAGACGACCGCGGGAGCGGCGGAGACCCTTGCCGCCGCCGCCGCCGGCCTCCGCGAGCTCGACCAGTGGGACGTGCCTGCCGTCGAGACGCTCGTACGCGAGCTGCCGCCGACCCTCGAGCTCAAGCCCAAAGCCGTCTTCGCCGCTCTCCGCCTCGGTATGAGCGGCCAGAGCGTCACCCCCGGCCTCTTCGAGAGTCTCTGGGTGCTCGGCCGCGACAACGCCGTCGCCCGCCTCGAGCAGGCGGCCGCGCTGCTGTAGCTGCAGCGCCCTCACTACCTCGGCCGGGGCCAGGTCCCGCAGTCCGGCATGCGTCTGGAGAGCTTCCAGGAGAGCGCCCTCGGGGCCACCTCCCGCGTCGGGTCCAGGCAGAGATCCGCGCGCGCAGAGCAGCATCGTGAGCCTTGGCTGCGGGGTCGGAAGACGCCGCGATGCCTCCGACAACGACCCGGATGTTCGTTCGTGGGAACAACCCTCGTATCGGAAGCACTTCCCGTGAGCACGGAAGCGGGGTAAGGGTCATGAGCACAGCGACAGGCCCGGTCTACGTCGTCGGCGCCGCCGGGCACCAGGGCGGAGCGGCCATCCGCCATCTGCGCGCGCTTGGCGTCGAGGCGCACGCGCTCTTCGACGAGCGGGACAGCCGCCGGCTGCGCGACGAGCGCTGGGCCGGCGCCGCGACACGGCTCGTGCGCTTCGACGATCCCGGCGCCGTCGAGGGCGCCCTGAGTGGCGCAAGCGCACTCGTCCTCGTCCTCGAGGACCCGGACACCGGCCCCGCGGAGCGGCTGCGCCACGGCCGGAACATCATCGACGCGGCCACGCGGGCCGGCGTCCCGCACATCGTCTTCGCCGCCGCCACCGGGCCGGACCACCACCGGTTGTCGTGCGACGTCAGCTCAGAGACCGAGCGCTACTTGCATACGCTGGACCTGCCGGCGACCGTCCTGCGGCCGGCGACCTTCATGGAGGAGGTGCCCTGGTACTGGCTCAGTCGCTTCGGGCCGGACCTGACGCTGTCGACGCCGTTCACGGCCGGCGCGCACCTGCCGCTCGTGGCGCTCGACGACGTCGGCGCCCTGGCCGCTCTCGCGGCGACGCGCCCGGGCGAGTTCGCCGGCCGTGCATTCGACGTCGCCGGAGACACGCAGACGCCGCTCGGCATCGCGGCGCAGCTGACCGCCGCCCTGGGTGAGCCGGTGGGCTACGAAGAGGTCCAGGTCGAAGGCGTGTTCGTCTACCAGGAGGCTTCGACCCAGGTGCACGACGTGGAGTGGCTGCGCGGCGTCCACCCGCGGCTGCACACGTTCGCCAGCTGGCTGGAGGAGGGCGGCGGGCTCGACCTCTGCCGTCGGCACGTCGGCTTGAGCCGGCAGGGTGTGTCGCGGGCGGCCTGAGTCAGTCGACGAGGACGAGGGCGAAGTAGCGGTACTCGTCGTCCACGTCCCGCACCACGTCGATGATCCGCCCGGCATTGCGCACCGTGGCGAAGACGTCGATGCCGCAGCCCTCCATCGAGGGCCGGGCCTTCTCGGGGGTGGGGCACTCCCTGCCTTTGGCGCAGGACTCGCAGATGTCGCACGGTCCGGCGCCCATCATCCACGCCTTGTGATGCCCGGCGAGGAAGAGGTCGCGCTCGAGCGCGAGCGCGGCGTCGTTGAGGCGTCGCGACTCGGGGTCGCTGTTCTCTTCGCCGACGATAGGGCCGACCTCGAGAAGCACGCCGGTCCGGTACTCCGAGAGCAGCTTCTGGGTGACGGCGACGGGCTGCAGGTTGGGCGGGCACGTCTTGCGGATCCCCACCTCGTCGCAGCCGAAGACGCACTTCATGCGCACCCATTCGGCGGCGACGATCGCGTCGGCGTCCACCGGCGTCGCCGCGTCCACGCCGAGCTGCAGCGCACGGCGGCACCACTGGTCTGGCTGTGACAGGTCCATGACTACCTCTCGTCCGGTGGTCCGGCCGGCGTGCCGGTGAGCGCGTCGGGCGTCTGCTCCGCAGGCGCGTCCATCTTGTGCTGCCCGGAGATCGCGGCGGCCGCGGACGCCGCGGAATCCTCGGCGGCCGTCTCGGCCCGCAGGGTCCCGGCGGCGGCCGCCGCAGCCGCCGTGGCGGCCGCATCGGCGTCGGACTTGCGTTGCCTGCGCGACCGCTTCTCCGGCTGGACGCCGGCGAGCCGGTCGACCGCCGCCGGCAGCTCCGTGAGCTTGCGGATCACCGCGTCCGGCGGCCGCGCCGCTTCGGGGAACCGGCGCTTGGTCGGGTTGTACCAGATCGTCCGGATCCCGGCGCGCTGCGCGCCGGCGATGTCGTTGGTGGTGCCGTCGCCCACCATGACGGCGCGGCGCGGGTCGAGCGGCAGGCCGCGGTCTCCCTCGCGCAGGAGCGCGGCGCGGAAGAAGGCGTAGTTGGGCTTGTGGTCGCCGACGTCGGCGGAGGAGATGACGTCGTCGACGTACTCGTCCAGGCCCACGCGCGCGAGCGCGAGGCGCACGTCGGAGCCGGGTGAGTCCGCCGCGTTGGTGGCGACCACGAGGCGGTAGCGGGCGCGCAGGCGGAGCAGCGCCTCCTGCGCGCCGGCCTCCACCTCGACCTTCTCCCAGTCCTTCATGGGACCATCACGCATCCCGAGGTCGACCATGAGCGTGTTACCCCAGTCCAGGAAGACGACATCGATGGCGGGCGCGTCGTCCACCGGGACGACGTCTGCTCCGCCGGCCGCCGCGGTCGCGCCGCGCTCTCCAGCGGCCGTCGCGGCCTTCCCGCTCTGCATCAGTGCCGCTTCCGCGGCCGAGGGCCACGGCATGAGCGCACGGACGCCCATGGCGATGGTGAACCCGAGGGCGAGGCCGCCGACCACGTCGGATGGCCAGTGCACCCCGAGGTACACGCGCGACACGCCCATCGCCACACTGAACACCACGGCGGCGCCGATGACCGGCCAGCGCCAGCGCGTGGGCCAGGCGATCACGGCCAGCGCGGTGGCGATGGTGGTCGCCGTCGTCGTGTGACCGCTCGGGAAGGCGGTGCTCGAGACGGTGACGAGTGCGGTCCCCGTGGGGCGCGGCCGCTCGAACGCCACCTTGAGGAGCGGGTTGAGGACCAGCGCCACGGCGATGCTGACGCCGAGGTACACGGCCTGCACCATGCGTCCGGACCACCAGAGGCCGCCGAGCAGCGCGGCGACGATGATGGTCAGGAGCCACCATCTGTCGAGCGCGTCGAGCACTTCGGCGACACCCGTGAACGGCTGCCGGCGATGATGCGCGGCGAAGAAGTCGACGACCCTGACGTCGAACGAGTCCAGGACACCGGCGTGCATGAGGATGGCCACGACCACGAAGACCGCCAGCCCGGCGCCGGCGGCGATCAGGTACGGCCGGCGCTGCCGGCTCACGCGGGACTTGTGGTCAGCAGCCGGCACAGCTGAGGCTGCCGAGCGCCTGCGGCAGTTCTTCGAAGTGACTGACGATGACGTCCCCGGTGGAGTGAGGGACGTCGGCGTTGTTGGCGCCGACGAAGTGGACGGCGGCCATGCCGGCGGCCTGCGCCCCGGCGACGTCCGTGCGCTGGATGTCGCCGACGTGGGCCGCCTCGGCGGGACGCACGCTCAACTCCTCGAGGACGTGCAGGAAGACGCGCGTGTCCGGCTTGCTCATCCCGTGCTCGTCGGAGAAGTACGTGTACTCGAAGTATCCGAGCAGGTCGTGCTGGTCGAGCAGCTCGCGCAGCACCGCTCCGGGCGAGTACCCGGTGTCGCAGATGATGGCGAGCCGGTAGCGCTTGGCGAGTTGCGGCATCGTGGAGACGGCGCCCGGCATGGGCTCGGGAGGTATCTCCAGGATGAGGCGCTCGAAGCGGTCCACGAGCGCCTCCACGGAGCGGCGGCGGCAGCTGCACGTGCAGGGAACCGAGGATGGCGTCGACGAGCTCCGCGCACGGCGGCGTGCGATGCTCGTGCAGCCACACGGCGTCGAAGTGGTCCCAGCTGGCGCGCAAGGACTCGCGCAGCGCCTGGGCGGAGGCCTTGAGGCCCGCGGCGCGCAGGGCGTCCGCGAGGACGGTGGCGCGCAGCGCTTCTCGCTCGCCGCCGCGGGAGTCCACGAACAGGGTGCTCCAGAAGTCGAACGTGACGGCTCTCAGCATGAGCCTAGGGTACCAGACCGCATGAAGCAGTCGCCGCCGCCTCGCCCTCGTCGGGCGAGGCCGGCGGCCCGGGTCGAGCGCCGCTACGAGGACGCCGGTTCGCTCGGCGCCCGCCACTGCTCGGCGGGCGCTGCCTCACGGGCGGTCCAGACGGCCTGGAGCCGGCCGATCGCTGTTCATGAGGTTGAGGTCGATGCTCCCGCACGCGGGACACATGAGAGAACGCGTGTCTCGAGGCACACCCTCAGGTGCGCGGAAGCGGTGGCGACATTCGCCACACTCATACTCGCTGCTGCCAGGCATCGTGGTACTCCCTTCAAGAGCCACGAGTCCATTCTTACTCTTTACGTACCCGTTTGGAAGTCGGGTGAAGACCCGGTCCCTCGCGCGGCGTGCAGTAGACTCCGTCCATGGCGCAGGAATCCAAGAAGGCGGTCGTCGCCGCGATCATCGGCAACATCGCGATCGCGGCCATCAAGTTCGTCGCCGGAGCCATGACCGGCAGCTCGGCGATGATCAGCGAAGGCATCCACTCCGTCGTCGACACCGGCAACGGCGGCCTCCTCTATTACGGCCTCAATCGCGGCGCCAGACCGGCCGACGACCAGCACCCCTTCGGCCACGGCATGGAGGTCTACTTCTGGAGCCTCATCGTCGCCGTCAGCATCTTCGGCATCGGCGGCGGCATGTCCATCTACGAGGGCATCATCCACATCCGGCACCCTGTCCCCCTCGAGAACCCGACGATCAACTACGTCGTGCTTGCGCTGGCCGCCCTCTTCGAGAGCATCTCGTTCAGCGTCGCCTGGCGGACGTTCCGCGGGACCAGGCGCGGGACGCACGACGATCGCGGCGATCCACCACGGCAAGGATCCCAGCCTGTTCACCGTGCTCTTCGAGGACACGGCCGCCCTGCTGGGCCTGTCGGTCGCGTTCGTCGGCGTCGCCATCAGCCACCTGCTCCATGCGCCGGTCTTCGACGGCCTCGCGTCGGTCGTCATCGGCTGCATCCTCATCGTCGCGGCGCTCTGGCTCGCCTACGAGAGCAGGAGCCTGCTGGTGGGCGAAGCGGCGGATCCGGAGATGGTCGCGGACATCCGCCGCATCGTGCTTGAGGACCCCGCGGTGACGGGCCTCGGCGTGGTGCTCACCATGCACCTTGGCCCGGACGACGTGCTCCTCAACATCGAGGTCAAGTTCACGCCCGGCCTGCCGGCCGAGGAGATCCACGACGCCGTGCACCGCATCGAGGAGCGGATCGGCGAGCCGTTCCCCGAGGTCAGCCGCATCTTCATCGAGGTCGAGGCGCTCTCCGGGGGCGCCGGCAGGGCGTCGTCCGCCGCGGACACGCCTTCCACTTGAGCGGCCGGCCGTTCCGGCCCTTGCCTGCCCGGCGACGGATGGAGTCGTGGCTCCGTCTTCTCATCTTCGCGCCGGCGGACCGGAGCCCTGACGCGGGGCTCCGGTCCGCCGTTCGCGACGCGGCGTTCAGGCCGCCTTGGCCGGCGCTTCCACGCCGAACCGCTCGAGCGCGGACGCGCCCTCGTCGAACTGCACCATCACCATGGCTTCGTCGCCGACCGTCCAGGCGTCGTGGCCCGGGGGGATGACGAAGACATCGCCGCCCCGGACGTCGAGCTCCCGCCCGTTCCCGAACTGGACGTGCACGTGCCCCGAGATGGCATAGCCGACATGGGTGTCGTAGCACTGCGCCTGGCCCATGTCCTTCGAGAACCGCCAGCCCGGCGGGTAGGTCTGCCGCTTCACCTTGAAGTCGCCGAGCCGGATGGCGTCGATGTGGACCGGTCCCCTGTCTACCTGCTCGTCGGCTTCACTCAGGGAGCGCGACGTCGCGCGTATCTTGTCCATCGTTCACCTCGTTGTGACGAGCCGGATGCCCATACTGGCCCGTTCCCTCACTCTCAGGGGCGAAACCGTCCCGATCGGGGCGAAGACCTCTGTCGCGCGCTCGGCGGCGCGAGTACGATTCGCTCATGACGACGAGTCTGAAAGGTGAGCGCCCGGATTCCGGCTGGCCACGTGAGCTCGCGCCGGTCGCGTGGCTGCCAGTGGCCGGCATCGCCGCCGGCGCCTTCGTCCTCCTCATGCTGCTCGCCGGGCGCTACGGCTACCACCGGGACGAGCTGTACTTCGTGGCCGCGTCCAAGCACTTGGCCTGGGGGTACGTCGACCAGCCGCCGCTGAGCGTCGCGCTGGTTTGGCTCGCGCGACGCCTCTTCGGCGACTCGCTCTCCGGCCTTCGGCTCTTCCCCGCCCTGGCGTTCGCGGCGGCCGTGGTGCTCGCGGGCCTCACGGCCCGCGAGCTGGGCGGCCGCCGCTTCGCCCAGACTCTCGCCGCGCTTCTCCTCGCCGTCTCCCCGTTCCTGATCCTGGCGCACCTGGCGGGGCCGACCGTCTACGACCTCGTCGGCTGGGCACTTGTCATGCTCGTCGTGCTGCGCATCCTGCGCAGCGGTGACCAGCGCCTGTGGCTGCTCGCCGGCTTCCTCGTCGGGGTCTCGCTGTATGCGAAGCACACGATCCTGTTTCTCGTGATCGCGCTGCTGGTGGGGTTCGTCGTGAACCGGCAGTGGAAGGTGCTCCGCAGCCCGTATCTCTGGATCGGAGCCGGGATCGCCATCCTGCTGTGGGTGCCCAACCTGCTCTGGCAGGCGGACCACGGCTGGCCCACGCTGGCGATGAGCGGGGCGCTCCGGGAGAAGCACTCCGGGGCCGGCTACAGCGTCACGTTCGTCATCCTGCAGTTCGTCCTGCCGGGGCTCTGGGCAGCCCCGGTCTGGCTCGCGGGGCTGTGGGCGCTGCTGCGGGATCGTCGGCTGCGCGACTATCGGGCGTTCGCCATTGCCTACCTGCTGCTCTTCGTCCTGCTCATGGCGGCCATGGGGGACCGGCCCTACTATCTCGGGCCGCTGTACCTGGTGCTGTTCGGCGCCGGCTCTGTGGTCGACGGCCGGCGTGGTCGATGGGTCGCGCCGGTTCTTCACCGAGAGGCCACCGGCGCGGCGCCTCCTCTGGCGCTCGCCGCGCGCCGCATACACTGGATGGTCGCGTTCGCCGTGCTCCTGGTCCCGTTATCGCTGCCGGTCCTCCCGGCGCACTGGCTGCACACCGTCCCGCTGCAGAAGATCAACTACAACCTGGGCGAGGAGATCGGCTGGCCGGACCTGACGAAGACGGTCGCCGGCGTGTACCGGTCGCTCTCGCCGGCGGAGCAGGCCAGAACAGCGATCGTCACCGGCAACTACGGAGAGGCCGGCGCGCTCCAGCGTTACGGGCCGGCTTTCGGCCTGCCGCCGGTCTACTCCGGCCAGAACAACTTCTACCTCTGGGGCGCGCCGCCGGCACAGGCCACGACGGTCATCGCCGTCGGCATGGGCGAGGATCCCCGCTGGCTCGAGCAGCACTTCGGACAGGTCGATCGCGTCGCGAGGATCGGCAATGCGGCGGGCGTGGACAACGAGGAGCAGGGGCAGTCGATCTGGCTGTGCCGCCAGCCGCTGCGTCCGTGGGCGGAGATGTGGCCGGACTTCCAGCACTACGACTGAAGGACGGGAGGCGTCATGAAGCGTCTGGTGCCGCTGGCGATCGGCTGCGGTGTGGTGGGGGTCATCGCGATCGTGCTCGCGATCGTGGGGTGGAGCTGGAGCTGGTTCGCGCTCGCCAACGGAGCGTTCACGGTCCTGCTGCTGGTGCTGTTCCGCGGGTCCGTGACCGGCGCCGACCCGGACCGGCCGCCCGGCGTCGCCCGCTCCTCCGCGGCGCGCGTCGCCGGGCCGTTCGACCCGGAGGTGCTCGCGAAGGGCGAGGGCGCGCTCGAGCCGGATCGGGATGTGGCCGATGCGGCGCGGGCCGAGGACCTGGAGACGGGCTTCGCCTTCTTGTGGACCGCCGCCGCGCCTGCGGTCGCGGCGGTCCTCGCCGTCGTCTTCTACCTGTGATCCGCCTGCCGGCTCACCCTTCCCGCGCCCGGGTAGCCTGAGGGTGCGATGAACGGGTTCATCGTCGTCATCGCGCTCGCCGTCGTAGCCGGTATCGGCTGGCTGCTCACGGTCGGCGCCCGGCGCATCCTGCGCCGCCACGGGATCCAGACCGACGAACCTCCGCCGGACGACGTCGACCGGACCTGAGGCACCTCCTTCGCCGAAGCCCTTGTAGTCTGAGCGTCGACCTTGGTGACCCGGCCGCAGCTGATGATGCAGCTGAAGCACCCCTTGGGGCGGACCAGCTGCTTCGCGGCCAGCGACTCGCCGCCGATCTTGTCGGCGATGGGGAAGTGCTGATGCGGCGGCGAGGCCACACTTACGGTAGCGAGGTGTCGTCCTTGCCGGGCGCGGGAACAAACGACCAACGGACGGGCGACGATCACCATGCTGGGACCCACCCGCCGCTTTCTTGAACTGATGCGCCGGCCTGCGTGAAGACGCCGGCCGGCGCTGCGTACGAGGGCGACGCGGTGGCCCCGCGCGTGTACACTGGAGCAGACCGCCCGGCCGGCGTAGCCCAGCCGGGCGTTCGGGCGTCAGGCCGAAGCCGCCGGCCCCGCCTCCATCACCAGCCACCCCGACAGAGAGAATCACCCGTGCACGCCGCCTCCACGATCCGCAACCTCGCCATCATCGCCCACATCGACCACGGCAAGACGACGCTGATCGACAGCATCTTCCGTGCCGCGCACGTGTTCCGCGAGAACGCCCACGTCGATGAGCGCGTGATGGACAGCAACGACCTCGAGCGCGAGCGCGGGATCACCATCCGCTCAAAGCACTGCACTGTGGAGTGGAAGGACTACCTCATCAACATCATCGACACCCCCGGCCACGCCGACTTCAGTGGCGAGGTCGAGCGGGTGCTCAGCATGGTGGACTCGGTCCTGCTCCTGGTGGACGCCAACGAGGGTCCGATGCCGCAGACGCGCTACGTGCTCATGCGGGCGCTGAGCTTCGGGCTGCGGCCGATCGTTATCGTCAACAAGGCCGACCGGCCGAATGCGGACCCATCGGGCGCCTTGGACAAGACGTTCGACCTCTTCGTCGAGCTCGGCGCCACCAACGAGCAGCTGGACTTCCCCGTGCTCTACGGCTCCGGTCTCGAAGGCTGGATCGTCAACGATCTCGACGAGTACCAGAAGGAGGAGCGCGAGCGCGAAGAGCACCTGGCCGACGGCGGGACGCTCTCGCCGGCGCTGCTCAAGGAACTGGCCGACGCCGCCATGAACGACCTCTTCGAGACGATCATCGCCAGCGTCCCCGCGCCGCAGGTCGACCAGGACGCGCCGTTCCTCATGCAGGTGAGCACGCTCGCCTGGAGCGACTACATCGGTCGTATCGGTTGCGGGCGCGTGCTCGCCGGCGCTCTCAAGATCGGCGACGAGGTGCAGCGCGTCACCACCCGGCACCTCGAGATCGGCGACCCGGACGCCGGCTGGGAGCTCACGGGGACCGAGGCCGCGCGCGTGACGCACCTCTGGGTCACGCGCGGCCTCGAGAACCGCGAAGTCGACGAGGCCTCCGCCGGCGACATCGTCTGGCTCGCCGGCCCCGACGACATCACGCTCGGCGACACGCTCGCCTCTCCCGAGCTGGAGGCGGCCGACGTGGCGCTGCCGCCGCTCGAGATCGAAGAGCCGACGGTCAGCATGTTCTTCCTCGTCAACAACGGCCCGTTCGCCGGGCAGGACGGCAAGGCCGCGACGCTGAGGCAGATCAAGGACCGGCTGGAGCGCGAGTTGCGCGTCAACGTCGCGCTCCGCGTCGAGGACCTCGGCCGCCCCGACGGCGTCAAGGTCAGCGGCCGGGGCGAGCTGCACCTCGCGATCCTCATAGAGGAGATGCGGCGCGAGGGGCTCGAGCTCTGCGTCTCCCGGCCCGAGGTCATCACCCACCGCGACTCCAAGGGCAAGCTCCTCGAGCCGATGGAGCAGCTCATCATCGACGTGCCCGAGGAGTACCAGGGCGCGATCATCCAGGAGCTCAGCCTGCGCAAGGGCGAGCTCCTCGGCGTCGAGTCCACCGGCACCGGCCTGGTGCGCCTCGAGTTCACCATCTCGACGCGCGGCCTGATCGGCTACCGCAACGACTTCCTCACCGAGACGCGCGGCCTCGGCGTCATGAGCTCGCGCTTCACGGGCTACGGCCCGTGGCGTGGCGAGCTCCCCGGCCGCGAGCGCGGCTCGCTGGTCAGCCAGACCGGCGGCGAGGCGGCCGGCTATTCGCTCGAGAACCTGCAGCAGCGCGCGACGCTGTTCGTCGGCAACATGACTCCGGTCTACGAAGGCATGATCGTCGGCGAGAACTCGCGCGGCGACGACATGCTCTGCAATCCCACCAAGCGCAAGCAGCTCGGCAACTACCGGTCGTCCACCAAGGACATCGACGCCGGCCTCAAGGTGCCTCGCCCCATCACCCTGGAGAGCGCGCTCGAGTGGATCGCCGACGACGAGCTGGTCGAGGTCACGCCCAGGACCGTGCGCGTGCGCAAGCACATCCTGAGCACCGAGCAGCGCAAGAAGTTCGAGAAGCGCGGCGCCGCGGAGGCGTGAGCCTCACCCGAGGCGCATCCCTCCAGCCGCGCCCTCTTGGACGAAAGTCGTTCGGGGTACACTCCGGTCATGGTCGCGATCGACGTCGCCACGGGGCTCATTCCTCTGCTCGCTCTCATCGGCGTGGTTCTCGTCGGCGTGACCTGGTGGACCCTCGCGCATGTCTTCTCCGGTACGCGCGCCGGTCGCCACGCGGCCCACTTCCTCGACGTCGGCGGTGCCGAGCTGCCGCCCGAGGAGCGGGTCAAGAACAACCATCCGGGAGCCGGCGGGTACGGCTGACCGGGACCGGTCGCGGCAAGGAGGCCTCCATGGTCGTCCGCATCGCGAACTTCATCGTCTACGGCGCCACCTTCGTCGCGGTGGCGATCGTCGTCTGGCTGGTCTTCTCTCTTGTCTGGTTCGTGGGTGGCCGCATCGGCCGGGCGACCGGCGCCGGCGCCAAAGTGGACCACCTCCTCGACACCGGCGGCGTCACACTCCCGGACGAGGAGCGCATCAAGGACGACGGCGGGTTCCGCGAGGGGATCGGCGGGCTCTGACCCACAGGTGCCGGCCCTGCAGCGGGCGGCCGCGCGGGAGGGGGTAGACATCGCCCCTTCGGGACTACGTCTCCCCCAGCTCCGAATGGCGCCTAAGCATGTACCTGTCGAATTGCGGCACGGTGAAGGCCGCGTAGCCGTGGCCGGGCGTGTACAGCAGGCCCTTGTCGATCAGCCTCGAGCGGATGGGCCCGGCTTGCTCCACGGTCCGCTGGATGCGACGGGCCACGTCGCTCGCCCGCTGCGGTCTCGGCCCGAGCTCGGCCATCGCGAAGAGGTACCTGAGCTCCAGCTCGGTGGTGCGTTCCGCACGCACACGGAAGAAGCTCTCGTCGAGCCCGGCCTCGACCAGAGGCAGTACGGACTTGACGTCGCCCGACGTCACCGGGGAAGCGGACGTCTCGTCCCACACGATCCTGCCGTACTCTTGCAGGAAGTACGGATAGCCTTGCGTGTAGTCGACGACGAAGTCGACAGCCTTGGACTCGAACTCGACGTCCAGCTCAGCGGCCGGCAGGACCAGGGCGTCCCGGGCGTCGGTCGCGGCATCGAGCTCACCGATCTGCGGGAAGCGAAACAGCCGCTCACTGTATGACTTGGCCTCGCCTGCCAGCCGGGGGATCTGGGGCAGACCTGCGCCGACCAGTGTGATGGGCAGCGAGCGGCGGGTGCACCTGTGCAGCGCCACGATGAGCGCCTCCAGGTCGGGTGGTCGCAAGAACTGGATCTCGTCGACGAGGAAGACGACGCCGACGTCGCGATCCTGAGCGGCTTCACCGATGGCGACGAACAGGTCGGTGAGATCCTCTGAGAGCGCGCCGCTGTCCCCGATCCCCGCGAGGGCATCGATGTCGAGGCCGGCGGTCATCGCACCGTCGGGATTGAACGTGACTGTGAACGACTTGAGGATGGACGCGGCTCTCAGCACGCGATCCGTCCACTTGGCTTTGGGCGCGATCTGCAGAAGCGCCCGGCGCACGTGCGCCGCCATCTTCGGGGCGAAGGCGGCGTTCTTCTCGACCTCCCACTCCACCGTGGCCCATCCACGGGTCTCCGCCTTCTCGCGGAACACGTCGAGGAGCACGGTCTTGCCCACTCCTCTGAGGCCCGTGATGATCATGGAGCGTTCGACGTAGCCGTTCTCCAGACGCTCGAGCAGGATGTCGAACGACTCGAGCTGCCTGTCGCGCCCGACGAGCGCTGGAGGCTTCGTTCCGGCGCCAGGGGCGTAGGGGTTCTTGCGTGGGTCCACGACGGGGTCCTTTACAGACTAGACGTAACTTATCAAGAAGCGATAAGTCGTGTCTAGTCTGTAAAGTAGCGACGAATCCGAAATGGTCTCGCCGGCACGCGGCGCACTTCCTCGACGCAGGCGACGCAGGCATGTCGCCCGAGGACCGCGTCAAGTACAAGAACCAGCACTCCGGCGCCGGCGGCGGCTGACGCCACCACCGGCGATCGCTCCATGGTCGGCGTGCTGGCCCTCCTCACACCGACAGCAGCACGATCCCGGCGAACACCGCCGCGAACCCGGCCCACTGCCGCGGCGCCAGCCGCTCGTGCAGCAGCACCTGAGCGTAGATCGTGACGACCACGGGCGAGAGTGATCCCAGGATGCTGGTGATGCTCAGGTAGCCCCGGGCGGCCGCGAAGATGAACAGGATGTTCGCGGCCGCGAGCAGGAGCCCTATGGCCGCCAGCACGGGGACGTTCTCGCCCTTCAGCGAGAGCCCGCGGCCGGTGAGCAGCACGTAGGCCGCCAGCACCACGGCGGACGTGATGCGCGTGTCGAACACCGCCCAGATGGGGCTCGCCTTGCCCGTCGTGCCGTAGATCAGCAGCATGAAGCCCCAGCAGACGGCCGTGAGGACGGCGAGGATCACGGCCGTCCGGGCCACGCGGTCGCCTTGGCCGCGGCGCGCCCGCGAGATGAGCACCACGCCGCCGACCGCGAGGAGCATGCCGACGTAGGCGTGCGCGCCGGGACGCTCGCCCAGCACGATCCCGGCCACGACGGGGATCAGCACCTCGGAGGCGATGATGGGCGACACGACGCTCATCGTGCCGATGGCCAGCGCTCGGTAGAACATGACGAGGCCGGCCGCGGTGGCCACGCCGGTCACGACGAGCAGAAGGAAGTCCCAGGTGCCGGGCGGAGGCTGCCTCGCGGCGAGGAGCGCGACGGCCGCCGCCCCCGCCGCGGCGATCTGGCTGAGCGCCGCGACGTGCCACACGGACCGGGTCCGGCTCTCGACGCCGGCGAGGAAGTTGGAGGTACCCCAGCTGAGACTGGCCGCCAGGGCGAGGAGCGCGGCGAGCATCTATCGGTCCGCACCGTGCATGGCGGCAAGCGTACAGCAATGGACTCTCGTGCGTGGCTGGCGGATAGTATGCGCACCGGCGGCAACGAGAAGGAGGGTCACGTGCCAAAGTACCTGATCGTCGCCACGTACAGCGCTGACGGCATGAAGGGCGTGCTGCGCGAGGGCGGCACGGAGCGCCGCAAGATGATCGCCGACATGGCGAAGAACCTCGACGGCGAGCTGGAGTCCTTCTACTACGCGTTCGGGTCCCACGACGTCTACAGCGTCGTGGATCTTCCCGACAACGTGACCGCGGCGGCGATGGCCACGCACATCACCGCGGGCGGCATGGTGCGCTGCGAGATCACCGTGCTGGTGACGCCCGAGGAGATGGACAAGGCCGCGCGCACGAAGATGTACTATCGCCCGCCGGGTGCCTGAGCTGCCCGGCGGCCTGACGGGTTGGAGGTCGCGTGACTGACGGAAGCAGGTTCTACATCGACGGGCAGTGGGTCGAACCGGTCCACCCCGGTGACGAGATCGTCGTCGTGAATCCGGCGACGGAAGAGGAGGCGGCGCGGGTGGCGGCCGCCTCCTCCGCCGACGTGGAGTCGGCGGTGCGGGCGGCCCACCGGGCCTTCGAGAGCTACTCGCAGACGTCGCGCGAGGAGCGCATCGAGTACCTCACGCGGCTGCGCGAGGCGTACAAGCGCCGCATCCCCGAGATCGCGGCCGCGATGACGACCGAGGTCGGCATCCCGCGCGGCCTCGCCGAGGGCGGCCAGGTGCTTGCCGGCGCGCGCCATCTCAAGGAGGCCATGGAGGCGCTCCGCGACTACCCGCTCACCCAGGACTGGGGCTCGACGCGCATCGTACGCGAGCCCGTGGGCGTGTGCGCCCTGCTTGCGCCGTGGAACTGGCCGATGAACCAGGTGACCTGCAAGGTGGGGCCGGCGCTGGCCGCCGGCTGCACCATGGTCCTCAAGCCGAGCCAGCTCTCGCCGCTCTCCGCCCTGCTCTTCGCCGAGGCGGCCGACGAGGCGGGCCTCCCGCCTGGGGTGTTCAACATGGTGAACGGCGCCGGCGCGGCGCTGGGCGACGCGTTCTCCACGCACCCGCTCGTCGACATGGTGTCCATCACCGGCTCGACCGCCGTGGGCGGTTCCGTCGCCGCCGCCGCGGCTCCCTCCATCAAGCGCGTCTCCCAGGAGCTCGGCGGCAAGTCGGCCAACATCGTGTTCGGCGACGTGAACGTCGAGAAGGTCGTCGCCTCCGGAACCCTGGGCTGCATGCACAACTCCGGCCAGACCTGCAACGCGCCCACCCGCATGCTCGTCGCCGAGGAGATCTACGACGAGGCGGTCGAGGTCGCGGCCCGGGCCGCCGAGGGTGTGGCCGTCGGCGACCCGCGCGACATGGACACCTTCATGGGGCCCGTCGCCGGCCGCAAGCAGTTCGAGACAGTGCGCGGCTACATCGAGACCGGCCTCGCGGAAGGCGCCCGGCTGGTCGCCGGCGGGCTCGAGCGCCCGGACGGCCTCGACAAGGGCTTCTTCGTGCGGCCCACGGTCTTCGCCGACGTAACGCCGGACATGCGCGTCTTCCAGGAGGAGATCTTCGGGCCGGTGCTCTGCATCACGCCGTTTCGCGGCGAGGAACACGCCATCGAGCTGGCCAACGCCACCGAGTTCGGCCTCTCCGGCTACGTGCAGTCGGCCGACGTGGAGCGGGCGCGGCGCGTGGCCGGCCGGATGCGCACCGGCATGGTGCACCTGAACGGCGCCCCGACCGACGGGCGCGCGCCGTTCGGCGGCTACAGGCAGTCCGGCAACGGCCGCGAGTGGGGCCGGTTCGGCCTCGAGGACTTCCTCGAGGTCAAGGCGGTGATGGGCTGGGAGCCGCGGGCGCGCTGAGCGCTGGCGGCCGCGGCGAGCGTCCGCCTCAGACGCGCCCTCGCCGTCACAGCTCACCGTCGTAGTAGTCGACCTCGCTCTCACGGCGGACGAGAAAGCCGGGCCGGCCGTGGCCCGGCCACACACCGTACTTCTCGCTGTCCGGGTAGTAGCTGATGTCCACGTCCATGTCCGGCATCGTGGAGAGCATCAGGATACGGACGGGTGCCCCGCTGCCGTTGGTCACCTTGTGCGCGCCGGATGGGCCATGCGGGAAGCAGACGATATCGCCCGGCTCCAGCACCTCCTCGAGTCCGTCGTCGCCGGCGGCCCGGCGCAGCGTCGGCCGTCCGTCGAGCACGAGCAGCCACTCCTCGGAGCCGAACTCGAAGTGATACGGGCACACGCTCTCGCCGGGGGCGAGGTCGTAGACACTGGCGCCCATCCGTTCGGCGCCGATCATCGGCCCGAGTCTGGCCCGAGGCGCTCTGTAGCCCGGCGGGTCCTCCGGATCGGTCTGGGTCCTGACGGTGAACACGTTGACGGGCTTCATCGCTCCTCCTCGCGGCAGTCGTCGGCGTGGTTTCTCTTCCGGCCGCGCTGCCGGCGGGTGACGAGGCCGGGACCGGGGCACTGTGTAGTGTATGACCCGTGATGAGCAGAAGCGCGCAGTCGCCAGGGCGGCGATGGCGTACGTGACGCAAGGCGCCACGATCGGCGTCGGGACCGGGAGCACGGCGGCGCGCTTCATCGAGGAACTGGCGGCGCAGCCGGGACTGGTCGCGGCCGCCGTGGCGAGCTCTGAGGCATCCGCGGCCGCGCTGCGCGCGGCCGGCATCCGCGTCGTCGGGCTCGACGAGGCCCCGTCGCTCCCGCTCTACGTCGACGGGGCCGACCAGGTCGATCCCGGGCTGCGGCTGATCAAGGGCGCCGGCGGGGCCCTCGCCCGGGAGAAGGTCGTGGCGAGCGCCTCCGACCTCTTCGTCTGCATCGTCGACGACAGCAAGCTGGTGGAGCGGCTCGGCCAGGCCACCGGCGACGGCGCCGCTCCGCCGGTGCCGCTGGCCGTGCTGCCGATGGCGTCGGCGTTCGTGGCCGAGCGCGTGCGCGCGCTCGGCGGCGCGCCGGCCGCTCGCGCCGGCTACGTCGCCGACGACGGCCTCGCCATCATCGATGTGGCCGACCTCGACCTGAGCGACCCCGAGCGGCTCGAGGCCGAACTGCAGGCGATCCCGGGCGTCGTCGAGTGCGGGATCTTCGCGCGGCGTCGCGCCGACGTCGTCCTCGCCGGCGCCGACGCCGGCGTGCGCGCCATCGTGGCCGCCGTCTGAGGCCTGTCGGGCGGCGCGCGACCGCGCTGAGGCTCAGACCTGCTTGAAGATCATGATGCTGCCGGTGTAGCAGCAGAGCCAGACGCTCCTGGTCGGCGCGTCGTAGGTGATCCCGATGGGCAGGGAATTGGTGCCCACGCTGTCGATGACCTTCATGTCGCTGGTGCGGACCTGGCTCATCGTGCTCGAGTTGTAGTTGACGACGAACAGCGACTTGCCGTCGGGGGCGATCGCCATACTGCGCGGCTCGGACCCTGTGTAGATCTTGTCGACGACCTTGCCCTTCTTGGGGTCGATCTTGGCGACGTTGCCCTCGTTGTTGAGCGTCGCGTACAGGTACTTGCCGTTGCCGGCCATGCAGAGGTGCCGCGGGCCGCTGCCGACGCCGCGGATCCACGAGAGCGAGAAGTCGCTGAGGTCCACGACGGCGATGTCGTAGGTGCCCATGACCGCCACGTAGGCCGTCCTGGAGTCCGGCGAGACAGCGATGCCGCGCGGGTACGGTCCGAGGTAGATGCTCTTGACGACCTTGCTGGTGCGGACGTCGACGACGCTGAGGTCGTACGAGCCCCAGTTGCTCACCAGCAGGTACTTCTGGTCGGGCGTCACGGCGACGTACTTGGGCACCTCGCCGACCTTGATGACCTTGTCTATCTTGAGGTCGGCGAGCGAGACCCGGTAGACGTAGCTGTCGGAGGCGCTGCCGGGCGACCCCACGTCGTGTCCCTCGATGAACCCTGTGCCGTACATCGAGTACTGCGAGATGTAGGCGAAGCGCCCGTCGGGCGTGAACGCACATTCGACGGGCGCCCCCCGGATCGTCTCGCCGTGGCCCTTGATGTGGAACTCCGCCGCGCTGATCTCATCCGGGATGGTTTTGACGAGCCTGGCCGTCCTGGAGTCGTACACGGTGATCGTGTGCTTGTACATCATGTTCTGGGCGAAGACGTAGCCGGTGCCGGAGCTGACCACAGACTTGGGCGAGATGTCCGCGCTCACTATGGTCTTGCCCTCCTTGAGCTTCAGCGAAGAAGACGGCGGGCCGGTCCAGGCGGTGGGGCTCGGCGAGGGAGCGAGCTTGACCTGCTCCGAGCCGCCGCCCTTGTCGCCGGAGCCCGACGAGCCGGACGTGGATGAGCCGCCGTTCGCGCCGCCGGTGGCTCCGGAGCCGCAGCCGCCGACGGCGGCCCAGATGACGACGCCGAGCACGGCGATGGCGACCACGGCGACGACGAGCGCAAAGAGCCGGCGCCGCCGGTAGACGCGCGCCTTGCTGGCACGCCGGACGCGCCGGCCGGGTGGTCTGGCGCTGCGGCTCGGGCTGCTCATGGTCGGGGAGTGTAGCAAACGGTCCGGCGGAACGACGCCCGGACGGGCTCGGCGAGCCTAGACGAGCACGGTCGCGAGGCGCCGCAGCGCCTCGTCCAGCGTCTCCCGGCGGCAGCCGAAGTTGAGTCGGAGGAAGCCGGGGTCGCCGAAGGCCGCCCCGGCCGAGAGCGCCACCCCGGCGGCCCGGCACGCCGCCGCCGGGTCGTCAAGCCTCAGGTCGCGCACGTCGAGCCAGGCGAGGTACGTCGCCTCCACGTGCGTCATGCGCACCCGGGGGAGCTCAGCGGCGACGAACGCCTCGAGGGCGTCGCGGTTGCCGCGCAGATAGTCCAGCAGCCCGGCGTGCCAGTCGGCGCCGTCGCGGTAGGCGGCCTCGGCGGCGGCGACTGAGAAGTAGCCGGGGAACGGCAGGAGCCCTTTGCCCGGCCGCAGGAATCGCCGCCGCAGCGCCTGGTCGGCGACGATGGCGAAGGCGAAGTTGAGGCCGGGCAGATTGAACGTCTTGCTCGGCGACATGAAGGTGATGATGCGGTCGGCGTCGTCCGGGCCCGCGAGGGCCGTAGGCACGTGGGCGAGGTGGTCGAGGATGAGGTCGCAGTGGATCTCGTCGCTGGCCAGGACGAGGTCGTGACGGCGGCAGAAGTCCAGCAGCGCCTCGACCTCCCCCCGCCGCCACACCCGGCCGAGCGGGTTGTGCGGGTGGCAGAACAGGAGCACCCGCGTGTCCGCTGTGACCGCCGCCTCCAGTGCCTCCAGCGGCAGTCCCCAGCGCCCGCCGCCGAGCTCGGCCGGCACCGTGACCAGCCGCCGGCCGCGCTGCCCGGGGGCCTCGAGGAACGGCGGGTAGGCCGGCGTTACCGTGAGGACGGCCTCGCCCGGCGCCGCGAACGCCTCGCAGGACAGGTTCAGCCCGGGCACGATGCCCGGCAGCCAGACGATCCACTCCCTCTCGATGCGCCAGCCGTAACGCCGCTCGACGTACGCGACGATCGCCTCGATCAGCGAGTCCGTCGCGAGCGAGTACCCGAACACGCCGTGGGCGGCACGGGCCTCGAGCGCCTCGACCACCTGCGGCGGCGAGGCGAAGTCCATGTCCGCGACCCAGAGCGGCAGCACGCCGTCGCCGTACAGGTCCCACTTGAAGCTGGCGGTACCCCTGCGCTCGATGGGGGCGTCGAAGTCGAAGTCCACGCGCCAAGGCTAGCAGAACGGCCGGCGCCGGGGACTCGGGCGCCGGCCGTGACGGCGCGTGGTCAGCCTGCCCGCGGCGCGGGCCGCGATCCGGCCGGCGAAAGGCGCGAGTAGTACCAGTCCCGGGGCGGCGCGGGCCGCGCTCAGGCCGCCTGCCGCTCGCTCGTCTCCAGCTGCTGCAGTACTGTCCGCACAGCTTTCTCGCGCGCCGCGAAGGCGTGCGACCGGCAGCGCGGGCTGCAGTACTTTCGTCGCGGGTTCGTGGTCACGAAGGGCGCGCCGCACTGATAGCAGTGACGCTCCACCTCCGCCGACTCCAGACGCCGCAGGCGCACGATCGTCGCCTGGCGCTGATGGAGCGCGCATCGTGACGAGGAGTTGTACACGGACAGGACGGTGGTGCAGCCCGGCTCGGCGCACACCCGTCCTTCACTGTAGGCGCGGACCCGGTCGCTCCTGCGGCCCGGCGCGGGGGGCGTCCAGCTGCCCCTGGTATCGACATCCATGTCCGATCACACCGTCCTGGTCTCGCTTGCCTCGCCGGGGTCCGGCAACAGCGATCCGCAGGGCGGAGGCCGCCAGACGCCTCGTCGAGATCGGATGATCTTGTCTGCCCTGTTCCCTTCCGAGCGCCTCCGTGCACATAAAGATCGTTTCAGTCCTGTATGCTGGAGCCGTTGCTCTTTGCCACCAGGGGTGCAGAGTCGGTAGC
Source organism: uncultured Thermoleophilia bacterium (assembly GCA_963784975.1). GTDB lineage: Bacteria > Actinomycetota > Thermoleophilia > UBA2241 > UBA2241 > CAIXSE01. The sequence continues at coordinate 21,597 of CAWAUK010000044.1, read as the reverse complement.
ATCCTCTGATCGACCATCTCCGCTCAAGGAACAGCCCCGTATGAAGATCCGCTTGATCGAACCCATCTCACCGAGCCGCCATCTCTGGTCCAAGTCGTACTTCGTGCGCCTTGGTCTGCCGATGATCGGCGCCGCCCTGGTCGAGGCCGGCCACGACGTGCGGATCTTCAATCCGCAGCTCGCGCCGATCGACTGGGCCGACGTGTACTCCTCCGATCTCGTCGGCCTGTCCAGCACCACCTCCACCATCATCGAGGCCTACCGCATCGGCGACGACCTGCGCCGCCGCGGCATCCCCGTCATCATCGGCGGCTCCCACGTCACCTTCATGGCCGACGAGGCGCTGGAGCACGCGGACTACGTCGCGCGTGGCGAGGCGGGAGAGACGATCATGGTGGAGCTCACGGAGGCCCTGGCCGGCGACCGCGAGCTCGGATCCATCACCGGCATCTCGTACCGGGGCGAGGACGGCGAGGCCGTGCACGCGCCGCTGCACGAGCGCTGCGAGGACCTCGACACGCTACCCTTCCCGGACATCACGCTGATCGACGGGTACGAGCGCATCAGCAACACGCCGATCATGACCAGTTGGGGCTGCCCCTTCGACTGCACCTTCTGCTCGGTGACGGCGATGTTCGGCAAGAAGTACCGGTTCCGCAGCGCCGAGAACGTGGTGGAGGAGATCAAGCAGAAGAAGCCCGAGAAGATCTTCTTCTACGACGACAACTTCGCCGCCAACAGGAAGCGCCTCAAGCGGCTGCTCCAGCTCATGATCGACGAAGGCATCACCGTGAGGTGGGGCGCCCAGGTGCGCACCGACGTCGTCCGCGACCAGGAGCTGCTCGAGCTCATGCGGGCCTCGGGGGCCGACTTCGTCGCCCTTGGCCTCGAATCGGTCAGCCAGGCCACGCTCGACAGCTTCGAGAAGTCGCAGACCGTGGGCGACATCGAACACGCCATCAAGGTGCTGCACGACTACGGCATCCGCGCTCACGGCATGTTCGTGCTCGGCGCCGACCACGACACTCCGGACTCCGTGCGCGACACGGTGAAGTTCGCCCTCAAGAACAAGATCGACACGGTGATGCTCAACATCCTCACGCCGCTCCCCGGCACGCAGCAGTTCCAGGAGCTGGACGCCGAAGGCCGCATCATCGAGCGCGACTGGTCGTTCTACGACGCCCAGCACGTCGTGTTCCGGCCCAGGCAGATGACGCCGTTCCACCTCCTCCAGGAGACGATCAAGGCCAACAAACGCTTCTACGCCACCTGGCGGCCCGTGTGGGCCTTCCACAGGTGGCTGTGGCAGCGCGACGCCGCCCGCAAGCAGGCGATCTGGGACCGTATGCTCGAGTACGGCTGGCTCTGGTACTACTCGCGCACGTGGTGGACCGCGGCCAAGAACCGCGCGCAGCGCCGCCGGCTCAAGCAGCTGAGCAAGCAGCAGCCCCGCCCGGCCGCACGGGTCGGCGGGGCCGAGAAGCAGCGGGTCTGATCCGGCCGGCCCCGGCCGCCCGCGCCGGAGGCCGGGATCCCGTTCTCCCGGCTCCGGGCGTGCCTCCGGCGCGCCCGGGGAACAGTCGTGGTGCACGGCGCGCCGCCGGGAGCGGCGCGCGCCACCATCGACGACAGGACGGACACATGGCCACGGCCACCTTCGCCGCCGGTTGCTTCTGGGGTGTCGAGCAGCGCTTCGCCGCGCTGCCGGGCGTCACCAGCACCGAGGTCGGCTACACGGGCGGCACGACGTCGAACCCGACCTACGAGCAGGTCTGCTCGCACACCACCGGCCACGCCGAGGCGGTACGTCTCGAGTACGACCCGGGCACGATCAGCTACGAGGAGCTTCTCGCCGCCTTCTTCGGCATGCACGACCCGACGCAGTGGAACCGGCAGGGGCCGGACGTCGGCGACCAGTATCGCTCGGCCGTCTTCGTCCACTCGCCCGAGCAGGAGAAGTCGGCGCGCGCCGCGGTGGAGCAGCTCACCGAGAGTGGCGTCTTCAAGCGCCCCGTCGTGACGCAGATCGTGGCGGCGCCTGAGTGGTGGCGCGCCGAGGAGTATCACCAGAAGTACTTCGAGAAGCACGCGGACTTCAGCTGCCGCGTCGGCTGATCCGGGGCACCGGGTCGCGAGCAGTACGGAGAACGCGCTGTGGGATGCGCCCGCCGCCGCGTGTACACTGAGCCCGGAGGATCGGAGGGCTCATGGCACGCGGCGGCGGGCGTCTCGCCCTGAAGGCGCGACGCGGCTCGAGAGGCTTTGTCCGGCGAGGCGCGAACGCTGCGCCGAAGGCACGCGCTGCTCGGGCGCCCGCGCTCTTCACCCTCGTCATCGTGCTCGCGGCCGGGCTCTGCTTCGCCGGCCCGGCCGCCGCCAAGTCCTACGTCATCGACGAAGTGCGGATCGTCGCCGGCGTCAAGGCGAACGGGGACCTGGTGGTGGGCGAGGGGCGCACCTTCTCGTTCGACGGCGCCTTCCACTTCGTCTACTGGGACATCGCCACCAAGGGCAGCCGGGGCATCAGGGTGCTCGGGGTGGACGGGCCGGACGGCCCTCTGGAGAGACTCGGCGCGAGTGCGGGGCAGGGCTACACTGTCGCCCGGGAAGGGCAGTCGGTGAAGGTGACGGCGTTCTGGCCGATGTCCGCGTCCGACACGTTCACCCTTCGGTACCGCGCCCTCGGAGCGGCCAGACGCTACCTGGACACGGGTGAATTGTACTGGCAGTTCATCGGAGATGGGTGGGGCGCGCCGACGCGCAAGGCCGGCATCCTGGTCACGCTGCCGCGCCCGATGAAGAAGGACCAGGTGCGCGCGTGGGGCCACGGCCCCCTGAACGGGTCGGTCACCATCCGGCCCGGCGGGTCCGTCTTCTATTCGGTGCGGGACGTCCCGCCGGAGACGTCCGTCGAAGGCCGCATCCTGTTCCCGGCCGCGGCGCTCTCCAAGGCGCCGGTCATCGACAGGAACGAGGCGGCGATCGCCGCCTCTGAGGAGAAGAAGCTGTCCGACGCGGCGAACGCGTTGCGCCGCCGCGTGATCGCGGAGCGCGACGCGGCGGCGCGGAGCGAGGCGGTCTGGCACTGGGTCGGACTCGCGGCGCCCGCGTTCCTCGTCGTTCTTCTGCTTCTCCTGACGCTGGCGAAAGGGCTCGGCTATCGGCTCGGTGGCCGGCGCGAGACGTCCATGGACATCCCCGACGATCTGCCGCCCGCGCTCGTCGCCATGCTGTGGGAGCCGGGGGACTTCGTGCGCAGGGCCGTACCGGCGACGCTGCTCGATCTCGTGCAGCGCGGCGCGCTCGAGCTCGAGCCCATCCCGGCCGGCGAGCCGGGTCACGACCCGGAGAAGCCGGGCTATCGCTTCCGCCTCACCGGCAAGCATGCCAAAGACTTGCGGGCCCACGAGCACACCCTCATCTCTCTGCTCTTCAGGGACGCCGTGAGCGACGGTCCGGTGAGCATCTCGCGACTGCGCGAGTACACCAAGGAGAACCCCGACAGGGTGGGCGGACGGCTTCGCCACTTCCGGCTGCAGGCGATGGAAGAGGACCGGTGGGGGCTCCTCGCCGAGCCGGTCACGCCGTGGGTCAAGACGCTCCGCATCCTCTCGCTGCCCGCCGGAGTGCTCAGCCTGGTCGCCGCGGCGCACGCCGGCAGCGCCTGGCTTCTGCTCGGAATCCCCTTGGCCATCGCCGTGGCCTGGGTCGCCCCGCGCTGGGTGCGGCGGCCATCTGACGTCGGTGTGGAGAAGTTCCGGGCCTACCGGCGCCTGCGCAACTACATGCACGCCGCGGACGGCATGGATTGGAAGCCGCCGACGGCCGTCGTCGTGTGGGAGCGGTACCTGGTGCTGGCGGTCGTCTTCGGCTTGGCGGACACCGTGCTCAAGGCGCTGGCGGTCAAGGCGCCGGCGGTCGTGGCCGACCCGGCGTTCCCGGCGGGGCTGTGGCTCGGCGAGGCAGCGGGCGTGTCGGCATGGGCGTCGCTGAACGAAGGCTGGGGCCACATGTACGCACCGCACATGCTGCACGTCCCGGCCGCCTCATATGCCGGCTACGCCGGCGAGGGGATGGGTGGCCAGGGCGCCGGGGGGACCTTCTCAGGTGGCCTCGGCGGGTTCTCCGGCGGCCTCGGCGGCGGAGGCGGGTTCTCCGGCGGCGGCGGAGGCGGAGGCGGAGGCGGCGGAGGCGGCGGAGGCGGCGGCGCCGGCTGAATCCGGGAGAGACGCCCGCGCCGCGGCGCGACGAGCGCTCTTGGCGCCGCGCCCTCCGGTCAGCCAGGCGTACGGGATCGGCAGGTAGCGCCTGAGCAGAGCCGCCGCGGCGATCACGATCACGAGCGTGAGCAGCGGCGCGGCGAAGTAGACGAACAGCATCGCCGCGTCGCTCGAGCCCAGCACGTGCAGGCCCATCCGCTTGAGCATCGTGAGCAGGGGTTCCTGGGCGACGAAGATGAAGAAGCTGAACGGCAGGAGCAGCGTGACGAGCCTCCTGCCCTCGAGCGGCCGCAGGTACGCCTCATAGCCGAACCACACCGCCGCGACCGCCAGACACATCAGCGCCTTGTGCAGGCTGTGCGCCCAGAACGCGCTCTCAGCGCGCACGAACGCCGCGAAGAGCACGCTGGCGAGTACCCAGAGTGGGAACAGGATCTTGCCGAAGATCGGCGCCGGGCTGAGCCTGACGCCCCGGCGCCTCTCGAGCGCGATCACGGCCCCGAGCGTGAAGAACGTGAGCCCCTTCCAGTCGTTCCAGTCGGTAGCCGTGGTGCCCAGCATCCAGAGCACGGCGAAGGGCAGCGGCGCGAGCCAGCGCAGCGCTCGCGCCGGCCAGTACAGCAGCGGCGCGAGCGCGAAGCACACGATCAGGGTCTGCAGGAACCAGAGAGGATAGGCCACCGGATGCATGAGGAGCTTGCCGGCGACGTGGGTGACCCTCATCTCGCCGAGGAAGTCGTGAGCGAAGTACGTCGACGACAGGGGCAGCCGCCGGAGCGCCAGGTACAGGACGAGGCTCAGGCCGCTCCACAGCAGGAACGGCACGACAACGGTGCGCAGCCGCCCGGCGTACTTGCGCCTGTAGTCGGCCCAGTGCGGCTGGAGGTTGTGGAAGAAGAGGAAGCCGGAGATGGCGAAGAGCATGGCTGCCGGCCAGCGCGTCAGGGCCTGCGAGATGAGGTACTCGACGAAGCCGACGACGCCGGGCGCGCCGCTCATCTCGGCGGCGTTCTCTCCGGAGCCGAAGCGGCTGGTCATGTTGTAGGCGTGCACGAACAAGACCGCCGTCACGGCGAGCAGCGTGACCAGCCGGAGCTTCGCGCTGAGGTCCTGGGAGATGCGGTACGAGCCGAGAGTCGGGAACGCCATCGCGACAGCCTACAGCGTGTCGCGCCCTGGGGTCAGTACGACGGGACCGGTGAGGGTGACGCGGAAGGCGACGCGGAAGGCGACGGGCTCGGCGCCGGCGTCGGCATGTGGTACTGCTTCAGCAGCCTGATCGTCTTGTCCGACAGGATGCTCTGGAACTTGACGCGGCCCGGCCCGACGAGGTGGAAGATGTCGAAGAAGTCGCTGTCGCGGTAGTGCGCCGCCGCGTTGAAGTGCAGCCACGGGATGCTCCAGGCGCGGGCGAGGCTCGCACAGCTGGCGTGGAAGCGTGAGACCGGCGCGTCGAGGGAAGACCCGATGACCGGCAGGTCGCGCGGCAAGTCCAAGAGGGCGACGCGCAGGTGCCGGCGCTTGCAGGCGCGGATGATCTTCTGCAGAATGCCGAGCTCGCTGCTGTAGTTGGCGCGGAACTCGGGATAGCGAGCCGTCAGCCAGTACGAGACGTAGGAGCGCTTCTGGGAGTAGCTCTGGATGCGCTTCGTGGAGTAGACGTGCTGCGAATAGGACGGGAGGGGCCGCGGCGGGGGCAGCCTGATGGAGGCCGTTCCCGCCGGGAGGCAGAAACGGCCGAGGTTGACGCCGATGTACACGATCGTCGGCACGCCGGCCGGGAGGAGCTTCACGAAGGCGAGGTCCTGCGCGTAGGTGCGGTGCTTGGACCCGAGGTTGTAGGCGTCGACGACGTAGCCGCCGCGACGCTGGATCTGCCGCTCCCAGTCGCGGTCGAGCACCGTGCATTCGCGCGCCGCGGAGCCACCGAGCAGGACGACCAGCGGGGTCTCGGGGTGGTTGGCGCGCAGATTGGCGACGACCTGCACACAGTGCTGCCAGTCCTTGCCGTAGTCGTTGCCGCGGGTCTCTTCGCCGGGCGGCGGGATGAGGCCGGAGCTGAAGGTCGCGGCATGCGCCGGAGCGGCGCCGGCGAACGCGGTCACGGGCCCGCCCCCCTCGTCGCCGGCGTGCGCCGGCGCGGCGATGAGAGTGAGCGCCGCGAGGCCGGCGGCCAGGAGGAGGATCAGGGACAACCTGGCCGCGGCCCGGACGGGGCGGCGGCCGAGGGCCTTACGGACCGCCGCCATCGTATCCATACGTCTTGAGCAGGGCCGCCGTCTTGGCGCTCAGCAGGCCCTGCCACACCGCGCGGCCCGGCTCGACCAGGTGCCAGAGGTCGTAGAAGCTGGAACTGGGCAGCCTCGACCGGCTGACCAGGCTCACCCACGGGATGCCGTACCTCGCCGCCAACGCTCTGCACTTGGCCCGATACCTGGTCGTCGGAGCGTTCAGCGAGCCACCGATGACGTCCGTGTTGCGCGGCAGCTCGAAGAGGACCGGCTTGTAGCCGCGCGTCCGGCAGACCTTGATGAGCGTCTCGAGCACGCCGGCGCTGGTGGCGAAGTTGCGCTTGTACACCGGGTACCGATCGGACAGCCAGCCCTGCACCCGCGCCCTCTTGTTGGCCGTGGTGAGGATGCCCGTCGTCGTGCTGTACTGGTGCGGCTGCTGCAGCGACGGCGACGAGGTCGGCGCCGGCGACGGCAGGGTGATGGACGCGGTCTTCTGGGCCGAGGTGAACGAGCCGAGGTTGATGCCGATGTAGACCAGCGCCTTGGCTCCCTTGGGCAGCGCCTTCACCACGGCCACGTTCTGCGCCATGGTGCGGTTGCGCGAGCCCATGTTCCAGGCGAGCGTGGCCGGCCCGCCCTTGGCGACGATCTGGTCCCGCCAGCTCTTGTCGCTGATCGTCGACTCGCGGGCGGCGGAGCCGCCGAGCAGGACGACCACCGGCTTGTCGGGCGGGGTCGCCTGCATGAAGGCGAGCGCCTTCAGGACACGGTTCCAGTCGGAGCCGGCGGCCTTGGCGCCGGGGCCCGCCGCGGCGCCTTTGGGACCCGGCGAGCCGCCGGCCTGCGCGTCGCCCGCCTGCGTGCCGCCCGCACCCGGTGTGAGGGGGCCGGCCGCTCCGCCGGTCGCCCGCGCCGAGCATGCCGCCGCGAGCGCGGCCACCATGACCAGCGCGACGAAGAGCCCGATTGTGACGTAGGTACGACGGCGGCCTGGCGCCATGTGCCCCTCCCGAACGTGGACTCCGACTCTAGCACGGAAGACGCGCCGGACGCGCGCGCGGTGCGCGCCCGGCGCACCCGATGTAGGGTTGCGCGGCAGCCCAGAGAGTCGCCAGGAGGAGACTGCCGTGAAATACCGCCGCATGCCGATCGAGGAGGAGTCCCCCGAGGAGTTCGGGTACGATCGCATCCGCTACAACCTCACCGAGAGCTCGGTCCGCGACCGCTCGCTCGCCGATCTCGGCATCGAGCTCCGCGACCTGCTCCTCTTCTACGGCGACCACGTGGGCAACGAGACCTTGCGCGACCTTGTCGCCGCCCAGAGCGGGGGCGGGGCGGGCGGCGTGAGCCGTGACGACGTGCTCGTCACGGCCGGCGCCGCCCAGGCGCTCTTCATCATCGCCACCTCGCTGCTGGACAAGGGCGACCACCTCGTCGTCATCCGCCCCAACTACGCCACCAACATCGAGACGCCGCGGGCGATCGAGGCCGACGTCAGCTTCCTCGACCTGACCTTCGAGGACGGCTTCCGCATCGACCCCGAGAAGCTCATGGCGCTGGTCACGCCGCGCACGAAGTACGTGAGCGTCACCCTGCCGCACAACCCGACCGGCGTGATGATGAGTGAGGCCGACCTGCGCAGCCTCGTCGGCCGGGTCGAGAGCGCCGGCTGCAGGCTCCTGGTGGACGAGACCTACCGCGAGATGACTTTCGGCGAGCCGCTCCCGGTGGCCGCCACGCTGAGCGAGCGGGCGATCAGCGTCAGCTCGCTCAGCAAGACGTACGGCATCCCCGGCATCCGCAGCGGCTGGCTGGTCTGCCGGGACGCGGACCTCATGAAGACCTTCCTCGCCGCCAAGGAGCAGATCGGCATCTGCGGCAGCGTCGTCGACGAGGAGATCGCGGCGCGGGCGTTCGCGCAGCGCGAAGCGTGGCTCGGCGAGCTGCACCCCTTCATCGCCCGGCAGCGCCAGGTCGTCAGGGACTGGATGGCCGGGGAGGAGCTGATGGAGTGGGTCGAGCCCAGCGGCGGGGTGGTGTGCTTCCCGCGCATCAAGCCCGACGTGCCCGTGGGCGTGGATGAGTTCTACCGCGTGCTCGGCGAGGTGCACGGCGCCTACGTCGGGCCAGGGCACTGGTTCGAGCAGGATCGGCGCCACATGCGCATCGGCTACGCGTGGCCGCTGCCCGAGGAGCTGGAGGGCGGCCTCGCCGCGATCTCCGAGTCGCTCCGCGCGGCGCTCACGATCTGACGTCATGAGCGCCTCTCCCGTCACTCCCCGACACACGTCGGACCAGTTCATGGGGGCCGGCGAGCGCCTGCACCTGCAGGCGTGGCTCCCGGCCGGCCCGGATCTCGACCAGCTCGTGGAGCCGGCGGCCGTCATCGCCCTCGTCCACGGGTACGGCGACCATGGCGGACGCCACACCTGGTTCGGGGAGGACATGGCCGCGCGCGGCTACGCGGTGTACGCGTACGACCTGCGCGGGCACGGCCAGTCGACCGGCACGCGCGGCCAGATCAGACGGTTCGACGACTATCTCGACGACACCGCGATCTTTCTGGACGAGGTGCGCCGCCGGCAGCCCGGCAAGCCGATGGTGCTGCTCGGGCACAGCCTGGGAGGCCTGATCTGTGCTCGCTTCGTGGAGGAGCGCCCCTGCGACGTGCGGGCGCTCATCCTCTCCTCGCCCTTCTTGGCGCTGACCGTTCAGCCCGAGCCGGTGAAGCTCCTCGGGGCCAAGGCGCTCTCCGCCGTCTGGCCCGGCCGCGACATCGGCAACACGGTGAGGGCCGAGGACCTGTCGCACGACCAGGCGGTGGTGGAGGCCTACGTGACCGACCCGCTCGTGCACCACGTCGCCACGGCGCGCTGGGCGGCCGAGACTCTGGCGGTCCAGGACGCCACCATGGCGGGAGCGCCGCGTGTCACCCTGCCGCTGCTGCTGCTGTACGGCACGGACGACCAGGTCGCGGATCCGGCGTTTGCGGAGGCCTTCTTCGCCACTGTCGGGTCGGCCGACAAGAAGCTCGTGCACTATGAGGGCTTCTACCACGAGCTGTTCAACGAGGCGGGCCGCGAGCAGGTCTTCGAAGAGCTCGCGGCCTGGCTCGCCGAGCGGCTGCCGGCCGGCGCGGGGCAGCCCCGGAGGTAGCCGCCGGGCACGCGCCCGCTGGCCGGCGTCAGCCGCCGGCCGGGCTGCCGGCGGTGCTCATGTACACCACCGGCTCCAGGTCCGGGTCGACGCCGAGGATGGCCGCCGCCTCCTCGTCGAAGAAGGCGGCGATCTGGCAGGTCCCAAGGCCGAGCGCCGTCGCCGCCAGGGCGACGTTCTCGGCGATATGGCCGGCGTCGAGCAGCACGTAGCGGAGGAAGCGTTCGCCGTACTTCCAGCGCGACCGCTCCAGCACCGCGGTCCAGACGAACACGGACTGCGCGTCGGCGGCGATCCGCTGGTCGAGCGCGGCGCGGGCGATCGGCGCCCTCAGGTCGCCCGCGAACAGGCGCTCGAGCGCACGGCCGAGCACGTCGTAGTGATACAGGCCCGGCTCGAGCCCCTCGACGGCGTTGGCGACCACGTAGTGCTCGATGGGGTAGAGGCCGCCGGCCGACGGCGCGGTGCGGAAGGCGAAGCCTTCTTGCCGCGCCGTGATCCCGGCGGCCGCCCAGAGCAACGCCGCGAGCTCGCCCAACGCGAGCGGCTCGCCCGAATACGCCCGCTGGCTCCTGCGGCGCGCGAGCGCGTCGAACAGCCCGCTGTCGTCGAGCGCGAGGTCGGGGAGCTTCACGCGCGGTGCGTCCGGATACGCCTTGAACCAGTCCGGCTGGCGCATCCAGTCCATGCCGCCGCCGACGAGGTGCGCGCGGGTGTGCCGCGTCGCGCGCAGATACCCCTGGCCGAGATCGTCGTCCACGCCCCTCTTATCTCCCTCGCGCTCCCACCTCGAACCCCCGCCGCGGCTCGACAGCCCGCCGGACGCGCCGGGGCCGCGAGGCTGTCACTCGTCGCCGCCGCGCGTCCTGTACGGCGTCGGGATGAACTCCACGGACGGCCGCCGCTGGCTGCGCCGCGGGTACAGCGTCATCAGCTCGTAGACGAGCTCGGGCACGGCGTCGGAGACGGGCAGCCCGAGCCCCCGCGCCTCCTCCAGCCGGATCGGGTAGTCGTGCGTCCAGCGGCCCTCGCTGAGCAGGGCCGCGAGCCTCTCTGCTTCGGCCTCGTCGAAGCGTCCGGCGAGCAGTTCCCGCACCGTCTCGCGCACCTGGTCGATCGCCTTGCGCGCGACGTCGCCGAGGATGAGCGTCTCGTCGTCGCGGTTCGGGTTGTCCTGCTCCAGGGCCTTGAGGATGGACGCCGCCGGCCACGACCCGCGCGGCAGGCTGCCGAGCTGCGGGTCGACGGGCCCGAGCACCGCGTCCGGGTCCATGAGGATCTCGTCGGCGGCAAGGGCGACGAGCGTGCCGCCGGACATCGCGTAGTGCGGCACGATGACGGTGATCTTGCCGTCGTGCCGTTTGAGCGCGTGGGCGATCTGGTCGCTGGCGAGCACCAGCCCGCCCGGCGTGTGCAGGAGCAGGTCGATCGGCATCTCCGGCGGGGTCATACGGATGGCGCGGAGCAGCTGCTCCGAGTCGTCGATGTCGATGTAGCGGCCGAACGGCAGGCCGAAGAGGCCGAAGCCCTCTTGGCGGTGGATCAGCGTGATGACGCGGGAATCGCGTTCCTGCTCGAGGCGCCGGAGGAGGTTCCGCCGGGTGCGGTCTCGGCGCCAGCGGAACACGCGCGGCAGCCCCCACAGCAGCACCACGGCGATGACGATCGCGAGCAGGATCCAGGAGCCCATGCTCATGTGGTGCCCGGACCGGGCGCGGGCGACACTCGCTCCGTCCGCGCCCGGCGGGTCATCAGGAGCGGACCGGCGAGCCTGCGGCGGCCGGCTTGTGCGCCGCCGGTGAGCCGGGGCTCGCGCCGGACCCATCCGCAGCGCCTGCCACGGCGGCGGCTTCTCCGGCCGCCGTCGGCGTTTCGCTCACCACGTCGGGCACGCCCTTGTGTACGAACACCGCGGCGATGACGGAGCCGGTGAGCAGGATCCCGGCCGACACCCAGAAAGCCACGTGCATGCCCGAGACGAAGGCGCTGTCGACGATGTGGTGGAGGGCCTGGGCGTCGACTCCCGTCGGGAGGGTGCCCTTTGCCGTGCCCCCGCCCCGGCCGGCCAGGGTGACGATCTGGCTCTTGACCCCGGCGGGGAGCGGCAGCTTCTCCAGCGAGCTGCGCAGGTTGCTGGCGAAGACGTGGGTCACGATCGCGCCCAGCAGGGCGATGCCGAAGACGCCGCCGACCTCGCGGCTGGCGTTCGAGGTCGCGGAGGCCATGCCGGCTCGCCTCCGCGGCACGGCGTTCATCACGGCGGCCGTCATCGGGGCCATCGTGAGGCCCATGCCGATGCCCATCATGAGCAGGTTCCACCACAGCGCGCTGTACGGCATGCCGGGGGTGATGCGCTCCATGAGCAGCATGCCGACCCCGACGAGGGCCAGTCCGACGGTCATGGGGATGCGCGGCCCGATGCGGCTGGCCAGGTTCCCGGCGATCGGCGCGGTGAAGATGATGGCGCCGGTCATAGGCAGCGAGCGCAGGCCCATCTGGAAGGCCGAGTAGCCCTGCACGTTCTGCAGGAACAGCGTGAGGAAGAAGAACACGCCGAACATGCCGAAGCTCACGAGGCCGGCGATGGTGGCCGCGGCCGCGAAGGTGCGATTGCGGAAGAAGCTGAGGTCGAGCATCGGGCTGGTGCTGCGCAGCTCGACCCAGATGAACAGCGCAATGGCGATCGCCGCCGTCGCGAACAGGCCGAGGATGACGGGTGACGTCCAGCCGTAGGAGTTGGCTTCGATGAGCGCGTAGGTCAGCGTCCCCAGGCCGATGATCGCCAGCGCCTGCCCGGGCAGGTCGAGGTGCCGGCCCTCGGGGTTGCGCGACTCCCGCACGACGCGCTGGGCGACGATGAAGGCGACGATGCCGATCGGGATGTTGAGGAAGAAGACGCTCTGCCAGCCGAGGCTGTCGACGAGCGCTCCGCCGACGATGGGGCCGGCGGCGAGGGCCATGCCGGACACGCCGGCCCAGATGCCGATCGCCTGGGCGCGCTCCCCCGGGTCGGGGAACGCCTGGGTGAGGATCGACAGCGTTCCCGGTAGCAGGGCGGCGGCTCCCAGGCCCTGGATGGCGCGACCGGCGATCAGCGCGTTCAGAGACGGCGCAAGACCCGCGATCAGCGAGCCTGCCGTGAAGACCGTCAGGCCGATGAGGAACATGCGCTTGCGCCCGTAGAGGTCGCCGAGGGTGCCGCCGGTCAGCATGAAGGCGGCGAAGACGAGCGTGTACGCGTCGATGATCCACTGCAGGCCGGAGACGCCCGATCCGAAGTGGAGCTGGATGCTCGGCAAGGCCACGTTGACGACGGTGTTGTCGAGCATGGCCATGAACAGGGCGAAACACATCGCCCCAAGAGTCAGTACCTTGGTACGGCGGTCGACGGCGAACATGCGCTCTTCCCCCTCCGGCGGCGTCCGGCCGTGGCCGTGCCGCCCTGTGCCTGCGGTTCTTCTGGCTGGTTCCCGGAAGGGGACGGTGGCTAACGCCGCCGCAGCCGGCCCTAATGCCCGGTTCACACGTCTTCACATCCGGGTCGCACCGCCCGTTCGCGCGATCGGCGGCGCGTCAGCGCCCGCGCGTCGGGCCCGGGTCGACGTGGAACGCGGCGAACTGGTTGCGAAGCTCCGCTTGTGAGCGCAGCTCGCCGGTGGCCGCCAGGTCTTTGCGCCGCCGCCACCAGCGGCTCGCCTTGGTCTCCTTCGGCGGACTCGGCGGCGGCGTGCGCACTCCCACCACGCGGCCCTCGCGGTCCGTCACGATGGGGTCGAGCTCTGGGGGTCGGGTCCGGCTTCGGCGCAACATACTCGAGGTGTTCCCTGCCGTGCCGCCGGAGATAACCGGCGGCCTGCCGCCGTCATGCCGTTGCCCGAGGCGGACGTCACGGCCACTGCCCCGAGAGACGCCCAGGGGATGTCCGTGCCCACCTTCGCGATGAGCCACCTGGACCGGGTTCTGCGGACCTACGTGGAGCAGTACACCCAGGAGCGTCAGCATCGAGGACTGCGGCTGCTGGCTCCTGAGAGCGCTGCGCCGGCCGAGAAAGTCGGCGTTGCGCTGCACATCCACCGACAAGATCTTCTCGACGGACTCATGCACGAGTACGAATGCACGGCATGATCGAGTACTTGCATCCCACGGGGTGAGGCAGGTGCTGGATGGGCGATAGATAGTGCGACCGGGCCAACGGAGACCGATTGGGTTCGCGTTACGACGCTCGTCGGACCGCGAGAGCGGCAGAATGCTCAGGTACCCGTCGACGGGCGGCGCTCCACCCACATTCTCCGCACCTCTCGCTTGACTCCATTGTCTTCTGTAACACTAAGCCCCACGGACACACTGGATGCGGGGGCCAGCGTCAGCCCCTCGCGGTACAGTCAGGAGGGCAGCATGCTCGCGCGCGCTCGTCGTCTCTTCGGCTCATTTGCCTCGCCCAGGCCTCTCGGCGTCATCTGCGTGCTCATCGTCGGTGTCTTGGCCGCGAGCGCGACTGCCTGGGGTGCCAGTGGCGGAACGCCGTCCCAGACCCCCGAGGCCCAGTACCACTGGTACGAGGGGTCCGATCTTGTGACCGGGCGCGCCGCGCCCGATAGAGTGGCCCTGATTCTCAAGCCCGGCGTGCAGGTTCGCAGCACTCTGCGTGAGCGTTTGAGTGCGCTGCTTGGCGCCGACGCCGATCTGAGCGGCCCACAGCAAGCTGATGTGCAGTTCGCCTCCTCTGCAGTGCCTGTCTCTTCGGAGCGGTTGACGGTTCTCGCTAGTCGCCTTGCGGATGACAGCGGGATCTGCGGTGTGAGCCCCGTGATCACTGTGGACGGCTCCGGCGACTGGCGCATCTTGAGCGGCCGGGTCATCGTGCAGTTCAAAGCGAGTCTGGCGGAGGAGGAGCGTGCGCGACTCGTCGCCTCCGCGGGCCTGACCGTTGAAACGCAGGCCGAGTTCGATCCCGACACCTGCCTCTACCGGGCTGCCAGCCCCTTGGCATCGCTTGACGCAGTGAACGCCTTGCACGGTGCCGAAGGTGTGGTCTACGCCGAGCCCGACTGGGGCCGGCCGCGCGCGGCCGCTGATGCACCAAACGATCCCTACTACACCGGCGCCCCAGGACCGCAGTGGAATCTAACAGACCAGGGGTTCGAATCAGCCTGGGACGTGGCCACCGGTGCCGGCCAAGTGATCGGCATCAACGATACAGGCGTGCAGCTCGACCATGAGGATCTCGCGGCCAACTTCCGCGCGAATCCGCCCTACCCGCCCTTCTCCGACTTCCCCGACTGGGACTACATCGACGGCGACGGCGATCCGAGCCCCAATCCCACAGACGAGCAGGCATCACACGGCACCTGCGTGGCGGGCATCGCCGCGGCGCGCGGGAACAATGGGACCGGCATCTGTGGCGCGGCGCCGGATGCGCAGTTCGTCGCTCGGCGCGTCGTCTCCAGCTGGTGGGACTCAGACTACGCCAATGCCCTCTACCGGGGAGCTTCTGACCCGGTCTGCGTCTCCAACAACAGCTGGGGCCATGATCAAGACGTCGAGCCGCAGTTCACAGAGGGCGCCAGTTGCCTCCAGAGCGCCATGGCAAACGGTACGACGTCTGGCCGAGCCGGGAGAGGCATCGCGTACGTGTTCGCGGCCGGCAACGGGGACGGCTCAAGCTCCGGGGGCTGGAGCTCCAATTACAGCGGCCTTGCCAACTCACGATACGCGGTTGCGGTCGGTGCATCGACGGGCGACGAGGTTCCCGGCGAAGCGACACCCGGCCAGAGGACCGACTATACAGAACCCGGTGCCAACGTGATGCTGAATGCGGCGGTTGGTACGGACGGCGTAACCACGACCAACTACGTTGATGGCTCCAGTCCGTACTGCAACGATTTCAACGGCACCTCCGCCGCCGCCCCCCAGGTCTCCGGCCTCGTCGCCGACCTTCTGCAGGTCAACCCCAACCTCACCTGGCGTGACGTCCAGGGGATCCTCATCGAATCGAGCGACCCGGACGCCAACGATCCGGCTCCCGACTACAGCGAGCCCCACCAGAGCACGGCGAATCCCTGGGAGAGCTGGCAGCGCAACACCGCCGGCCACTGGGTGAACTACTACTTCGGCTTCGGACGCCTGGACGCCGCCGCGGCAGTCGAGAGAGCTCAGAACTGGCCGCTGCTAGGACCGGAGGTGACAGCCGACGACTCCGCTTCGCCCGGCCAGTCCATCGACTACGGTGAGCCGGCCGAGAGCGAAATCACGATCAAGGACAACATGCGCGTCGAGCACGTCGACGTCACGGTGCACTGCGCGCACGCGGAACTCGCCAACTTCGACGTTGTGCTGACCGCGCCCAGCGGCACCGAGAGCATCCTCGCCTGCTGTGAGCCCGACGACGCGGAAGTCGACCCCAACGCCATGCTCGACTCCTGGCGCTTCGGCACGCTCCGCGACTTCGGCGAGCCTTCGCGGGGCACGTGGCATCTCACGGTGCGCCAACGTCACGACGGCGAGGCCATCCAAGCGGAGCTCGTTAGCTGGGACCTTCAGATCTACGGCAACAAGCGTGCCTTCCCTGTTGCCAGCGTCGCCGGCTCAACTCAGACTCTCCCGGTCATCGGGGCGGTGCTGAACGCCGATCAGGCAGAGCCGAGGTGGGTGGTCTTCAGGGACAACCGGGATGTCCACAGCACCTATCGCCTCTATTTCAAGGATCTCCTGGACTTCGCCCCGGACCACGGTGAATCCGCAATCCCGCCGTCATCGTTGGGCCTCCCCGGAGCGGTCTGTGGCAACACGCTCGTCTATGAGACCAACAACGACATCTGGGCCAAGGACCTCACTTCGGGCTCGGCCTACGCGATCTGCACGAGAGGCTCTGACCAGCACAACCCCCGCATCTGCGGCAACCTCGTGGTCTGGGAGGACTCACGCAGCATCACGTCGACGGGCGTCGACCTCTGGGGCCGCTACATCGATCCCGCTACGCACTCGCTGGGGACCGAGTTCCCCATCTGCCAGGCGGCAGGCCCGCAAGTGAAGCCGTCGGTCGCGCAGGAGCGCGGCACGGGCATCTACGGCGTCGTCTGGGCCGACGGTCGCGCTAGCTCGAGCACGCCGCCCTTCGACGTCTACGCCGCCGCCGTCGATCCAGTCGCACGCACCTCGAGTCAGTTCCTCGTGAACGCCTACACCGACGGCCAGGGTAATCACTGGGACTCGGCGACCCCGGCCTACTGCGGCTACACGGTGGTGTGGAGTGCCTCATCCAACACCGCTGGGGCCCGTCGCGACATCCAGGGCAAGGTGCTCGACCTCGCCTCACACACGTGCGGCCCGCTGATCGAGATCAGCAAGCCGCTCGAGGTGCACGACGACCCGAGCCAGGACCTGCACTACTACCTGAACACCCAGCCGAGCATCGCCGAATCCGGCGGAGAGGAGGTGGTCGCCTGGCAGGCCTCAGCGATCTACGCGATGGGGCCGCCCTACGACTGGGACGTGATCGCCTATGACCTCACCTCGGGGGCCTGGACCTACGTGGCCACGAGCGGCCAAGATACAGTTGTGCGAGTCGGGGGCGTCGCAACCGGCGACCCGACGCGCAAGGAATGGGACCTGGTCTACATCTACGACGGCGGAAACGGCAGTAAGGTCTGGGGCAGTCGCCTTTATCCTTGGGACTTCATGCCATGAGGCAGAAGCCCGGAAGCCTACCGCCGGTCTTCGTGCCAGCGAGCGGGATGGGAAGAGTGCTGGCCGAAGGCGCGAGACAGAACCGCGCACGGAGACAGTCTGGATGAGAGGGATCGTCCACGGCAATGGGTTGCCTGTTGGGCGACGGCTCGTGTTTCTTCTTGCCGTGGCTGCATGCGTCTTGACGCTCAGCGCATGCGGGGCGTCGCCGATTCCGGTGGCGCCTCCGAGCACGCCGCCGCAGCAGCTCGCATCCTACCTCAATTCCACCGCCTACAGTCACTGGCGTGACTCCGTGTCGGCCATGGAAGGGCTCGATGTGGGCTCGACGCAGCTCAATGGAACACGCTCTGGCGCGATACGAAAGGCTCATGTAGCCGCCTCCGCCCTTGACCGAGCGACCAGACTCTGGAACTCGCAAGAGACTCAGCGGGGGGCAGTGTACTCGTTTCACCAAGTCCCTCCTGATCTGGCCGTTGCCCACAGCCGTCTGACGGAGGCGGCACTGGCCCTCACACAGGCCTATCGTGATCTTGCAGGGCGACTGACTCAGTTCAAGACCCCGGCGGTGACGCCTGCCATGCGTCGCGCCGACGCGGAGTTCATGGTCGCCATGAACGCGTGGCAGGAGCAGGTGAAGGCGAGCGCCGCGGAGCTCGGGGTAGAGGTGCCCTACAAGCTGGTGCCCGCGCGGCGCACGCTGTGAAGACTCGATGGCCCGCGGAGCGCCGTGCGGCCTCGCTGTTCGCCTCTGATTCTCGTTGCCGGCGCTGCGGGCTGGGTTGGGGGTAGCCGGCCCCGGAGAGGGGGATCGATGCTCGCCCAGACCCGTCGTCACACGCAAGCCATGGCTGGGGTGCTCAGAGCAGGTGGCTGAAGTTCCCGGTGCCCCAGGGGGAGGCGCCGACGGCCGCGGCCACGGCCGTGGAGTCGTTGCCGCGGCGCAGCGCCTCGATGATGCCGCCGTAGTAGCCGTTCTTCAGCGTGATGACGGTCGCCTGGAGGCCCTGTTTCCAGCTGGTGTAGGCCTTGACGCCGACCGAGTTGAACACGGTGGCGCCCGGCATGCTCTGCGTCGTGTTCAGTGGATTGTAGTAGGCGGTGTTGTACCAGTGACCGCCCTCGGCCATCTCCCAGGCGGTGACGGCGGCGACGTTGTCGGCGGTCACGGGGAGGCGCATCGCCATGAGGAGCGCCTGCGCCCAGGTGAGCTGCGTGAACTGCCCGTTCTTCGCCATCCGCAGCGCGGCTCCGAGGCCGCCGCTGGCGAGGATCTTCTTGATGCGCTTGGTCACGTCCTGGAGGATCGCGGTGCGTTCGGCGAGCTTCTGGTCGACTTCGATCTTCTGGTTCTGGACCTCTTGCGCGGCGGTAACCGCCTCCTCGTGGTCTGCTTCCACCTGGCGCTCGAGCCGCCGCGCCTCGCGCGCGAGGCGCTGGGCCTCGTTCTCCGAGAGGCGGTCCTGATCGGCGATCGCCTGTTGCAGCGAGCGGATCGTGTCGATGTCGGCGAGACTCTGGATGCTGGAGATGATGTCGAACCAGTCGAGGTCGCCGGTCTTGTACAGGGTGGCCGCTCGCCGGGCGAGGATCTCGCTCTGCATCTCGAGCGCGTCTTCGGCGCGTCTGAGGTCGATGCGCGAGCGCACGAGACGCTGGTTGACCTCGTCGAGCTTCGCCTGCGCCGCGACCAGCTTCTGCCCGACGCTCTGCAACTCGCCCTGCAGGTTCGCCATCTCGCTGCGCGTGCGCTTGGCCTCCTTCTGCAGGTCGTAAAGGGAGGGAGCGGCCGCCGCGCGCGGGGCGGCTGCGGCGGCCACGACGAGCGCCGCCAGGAGGAGGACGAGCAGGGCCGCGCCGGCCGCGGCCGTGCGGCGCGGCATCTCGTGCCACGAATGTCCGTGCGGGGGTTGGATGCGTCTCCGACCATGTCGCTGCCCTGGGTGCTCACTGTTCGGGGTATCGGCGCGGCTGGGCGCTTCTTGAACGCTGGACAGGCCGGCGCCGAGGCGCCGGCCTGCGCGAAGACCTTCGCGCCGGGTGCGCGAAGCTCTCCGGCACGAGGGTAGCCGGGAGGCTGCGGCGACGCCACCCAGGCGTCGGCTCAGGCCGCGTTCGCGCTGCCCGCGGCCTCCTGCAGCGCGGCCCAGGCCCCGGCCACGTGCTCGCGCTCGGTAGGCTGGGCGCCGACCGAGATGCGGATGATGAGCCGGCCCTTCAGCAGCGACGTGCCGAAGTAGTAGTCGCCGTCGGCGGTGACGCGCTCGACGAGCGCGGCGTTGTGCGCCGCGAGCGCCTCCTCGTCGCCGGCGAGCGCCGGCGGCACGTGCCGCAGGCACACGGTCTGAAGCGGCGCGGGCGCCATGAGTCCCCACTCCGGCGCCGCCATCACCTGCTCCGCCAGCCAGGCGGCGTTGTCGACGTCCCGGCGGATGCGTGCCTGCAGCCCCTCGACGCCCTCGGAGCGCAGCAGGAACCACAGCTTGAGCGAGCGGAAGCGGCGGCCGAGCGGGATGCCCCAGTCGCGCAGGTTGCGCACGAGCCCGTCCTGCGCCGTGCGCAGGTAGCTCGGGTCGGTGCTCATCACGCGCACCAGATGTTCGGGGTCGCGGACGTAGTAGGCGGAGAGGTCGAAGCCGGTGCCCAGCCACTTGTGCGGGTTGAAGACCACGGAGTCGGCGGCCTCGACGCCCGCCCACATCCAGCGGTACTCGGGGCAGATCATGGCCGTGCCGGCGAGCGCCGCGTCGACGTGGAGCCAGAGGCCGTAGCGCTCGCAGAGACCGGCGATGCCGGCCACCGGGTCGAGCGCCGTGGTGGCGGTCGTCCCGACCGCGGCCACCACGGCGCAGGGCCGGCGGCCGGCCATGAGGTCGTCGTCGATCGCCTGCTCCAGCAGGTCCAGCCGGAGCGCGTGCTCGTCGTCGGTCTCGATAAGGCGCAGGTGCTCGGCGCCGAAGCCGGCGAGCAGCGCCGCCTTGGGGACCGAGCTGTGCGCCTGGTCGCTCGCGTACACCACGAGCGGCGCCTCCTCGGCCTGCAGGCCGCCGCGGTTCTGGGAGAACGCCGAGGTCCGTTCGCGGGCGCAGAGCAAGGCGGTGAAGGTGGACGTGCTGGCGGTGTCCTCGATCACGCCGGTGAACGTGTCCGGCAGCCCCACCATCACGCGCAGCCACTCCATGACGACGTCCTCGACCTCGGTGGCGGCGGGGCTGGTCTGCCAGCTCATGCCCTGCACGCCGAGCCCGGAGGAAACGAGGTCGGCGAGCACCGACGAGAGGTCGCTGTTGCTGGGGAAGTAGTGCAGGAACCCGGGGTGGTTCCAGTGCGTGATGCCCGGCATCACGACGCGGTCGAGGTCGGCGACGATGTCGCCGAGCCCCTCGGGCTGCTGTGGCGGCTGGGCGGGCAGCCGCGCCGCCACCTCGCCCGGACGCACCGGGCTCATCACGGGGTAGTCGACGATGCGCTCGCGGTAGTCGGCGACCCAGTCGATCAGCTCGTGACCCAGCTTGCGGAACTCGTTCGCATCCATCCGGTTCTCTCCCTCGTCGACCGCGGGGAAAGCCTACACGCGCTCAGCGTCGGCGCGCGACCAGGACGTCAGAACTCAGGAACCAGTCGGTGACGGTGGACCCGGCGACGAGGTCCCAGTCCGCCGGGTCCAGCAGCGTGCGCAGCTGGAGCGGCCGGCAGCCGCCGAGCAGCGCCGGGTTCAGACTCCAGACGGCCTGCCAGAGGCGGCTGACGAGGCGCGCCGGCGCCGTGCGGCCGGGGGCGAGGCTCGCCAGGGCGAGCAGCCCCCCGGGCCGCAGCACCCGGCGCGCCTCCGTGACGAACGCGGCCGCGTCGGCGGGGCTGAGCAAGTCGAGCACGTACGTGCTGACGACACGGTCGCTCGAGGAGTCGGGCGCCGGCAGCCGGACGTGACCGTCCGTGAGCTGGATGCTCGCGCGGCCGGCCCACGCGGCCACGGCCGCACGCGCCAGCGCGACCATGCGCGGGCTCACGTCGAGCCCGAGGTAGGTCGCGCCGCCCGGCAGCCCCTCACGGAGCAGCCGGGCGGCGAACCGCCCCGTGCCGCAGCCGAACTCGACCACGGCCTGGGCATGCGCGAAATCGCCGTGCGCCGCGAGCGCGTCGAGCGCGCGGCGCTCGGAGATCGGCCGCACGTCCTGGCCGCGGCCGATGCGGTCGTAGAAGCGCCGCGCCTGCTCGGGGGTGATGAACCGTGCCATGGCACGGTCATCCTACCCGTGTTCGGATCAGGCGGCGCGGTGCTCGCCGGCGCCGTTGTCCTG
>CAWAUK010000043.1:0-5978 GCA_963784975.1 uncultured Thermoleophilia bacterium | reverse complement strand
GCTGAACGCCGTGCCGATACCGCACTCGTCGGCGTGCGCCAGCATCTCGATAGCTGCGGGATCGATGCTCTTGGCGGCTACCGGCTTGACGTCGTCGTTGCTCTTGTCATCCATGAGACGACTCCTTCACGCCCGGGTGCAGGCCGCGCGACGTGCGCGGCCCGGGGGGACCGGACGGATCGTGGACGGGGGGATGCGCACAGGTCGATCGGCGATCAGTACTTGCGGTGGTCGCCCGACATGGTGAGGTCGACCGGATCGGTGGTGGTGACGCGCACGCCGGCCGTGAGCCACGCCGGCTTGTCCGTCGGTGGTGCGTCGGCATCGGGATGCTCGCCGGTGGCGTAGCCGCCCTTCTCGAGCCGCGCGATGATGCGCTGTGGGTCGGTCTTCGCTGGGTCGTACTCGAGACGAAGCGTCGCGTCCATCGCGCTCGCGCTGGTGACCCGGATCCCTTCCTCTTCCTGGAAGAGACCGCGGACGGCGATCACGTGATGGTCGGCCCACATGCCCGGGACGATCAGGGCCAGCTGCTCCATAGATGTCTCCTCGCGCCGTGTCCCGCCGGGGGGACGATCGCCGAGCAAGCGACGTCGCCCTTGACGGAACCTAGGGGGGTATCCGAGATGTAAGTGTGCGCGACTGTACGACATGGCGCAACCGTTGGTAAAGGCTTGTGCTGTATGTCACAAAATGTCGAACATCGGCGCACGCAAAAAGTGGGGAAACGTAAGCGGCCGGGCCTCGAGACGAACAGAAACGCTCACCTCGGGGCCCGGCCGCTGCTCTGGCGCCGTCACTCAGGGCAACGCCTGTGTCAAGGAGACTCAGGCGGTGGCGACGGAGCCTGCGCCCGCAGGCCGCGCAGGGCGACGATCGCGAGGCCGGTCACGGCGACTCCCGCGGCGAAGATCGCCGGCTGCAGCCAGCTGACGGAGCCGAAAGTCGCGGGGCGCTGAGAAGCGCTGAGGGCGCGCCGGGCCGCGGCCACGCCGGCAGGCCTCTTCCCTAGTGCTTCACGGCCACGAGGGCGACGCCCAGCTTGTCCTCCAGCTCTTTGAGCCGGTCGATCTGCGCGGTGTCGATGGGCGCCGCGTCCATCTGGTGGCAGGCGAAGGCGAGGATCGGAACGCCGAGCTGCTTCTCGAGCGACGAGATCTCGGCGAGCTGTCCCTGGTCCAGCTTGGTGGCGAGACTGCACAGCATGGCCTGACTCCTTTGCGCGAAGGTGACCGTCGCCAGATGCCTTCCCCGGGCCGTAAGACGCCAAGCGTTGGCTTCGGGACGAAGCGTCTGGGTCCGTCGCGCAGTCGTTGCGTCGGTCAGTCGCCGTCGAGCCTGATCGGCCCCTGCGGCGGAAGGAGCTGAGGACCTGAAGTGACGAACGGCCGGTCGCTCTGACCGAAGAGAGGACGTTGCGAGTCCTGGTCGAGCAGCCGTGGGCTCTGCGTCCTGGCTCTCGCGCCGCCCGGCGATCCCGAGCGCGGCCGGGGCCGGCTCTCACATCCTGATCCGGTCGCGCAGCCCTACGAGGTTCAGGTCGATCCCCCTGGCCGCCTCAAACGGCCTGGCGCTGGCACCGCTGCCGCCGACCTCGTGCGAGTCGCCGCCGATCACCTCATAGATCCAGCTGTACTCGGGCGCTGACGCGCCTTCCGGCAGTGACCACAGCCACTTGGTGAAGTCGCCGAGGAGGATGGCGAGGTACACCGGCCTCTCGGGGTCGGTCATCTCCGTCGTCGAGTTGCCGGTCGCGGCGGCCGCCTTCTCGGCGGTCGTCAGCGTCCACCACGCCCAGGCGTTGGCGTCGCCCGCGCTGCTCGCCAGGCCCTTCATCTGGTCGAAGAGCCAGACCGGCGGTTGCGGCACCGAGACGTCGCCGAAGACGCCCACCTGCGTCACGCCGTCGGCTTGGTAGACGGGAATGGCTCTCCTCTGCCTTGCAGGCGTCATCCAGCGCGCCTCCTCCAGGTTCTGGCTCGTGAACATCGGCCCGTTGAGGTCGCTACTCCAGCAGTAGCCGTGTATGCCGCCCTCGCCGACGACCGACTGAAGGTCGGCCTCAGCGCCCTGCTGGGCGCCGCCGTAGGTCTGGCCGGCGGCGTTCGTCGGGTACGGCGTCGGGGTGGGCATGGGGCTGCCGTCGAGCGGCGTCACCTGGAGCACCTTCGGCGGCGGCCTGTGAGAGGCGGAGTCCGTCCCAAGGCTAACTCCGGCAAATACTGCCGCGGCAGCCGCACCGAGGGCCACCGCCACCGCGATCAGGCGACGACGGCGACGCGGGCGGCGGCTGCGGATCTCCTCCCTCATGCGGCCGCGCAACTCGCGAAGCCGATCGTCGGAGAGCTCCGGGACGGGTGGCGCCGCCAGCAGCCGCGCGACGGCCTTCACCCCGATGCCCTGGTCGTCCTCAGGCGGATGAGCGTCCATCACTCCCTCTCCTTCGCCGATCCCGCGGCGCGATTCCTGTCACTTGCTCCCTGTCCGCTGACCGCCGGAAGTTCCGTCGCGCGGCCGATCGTGAGCAGCTCGTCTCGGGCGAGACCCTGCAACCGGGACTTCGCCCGCGAGAGCCGCGAGCGGATCGTGCCGACCGGCACGCCGAGCGCCTCCGCAGCCTCGGCATAGCTGAGCCCCGACCAGACGCACAGGGCCACGACCTCGCGCTCGGCGGGCCGAAGCGCGCGTAGTGCGACCTGCGCGGCGGCGAGCTCCTCCTTCTCGCGGGCACGCCGTGCGAGAGCGTCGGCGTGATCAGGAGTCGGCTCGGGATCCGGGATGCGGCTCAGGGCGTCTCGGTACCGCCTCGCCGAACGGCGCGCGTTGCGCAGCACGTTGGTCGCGATGCCGTAGAGCCAGGGCTCGAGGCTGCCGCCCTCCGGGCGGACCTTTCTTCGCAGGCGCCAGGCCTCGAGGAAAGTCTGCGCCACGACATCCTCAGCGCCCGTCGGATCGCCGGTCAGACGGCAGGCGTAGCGATAGATCGCGCGCGCGTGGCCGTCGAACAGCATGACGAAGGCGTCGGCGTCCCCTGCCCTGACGCGAGCGCGAAAGGAGTCCTCCATGCTCGTACCTGTCCGCTCCTGCTGATGAGTTCCGTCGCTCTCTGCCGCGAAGGTCCCTCGTCGGCACCGTATCAGCGACGTGGCTCCGAGTCTTGCCCGCATCGAAGGGCGGCGCTGGGGGCCCGCGTCAGCCGGTCGTCGTGCTCAGTCGCCCGCCAACTCCGTTCGACCCTGCAGACGGAACATCGACGTGTCGAACGGCGCGTCGCTCGCGCCCACGGAGGTGACCTCCTGCAGATTGGCTAGCTGGCGGTACACAGGTGGTGAGGCCGATGTCACCACTCGGGTGTTGCACCCGCCGGGCGCGCGGTGGAGACTGTCGACATGCGCACCACCGACCTCGATATCGCCAAGCTCTCCCTCGCCGAGCGCATCCAGCTCGCCGAGGACCTCTGGGACAGCGTCGCTGCCGAGACCGGCGGGCTACCGCTCACCGAGGCGCAGGCGACTGAGCTCGACCAGCGCTTCGCCCAGCTCGCCCGCGACCCTGAGGCCGGCGACCCTTGGGAGGTCGTGCGCGGGCGCATCCAGGAGCGGCTCGACAAGGCCGAATGACGGCGCGGCTCGTCGCCCGTGCGGCCGCCGAGGGCGACATCACCGGCGCGGCGCTGTGGTACGAGCGGCGTTCCCCCGGCCTCGGCACCGAGTTCCTGCGCGCCGTCGATGTCACACTCGCCGAGATCGCCCGCATGCCCGAGCGCTTCCCGCTGGTCTACCACGAATCGCGCCGTGGGCTGCTGCGCCGCTTTCCGTGCGGCATCTACTTCGTCGCTACTCCCAAGCTCATCAGCGTGGTCGCCTGCATGCACGTGCGCCGCGACCCGCGCCGGTGGGAAGAGCGCGTCGGTGGGTGACCGCAAGCAAGCGCATCGAGCAGCATCGCCTCGTCTACCAGGCGCTCACCGACGAGCACGTCGTCAAGGCGCTCAGCATGTGGACCCGCTACGAGTGAGGCGAACAAGCGCATGAGAGCGGTCATCTGCACGAGGTACGGTCCACCTGAAGTCCTCCGGCTCGAGGAGCTGGAGACCCCGACTCCGCGGAAGAACGAACTGCGCATTCGCATCTTTGCGACGGCTGTGACGTCGAGCGACTGCTACGTCCGGGGGCTCGACCTCAGCTTCGCGTATCGGATGATGGCCCGGATCGCCCTCGGCTGGACCGCACCGCGGCGCAATGTGCTCGGCATGGTGCTCTCAGGGGAGGTCGATGCGGTCGGGCCGGACGTCAGATCGTTCGAAGTGGGCGACCGGGTGTTCGGGTTCAACCGGCATCTCTTCGGCACCTACGCCGACTACGTGTGCTGGCCCGAAGACGGGCTGATTGCAGCGCGACCGGCCAACCTGACCGACGAGGAAGCTGCATCCATTCCGTACGGCGGTCTCCTCGCGCTCTCCTGCCTGCGTCGAGCCGACGTCCAGACCGGCCAAGCGGTCCTGGTCTACGGCGCCTCCGGGGCGGTCGGGACCTTGGCGGTGCAGCTTGCCAGGCACTTCGGTGCAGAGGTGACGGGAGTGTGCAGCACGGCGAACCTGGCGCTGGTGCGGTCTCTGGGCGCGACGACGGTGGTCGACTACACGAGAGAGGACTTCACCGCGCGTGAACAGCGCTACGACTTGATCCTCGACGCGGTCGGGAAGAGGAAGAGCGCGGCGGGGCTGCGCCACAGCGACCGGGCACTGGTCTCTCGCGGCAAGCGTCTCTCGGTCGACGATGGAAGGCCGAAGCTGCTTGTCGAGGACCTGAGGTTGCTTGGCGAGTTGGCGCGACAAGGCGAGGTCAGGCCTGTCATCGACCGATCCTATTCGCTGGAGGAGCTCGCCGAGGCTCACAGGTACGTCGACGAGGGACACAAGCGGGGAAACGTGGTCATCGCCATTGCCCAAACCCGGTAGGGGACTCCCGTCGAACAGGCGCATCGAGCAGATGTCCAGGGCGTCTCAACTCACGGCAGCCGATACACGCCGGTGGGAGCGTGGCCCGCGCAGGTTACGCGCGGCGCGTTCGGCGGAACCCCAGGCGTAGCGTGACAGTCGCCCAGGTCGCCCGCAACTTCGCCGAGTACGTCAACCGCGTCGCCTACCGGCGCGAGTCGTTCACGCTTCTGCGCGGCAGGAAGCCACTCGCCGAGCTCCGCCCTCTGCCCGCCGGCGCGCGCCTCTCCGAACTGCCGGCGTTGCTCGCGTCCCTGCCGCGGCTGACCGCGGCCGAGGCCGGCGACTTCGCCGAGGACCTCGCGGCATCGCGCAGCGAGTTCGGCGAGGCACGCGACGCATGGCAGTCCTGATCGACGCCAGCATCCTGATCGAGGCCGAGCGCGAACGCCTCGACCTCGAGCCGCACGTTGCCCGTCACGGTGAAGAAGAGGCGTTCCTCTCGGTGGTGACCGCCAGCGAGCTGCTCCACGGCGTGCACCGGCCAACCCAGCCGGACGTGCGCGCCCGGCGCTCGGCCTTCGTCGAGGGCATCCTCGAGCGCTTCCCGCTGCTCTCCGTCGACCTCGCCTGCGCGCGGGCACACGCGCAGCTGTGGGCAGAGCTGCGCCAAACCGGCGCGCTCATCGGGCCGCACGACCTCTGGCTCGCCGCGACTTGCGTCGCCCATGGGCTGACCATGGTCACCGCCCACGTGCGCGAGTTCGCCCGCGTGCCCGGTCTTGATCTCGAGGTCTGGGCCGACTGACGTCGGGGGTCTCGCGTGAGTTCAAGTACGTCGTGCGACACCATTGCTGATCGCGGTGTTCCTCGGCCGGCGTGAGTGCGGACGGCGCGGCTCGGACTGGCGCATTCATCGTCACGTTTGACGTCGCCGTTCTCCAGCCGCCTCGGCTCTTCTCCGCACCCTCTTCCCGCCCACGTCCGGCCCCTCACCCGCCATCCTCAGATGGCAGATGCAGAACGGCGCGGCGGGCGG
>CAWAUK010000042.1:0-91924 GCA_963784975.1 uncultured Thermoleophilia bacterium | reverse complement strand
CACGGGGCGAGCGGCCGCTGCAGGCGCAGCACATCGTCCCAGGTCTCTCGCTGGATGATGACACGCGCCCGGCCGCCGCCGACCATGACCACGGCCGGGCGCGGCTGCGCGTTGTAGTTGTTGGCCATCGCGTAGCCGTAGGCGCCGGTACTGGGCGTGACGAGGATGTCGCCCGGCTCCGGCGGCGCGATGTGCACGTCGCGCACCAGCACGTCGCCGGACTCGCAGTGCTTGCCGGCGATGGTGACCACGTCCGTCGCTTCCGCCTCCGCCTTGTTCGCCAGCATCGCTTCGTACTTGGAGTCGTAGAGCATCGGCCGCAGGTTGTCGCTCATGCCGCCGTCCACCGCCACGTAGGTGCGCACGCCGGGGATGACCTTGACCGTCCCGACCGTGTAGGCGGTGACGGCCGCCTTGCCGGCGATGCTGCGCCCCGGCTCGACGAAGAGCTTGGGCATCACCAGGCCGTGCCTCTCCGCCCCGGCGCGCACGGAGGAGACGGCGATCGTGGCGAACTCGGAGATCGAGCTCGGCTGGTCGGCCGGCGTATAGCGGATGCCCAGACCGCCGCCGATGTTGAAGATGCAGCACTCGAACCCGAAGTCGCGGCGCCAGTCGTCGATGGCCACGAAGAGCACCTCGACCTCGCGCCGGTACGAGTCGAGCGCGAAGATCTGCGAGCCGATGTGCGCGTGCACGCCGACGAGCATCAGGTGGGGCGCGTCCCTGAGGCGGCGCACCGCCTCGTGCGCGCGCCCGTCGGCCAGCCCGAAGCCGAACTTGCTGTCCTGCTGGCCGGTCTGGATGAAGTCGTGCGTGTTCGGGCGCACGCCGGGGGTGACGCGCACGAGCACTTCCTGCACCCGGTCGCGCGCCGCCGCGGCCGCCTCGAGCCGTTCGATCTCCTCGAACGAGTCGACGACGAAGTGGCCGATGCCGGCGTCGAGCCCGGCTTCGATCTCGGCCGGCGACTTGTTGTTGCCGTGGAAGTAGATGCGGGCAGGCGGGAAGCCGGCGGCGCGGGCGGCGGCCAGCTCGCCGCCGGAGGCGACGTCGAGCGAAAGATCCTCCTGCGCGATCAGCTCCGCCATCGCGCGGCAGCTGAACGCCTTGCTCGCGTACACGATCTCGTAGAGGCCGGTGTGCGCGCCGAACGCGGCGCGGTAGGCGCGGCACTGGTCGCGCAGCGTCTGCTCGTCGTAGATGAACAGTGGCGTGCCGAACTTGCGCGCGAGGTCGACGACGTCGCAGCCGCCGATCTCGAGGTGCCCGGCGGCGTTGTGGACCGTCGTGTGCGGATAGATGAGCGTGTGCGTCACGGTGCGGCCTCCCTCAGTACTCGATACCCGACCGCGCCTGGACGCCCGCGTCGTAGTAGTGCTTGAGCGGCCGCATCTCCGTGGCGAGGTCGGCCGCCGCGACGAGCTCCTCCGGCGCGCGGCGGCCGGTGATCACCAGTTCCACGGCCGCCGGCTTCGCAGCGATGAGCTCGAGGACGCTGCTCAGCGGAACGAGCTCGAAGAAGACCGCGGTCACGAGCTCGTCAAGCACCACCACGTCGTAGTCCTCGCTCTCGACCAGCGTCCGCGCGCGGTCGAAGCCCTCGGCCGCCGCCGCCCGGTCCTCGGCCGAGATCTTGCCGGCGCGCACCCAGTGGTCGAGCCCGCACTGCTGCACCGGCACGCCCAGCTTCTTGAGCGTGACGATCTCGCCCCAGTTCGGGTCGGCCTTCATGAACTGCAGCACGGCCGGCCGAAGCTCCTGGCCGAGCGCGCGCAGCACGAGACCCAGGGCGGCGGTCGTCTTGCCCTTGCCGTCGCCCGTGTACAGCTGGACGTAGCCGCGGTGGAGGGGGCTCACCGTGCGGTCACTTCCCGTAGTCGTAGAAGCCGGAGCCGCTCTTGCGGCCCAGCTTGCCGCCCTCCACGAGCTTGACCAGCGCCGAGCTCGGAGAGTACTTGCCGTCGCCGAGCTCGCGCTCGAGCGTCTCGAGGATCGCCTTGGTGGTATCGAGCCCGACGAGGTCGGCGAGCGCCAGAGGGCCCATCGGCCAGTTGGCGCCGAGCTTCAGGCCGGTGTCGATGTCCGCGGCGCTCGACACTCCCTCGTCGTAGGCGTTGGCGGCTTCGTTGATCATCGGGAACAGGATGCGGTTGACGACGAAGCCGGGCGAGTCCTTGACGGTGATCGCCGTCTTGCCGGTGGCCTCGGCGAACGCCTTGGCGGCAGCCATCGTCTGGTCGCTCGTCTGGTCGCCACGCACGACCTCCACCAGCGCCATGAGCGGCACGGGGTTGAAGAAGTGGATGCCGACAAAGCGCTCGGGGCCGGTCACGAACGCGGCCAGCTTGCTCACCGAGAGGCTCGACGTGTTGGTGGCGATGATGGCGTCGGGACGCAGCGTCGCATCCGCCTTCTCGAAGAGGCCCTTCTTGAGCTCCATCGACTCCGGCGCCGCCTCGATGAACAGGTCGGCATCGGCGCCGGCCGCCATGTCGGTGCCGGTGGTGATGCGCGCCAGCGCGGCGTCACGGGCGGCGGCTTCCATGCGGCCCTTCTCGACCAGCCGGCCGAGACCCTTCTCGATGCCGGCCATGCCGCGGGCGATGAACTCGTCGGCGACGTCGATCATGACGACCTCGATGCCGGCGACGGCGGACACCTGGACGATGCCGGCGCCCATCTGGCCGGCGCCGGCGACGAGCAGCTTGTCGACGCTCACGGTGGTCCTCCTCATGGTCACAGCGCGCGCGATCCTGTCAGGTGGCCGCGCGCGACGATGTCTTGGCGGGTCGCGAACGCCAATGCTACCGCAGGCCAGCGGACGGCGTACACGCCGCGAGCGTCTCAGCCGGTCACGCGAGGGCGTCGAAGGCCGGAGCGACAGGACCATCTTTGTCCTGTTACCATACCGGCATGACTTCAGCGCCGAAGATCGTCAGCTGCGAGGTGCTCCGCAACGAGATCGAGGCCGTGCTGGCTCAAGACGGCCGCGGCCTCGAGGTCGAGTTCGTCGACGGCGCCCTGCACGACTACCCGGACCGGCTGCGCGCGGCGCTCCAGGAGCGCATCGACGGGACGCCAGGCGCCTGCGACATCTACCTCTCGTGCGGCCGCTGCAGCAACGGCACTGTGGGCCTGCGCGGGGGCGACCACCGCCTCGTGCTGCCGGCTGCCGACGACTGCATCTCCCTGCTCCTGGGCTCACGGGCCCGCTACCTCGAAGAGCACGGCGCCCAGCCCGGGACCTACTACTACACGCGCGGGTGGGTCGACTTCATCGACGACCCGTACAAGGAGTACCTGGCGATCGTCCCCAAGTACGGCGAGGAGAAGGCGGCGTACGTGGCGCGGCTCATCATGGAGCACTACACCCGCGTGGCCGTCATCGAGACACCGGGCGTCCGCGGGCTCGAGGACAAGCGTGAGTACCTGGAGAAGGTGAGCCGCTTCTACGACCTGCCGCTGGAGAACCTCACCGGATCGCTGCGCTTTCTCGAGAAGCTGGTGACCGGGCCGCACGACGAGGAGTTCATCGTCGTCGAGCCCGGCGACCAGCTCGACGAGTCGCGCTTCTGGGCGCTGTCCGGCGTCTGACGCCGGCAGACCGGTGCGCCTACGGCGCCCCCTCGTCAGCTCGGTTACGCGGGCTCGTGAGCGGTGCGCCTGATCTCCGACATCCGAGCCGTTTCCCCAGCTCGTCGGCGCCCCCCTCGTCAGCTCGTCTTCGGAGGCTGATCAGCTGTCACCGGCCGGCTTCTTCTTGGCCGCGGGCTTCCTCTTCGCCGCCGGCTTCTTCGCCGCCGTCTTCCTAGCGGCCGGCTTCTTCACCCCGGTCGTCTTGGCGCCGGCCGCCGGCTTCTTCCGCGCCGGCGGTTCGTCTTGAGGCTCCTGCGCTTCGGCCGTCGCCGTCGCCGGAGCGGCTTCGCCCGCGGCGGCTGCGTCGTCCGACGCGCCGGCGCCGGCCGGTCCGGCTCGCCCGCGGCCGCCGCCCGCTCGGCGTTGGCCAGCTGCACCGCGTGCGCGTAGGCCAGCTGCATCTGCGCGAGCGTGTCGCGCAGGTCGCTCGTCCTCTCGGCGGCGTGCTCTCGCTCCAGCACCTCGAGGATCGCGCGGATCAGCTCGATGGAGACGCGCACGTCGTTCAGGTCGCGCACCGCATGTGTCTCGTCGGAGAGGCCGAGCTTGGGATAGCTGAAGTTGACCGCGGCGATGACCATGTCGCGGCCGATGTCCACCGCGTGCACGCCCTTGAGCTGCTCCAGCAGCGCCCTGGCCCGCTCCTCGTCTGACACCATCCGGCCCCGGTCGTTCGGTTCGCTCATCTCACCTCTCCCTCGTCCCTGACGCGGGCGCCACCGAGCTGCGGTGCGCATCGGCCACCGTGCCGGCGAACACCTCGTGCAGACTCTTTCCCTCCACGTGAGCTCGGGACTGCTGCTGGGCGCCGTTGCCGTCCCGCAGCATGCGCTCCACGTCGGCCAGGTGCGGACTCAGGCCGATGCCGTCGGCGTAGGGCGCCGCCAGCTCGACCAGATGCCGCACCGCGTCGGTGGCCGGCAGTTCCTCGCCCATCGCCCAGTCCACCAGCTTGCCGTCCAGCCCGTAGCGGATCGCCCGCCACAGGTTCTCCTCCACGTATCGAGTCTCGAGGATCGGCAGCGGCAGTCCCTCGTCGTAGATGCGCGAGAGGTGGGCGATGAGCCCCACGGTGAGCGACGAGATGGCCAGGCTCTCCCACGCCTCGGTCTGCGCGTCGCAGATGCGGACCTCGACGGTCCCGAAGCGGTGGTGCGGCCGCACCGACCACCAGATCTGCGTGAACTCCTGGATGCAGTTGGTGTCGATGAGCTCCTCGTAGAAGTGCCGGTGCTCGGCCCAGGTGCCGAAGACGTCGGGGATGCCGCAGCGCGGGAACATGCGCACGAAGGTCTGCGTGCGCACCGAGTGCAAGCGGGTCCACACGTCCTCGATGAACGGCGAGTTGGCGGAGAGGGCGAGCAGGTGCGGCAGGTAGGTGCGCAGCGCGTCGCAGACGGCGACGGCGCGGTCGCAGCCACGGACGCCGACGTGCACATGCGCCGCCCAGGTGTTGTTGCGCCAGGCCACGTACTTGAGCCGGTCTTCGACCAGCCGGTAGTGAGGCGTGTCGATGATCTGCTGGTCCTTCCAGCCCGAGAAGGGATGGGTGCCCGTCGCGCCGAGGGCGTAGCCCTGGTCGTCGGCGTGCGCGAACAGCTCGGCGCGGTTGAGCAGGAGCTGCTTCGCCGCCTGCCCGAAGTGCAAGTGTGCGCGGCGTGCTGACCTCGATCTCCGAGGTGAGCAGCTCGCCGGCGATCCGTTCGCGCAGGCGCTGCGGCGCCGAGTCGCGCAGCACCTCGAAGGCGCCGGTGAGCGCGAGCGTCTCACGGTCGAGGATCTGGAACTCCTCTTCGAGCCCGAGGTCGAGGTCGTGCGCGTTCTCGAAGCGCGCCTCGACCTCCTCGAAGTATGCGTCGTGGTCGGCTCCCATCGAGGAGCACTCTACCGAAACCGCGCGAGCTTCACACTCGGGAGGGCAGCGGATCGGGCCCTCAGGGGCGGCAGGCAATGGTGGCTTCCTGGCTGCGGAACGCGCACGGTCGTCGTCCAGGCATCGGCCTTGATCGTGATGATCGAGACGGCGGCCGGATCGACGGTGGCGTCGGCGACGCTCACGTCGGCCCACGGCGCCGACCGGAACGGAGCGAGGGGGAAACCTTCCGCCGCCGCCGCCGCCGGCGCCAGAAACGACCGTCGCCCGCGCGAGCGACACGCGGGCATCCGCCCGTAGACGGTGGCCCAGGGGCGTCCGCGGGCACTATCGGGTGGCGGGCCTAACGGGGGTTGCGCCCCGCTTCAATCCGTATAGCATTACGCGCGGCACAGGGCAGGTAGGGGAAAGGAGCCCGTGTGAGACTCAGTCTGGTTCCCAAGGAACACGACTACTTCCGACTGTTCTCAGAGCTCGCGGCAAACCTCGATGCCGCCGCGCAGCTGCTTCCCAAGTTCATGGACGACGGCGACCGCAAGGGCATCGCGGCCTCGATCCTCGAGCACGAGCACGTCGGCGACAAGATCGTGCACGACATCATCCGCAAGCTCAACAAGTCGTTCATCACGCCCATCGACCGCGAGGACATCTACGACCTCGTGGCGACCACGGACGAGATCCTCGACAACATCGAGGCCGCCGTCGACATGGTGATGCTGTACCGCGTCGGCGAGATCACCGACCAGGCGCGTCGCCAGGCCGAGGTCATCGCCAAGGCCACCCCGCTGCTCAAGGAGTGCATGGACAACCTCGAGAAGCCCAAGGGCCTCGACGAGCGCATCATCGCCATCAACAGCCTCGAGAACGACGGCGACCGCATCCTTCGCGAAGCCATCGCCGGCCTGTTCGACGGCGACATGAAGTGCACCGACATCATCAAGTGGAAGGACATCTACGAGATCCTCGAGGCCGCCATCGACGAGTGCGAGCACGTGGCCAACGTCATCGAGAGCATCGTCCTCAAGCACAACTGACCTGAGCCCAGACCGTGGTCATCCTCATCACGATCGTCGTCTTGGCGCTCGTCTTCGATTACACCAACGGCTTCCACGACAGCGCCAACGCGATCGCCACCTCGGTCTCGACGCGCGCGCTTTCGCCTCGCGTCGCGGTCCTCATGGCGGCCGCCTTCAACCTGTTCGGAGCCCTCGTCTCGACGAACGTGGCGAGCACCGTGGGCAAGGGGATCGTGGATACGAACCTGGTGACGCTGCCGTTGGTGCTCTCCGCACTTGTCGGAGCCGTCGTCTGGAACCTCACGACCTGGTATTTCGCGCTTCCGTCCAGCTCGTCCCAGGCTCTGTTCGGCGGGCTCATCGGGGCGATGCTCGCCGCGGTCGGCGTATCGGGCGTGGAATGGAGCGGCGTGGTCGACAAGATCATCCTGCCGATGGTGCTCTCCCCGGTGATCGGCTTTGCGGCGGCGTTCTTGCTGATGACGATCCTTATGTGGATCGTGCGCCGGCGCCCGCTCGCGCCCGTGAACCGCACGTTCCGTCGTCTGCAGCCTTTCTCCGCCGCGTTCATGGCCTACGCGCACGGCGGCAACGACGCCCAGAAGACGATGGGCGTCATCACGCTCGCGCTCGTGTCGAGCGGTCAGATCGACACCTTCACCATCCCGCTCTGGGTCAAGCTGGCCTGCGCCATCACCATGGCGCTCGGCACGTACTCCGGCGGCTGGCGAATCATGCACACGCTCGGCTCCAAGGTGATCAAGCTCGATCCGATCCACGGGTTCGCGGCGGAGACCAGCGCCGCCACGGTGATCCAGGTCGCGACGCACTTCGGCTTCCCCGTGTCGACCACCCACACGATCACCGCAGCGATCATGGGGGTCGGGGCCACCCGGCGGCTCAAGGCCGTGCGCTGGGGCGTCGCCGGCAACATCGCCACCGCCTGGGTCCTCACCCTCCCTGCCGCCGCACTCGTCGCCGCCGGCGTCTACCTCGCCGGCCAGGCGATCCGCTCGCTCTTCTGAGCGCCGGCGGCGCAGCCGCTCCGGCGCCCTCGAGTTGACCTCAACGTAACTATTACGTTAAAATCGACATCGGCCGCAAGCGACACGGCCTCTCCACCCACCCCCGGCCCCGGACGCCTCATGCCTCGCGTGTTCAACCGCGGAGAGCTCAAGCTGGCTCTCCTCTCCGTGATCGCCTCGCTCGGCGAGGGGCACGGCTACGCGATCATGCGGGAGCTGCAGCGCCGGGTCGGCAGCCAGTGGCGCCCGAGCCCGGGTGCGGTCTACCCGGCGCTGGTCACCCTCGAAGAGTCCGGCCTCATCACGTCGGACGAGCGCGAGGGCCTGCGTGTCTACCGGCTCACCGCGGCGGGCACCGCCGAGCTCGACGGCCGCGACCTCGGGCCGAGCTGGCGAGACATCTCCCGCCGCGCGCACGCCCGGCCACCGCGCGTGACCCTGGGCAGGCTGCTCGACCGCTTCGAGCTCGGCCTGCCCCGGCGCGCCGGCCTCAGCCCCGAACAGGCCGAGAGCGTCGACGCGGCCCTCACGCGCGCGCGCAGCGATATCGCGGCGATCCTCGAAGAAAGAGCAGCGCATGGATGAGTGCGGGAAGGCCGCCTGCACGGCGGCTTCCCCTGGTTCGTCATCGCCGTCGGGGCGTAGGGCATCGTCATCGTCGCCCAGCCGCCTTCGTGCCCCGCAGCCCTGAGGACATGCTGCTCGAGCGTGAGGAGAAGGAGCGCCGGCAGAAGGAGTGCGAGCAGTCCAGCCGCGAAGCCGGCTGTTGAGCGAACGTAAGTATTACGTTATGATGAGGAGGAAGACGAAGCCGGCACGCCGGCCTCATCGACTGTCCACTGGGAGGACCTGCGGCTTATCATCATGCGATGATCGGTCTGACGGGTCCGCCACTCGCCGGTTCGCGGGTGAGGGCGTACTCCCTGTTCCAAGGAGCACCATGAAGATCCGCCTTATCGAGCCCGAACCGCCGGGGATGCACGTCTGGGCGAAGGTCCTGCTCCCCCGCCTCGGGCTGCCCATCATCGCCGCGACCCTCAAGGAGCAGCGGCCACGACGTGCTCGTCTACAACCCCACGATGGCGCCGATCGACTGGGACGACGTCAACACGTCGGACCTCGTCGGGCTCTCGAGCACGACCTCCACGGCCAGCACGGCCTACGCGTTCGCCGACGACTTGCGCGGCCGCGGCATCCCGGTGGTCGTCGGCGGGTCGCACGTCACCTTCATGGCCGACGAAGCGCTCGAGCACGTGGACTACGTCGCCCGTGGCGAGGGCGGCGAGCAGCTCATGCTCGAGCTCATCGAGGCGCTGGCCGGCGACCGCGAGCTCGACACCGTCGCCGGCCTGTCGTTCAAGCGCGACGGCCTCGCGGTGCACAACCCGCCGCGCGAGGCCCTCGCCGACCTCGACGAGCTGCCGTTCCCCGACCTGCGCCTGCTCGTCGGCAGCGACAAGCTCACGACCATGCCGATCATGACCAGCTGGGGCTGCCCCTTCGACTGCACCTTCTGCTCGGTGACGGCGATGTTCGGCAAGAAGTACCGGTTCCGCAGCGCCGAGAGCGTCATCGCCGAGCTCAAGGACAAGCATCCGCAGCGCATCTTCTTCTACGACGACAACATGGCGGCCAACCGCAAGCGTCTCAAGAAGCTGCTGCAGATGATGATCGACGAGAACCTCGTCATCCCGTGGTCGGCCCAGGTGCGCACCGACGTCGTCCGTGACACCGAGCTGCTCGACCTCATGCGCCGCTCCGGCTGCCAGCTGGTCTACCTGGGCCTGGAGTCGGTCAACCAGGAGACGCTCGACAGGTTCGAGAAATCGCAGACCGTGGCCGACATCGAGAAGGCCATCAGGGTCCTGCACCAGTACGGCATCAAGAGCCACGGCATGTTCGTGCTCGGCGCCGACGACGACGACGTCCAGACCGTCCGCGACACGGTCGCCTTCGCCATCAGGAACAAGATCGACACGGTGATGCTCAACATCCTCACCCCGCTCCCCGGGACGCAGCAGTTCGAGGAGTTCGACGAGGCGGGCCGCATCTTCGACAAGCGCTGGGAGCTCTACGACGCCCACCACGTCGTCTTCGAGCCGGCGCGCATGACGCCCTACGAGCTGCAGATAGAGGTGCTGCGCGGCTACATGCGCTTCTACTCACTGCGCACCTGGCTGGGCTACATCTTCACCCTTCAGTTCACCAAGCAACTGCTCTTCCACTGGTGGGGCATGATGATCATCCGCAACTGGCGCAAGGACGAGCGCAACAAGGCGTTCATCAAGGCGCTCAAGCGGATGTGGCCGCGCCCAACGCCACGCGGCACGGTGCGTCAGGCGCGCGGAGATTGACCGACGAAGCGGGGTCAACGAGCGGGGCGCCGCAAGGCAGACCGCTCACTGACCGACGAAGCGGGGTCAACGAGCGGGGCGCCGCAAGGCAGACCGCTCACTGACCGACGAAGCGGCGTCAACGAGCGGGGCGCCGTAAGGCAGACCGCTCCCTGACGCAGGTGACGGCGGCGGGACAGCAGGCGCCCGCCGCCGGATGCGCGTATCGGCCCGCTCCAAACGGTTCCGCGGGACGGACCGGTCGGTTGTCAGGCCGCCTGCCGGATGTTAAGGTCTCGTACTTGAGTTTGGTGAGTGCTATGCACGAGACGGGCTCACCTCAACGAGGGCGCTTCGCAGGGGCGAGACGCCCAAAGGAGGCGATGCAGTGAACGGCAAGCGACGGTTCATCATCCTTACTGTCCTTCTCGGCACTCTCCTCCTCTCCCTCGCGTTCGCTTCTTCCGCACTCGCCTCCCCCGTCAGCAGCAAGAAGGCACAGCTGCGCCAGGTGCAGGCCAAGCTGCAGACCGTCTACCACCAGGTCGACATGGCCGTGGAGAAGTACAACCAGGCGACGTCCCAGCTGAGCACGGTGACCTCCCAGATCAAGGAGAACGAGCACCTGCTCAAGGTCGCCGAGTACAACCTCGGCGTCGCCAACGAGCAGCTCTCCGCGCGCGCCGAGGACATGTATCGGGCCCGTGACGTCGGCGTCGTCGACGTC
Source organism: uncultured Thermoleophilia bacterium (assembly GCA_963784975.1). Lineage (GTDB taxonomy): Bacteria > Actinomycetota > Thermoleophilia > UBA2241 > UBA2241 > CAIXSE01. The sequence continues at coordinate 81,311 of CAWAUK010000042.1, read as the reverse complement.
CTCTTCGCGGCCAACAGCTTCGACGACCTCGTGACCCAGCTCAACCTCATGGAGCGACTCGGCAACAGCGACGTCGACACCGTCAGGAGCATCGCCGCCTACCAGCAGGACATCAAGGACCGGCGGGTCAAGCTGGACGCCGACAAGAAGGCGGCCGCCAAGCTGGTCGCCTCGGCGGCCGGGCACAAGGCCGAGGTCGAGAGCCTGCAGGGCAAGCTCGAGCACATGACGGCCGGCCTCAAGTCCGAGATCGATCGCCTGCAGGCTCAGGAGGCCGCCGCAGCCAAGGCCGCCGCTGAGGCAGCGGCGGCGCAGAAGCGGCGGAGGCGGCACCAGCACCGGCGGCGGAGGCGGCGGCACGGTGGTGGACCCGGGCGGCTCCGGCCACTCGAGCGTCGTCGGCATCGCCCAGCGCTACATCGGCGTGCCCTACGTCTACGGCGGCGCCAGCCCCAGCGGCTTCGACTGCAGCGGCCTCGCGATGTACTGCTACGCGCAGATCGGCATCGGCCTCTCGCACGGCGCCACCGACCAGCAGCACGCCAGCACGCCGGTGCCGCTGAACGCGCTCCAGCCGGGCGACCTCGTGTTCTTCGGCAATGCCAGCTACAGCTACCACGTCGGCATCTACGTCGGCGGCGGCAGCATGATCCACGCCCCGCACACGGGCGCCGTGGTGAGCTACGGCTCCATCGGCGGCGCCTGGATCGGCGGCCGGCCCTGATCTTCCGCGAGCCTGAGGGCGCGTTCCCCTGCACGCGTAGGGAACGCGCCCTCAGGCTCGAATACGTTCTCACCCCGAACCGTGGCAAGCGACCGCGCGTCACCCCACAGGCGTGACGCCGGAGGACAGAACCGAGTGAACCGACGCAGCAACCTCATCAAGGTCGCCACCCTCTTCGTGTTCGGCGTCGTGGCGGTCATGCTGATCGTCGCCCCAGGGGCGCCCGCGGCGGGCTCCGTCGCCAAGGCCAAGGAACGTCTCCGCGTCGTCCAGGCGCACCTCAACGACGTCTCCGTGCAGTCCGAGATCGCGGTCGAGAAATACAACCAGGCGACCAGCCAGCTCGAGACCGTGCAGGCGCAGATCGACGAGAACCAGAAGCAGCTCGAGACGGCGCGCAAGAACCTCAAGCGCGCCAACCAGCAGCTCATGCGGCGCGCCCAGAACATCTACAAGTCGCGCGACGTGGGCGTGATCGACGTGATCTTCCAGGCCGACAGCTTCGACGAGCTGATCAGCCAGCTCGACATGATGGAACGGCTCGGCAACAGCGACGTCGACACCGTCCACGCGATCGCCGCCTACAAGCGGGACATCAAGGACCGCCGCCTCAAGCTCGAGGCGGACCAGAAGGTCGCCGCCAGGCTCGTGACCGCGCGCGAGGAGCAGAAGAACCAGCTCATCGCGATGCAGGCCGACCTGCAGGACCTCACCGCCAAGATCAAGAAGCAGATCAAGAAGCTCAAGTACCAGGCGAAGATCCGCGCGCAGCTGGCGCTCACCGGCTACTCAGGGCCCATCCCCGGCCCGGTCGACCCCAACAGCCCCGGGCACCCCGACGTCGTCTCCATCGCGCAGCGCTACTTCGGCGTCCCCTACGTGTGGGGCGGCGCCAGCCCGGGCGGCTTCGACTGCAGCGGCCTCACCATGTACTGCTACGCGCAGATCGGCATCGGCATGTCGCACGGCGCCACCGACCAGCAGCGCTCGAGCATCCCGGTCGCCCTGACCGACCTGCGCCCGGGCGACCTCATCTTCTTCGGCAACGCGAGCTTCAGCCACCACGTGGCGATCTTCGTCAGCGGCACCACCTGCATCGAGGCGCCGCACACGGGCGACGTGGTGCGCTACGGCACCTGGACGGGCCGCGACGCCTGGATCGGCGGCCGCTTCTAGGCGCCGCCGTGCGACGACCGGATGGAGCGAAGGCCCGGCGGCTGCGCCGCCGGGCCTTCGCCGTCTCAGCCTCCGCCGGCGGCCATCGTAGGCAGAACGGCCCTTCGGAGGTAAGCTTTTCCGTGTTTCTGCCGAACAAGGACACGAGAGAGAACCCGAGCGACTGGGGCGGCGTGATGAAACCGATCGATGACCTGCTGGGCGAGATGATGGCGCGTAATGCGTCGGACCTGCACATCAAGGCGGGAAGCCCGCCCGTGATCCGCGTGGACGGCGAGCTGCTGCTCATGGACGAACCGCCGCTGACCCCCGAGGACACCAAGGACGTGGCGGCGTCGATCATGACCGACAAGCAGATCCGCCGCTTCAGCGAGCACAACGAGATCGACTTCGCCTACTCGGCCCCCAACCTGGGCCGCTTCCGCGTGAACGTCTTTCGCCAGCGGGGGAGCATCAGCGTCGCCATGCGCCAGGTCACCACGCGCATCCCGACGTTCGAGGAGTTGCACCTGCCCGATATCATCAAACGCCTGGCGCTCGAGCCCCGGGGCCTCGTGCTCGTCACCGGGCACCACCGGCTCCGGCAAGACGACCACGCTGGCGGCGATGATCGACCACATCAACAACACCATGCGCCGCCACATCGTGACCGTCGAGGACCCGATCGAAGTGCTGCACAAGGACAAGAAGTCGATCATCAACCAGCGCGAGATCGGCCTCGACACCGACAGCTACGCCACGGCGCTCAAGTACGTCCTCCGCCAGGACCCCGACGACATACTCATCGGCGAGATGCGCGACACCGAGACGGTCGAAGCCGCGCTCACCGCGGCGCAGACCGGCCACTTCGTGATGAGCACCCTGCACACGATCGACGCGCAGGAGACCATCAACCGGATCATCGACTTCTTCCCGCTGCACCAGCAGAAGCAGATCCGCATCATGCTGGCCGGGACGCTCAAGGGCATCATCAGCCAGCGCCTCCTCGTGCGCGCCGACGGCCAGGGGCGCGTGCCGGCCATCGAGGTCATGGTCTGCACGAACCGCATCCGCGACTTCATCCTCGACCCCGACCAGTCGCTGCTGATCACCGACGCGATCAAGGAAGGTGACTTCTACGGCATGCAGACGTTCGACCAGGCGCTGCTCACCCTGTACGAGGACGGGCTCATCACGCTCTCGGACGCGGCGCAGGTGGCCAGCAACCCGCACGACTTCAAGCTGCTCGTGCAGTCTCAGGGTCACGACGTGAGCCTCATGACCTTCTGATCGCGGCGCGCCAAGGACGGCGAGACGACGGGCGGGGCGGCCTCACGGCCGCCCCGCCCGTCGTTTGCGTGGAGCGCGCGCCGCACGGCCGCGCAGGCGGCGCGCGTCAGGTGGGGACGCGCCGCCCCTCGAGGTGCAGGTCGACCTTGCGCTTGATGCGCTGCAGCGCGTTGTCCACCGTCTTGCAGTCGCAGCCGAGCTCGCCGGCGATGCGCTCGTAGCTCAGGCCCTGAAGGTACAGGCGCAGGACCTTGCCCTCGAGATCAGAGAGCATGTTCGTGAGGCAGCTGGTGAGGCTGTCGACCTCTTCGGAGCTGATGACCTGGTTGACCGGGTCGTGCGTGGTGGGACCGGGCAGCACGTCGGCCAGGGAGCAGTCGCCGTCGTCCGACGAATCGCTCGGCGACTGGCTGAACGAGAGGTACCCGTTGAGCGGTACGTGCTTCTGGCGCGTGGCCGTCTTGATCGCGGTGATGATCTGGCGGGTGATGCAGAGCTCGGCGAAGCTGCGGAAGCTGGCCAGGCGGTCGTCACGGTAGTCACGGACCGCCTTGTAGAGGCCGAGCATGCCCTCCTGGATGAGGTCCTCGGCGTCGCCGCCGGCGAGGAAGTACGAACTCGCCTTGAGGCGCACGAACTGGTGGTAGCGGACCATGAGCGCATCCAGCGCGGCCTGGTTGCCGCGCCGGTACGATTGCACGAGGGCGAAGTCAGAACTCTCGCAGAATACTTGAGGGTTATGAGAAGAGCCCGAGCCGCGGCTGTGGTCGGCCTGGCGAGCCATACTTGATCCCCACCTTCGCTCGTTTGCCCCTGCACATCCCGGGTAAAGCGCCCCTCCGGAACGTCTACTGCGGCTTGTGACGCAACTCCTCGAGACGCCTCAAAGTCTCAGGGTCTACTTTATCCTCAAGCCGTGAGGGCATTCTAGTAGAGTCTGAGGCAGAGTCAAGAGCCTGCCCGCTTCTGTCGTCGCCGGAGAGCTCCGCGGCCAGCTCCGGAGGTGTCATACGGCTGACGCCCGCGCGCGAGGCGGTGCGCTGGACTTCCTGGTCGGCCGACACGACCACGACCTCGACATCGGCCGGCTGGCCGGCGATGCGGCGGGCAATCAGCGTATCGGCCGTGAAGCGCCCGCCGGCGAAGACGACCTCCACCGGCGCTCCCTTGATCGGCTCGCTGCTGGTGCTGCGCGGGCCGCTGCCGTCGAAGACCAGCACGACCCGCGCCCCGCGCAGCGCGGCGAAGCTGGCAAGACGGTCGGCGAGCCAGTCGCGGCGCGCGAAGATCTCCTCCTTCTCCGCGCCGCGGAACAGGGCGTGCAGCACGTTGTAGCCATCGACGATGTAGAGGGTGCCGGTCATCGCGAGGCGGACTCCCGCTGCCGCCGCGCCTCGTAGAGCAGGAGCGCGGCGGCCACGCTCACGTTGAGGCTCTCGACGACCGGGTCCATCGGGATCGAGACCAGCGCGTCGCAGGTGCGGGCCACGAGCGGCCGCAGTCCGCGGCCCTCGGCGCCGGCGACGATGACGATGCGGCCGGAGAGGTCGGTCTCGAGGTACGAGGCCGCGGCCTCGCCGGCGGCGCCGTAGATCCAGAAGCCGGCGTCCCTGGCCCGGAGCAGGAAGGTGACCACGTTGGTCACCTGGGCGACGGGCAGATGCTCGAGCGTGCCGGCCGACGCCTTGACGGCCGCCGGTGTCACGTGCGCCGAGCGGTGCCTGGGCACGACCAGCCCGCCGGCGCCGGCGGCCAGCGCGCTCCGCGCGACGGCGCCGAGGTTGTGCGGGTCGGTCACCTCGTCGAGCACGACCAGCACGTCGGCGGCCAGGAGCCGGTCCGGGTCGGCGTACGGGTACCCGTCGACCTGCAGCGCGACCCCCTGGTGTTCGCGCGTGCCGAGCAGCTCGTCAAGCTGGTGCGCGCCGACCGTGTCGACCGGCAGTCCCTCCGGGACGAGCGCGGCGATGGCGTCCAGGGCCGGCGAGGTGGCGGCGAGCCGATAGGCTCGCCGCCGCGCGCCGGTCCCGAGGGCGGCCTTCACGACGTTGCGCCCGTACAGCCACTCCACGGCGTCACCTCACCGCCCCGGCGCGTGGCGTGACGGGTGGCCGCGGAGCGACTGTACACTGGCGGCATGCCTATCGACGTCTCCCCCGGCTCGTTCGCCGCCGTCGTCATCACGGCGCTGTTCTGGTGGACCGTGCTCTCGCCGGTCGCGCTGCTGGCGGTCGCGGCGCTGTGCGGCCGCAGGCCGCGCCTCCGCGCCGTGCTCACGATCGCCGTGCTCGTGCCGCCGGTGGTGACGCTGCTGCCGGTGGCCGCCATGCACGGCGGACTGGAGGCCGTCGCCGCCGCAGGGGCCGTGGCGATCGACGTCGCCGCGGTCATCCTGGCGCTCGCGAGCCTCGCCCGGGCGAACAGCGACCCCGGAGCGAGCGGAGCGGCGCGCGACGGCCGCGTTCGTCGCCGGGGTCGCCGCCGGCATGATCGGCTCGCTCGCACTCGTCGGCGCGCTGCTCTTCGGCTGACATACCGGACGTTCGCCGGCCATCGTCGTCTTCTCCGCGTCCCGGCTCGTCCCGCTACTTCTTGACGACCTGCGTGCCCTGGGGCGTGTCGCGCACCTCGAAGCCCGCTGCCTGGATCTCGTCACGCAGGCGGTCGGCGTCGGCCCACTGCTTCTCGGCGCGGTAGTGGTCGCGGAGCACGCGGGCGTACGAAGCGTCCTCGCAGCCGAGCCGGTCCTCGTAGACCAGCGCGACGTCGTCCCAGCGGCCCTCCTCGGCGAGCCGGGCCGCGGGCAGCAGCGCCACGCCGCCGGTCACACAGGCCGCGGCGTCGTCGCCGGCGACGCTCCCGACGCCCGTGAGGCCGGCGCCGGCCCCGGGGACGGGGATGAGCAGCACGCCGAGCGACTCGCGCAGCACGTCGCCGACGGCGACGAGGGCCTCGGCGTCGAGCGGCGCCTCTCCCTTGTCCACGGTCGTGAGGTACCGGTACATCTCGCCGACGAGCCCGAAGAGCTCGCCGATGGCGCCGGCGGTGTTGAGGTCGTCGTCCATGCGCTCGCCGAACGCCAGCCGGGCAGCCTCGGCGCGGAGCGCGAGCTCCGGCCACTCGCCGCGCGTCGCCGCCCTGCCCGCGTTGGCGACGCGGAAGTCGATGTCGGCGAGGGCGCTGGCGAAGCGGCTGTAGGCGGCCTTCGCCTCGTCCAGCTTCTCGGTGCTGAACTCGAGCGGACTGCGGTAATGCGTCGTGAGGAAGTACGTGAGCACCACAGCGGGCTCGTAGCGGTCGAGCACCTCGCGCAGCAGGAAGATGTTGCCCACGCTCTTGGCCATCTTCTCGCCCTCGCTGTGGATCATGCCGTTGTGCATCCAGACCTTGGCGAACGGCAGGCCGGCGGCTTCGCTCTGGGCGATCTCGTTCTCGTGGTGCGGGAAGATGAGATCGCGGCCACCGCCGTGCACGTCGAACCCGGCGCCCAGGTGGCGCAGGCCCATGGCCGAGCACTCGATGTGCCAGCCGGGCCGGCCCATCCCCCACGGGCTGTCCCAGGCCGGCTCGCCCGGCTTGGCGGCCTTCCAGACGGCGAAGTCGAGGGGGTCGGCCTTGCCGGGCTCGGTGTCGACGCGGACGCCCTCCTCGAGCTCGTCGATGCGCTGCTTGCTGAGCTTGCCGTACTCGTCGAAACTGCGCACGCGGAAGTAGACGCTGCCGTGCGCCGCGTAGGCGTGGTCGGAGCTGACGAGCTGGCACACCAGGTCGATGATCTCGGCGATCGTCTCCGTCGCCCTGGGCTCGATGTCGGGGCGCGGGATGCCCAGCCGGTCGGTGTCCTCGACGTAGGCGGCGGTGTACTCCTCCGCCACCGCCGCCGGATCGCGGCCCTCGGCGCTCGCCTTGTTGATGATCTTGTCGTCGACGTCGGTGATGTTGGTGACCAGCTTCACCTCCAGGCCGCGGCAGGCGAGCCAGGAGCGGAGCACGGCGAAGGTGACGTAGGGACGCGCATTGCCGATGTGCACCAGGTTGTAGACCGTGGGACCGCAGCAGTAGATACCGGCCTGGCCGGGATCGCGGGGCTCGAAGGGCTCCTTCTGCTGGGTCAGGGAGTTGAAGAGGCGGATCACGGTTCGGCTCCTGGTGTTGGCGTGGGCTCACCGGCAGGGTTCCCGGCGAGGAGGCGGTCGAGTCGCGCGAGCGCGGTCCGGCGGTCGAGCGCGGCGAGCACGAACGGCAGTTCGGGACCGTGCTCGGCGGACGTGAGGGCGATGCGCAGCGGCATGAGCAGGTCGCGGGCGCCGATGGAACGCTCCTTGCCCCAGGCACGGTAGGCGGCGAGGAGGTCGCGGGCGCCGGCGGGCGCGAGCCACTCCGGCGCCTCGGTGCGCAACGCGCGCGCGCGCGCCAGCTGGGGCGCCGCCGCCAGCGCGATCGCGCGCAGGTCGGGCGGCGGTGGCGGCGGTGCGAGCACCTCCGCCGCGGCGGCCGGCCCGTCGCCGTAGCGCACGAGGGACGGCTGGAAGGCGGCCGCGAGCGCGGCCGCCGCCTGCGGCGGCGTCCCCGCCGGCAGTCGCTCCGCGAAGCGGCGCTCGTGCTCCTCCGGCGCGAGCGCCATGATCCGCTCGTGGTCGAGCCAGTCGAGCTTGGCGAGGTCGAACACGGCCGGGCTCGGCGAAAGCTTCTCCAGCTCGAACTCGGCGATGAGCCGGTCCATGTCGAGCAGCTCGTCCTCGCCGTGTGACCAGCCGAGCAGCGAGAGGTAGTTGACGATCGCCTCGGGCAGGTAGCCCAGCTCGCGATAGTCGCCCACCGCCGTCGCGCCGTGCCGCTTGCTGAGCTTGCCGCCGTCGGGGCCGAGGACCATGGAATGGTGGGCGAAGCGCGGCACCAGCCCATCGAGCGCCTCGAACAGCAACTGCTGTCGGGCGGTGTTGGTGAGATGGTCGTCGCCGCGGATGACGTGCGTGATGCCCATGTCGCGGTCGTCGACGACGGTGGCGAAGTTGTAGCCGGCCACGCCGTCGGAGCGGACGATGATGGGGTCGCTGAGCGCGTCGGCGCCGATCACCACCTGCCCGCGGATCAGGTCGTCGACGACGACCTCTCCCGCGGGCACCTTGAAGCGCACGGCGGCCGGCTCGCCCGCGTCCAGCCGGCGCTGTACCTCTTCGGGCGGCAGAGCGAGGCAGCGCCGGTCGTAACGCGGCGTGCGGCCGGCGGCCAGAGCCTCGCGGCGCAGCTCCTCGAGGCGCAGCTCGGGGCAGAAGCAGCGGTACGCCAGTCCGGCCCCGAGCAACTCCCCGGCCGCGGCGCGGTGCCGTTCGAGCCGTTCGCTCTGCCGGTACGGGCCGGAGGGACCTCCGGTGTCCGGCCCCTCGTCCCACGCCAGTCCCAGCCAGCGCAGGTCGCCCATGATACTCGCCTCGAGCGCCGCCTCCGAGCGCGCCGCGTCGGTGTCGTCGATGCGCAGGATGAAGTCGCCGCCGGTGTGGCGGGCGAAGAGGAAGTTGTAGAGCGCCGTGCGCGCCGAGCCGATGTGCAGCGTGCCCGTAGGGCTCGGCGCGAAGCGTACTCTCACTGTCTGGTCGAGGGTTATTCCCGCTCCTCTGCGCGACTCGTTTCTCCTGCAAACAGGTCGAGTCTATCACCCCGCCTTGGTATGCTTGCGGCCACGACCCGGCGGGCCGCCCGGCCCGCCCGAGCCAGGGGAGGACCGAGTGCCGCACGACCAGCGGGAGACGCCGTACCTCGACGCCGCGCTGCGCTACCGCGCCACCGGCTACACGCCCTTTCAGACGCCGGGCCACAAGGCCGGCAAGGGCGCTCCGGCGGGGCTGCGGGAGTACCTCGGCGACACGTGCCTCGCCGCCGACCTCGCCATGGCCGGCGGTGTGGAAGACACGCGCGAGTCCACGGGCCTCATCCGCCTGGCCGAGGACTACGCCGCGGAGGCGTGGGGTTCAGACCGTGCCTGGTTCCTCGTCAACGGATCCACCAGCGGTGTCCACGCCCTGTTGCTCGCGATGTGCGGGCCGGGCGACACGGTCATCGTGCCCCGCAACGCCCACAAGTCCATGCTTGCGGGGCTAATCTTCACCGGGGCGACGCCACTGTACATGGAGCCGGCCATCGACCCGCTTTGGGGCATCCCGCTGCAGGTGCGCGCCGCGGACGCGCTGACGGCGCTGGAGAAGGCGCCGCACGCACGGGCGCTGTTCGTCACCTCGCCCACCTACAACGGCCTCGGCGCCGACCTGTCCTCCATCGGCACGCTCGCGCACCGGGCCGGCGTCCCGTTCGTCGCCGACCAGGCGTGGGGCCCGCACCTGCGCTTCTGCCCGGAACTGCCGGTGGACGCCATGACCGCCGGCGCCGACGCCGCCGTGGTGAGCACGCACAAGCTCATCAGCGGCATCACTCAGTCGTCGGTGCTCATGGCGCGCGGCGAGCGCGTCAACCTCGCGCGCCTCGACGGGATGGTCCACATGACGCAGAGCACCAGTCCACAGGTGCTCATGTACGTGAGCATCGACGCCGCGCGCGAGCAGATGGCCGTGCACGGGGCGGAGCTCTGGCGGGGCGCCATCGAGCTCGCGTCGTGGGCCCGGAGCCAGATCCGTGAGATCAGCGGCCTGCGCTGCCTGGGCGAGGAACTGCTCGAGCGCGACGGCGTCGCCGAGTTCGACCTCACCCGGCTCACCATCTCCGCCTGCGAGCTCGGCCTGAGCGGGTACGCGTTCGAGACCGTGCTGCGCGACGACTACCGCATCGCCGTCGAGGCGGCCGACCCGCTCAACATCGTGCTCAACGTCACCTTCGGCGACAGCCTGGAGGACATCGGACTGCTCGCCGGCGCGCTGCGCGACCTCGCGGCGCGATACGGCGAGCAGGCCGGCGGAGGCGGCACCGCCGCCTGCTCCGGCTTGCTCTCCCACACGCCGCCGTTCACGCGCCAGGTCCTCTCGCCCCGCGACGCCATGTTCGCCCCCTCCCTCGCCAGGCCGCTCGCCGAGTGCGCCGGCGAGGTGAGCGCCGAGATGGTGACGCCGTACCCGCCGGGCATCCCCGTGCTGGGGCCCGGCGAAGAGATCTCGGCCGAGATCGTCGCCTACCTGCAGGAGGCCTCGGCGACCGGCCTCAAGGTACACGGGCCCGAAGACCGCACGCTCCGTTCGCTGCGCATCGTAGCTTGAGCCGGCGACCGCCCCCCACGCGGCGCCCGACCTCAAGCACGCGAGCGCCGCGGCCGACATTGCCCCGGAGGAGTCGTCCGCGTGCGCGCGAAGAGTCCGCGGGACATCACGACCGAGGGGGCACCACCGTGCACCGCATCCGCAGCTCGATCGCGTTCTGCCTGGCCCTCGCCGGGCTCACGCTCGCGCTCGCGGCCTGCAGCGCGAGCGTGAGCACGGGAGACAGCAGCAGTCCATCCGCCGGCGACGGCGGGACGACCACGTCGACCAAGACCTACACCAACGACCAGTACGGCTTCTCGATCACCTACAGCGACCGCTTCACGCAGGGCGAGCCGGTGGAGGGGACCGGCGCCGGCGGCAGCTCGGTACTCGACGTCGTCTTCGCCGACAAGAAAGGCCCCGTCGTCTCCGACCGCTACGTCAACGCCATCCAGGTGTCGGTGTACGAACTGGCGCGCGAGGTCAAGCCGTCGGAGGTGCCCAAGCTCAAGTCCGAGCTGCAGGGCATCGTCGACCAGCTGATGACCTCCCTGCCCGCCGCCAAGGTCGTGGAGAAGCTGAGCCCGGTCAAGGTCAACGGGGTCCCCGGCTTTGCGCTCAAGTACACCTACACCGAGTCGGAGACCGGCCTCACCGCGGTGACGTTCTTCCTGTTCAGCGGCAAGTACGAGTACCAGATCACGGCGCAGGCATCCAGCGCCGACTGGGACTCGCTCAAGGGAGAGCTCGACGCGGCGGTCCGGTCGTTCACGGTGCAGTGAGAGAACCGCGCCGTCCGACGCCCTACTCCGGCTTCTTGATCCCCAGCGACGTGAGCGTGAACAGCGGGTCGAAGGTGAGGCCCTGCTCTTCGATCTGCGCCCGGCCGCCCTCTTCGCGGTCCACGACGCAGAGCAGAGCGCCGACCTCGAGGCCCGCCTCGCGCAGCTTGTCGGCCGCCATGAGGGCGGCGCCGCCCGAGGTGACCACGTCCTCGATCATCACGACCTTCTGGCCGGGCTCGGCCTTGCCCTCCATCGCCTTGTCGGTGCCGTAGCCCTTGGCGCCCTTGCGCACGATGACGAACGGCTTGCCGCTGGCGAGCGAGACGGCGGCCACGATGGCCACGGCGCCGAGCTCGGGGCCGGCGAGCAGGTCGAAAGGCTCGTAGGCCGGCAGCTTCTCCGCGAGGCCGGCGGCGATGTCGCGCAGCAGGTCCGGCCGGGTCGAGAACAGGTACTTGTCGAGGTAGAACTTGCTGCGGCGGCCGGACCTGAGGACGAAATCGCCCTCGAGGTAGCTGGCGTCCAGCAGGCGCTGGCCGAGATCGCGGAGCGGTGCCCCTCCGGGGCCCCGCTCGATGGCTGATGTGCGGTGCTGCTGCGCCGCCCCGCACGGAAGCCCGCCTTCGGTGGCTTCTCTGCGGTGGCTGTTCACGGGGCTCCCTTCGGTCGTCTCCGGATCACCGGCGCGCCGGACGCGCCGCATCGGACAGACTGTACAGCCGGTGAGCCTGCGGCGCACCCCCGGTTGACCCCGCCTGCGTCGGTCAATCAGGTGCCGCCGATGGCCATCCCGTCGATGACGACGGACGGCGTGAGGACGCTGCCGCCGGGCACCCAGCGGGCGTCGTCGCCCAGCGCCCGGATGGATGTGAGCATGCCGACGATGTCGCCGGCGAGCGTGACCTCGCGCACGGGCGTCGTGAACTCCCCGTTCTCGATGAGGACGCCGCTGATGCCCACGGAGAACTCGCCGGAGATCGGATTGGCGCCGGAGTGGATACCGACGGCGTCGGTGACCAGCACACCGCGCTCCATGCCGGCGACGATGTCGTCGAGCGGCGTCGCCCGCCCAGTGACGACGAGGTTGGTGGGGCGCACGCCGGGGAGGCCCGAGTAGCCGCCGCGCAGGCCGTTGCCGGTGCTGGCGCGACCGGCCTTGCGGGCCGTGTAGGTGTCGTAGAGGAAGCCCTGGAGCACGCCGCCGGCGATGAGCGGCGTGCGGCCGGAGGGCACGCCCTCGCCGTCGAAGGGGGCGCTCTCGAGGCCGTCCTCGAGCGTCCCGTCGTCGACGAGCTCAAGGAGCTCGCCGGCCACGCGCTCGCCCTCACGGCCGGCGAACAGCGAACGGTTCTTCTGCACGGCGTCGGCGGTCAGGGCGGAGCTGAGGACGCCGAAGAACGCCGCCGAGACGAACGGGTCGAGGATGACCGGGGCCTTCATCGACGGGCACTTCTTCGCGCCGAGCAGCCGCGTCGCGCGCTCCGTGGCCTCTCGACCGACAAAGGCCGGGTCGAGCTCCTCTACGGCGCGACCGACGCTGTAGGAGTAGCCGGTCTCGACCTGCCCCTCCTGTTCGGCGAGGACGTAGGCGAAGGCGTAGCACTGGCCGGCGCGGTAGGTGCCGCGCACGCCGGCCGTGCTGGCGATGAACACCTCACCGTCGCCGTCGACGTACATGGTGTCCTCGACGGTCTTCACGCGCGGGTCGGCCGCCAGCGCCGTGGCCTCGACCTCGAGAGCGACGGCGATGCGCTGCTCGTCGGTCGCCGCCTCGAGCCGCGGGTCGAACGGGTGCACGTCGGCCGGTTCGCCGCCCGGCTGCGGCAGCGCGGCGAACTCGTCCGGGTCGCTGACGGCGGCGTTGTCCACGGCGCGCTGCACGAGGTCGTCGAGCGCGCCGCCGCTCAGGTCGGAAGTGTAGGCGTGACCCACCGCGCCGCCGGAGAACACGCGCACGCCCACGCCGCGGCGCTGCGCCGCCGTGAGCTGCTCGACCTCCTGCTGGTACACCTTGATGCGGTGCGAGGTGGAACGCTCGCCGTAGACTTCCACGTCTGCCGCGCCTCGCGCCTGGGCACGCTCGAGCACGGCGTCGAGGATCTCGAACATCAGCCCGTCCCTCCCACCGTCATCTCCGCGATGCGCAGGGTGGCCTGACCGGTGCCGACCGGCACGCCCTGGCCGTCCTTGCCGCAGACGCCGGTCTTGACGTCGAAGTCGCCGGCGATCATGTCGATCTTCATCAGGATGTCGATGCCGTTGCCGACGAGGGTAGCCCCGCGCAGCGGCGTCGTGATCCTGCCGTCCTCGATGAGGTACCCCTCGGCGACGCCGAAGACGAAGTTGCCGCTGGCCGGCTCGACCTGCCCGCCGGCCAGGCTCTTGGCGTAGAAGCCCTTGGCCGTCGCCGCGATGATGTCGTCGGGGCTGGCGTCGCCGGGTGCGATGTAGGTCGTGGTCATGCGCGGGATGGGCACGTGGCGGAACGACTGGCGCCGCCCGTTGCCCGTAGGGGCGGCGCCCGCCTCACGGGCGCGCAGACGGTCATAGAGGTAGCCGGTGAGCCGGCCGTCCTCGATGACCATCGTCTTCTGGGTCGGGACGCCCTCGTCGTCGAAGGCCTGGGAGCCCCAGCCGTTGGTGATGGAGCCCTCGTCGTAGGCGCTGACAATACCCGCCGCGACGATCTCCCCGAGCTTGCCGTCGTAGATGCTGGCGCCCTTGGCGATCGCGTCGGCCTCGAGCCCGTGGCCGCAGGCCTCGTGGAACAGCGTGCCGCCGAAACCGTTGGCGAGCACGACCGGCATCGCGCCGACCGGCGCGGGTTTGCTGTCGAGCATGATCGTCGCCTTCTCGGCGGCGGTGCGGGCGACGGTGCGGGCGATCTCCTCGTCGACGAGCTCGAAGCCGGCGCTGCCGCCCACGGTCTCGTGACCCGTCTGTATGACGTCGCCGCGACGGGCCACCACCTGGGCGATGAAGCGCGTGCGCGTGCGGTCGTCGAAGACGAGATCGCCGAGCGAGTTGGCGATGAGCACCCGCTGCCGCGTGTCGCCGTAGCCGATGGTCGCCTGGACGATCTCGGAGGACGCCGCACGCGCGGCCTCGTCGCCGGCGCGCACGAGCACGGCCTTGCGGGCGATGGCGACGTCGTCCGGCGGCGTGAGCACCGGGTGCTTGCTCGGGTCGGCGCGGACCGCCCCGAGATCGACGATCTCGGGGCCCTGCGCGCCGGCGCTGACGGCGGCGGCCACCGCGTCGGCCGCGGCACTCAGCCCGGCCTCGTCGACGGCGTCGCTATAGGCGTAGTAGGTGTGCTCGCCGGACAGAAGGCGGACCGCGGCGCCGGTCTCCCGGCCGCCGCTGGTCTGCTCGATGCGCCCGTCCTCCAGGCGCAGGCCGAGGCTGTCGCGGTCTTCCACGAAGACCTCGGCGAAGTCACCGCCGCGGCGGAGCGCCCGTTCTATGGTGGCGCGCAGCAGGCCGGCGTCGAAGGTTGCGAGGTCCATCAGGCGCCTCCGGGGAACGAGTCGCGGACGCCGGCGGCCAGCGTCTCGAGCTCAGTGGTCGAGGGATCGGAGCGGTCGAGCGTGAGCACGGCGCCGTCGCTCAGGCCGAGCCGTACGGCGGGCGCCGGCGCGCGTGACGAGCGCCGGCGCCACCAGACGACGCCCGCGGCGGCTCCTGCCGTCGCGGCGACCAGGGCGACGGTGCGCGCCTTCACTGGGCCTCCTCCCCGCCGGCGAACGCGTCGCCGAGGCAGGTGCGCAGGTCGAACAACAGCAGGGCGACGGCCGGTCGCGGGCCGGTGACGGCGACGGCGCGGTGGCCGTGCGCCTCCACCGCCGCGACCACGCCGTCGGCCAGCGGCACGACGACGTGTTCGAGCCCGGCGTCGCCGGCCTGCCCGGCGCGGCGGCTCGCCGCGTCCCAGAGCAGGCTGACCGCCTCGGAGGCCCGCTCACCTGCGGCTGCGGGCCCGGCCGCGACCACGGCTCCGGACGCGTCGACGACGGCGACCGACGTGATGTCGGACGAGACGTCGAGCAGGTCGCGGATGGCTTCTTCGATGGTCAGGGTGTCCTCCGGGTGCGCATGCGCCCGTAGACTACCCGGCTGCGCGCTTCTCTCACTCCTCGCCCGATGCGAAGGAGCACAACAGCTCGCAGCGCTCGCCGCCGCAGCTGATGCGGCAGTCGCCCGGGTCGATCGCCAGTCGCCCGAGTCCGGCGGTGACCACCTGGATGACGCCTTCGAGGAAGGCGCGGTGCATGGCGCACACCAGGTCGGGGTCGGCGCCGGAGAGCTCGCGGAAGCTGCAGTTGTTGACGACCACGCTGAGGGAGCCGTCCAGCCACGCGACCTCGGGCAGCAGGCCCTGCTCCTCGGTGATCTGCGCCACGAGCGCGCTTGCCGCTTCGCGGTCACGCGGCGGCACGGCGTCGCCGGCGAGCGCGCGCCGGCCCTCGGCGGCGCCGGCCTCGCGGCACACGCGCAAGGCGTCCTCGCGCGCGCCGCCCGCCG
Source organism: uncultured Thermoleophilia bacterium (assembly GCA_963784975.1). Classification (GTDB taxonomy): domain Bacteria; phylum Actinomycetota; class Thermoleophilia; order UBA2241; family UBA2241; genus CAIXSE01. The sequence continues at coordinate 65,649 of CAWAUK010000042.1, read as the reverse complement.
CGAGCGCGTCCAGCGCGAGGCGGGAGAGCAGTTCGTAGCGGCGCGGCGGGAACCCGAAGGTCACGACCTTGTCGCTCAGCCGGTACAGCTTCGCCGGCCGGCCGCCCCCCGCCGCGCGGCGGAAGCCGGTGTCGAGAAAGCCCGCCTGCTCCAGCTTGGCCAGATGCATGCGTGCGACATTCGGGTGCAGGCCGAACTCCGCGGCGACGTCGGCGACGGTGACGTCCGTCCCCGGCCGTTCGGCGATCCGGCGATAGATGTGGTAGCGGGTGTCGTCGGCAAGGACTGCCGACAGCTCGTGATCGCGGTCCACGCACCTTCCCCTCAGGCAGGAATACTAAGGGCCGATACTATCGTCGGGCCCTTCTCCTGTAAACACGGTGCGCGTAGTGCGAACGTCCTCAGCGCTCGATGACGTACCGCGAGGTGATGGGCAAGGCGGGCCTTAGCGTCGCCTCCACGGAGCAGTAGCGCTCCTCCGACAGGGAGATGGCGCGCTTCACCTTGCGCTCGTCGAGCTCGCCCTTGAGGTGGTAGACCACCTCGAGTGAGAGGAACCGCTTGGGGTGGTCCTCCGACCGTTCGCCGCTCACCTCGACGCTGAAGGCCTCGAGCGGCTGGCGCATCTTGACCAGGATCGAGGCGACGTCCATGGCGGTGCAGGCGCCCAGCGACGTCGCCAGCAACTCCATCGGCGTCACGCCGCTGCCGGGCTCGTCCAGGCCCGACGCGAGGTCGACGCTGCCGTGCGCCGTCGTCGCCTCGAAGAGCAGCCCTTCTTGCTTCCAGACCACGTTCACCGGGTTGCTTCGGGCCATCGCTTCCCCCTCACTCGCGGCCTCCGGCCGCGCTCGCCTCTCGTGTCACGAAGGTATACCTTGCACTAAACGCCGCCGGCGCGCGCCCGGCGGCACTTCCACGAAGGAGCGCCATGACCGTCCTCCAGGCGATCGTCCTGGGCATCGTCCAGGGTCTGACCGAGTTCCTGCCGATCTCGAGCTCCGGCCACCTCCTGCTCGTCCCCTGGTTGTTCAACTGGCACGTGCTCCTGGAGAACCCGGGCCTGAACAAGACCTTCGACGTCGCCCTGCACCTGGGCACCTTCGTGGCCGTGGTCGTGTACTTCTGGCGGGAGCTGGGACGGCTGATCGGCGCCTGGGCGCGGAGCATCTCCAGGCGCAGTCTCGCGGAGCCGGAGGCCAAGCTGGCGTGGCTCCTCATCGTGAGCACCATCCCGGCGGCATTGGTCGGCGTGCTGTTCGAGGACTTCATCACCAACCACCTCGGCAAGCCCTGGATGATCGGCGTGGCGATGATCGTCTTCGCCGGCTTCATGTACCTCATCGACCACGTCGCGAAGCTCGACCGCGACCTCGATGCCCTCACGTGGGTCGACGCCCTGCTCATCGGCGTGGCGCAGGCGCTGGCGCTCCTGCCGGGCGTCTCGCGCTCGGGCATCACGATGATGACCGGCCTGCTGCTGCGCCTCGACCGCGAGTCGGCCGCCCGCTACTCGTTCCTCATGAGCATCCCCGTCATCGGCGGCGCGGCCGCCTTCAAGGGGCTGGAGGTCGCCAAGGACGGGTTGCCGGCCGGCACGGCGATGCCCTTCGCCGTGGGCATGGTCTCGGCCGCCCTCAGCGGCATCGCCGCCATCTGGTTCGTGCTCGCCTACCTCAAGCGGCACAACTTCAACATCTTCGTCCTGTACCGGATCGTGGTCGGCGTCGGCGTGCTCATCCTGGTCGTCGCCGGCGTGCGCTCGGGCATGGGTATCTGAGTCGTATAGAATCGGGAGCCCAACGGCCCCCGGAGCGACCAGGAGTCACCGGTGCGCGACCTCTCACGCGGCGACCGCGGCAAAGAAGTCCTCGACGTCCAGACCCGCCTGCGCGGGCAGGGCTTCGAGTTGGGCCGAGAAGGGGTGGACGGCTTCTTCGGCCCCCACACGGAGACCGCGGTCCTCTCGTTCCAGCAAGAGCGCGGTCTGCTCGCCGACGGGCGCGTGGGCGCCAACACCTGGCGCGAGATGGTGGAGTCCGGGTACACCCTGGGCGACCGCCTGCTCTACCTCCGCGAGCCGCCTTTCCGCGGCGATGACGTGCTGCAACTCCAGGTCAAGCTCAATCTGCTGGGTTTCAACGCCGGGCCCGAGCGAGGGGTGCACGACGAGGAGGTCGAGCGCGCCGTGCTCGACTTCCAGCGCAACGCCGGTCTGCCGCCGGACGGCATCGTCGGCGAAAGCACGCTCAAGAAGCTGGAGGCGGTGCGCAAGGCAGAGTCGGGCCGCGAGGGCAAGAAGATCCCCGAGCGAGACCGCGGCTACGCCGCCGCGCGCAGCCTCACCGGCCAGTCCGTGACCATCGACCCCGGGCACGGCGGCGGCGATCTCGGCTGCGTGTCCGCGGATGGGCTCGCCGAGAAGCACGTGACGCTCGCCCTGGGCCTGCGCCTTGCCGAGTTGCTGCGCGCCGATGGCTGCCGCGTGCAGCTCACGCGCGAAACGGACGAGCGCGTGCCGTTGTACGCGCGCGCCGACGCCGCCAACGGCGCGGCGTCCGACTTCTTCCTCTCGCTGCACTGCAACCAGGCGCCGTCGCCGGCGGCCCGCGGCGGCGCCGGCTACTACTTCCAGCGCAGTCACTACTACTCGGAGCACGGGCGTCGCCTGGCAGGCTCCATCGGCGGCCGCATGGAGGCCGCCGGGATCTCCTGGCTGGGCGGGTTCGGGCGCAACTACGCCCTGTTGCGTGAGGCCCGCGGCATCGCCCTCGTGGTCGAGCCGCTGTTCCTCACCAGCCCTGAGGACGCAGGCCTCGCCGGGCGCCCGGAGCACATCGAGCGGCTGGCGCGCGCGCTCGCCGGCGGCGTCGCCGACTACCTCGCACGCGTCCCGCTGACGAACGAGGAGGAGGCGCCGTGACGCCCGACGAAGCCGAGGCTGTGCGCATCCGCCTCACGGCGACGCAGTCCCAGCGCCTGCGCGAGCTCGGCGCCGACCCGCTCGTCCTCGACGAGCTCTTCGCCGACGCGCAGACGCGCGACGCTGCCTTCAAGCGCCTGGAGGGTGACCTCGTGAAGGACGGCCGGCAGCGCCTCAAGGAGCTGCGCGCCGGCAGGCGGGCGCCGCAGCTGGTCGAGCTCGAGCGGATGCTCGGCGACGCGCTCACCGTAGCCGGGTTCGTGCGCGTCGTCACGCCGCTGATCATCGCCGCCGATTCACTGCGCAAGATGGGTATCGGGCACGGACACCAGCTGCGCGAGCAGGTGTTCTGGCTCGAGGACGGCCGCTGTCTGCGGCCCATGCTCGCGCCGAACCTCTACACACTCCTGCGGCGCCTCGAGCGCAACTGGTCCAAGCCGTTCGGCATCTTCGAGATCGGCCCTTGCTTCCGCCGCGACAGCAAGGGCGCGAGCCACCTCAACGAGTTCACCATGCTGAATCTGGTCGAGCTCGGGCGCCCGGAGGCCGAAGGCCGCGCCCGGCTCGGCGAGCTCGCGTCGCTCGTCATGCAGGCGGCCGGCGTGACGCACTACGAGCTCGAGGTGACCGACTCCGAGGTGTACGGCGAGATGATCGACGTCCTCGTGAACGGGGCCGAAGTGTGCTCCGCCGGCCTCGGCCCCAACCCCCTCGACGGCAACTGGGGCATCGTCGACCCCTGGGTCGGTCTCGGCTTCGGCCTCGAGCGGCTGATCATGGCGCGCGAGGGCTACCCCAACATCGAGCGCGCCGGTCGCAGCCTCAGCTACCTCGACGGCGTGCGGCTCAACCTCTAGCCACGCTGCTGCGCGTACACCGCGCTGTCGCGGTAGTGATCGAACCTCTCGTCCCACTCCGCTCATGCGACGGTGCTACCTCGCCGGGGAGCGACCCGCGGACAAGCCCCCGTACGCACGAGGGGCGGGCCACCGGCCCGCCCCTCGGGAAGCACTCGCGGAAGATGCGCTCTTACTTGCCGAGCAGCGCGTCGATCTTCTTGACGCCGTCGTTGGCGTCCTCGGCGTAGGCGTCGGCGCCGATCTGGTCGGCCCAGCGCTGCGTGCAGGGGGCGCCGCCGACGACGGTCTTGTAGGGCAGGCCCTCGTCCCTCACGCGCTTGATCACCTTCTTCTGCTCCTCCATGGTGGTGGTGAGCAGGGCGCTCATGCCGATGACGTCGGCGCCGAGCTCCTTGGCCCTGTCGATGAAGGTGTCGGCGGAGACGTCGCGGCCGAGGTCGGTGACCTCGTAGCCGTTGGCCTTGAGGTAGGCGATGACGATCGCCTTGCCGATGTCGTGCACGTCGCCCTGGACGGTGCCGATGACCATGACGCCCTTGGCCTCGGCGGCCTCGCCCTCGAGGGCGGCGTTGGTGACCTCGGTGGCGCCGGCCATGGCGTCGGCGCTCATCATCAGCTCGGGGAGGAAGACCTCACCGCTCTCGAACAGCTCGCCGACCTCCTGGATGCCCTTGACGAAGCCGTTCTGCATGATGTCGGCGGGGGCGATGCCGGCGTCGAGCGCGCGCTGCGCGACCTCCTCGGCCGCCGCCCGATCGGCGCTGACGATGCTCTCGGCTGCTTCTGCGTAGATGTCTGCCATGACCCTGGACTCCTCCCGACTTTGCTCACGACTGTTTCCGCGCAACTAGGTATGGCGGGTGCGGAGAGCGGGCGATGACACCGCAAGCCGGAGGAGTGACGAGCCGGGGCCTGACCCGGCCGGACGCTCCCTCAACGCCCTCCCTCAACACGTGCGGGGAGTATACCAGCCGCTTGCACTGTCTACCACAAGCGCACATCGTCGCACAGCGGCGGACAAGCGCCGGGACGGCGCGTCCTCCGGGACGCGCGGTCCCGGCGCCCATGCTAGCATCGACCCGTGAGGTACCACGGCGCCGTCATCCGCCCTCCCAGCGAGGCCGATAGCCTGATCGTGCAGGTCACGCATGGCTGCTCCAACAACACCTGTGACTTCTGCGGCACCTACCTCGACAAGCCGTTCGCCGTGCGGCCGTTCGACGAGGTCGTGGAGGACATCACCGGGCTGCCGGTCAGCGTCCGCCAGCGCGTGCGGCGTGTCTTCCTCGCCGACGGCGACGCCATGGCGCTCAGCTCGCGCAAGCTCGATGCGATCCTCGACCTCCTGCACCGCGCGCTCCCCAGTCTCGAGCGCGTGAGCAGCTACGCCAACGCGCGGAACCTGCTCGGCAAGTCTGTCGAGGAGCTCGCGGCGCTGCGCGAGCGCGGCATCGAGCTCCTCTACCTCGGCCTCGAGTCGGGCGACGAGCAGACGCTCGCCGACATCCACAAGGGCATGACGGTGGCGGAGCAGATCGAGGGGTGCCGGCGCGCGTCGGACGCCGGCATGCAGCTCTCGGTCACCGCCATCCTCGGGCTCGCGGGGCGCGAGCGTTCGCTGGCGCACGCCAGAGCCACCGGCGCAGCACTCTCGGTCATCGACCCGGAGTACATCGGGCTGCTCACGCTCATGCTGACGCCGGGAACGACGATGGAGCGCAAGGTGGCGACCAGCCAGATCGTGCTGCCGGACTCCATCGGCATGCTGCGCGAGCTGCGGGAGATCGTCGCGCACCTCGACGTCTCCGACTGCCTCTTTCGCTGCAACCACGCCTCGAACTACCTGCCGATCGGAGGCCGCCTGCCCGGCGACAAGGCGGCCATCCTCGCGCAGCTGGACAGAGTGCTGGACGCGCCGTCCTCGACGCAGCTGCGGCCGGAGAGCTGGCGGCTGCTCTGAGCGCCGTGAGGCCGGCGACCGCGCAGCGGCCGCGCCGGCCTCTCAGAGATCCTTGAGGTGCGACCCGTAGCCCCGCTTGAAGTGGGTCGAGGCGTACTTCTGCAACTTCCAGTCGGGGATGCGGCACTGTGGACACGCCTCCGCGTACCACTTGTTGCGCAGCCAGCGGGCGGCGCGGCTCGTCTTGGAGTCGTGGACGACCATATGCTTGTTGCAGTGGGTCACCAGGACGGCGTAGGAGCCGCGCTCCTCGAACTGCTTGATGCCGTGCAGGATGCCGCGTCGCGAGGGCCACAGCTTCACCTTCTCCACCAGGCGGAAGAGGGGGACCTGCTTGCGGTAGTAGCGGGCTTTGGTGGGGTCGGTCGGCATCGGGAGGGCCAGTCTAGCACGGCGGGCAGGAGCGCCCGGCGCGCGCGTCGAAGGTTCCACTCTCGACCCATCCAGATCCGAGGTGCCTGATGACTCGTCGCGCCGCAGCCGGCCTCGGCCGCCTGCTTCCGCTCCTGCTGATCGCCGCGGCCGTCATCGTCCTCGCGGGCGCCGCCCTGGTCGCCGCCTGCGGCGGCTCGTCCGGCGGCGCCTCCCCGGAGCCCACCGCGACGATCACCGTCACACCGAGCCTGTCGTCGCCGCCCTCAGGGACTGCGTCCCCGTCCCCGTCGGCCGCCGCGTCGGTGACGACCCTCCGGTTGTACTTCCTGCGCGGCGAGAAGCTCGGCGTCGCCGAGCGCCGCGTCGCGCACACCACGATGCCGGCGACGGCGGCGATGAAGGCGCTGCTGGCCGGTCCCACCTCCGAGGAGAGGGCGGCCGGACTGACACCACCATCCCGGACGGCACGAGACTCCTGGGCCTCGTGATCTCCGGCTCGACCGCCCGCGTCGACCTCTCCGAGGCCTTCGCCTCCGGTGGCGGCAGCCTGTCGATGACGGCACGCGTGGCGCAGGTGGTCTACACGCTCACCCGGTTCCCGACCGTGCGGTCCGTCAGGTTCCTCATCGAAGGCAAGCCGGTCGCAGCCCTGGGGGGCGAGGGGGTCATGCTCGGCGAGTCACAGCGCCGCGCGGACTGGCGCAGCTTCGAGCCCAACATCTTCGTCGAGTCGCCGGGCGTCGGCGGCGTGATCTCCAACCCGTTCACGCTCTCCGGCACGGCCAGCGTCTTCGAGGGCACGTTCCAGGCACGGCTCGTAGACTCGTCCGAACGCCGCATCGTCCAAGTGACGGTGCAGGCGAGCCGGGGCGCCCCGGGGCGCGGGCGGTTCGCCAAGGAGATAGCCTTCTCCACGTCGGCCAAGCGTGGAACGCTGATCGTCTACGACCAGTCGATGGAGGACGGCTCGCGCCAGGACGAGGTCCTCATCCCGATCAGCTTCTCGGCCGACTGACCCGCGGCCGGACCGCGCCGGCGCAAGGCGGCGAAGCAGGCGCCGCGGTCGATGCGCGTGAGCTCGCCGAAGCGCGCCAGAACATCAGGCTGAGCAGGAAGGCGAAGAGGACCTGCGCGTCCGACAACACGATGTGGATCTCGTTGAGGAGCGCGATGGACTGCCGGTCGACGCGCGCCTTGCGATCCTCCGGCGCGCGTCCTCGCCGGAAGAGGGAGTCGTGGCGGGGAGTGCGGGAGTCACACCCGCCTACGTGGGTTTAGAGCCCACGCTGATCCTTCCGATCGACCCCCCGCGCACCGCGATTGTACAACGCCCGTGACGGGCGGGCGCCGGTGCAGCGCTAGAGCAGCGCGCGCGCCGCCATGACCGCGACGCCGATGGCGAGCGGCTCGTGGATGTGACGCGCGCCGAGGACCTCCTGCGCCGCCTCGGTGAAGGCCGAAGGCATGCCGGGCACGGCGGAGATGGTCTCCGGGCGCACGTCGGCGACGTCGATGATGCCGGCCGCCGGCGACGCGTCGAAGACCAGATCGCAGCGCGCCAGCCCACCCGCGAGGTCCACCGTCTCGAAACCGAGTCCGACGTCCCGCGCCGTGACGAGGCGCTCCTCGTCCGGCTCGACGACGAGCACCTTGGCGCCGCGGGACGCCAGCCGGCGCACGGCGGCCCGGCCCACCGGGCCGAGGCCGAGCACCAGCACCTCACGGCGCTCGAGTCCGCCAGCGGCCGCCTCGAGCGCCGTCACGTAGCCGTCCGCCGTCGCCGGGTCGTCGTCGACGGTGCAGCTCCTGGTGAGGTTGAGCGCGATGAACCGGTGATCGTCGGCGAGGAAGAGGATGGTGGCGCCGGCGGCGACGGCGGCCTGCATGCCGCGCACGTCGGGCTGCGTCGTCATCCAGGCGTCGCAGCCGAGGTGGAGCAGCGTCGCCACCACGCAGGCGGAGAACCCGGTGATCACGCCCTCGCCCGACGACACCGGCACCGCGGCGATGCGGGCGCCGCGCAGCTGGACGCAGCGGTCGCCGTCGGTCACGGTGCGCAGCGCCAGGTCGCGAAGACCCAGGCCGGTCGCCTCGAGCAGCCGCGCCTCGAAGGCCTCGAGGTCCCGCGTCAGCGTCGTGACGTCGGTCTCTGTCAGTCGTGTCATCGGGCACCTCTTTCGTCGGCCCTCGGCAGGTCGTCTTCGGGCGCGGCCCGCAGATCCTCGTGCCGCGCCAGCTCGGCGACGACGCCGGCGGCGCGCTCGCGGGCCTCGTGCACGTCGCCGGCGGTGACGATGAGCGTCGCCGCCCACTCGGCGCGCCCCGGCACGTAGTCCGTGAGCGCCTCGTCGGCGCCGAAGAAGCCGGGCACCAGCCGCAGAGGGCCGGCGCCGCCCATCACGTGCTCGCCGAGGACCTCCAGCATACCTCGCGACGCGCGCACGTGCTGGTAGACGCAGGCGCGCCGCGGCATCCGGTCGACCGCCGGCGGCGCCGCGTCGCGCACCGTCCGGAACAGCAGCTCCACGATGTTGAGCCCGCTCGACCAGTAGACCGCCGTCGGCGTCTGGCTGGGCAGGCGGGCGTCGATCTCGAGGAGCTTCGGCTCTTCACCGCCGACCATGACCTCGACGTCCATGAGGCCGTTCAGGCCGAGACCCCGGGCGACGCGCACGGAAGCGGCGTCGAACGCGGCCAGGACGCCGGTGGAGACGGCGGCATCCCAGGCGCAAGCGCCGCCGGGGCCGGGGGCCGCAGGCTCCCCGGCGGTCTCGCCCACGGGCGCCACCACGCGCCGGCAGTCGTAGGCCGCGTCGAACTCGAGCCCGGTGACCTGCAGTGGGACGGCATGCCCGCCCCAGGCGAGCACCTCGAGCGAGAGCGACGGACCGGCCACGTACTCCTCGACGACGACCTCGTGGCCGGCCCGCTCGAGCGCCAGCCGGGCGCCGGCCAGCTGCGCCTCGTCGTGCGCCAGCACCACGCCCTCGCTGCCGCTGGCCGTGCTGGGCTTGACCACGACGGGGAAGCCGCAGGCCGGCCACTCACGCGGTCGCGGCACGTCCAGCTTCTCGAACAGGCGCCGCGAGGCGAGCTTGGACGCGCTGACGCGATACGCCTCGAGGTCGAAGAGGAGTGGCACGTCCCAGGTCGGCACGCGCTCGGCCAGCCACGTGAGCGTCGGCTCGTCCTCGCAGGCGGGCAGCACCGCGTCGCACGAGGTGACGAGGCTCTTCGCCGCCGCTTCGTCCGCGGTGATGTCGGTAAGCACGTGCGCGTGAGCGATGCCCGCGGCCGGCGGCGACTCGCGCCGGTCCACCAGAAGCGTGTCCCACCCGGCCTTGGCGGCGAGGTAGGCGGCCTCCGTGCCCTGCAGCTTGCCGCCGACGATCAGGAGGCGCACGAGGTCACCCCGGGACGGCCGCCAGGCGCGCCAGGCGTTCCCGGTACTCGTCCACGCCGGCAGACCGCAGCCCCAGCCGCTCGAGGTGCGGCAGCACGCCGTGGACTGTGCGGAAGCCCTCGTCGATGTCGAGCTCCGCCTGCGAGACGCCGGCGAGCCCAACGGTGGGCGGCACGATGGAGGTGACCACGTTGGCGCCGGCCTGAAGCCTGCGTTCGAGGCCGGCGATGCCGTCCACGTCGAGCGAGGCCGGGATGAACCGGTCCGGCATGGCGAGGCGCATCGCGGCGATCGTGAGCAGCTCGGCGGCGTCGCCGGCGGGCCGCACGTCGGCGAGCGGCGTTCCGGCCTGCGGCACGAAGGTCATGACGCGGACCTGCTCCCAGCCGGCGTCTCGCATGGCCACGATGGAGCGGGCGCGGTCGGTGGTCGTGTCGCCGATGCCGGTCAGCAGGCCGTCCTCGACGAGCAGGCCGGCGCGCCGGGCCGCGCTGCGCGCCTCGGCGCGAGCCGCGAACGGCTGCCCCACGCGCAGGCGCTCGTACAGCTCCGGCGTGTGGGTCTCCTGGTACAGCGCGTACCAGTCGGCGCCGGCCGCCCTGAGCTCGCGCAGCGTGGCCTCCGGCACTACGCCGGGCGACACCATGACCGGCGCGCCCGTCCCCTCGGACACGGCGCCGACGAGCTCGAGCAGCGCCGTGTGGCCGGGCTCGTCGTGGATGGCCGGGTCCTCCCCCATCGTCAGGTCGAGGAGCACCACCCCGGAGGCCGCGAGGTCGCGGCAGATCTCGACGACCTCGTCCGTGGTCTTGCGGTAGCGCGGGCTCTCGTCGTTGTCGGCGCGGTAGAAGCAGAACGTGCACTCGTTGCGGCAGTAGGTCGAGAAGTAGACGAACCCGTAGAGGAAGACGGCGTCGCCGGAGTGGCGGGCGCGGGCCTCCCGGGCGGCGGCGAACACCAGCGGGGCCTCATCGCCGGCGCTCAGCAGCGCCTCGAGATCCGCCGCGCCGGGGACGGCTCCCTCCAGGATGTCGGCACAGAGGCCGGCGACGGGACGCGGGCGGCTCACGGGGTCACCGGAACTCGAGGACGTCCTCGAGCGGAAGGCGGCTCGTCGGCTTGGTCGCGGAGCCCGGCCGGCCGACGGGCACGACGGCGATCAGGCGCGCCGGAGGCTCGACGCCGAGCAGCGCCTCGACGGCCGGCGCCGCGAGCACCGGCGCCGTCATCCAGCAGGACCCGTAGCCGAGTGCGTGCGCCGCCGTACAGAGCAGCTGCACCGCCCCGCCGATGCTCTGGATGTCGGGGCGCTGGCGCAGGCGGTCGCGCTCCTCGCGGGGCACCTCGTGCCGCTCGAGGAGCACGTCGGCGATGGACCGGTAGGGCACGCCGAGCACCGCCATCACCAGCGGGGCCTCGGCGAAGAAGGTCGCGTAGGCGCGGTAGGACTTGAGCTCCTTGTCGAGGCCCTCGGCCTCGGGCCACGCCGCCATGACGTCGATGGCGGCGTCCACGGCGTCCTTCATCGCCGCCCTCGTCGAGGCGTCCTCGACGGCGACGAACCGCCAGGACTGCGCGTTGCCCGCGTTCGCCGCCCGGACGGCCAGCGCGACCATGGCCTCGACGTCCTCGCGCGGCACGGGCTCGGGCGTGTAGCGGCGCACGCTCGTCCGCCCGTGCACGGCGTCCGCCAGCCCGGTCGTCTCGAGTCTCGATCTGCTGCCGTGGCCGCTCATGCGTCCAGTCTACCAACGAGGACGGGGCGGGCGCTCCTCACGAGCGCCCGCCCCGTCCGGATCCCGCATCTCCGGCGGCCTTCAGCCGCCGGAGATCGGCGGCACGATGCGCAGGACGTCGCCGTCCTTGAGCTTCGCCTCGAGGCCGCCGGCCACCTTGATATTGCGGCCGCCGATGAAGACGCCGGCGTACATGCGCCCGTCGTCGCGGTACACGCGTGAGCGGATGCTGGGCTCGAGCTCGATGGCCTTGTCGAGCGCCTCCTGCACCGTGAGGGCCTCGACCTCGACCTCGGTGCGGCCGCTGGCCGTCACGGAGCCTGTGGGAAGTCTGACGGACGCTCTGGCCATGTCAGGCGCCCGCTCCGCCTCCGGCCGCCGCCACGAGCTGCTTGTCCTTCTTGTCGACCTTGAGATCGACGGCGTACACGTACTTGTTCTGGCAGAAGGCGATGCACTGCGGCTCGCCGTCGCACAGGTCGCACTTGAAGGCGACCTCGCGGTCGGGGTGCTCGTGGATGACGCCGGTCGGGCAGACCTCGTAGCACTCGCCGCAGTTGGTGCACTTGTCCTCATCGACGATGAGGACGTAGCCCTCGACCGAGTCGCCGACCTTCTCCTTGCTCTCGAAGAAGCCCTTGGGGGTCACCGTGATCTTCTTCGTCACGATGGCGTCGTTGGGGCACGCCTCCTGGCACTTGGCGCAACCGGTCTGGAGGCACGTGTGGCCCTTGATCTCGGTGGTGGTGGGATTGCACTCCGAGAAGAGGCGCGCGACGGACGGCCGGTAGGCGTCCTCGTGGTACGCCGAGCACGCCAGCTCGCACATGTGGCACCCGGTGCACTTCTTCCTGCTGATCATCACGTGTGGCATCGGATTCCCTTCTCAGAGGCGGACGTCGACGCCGAGCTCGGCGAGTTTGTCTTCGGTGGGCACACCGTTCGCTCGTCCCAGCCGCGCAGCGAGTAGTACTCCTGCGTCTTCTCGGCGAAGGCCTCCGTGCCGATCATGCGGCCGGCGGACGGGCCCTTCTTGTGCGGCTTCGTGAGCAGAAGCTCCGGCAGGTAGTCGTCGGCGGCCGTCATGCCCTCGCGCAGATTGAAGAGCCGGCCGAGGTTCCAGACGCGCTCGCCGGCCAGGGCGAGCTCCTCTTCGGTGACGTCGCGCTTCCAGACGTGCTTGAGCAGCTGGCTCATCTGGTCGAGGTCGATGGCCCAGAAGTCGCACCAGATGCCCAGGTACTTCATGGAGGAGAAGTTCTGGCCGTTGATGTTGTAGGCGGCCTTGCCCTCCATCGTGTCGGCGGGCTCGTCGCCGGTGATGATCTCGTCGCCGACCGGGTACGAGCGCATGTGGCAGCCGCCGCGGTCGGAGGTCGAGTAGGAGAGGCTCATGCCGAACGTGCCGCGCGGGTCGTAGCCCGGCAGCTCGAGGTTCTTGACCTCCATCGCGAGCTCCGGCACGCCGTACTTCTCGGCGAGATGCCTGGAGCCGAGCGCCAGTTCGTCGCCGACACCGGTGCGCGTCGCCATGATCTCCGGCGCCGTGAGGTAGCTCTCGACATCGCCGAAGTGCACGCCGAAGTCCTTGATGCCCCTCTCCGTGAGGTCCATGGCGAGGCCGAGTACGGAACCGGTCGAGATCGTGTCCAGGCCCCACTCATCGCACAGCTCGTTGAACTTCACGAGCGCGGCGATGTCGCCGATGCCGCAGTTGGAGCCGCAGAGGGCGATGGTCTCGTACTCCGGACCCTCGCCCATGACCGTCTTGCCGTCGAGCTCCACGCTGTGGACGTTGCGACAGGCGAGGGCGCACTGGTAGCAGGCGCGCTTCTTGACGCGGATCTTCTGGAACGACTCGGAGTTGATGTTGCCGGCGTCCTCGAACTCACCCTCGGACCAGTTGCGCGTCGGGAACGCGCCGGCGCCGTTGACGAGATCGACGAGGATCGGCGTGCCCTCCTCGTGGACCCAGTAGTTGTCGTCGGTGAGGACGTACTCGTCGTGGATGCGCCAGAGGTCGGCGAGGAACGCCCTGGCGTCGCCGACACTCACCGAGCCGGTGCCGCGGATGGCGATGGCCTTGAGGTTCTTGTCGCCCATGAGGGCGCCGTGACCGCCACGTCCGGCCTTGTGGTACTGGTCGGTCGAGACGCAGGCCCAGGGGACCTTCTTCTCTCCGGCGGGGCCGATGGAGAGGACCTTGGCGTTCTCGTCGAAGTCGTCGCGCAGCGCCTGCTCGATCTCGGAGGTCTTCATGCCCCAGTACCTGGGCGCGGCCGGCCGGAACTCGACCACGTCGTCCTTGATGGTGACGACGGTCGGCTCCGGGGCGCGCCCCGTGACGATGATCATGTCGTAGCCCGCGAACTTGATCTCCGGGGCGAACGAGCCGCCGACGTAGCTGTCGTTGAGGACGCCGGTCACCGGGCTCTTGCAGCCGACGATGAGGCGTGACGACGTGCTGACGTTGGTGCCCGCGAACGGACCCGTCACCAGGAAGACCGGGTTGTCAGGGGACCAGGGGTCGAGACCCGGCGGGATCTCCTCCCACATGTAGCGCAGAAGCAGGCCTTTCCCGCCGATGTAGTTCTCGGCCCACTCCATATTGAGAGGCTCGACGGCGGAGGTGCCCGCGCTCAGGTCGATCCTGAGCACTTTGCCCTGGTAGAAGTCCAATGCGTCCTCCTGAAGACGTGCGGTGGAGTCACCACCGTTCCCCCCGGCGGACGGCACGTGGCTCCAGCGTCGTTGTCCAGGGAGTGGGAGTACAGGCCCTGCCATTCTAGCCGAGGAGGCACCGGCACAGCAATGCCGCGAAACGCCGTGATTGCAGGGCAAAAGGGAGCCGAAAGACGCTCTCCCTTGGCCATTCTGGCACGCCGCACGAGCGGATGGACGAACCCTGTTCGCGTCGCGGAGCCTGAGGGAAGCCTCAGGCCGACCGGCAGACTGGGCCGTCAGGAGCCGGCTTGGGCTCCGCCCGTATGGGTGAGGTGGCTGTCGGCGCCCCCCACGACAACGCTACTCCGCCGGTTGCTGTGGGGTTTGCCTGTCGGCGCCCCCCACGACGGCGCTACTCCGCCGGCTGTTCGTGCCCGGGGGCCTCCGGCAGGTTCTTGATGTTCTCCGCCTGCAGCCACTTGCCGTAGTTGTCGTTCATGGCGTCCACGAGCTCCTTCATGAAGCGCGTCGAGAGGTTGACGCGGCTCACGACGACGCCGTTGAGCTCGCCGTTCTCCTCGCTCTCGTGGTCGAGGCGCACGAACGTGATGGAGAACTCGTAGTCGGAGTGGCTGACGTTGGCGAAGTTGGCGTACACGCCCGCCAGCTGCTCCGGGGTGGCGTGCAGATTGATGTGGCGTTCGTCTTCGTCCACGCGAGGCCTCCTCCAGCCTCAGCCGCCCATACGCGCGGCGATGGCGGCGGCCATGCCGGACGTTCCGGCCGTGCCGCCGAGGTCGTAGGTCACGTCCTTGCCCTCGGCGATGACGGCGGCGATCGCGTCTTCCATCCGCCGCGCCGCCGCGTCCTCCTCGAGGTGCTCGAGCAGCAGCACCCCGGAGCGCAGCAGCGCGGTGGGGTTGACCTTGTCCTGCCCGGCGTACTTGGGCGCGCTGCCGTGCACGGGCTCGAACACGGCCACGTCGTCGCCGATGTTGGCGCCGGGAGCGACGCCGAGGCCGCCGATGAGGCCGGCGCACAGGTCGCTGACGATGTCGCCGTAGAGGTTGGGCAGCACCAGTACGTCGTACAGTTCCGGCTTCTGGACCAGCTGCATGCACATGTTGTCGACGATGCGGTCGTCGAACTCGATGTCCGGGTAGGCCTCCGCGACCTCGCCGGCGACACGCAGGAAGAGGCCGTCGGTGCACTTCATGATGTTGGCCTTGTGCACCGCGGTGACCTTGTGCCGGCCGTGCCGGCGCGCGTACTCGAAGGCGAAACGCACGATGCGCTCGGTCGCGTGACGCGTGATGATCTTGATGCTCTCGGCGGCATCGTCCGTGACCATGTGCTCGATGCCGGCGTACAGGTCCTCGGTGTTCTCGCGCACCACGACGAGGTCGATGTCGTCGAAGCGCGTGCGCACTCCCTTCATCGTCTTGGAGGGGCGCAGGCAGGCGTACAGGTCGAGCTCCTTGCGCAGCGCCACGTTCACGCTGCGGAAGCCTTTGCCGACCGGGGTCGTGATCGGGCCCTTGATCGCCACCTTGGTGCGGCGGATCGAGTCGAGCACGTGCTCGGGGCAGCGGCGTACCGTACTCTTCCATCACACCCAGGCCGGCGTCGTGCACCTCCCAGTCGATGGGCACGCCGGTCGCGACGATGACGGTCTTGAGTGCGGCGGCCAGCTCGGGGCCGGTGCCGTCGCCGGGGATCAAGGTCACGGTGTAGGTCATGCCTCGGGTCCTCCCGGCAGCGCGAAACCGCCGTGCTTCTTGACGTGGGCGACGAGGCCGCCGTCGTTCAGGATGGTCACCATCACGGGCGGCAGCGGGACGAACGGGATGACGGCGCCGGTGGTCAGGTCCTTGACCTCACCGGCCTCCAGGTCGACCTCGAGCTCGTCCTGCTCGCCGATGCCGCTGGTGTCGCACTGCAGCACCGGCAGTCCCGACGTTGATGGCGTTGCGGAAGAAGATGCGCGCGAAGCTCTGCGCCAGCACCGCGCCCACGCCGGCGATCTTGATGATGCGCGGCGCGTGCTCGCGGCTCGAGCCGAGGCCGAAGTTGCGACCGCCCACGACGAAGTCGCCTGGGCGCATCTCGGCGGCGAACTCGGGGCGCGCGTCCTCGAGGACGTGCTTGGCGAGCTCGGGCATGTTCGTGCGCAGGTGGAACAGACGGCCGGGGGCGATGTGGTCGGTGCTGATGTCGTCGCCGAAGAGCCACGCCCGGCCGCTCAGGAGCTCGTCACGGAGCGGTGACCCTCCGGCGCCCCGCTCGATAGCATCCCTGTGCGGTGCTGCTGCGCCGCCCCGCACGAAAGCTCGCCTCCGGTGGCTTTTCTGCGACGGCCATTCACGTCACCCACTCCTCCTCCCGGACGACGACGCTGTTCATGGCGACGCCGGGCTCGCGGGCGCGCATGGGGTCCCGCTCGGGAATCGCGTCCACGACCTCCATGCCCTCGATCACGCGGCCGAAGACGGTGTGCTTGCCGTCGAGGTGCGGCGTCGCCGTGTAGGTGATGAAGAACTGCGAGCCGTTCGTGCCCGGCCCGGCATTCGCCATCGAGAGGATGCCGGGGCTGTCGTGCTTGAGCGCCGGGTGGAACTCGTCGGCGAACTTGTAGCCCGGTCCGCCGCTGCCGCTGCCGGTCGGGTCGCCGCCCTGGGCCATGAAGCCCTTGATGACGCGGTGGAACGTCACGCCGTCGTAGTAGCCCTCACGGGCGAGAAAGACGAAGTTGTTGACGGTGTGCGGCGCCTTGTCGGCGAACAGCTCGATGACGATGTCGCCGCCGTCCGTGCTGATCGTCGCCGTGTAGCGCTTGCTGGGGTCGATGACCATGGGCGGGGGTCCGCTGTACTGCTTGGCCACGGCCGCCTCCTTTCTAGAGAAGCTCGCGTGGATCGGTGATCTCGCCGGCCACGGCCGAAGCGGCCGCGGTGGCCGGCGAGCCGAGATAGATGAAGGCCTCAGGGTTGCCCATGCGGCCGTGGAAGTTGCGGTTGGCGGTGCTGATGCACACCTCGTCGTCGGCGAGGATGCCCTCGTGGATGCCGACGCAGGCGCCGCAGCCGGGGTTGGTGATCACGGCGCCGGCGTCCCAGAACACGTCGAACAGGCCCTCGGCGGCGGCGGCACGCGCCGTGGCCTGCGAGGCCGGCGTCACGATGAGGCGCGTCCCAGGGGCTCGGCGGCGCCCGCGCAGGATGCGCGCCGCCGAGCGCAGGTCCTCGAGGCGGCCGTTGGTGCAGGTGCCGATGAGCACCTGGTCGACCTTGGTGCCCTTGAGCTCGGCCGCCGTCGCCGTGTTGTCCACGGTGTGCGGCTTCGCCACCGTCGGCACGATGGCCGCGAGGTCGAACGACACGACGCGCTCGTAGGGCGCGCCCGGGTCGGCCGCGAGCGGTCGCCAGGCCTCCTCGCGGCCCAACGCCGCCAGGAACGCCTTCGTCGTCCCGTCGCTCGGCATGAGGCCGCACTTGGCGCCGGCCTCGACGGCCATGTTGCTGAGCGTCAGGCGGCCGGGCATGGGCATCGCGTCGATGCCCGGCCCGCCGAACTCCAGCGCCTTGTAGGTGGCGCCGTCGGCGCGGAGCTGCCCGATCAGGGTGAGCATGAGGTCCTTCGCCTCGACGCCGTCGGCGAACGCGCCCTCGACCTCGATGCGGAACGTCTCGGGCACGCGCAGCCAGGTCTTGCCGCTGGCCATGCCCACGGCCACGTCGGTGCTGCCCATGCCGGTGGCGAACGCTCCCAGGGCGCCGGCCATGCAGGTGTGCGAGTCGGCGCCGATCACGAGGTCGCCGGGCTTGGCGTAGCTCTCGGCGACGCGCTGGTGGCAGACGCCCATCTCGACGTCGCTGAGCGTCGCGCCCGACGCCGCGCAGAAGGCCCGGATCGTCTTCTGCGCGTTGGCCAGCTCGCTGCGCGGCGCCGGCGCGGCGTGGTCGATGAAGAACACGCACACCGGCGCCATGACCTTGCCCGTGCCGAGCTCCTCGATCTGCTGGATCGCCAGCGGGCCGGTGCCGTCCTGGGCGATGGCGACGTCGACGTCGCAGACGACGATCTGGCCGGGGACGACGGCGTCCAGGCCGGCGTGCGCCGCCAGGAGCTTCTCGGCGAGTGTGGCGGCGCGGAGCGGTGGCGCGGCGCGCGAAAGCTCGCCCTCGCCGACCGTCTACGGTGGCTGTGGAGCGGTGTCCCTCCGGTGCCCCGCTCGATAGCTGCCTTCGGTGGCTTTTCTTCGAGGCCTTCACGTGGCCGCCCCGGAGGTCGGGCACGACGGGGTCGGCGCCCGCGTCCTCCGCCGCGCCTCGGTTCCTCATCGGCACGGCGTCACCGAGCCGCGCGAGGTAGTCCTGGTAGATGTACATGAGCTCCTTGTCGAACAGCGCCCGCTTGAGCTCGACGGCCGTCTTGCGCACGAGCTCGAGCACGCCGTCGCAGTCCGCCTGGTCGAGTTCGAGACCGAACTCCTGGAACTTGCGGTAGATGGTGCGCGAGCCCGAGTGCTTGCCGACCACGATCTGCCGCTCAAGCCCCACGTCCTCGGGCGCAAAGGCCTCGTAGTTCAGCGGGTTCTTGATGACGCCGTCCGCGTGGATGCCGCTCTCGTGGGCGAACACGTTGGTGCCCACGATGCTCTTCCACGCCGGGATCGTGCGCGCCGACGCGGCGGCTACGTACTCGCTGAGCTCGCGGAACCGGCTGGTATGCAAGCCGACGTCCACCTTCCCGAGGTACTTGAGCGCCATCACGACCTCCTCGAGCGCCGCGTTGCCGGCGCGCTCCCCGAGCCCGTTGACGGTGGTGTTGACGTAGGTGGCGCCGGCCTTGATGCCGGCCAGCGCGTTGGCCGTCGCCATGCCGAAGTCGTCGTGCGTGTGCATCTCGACGTTCAGCCCGCCCTCCCTGATCAGGAACGTGATGACGTTGTAGGTGTCGAACGGATCGAGGATGCCGAGCGTGTCGCAGAAGCGGAGACGGTCGGCTCCCTCCTCCCTGGCCGCCTGGCCGAAGCGCAGGAGGAACTCGAGGTCGGCGCGCGAGGCGTCCTCGGCGTTGACGGAGACGTAGAGGTTCTTGTCCTTGGCGAATGCCACGCACTCGCGGATCTGGTCGAGCACCCACTGCCGGGACTTGGCGAGCTTGTGCTCGATGTGGATGTCGCTCGCCGACATGCTGATGGCCACGGCGTCGACGCCGCAGTCGATCGAGTGCCGGATGTCGTCCACCACGGCGCGGTTCCAGGCGAGGATCGACGTGTCGAGGCCCAGCTCCACGATCTCGGTGATGGTCTTCTTCTCGTCGCCGCCCATGGCCGGGATGCCGACCTCGATCTGGTGGACGCCCACCTCGTCGAGCAGCTTGGCGATGCGGATCTTCTCGTGGTTGCTGAACACGACGCCGGCGGTCTGCTCGCCGTCGCGCAGGGTGGTGTCGTCGATGCGGACGGCCGGCTCCGCCGGCCGGGTCCGCGGGGCGATGACGAAACTGGACAGATCGCTGGTCATGGTCACCTGCCTCAGAGGGACGGGGTGGACACTGTGCTCGCGGGTCAGGCGTCGAGAGCGCGCCGGAGCAGGTCGTTCACGACCTGCGGGTTGGCGCGCCCGCCACTGGCCTTCATCACCTGGCCGACGAAGAACCCGATGACCTGCTGCTTGCCGCCGCGGTACTGCTCGACCTGGGCGGGGTTGGCGGCGACGACCTCGGCGACGATCGCCTCGAGCTCCGAGGTGTCGCTGATCTGGCCGAGGCCGTGCTTCTCGATGATCGCCTCCGGCTCGGCCCGCTCCTCGATCATGCGCGCGAAGACCTCCTTGCCGGCGCTCGTCGAGACGGTGCCGTCCTCGACCAGCCTGACGAGCTTGGCGAGGCGCTCGGAGGTGACGTGACCGTGGCCGGCCTCGAGGCCGGCGGCGTTGAGATGGGCGAGGTACTCGCCCATCGTCCAGTTGGCCGTCGGCTTGGCGCCGGCCCCCGCCGCGACGACCTCCTCGTAGAACCCGGCGAGCGGGCCCGACGAGCCGAGCACGGTCGCGTCCGCGCGCGAGAGCCCGTAGTCGGCCATGAACCGCTCCACGCGCGCCGCCGGCAGTTCCGGCTGCGTCGCGCGCAGCTCGTCGACCCAGGCGGTGCTCGATCTCGAGCGGGACGAGGTCCGGCTCCGGGAAGTAGCGGTAGTCGTGCGCCTCTTCCTTGCTGCGCAGAGGCGTCGTCGTGCCCGTGTCGGGATCGAAGTGCAGCGTCTCGAGGTCGATCGTGCCGCCGGCCTCGAGCACCTCGATCTGGCGCGGGATCTCCGCGTCGAGGGCCTGCTGCAGGTAGCGGAAGCTGTTCATGTTCTTGAGCTCCGTGCGCGTGCCGAGCCCGGCGCTGCCCTCCGGACGCACGCTGATGTTGGCGTCCCAGCGGATCTGGCCTTCTTCCATGTTGCACTCGCTGACGCCCAGCTCGATGACGAGGTTGCGCAACTGCTGAAGGAACTCGCGGGCCGCCTCCGGAGACGGGATGTCCGGCTCGGTGACGATCTCGATGAGCGGCGTGCCGCCGCGGTTGAAGTCGACCATGGAGTAGTCCGAGCCGGCGATGCGGCCCGTGTCGCCGCCCGCGTGGATGAGCTTGGCGGCGTCCTCCTCCATGTGCACCCGGTTGATGCGGCAGCGGAGCTGCTCGCCGTCCACCCAGTACTCGAACCAGCCGCCGGTGGCGAGCGGCTCGTCGTACTGGCTGATCTGGTACGCCTTGGGGAGGTCGGGATAGAAGTAGTTCTTCCGGTGGAAGAGGTTGTGCGGCTGCACGGTGCAGTTCAGCGCCAGCGCGATACGGGCGGCGTACTCGACGGCGCGCCGGTTGACCACGGGCAGCGCACCGGGGTGCGCCAGGCACACCGGGCAGGTGTGGACGTTGGGGTCGTCGCCCTTGGAGACCGCGCAGCCGCAGAACATCTTGGTGCGCGTGTCGAGCTCGACGTGCATCTCGAGGCCGATGACGGGTTCCCAGGATGGCCTCGTGACAGGTGCTCCTCCGGCGCCCCCCTCGGTGGCTCCACTTCGTTGGCCACTCATGACTGCGCGTCCTCGGGCGCGAAGGCGATGGGACCGGGCGGCGCGGGCCAGTCGGCGCGCCAGCCGTTCGCGTCCCGCTCCCGGCGCGCGCCGCGGAACGTGGGCGCCGTCTCGAACCCGATGGCCCCCTCGAGCGCGTGCGCGGCCCCGAGCATGGGGTTCTCGCTGAACGCCGGCCCGATGAGCTGGAAGCCCACCGGCAGGCCGTCGCTGAGGCCGCACGGGATGCTGATCGCCGGCAGGCCGGCGAGGTTGGCCGGGATCGTGCAGATGTCGCTCATGTACATGGCCAGCGGGTCGCTCGTCCGCGAGCCGGCCTTGAAGGCGACGGTGGGCGTCGTCGGAGAAGCGATGAGGTCGACGCCGGCGAACGCCGCGGCGAAGTCGCGGCGCACCAGCGTGCGGACCTTCTGGGCGCGCCCGTAGTAGGCGTCGTAGTAGCCGGCCGAGAGCGCGTAGGTGCCGATCATGATGCGGCGCTTGACCTCCGCGCCGAACCCCTCGCCGCGGGTGCGCTCGTAGAGATCGAGCAGGTCGGCCGGCTCGGCGCATCGGTAGCCGTAGCGGACTCCGTCGAAGCGGGCCAGGTTCGCCGAGGCTTCGGCCGGCGCGATGATGTAGTAAGCCGGCAGGGCGTACTCGGTGTGCGGCAGGCTGATCTCCACGCAGGTGCCGCCGAGTTCCTCGATGCGCGCGAGGGTCTCGTCGAAGCGCGCGCGCACGCCCGGCTCGATGCCGACGGCCAGGTACTCGGCGGGCACGCCGACGCGCAGCCCGTCGAGTCGCTCCGCCGTCGGCAGCGCCACCGGCTCCGGCAGCTCCACGCTGGTCGCGTCGCGCGGGTCGCGACCGACGAGGTGCTGCAGCAGGAGCGCGCAGTCGTACACCGATCGCGTCAGCGGCCCGATCTGGTCGAGCGAGCTGGCGAAGGCGATGAGACCGTAGCGGCTGACGGCGCCGTAGGTGGGCTTCATGCCGACGATGCCGCAGAGGGCCGCCGGCTGGCGGATTGAGCCGCCCGTGTCACTGCCCAGCGCCCAGAGCGCCTCGCCGGCGGCCACGGCGGCGGCGGAGCCGCCGCTGCTGCCGCCCGGTACCGTGCTCAGATCCCACGGGTTGGCCGTGACCTGGTACGCCGAGTTCTCGGTGCTCGAGCCCATGGCGAACTCGTCGAAGTTGGTCTTGCCGAGCATGACCACGTGGTCTTCCCACACCTGCCGCACCGCTGTGGCCGTGTAGACCGGCTGGTAGTTGCGGAGGATCTTCGAGGCGCAGGTGGTGGTGACACCCTCGGTGACCATGTTGTCCTTGACGGCGATGGGCAGACCCGCCAGCGGACCGCGCATCGCCTGCATCTCGCGGTCGACCTTGGTCGAGTACTTGGCCGCGTTGTCCGGTGTGGGGAGGATGTAGGCGCGCACCTTGCTCTCCACGGCGGCGATCTGGTCCAGATACACCTTGGTGAGCTCGGCGGACGAGACCTCCCCGTCGACCAGCAGCCGCTTCGCGTCGCGCGCGGTGAGCCGCAGCGGATCGAGCACCGTCACCTCAGCCCATCCTCGGGACGCGGAAGCACTCGTCGCTCACGGCAGGGGCGTTGCGGAGGGCCTCTTCGCGGGGCAGGCTCGGACGCTCCTTGTCCTCGCGGGTGACGTTGACGACGTCCAGGACGTGCGCGGTCGGCGGCACGTCGGCCAGGTCCAGTTCGCTCATCTTGTCGATGTGGGCGAGGATCTTGGCCAGCTCACCGGTCATCCGCGCCGCCTCGTCCTGCTCGATGCGGAGACGGGCGAGTCTCGCGACGTAGCGGACGTCGTCTTCGGAGATCATGTCGCGTTCCTCCTGCTGGGGCCGCCGAAGCGGGACGGCTATAGTACTCCAGCCTCAGATGGCCGACAAGAAAGGGGGCCCGCCGGCGCGCTGCGCCTGCGGGCCCCCTCTGCGCACGTACATCGACTAGGCGACGGGCTTCACCGTCGAGGCCTGCAGACCCTTGTCGCCCTCGGTGATCTCGAACTCGACGCGCTGCCCCTGGACCAGCGTCTTGTAGCCGTCCATGGTGATCTCGGAGTAGTGTACGAACAGGTCGTCACCGTCTTCCCGCTCGATGAACCCATACCCCTTCTCGTTGCTGAACCACTTCACGGTCCCCTGCGCCAAAACCCATGCCTCCTACTTGCAGCCCTGTGCCGGCCCTGGGGCCAGGCGGGACCCTCCATGTGGCACCGCCGAGCACGGGAACGAGCGTACAGCACGGTTTGGAAGGTGTAAATGGACCGTGGGAACGGCTGGGGAGACGAACCTGCGGCGCCCCCACGCGCTGGCAGTACGCGGAAGCTCGGGGCCTTCAGTCCTCGCCGGGTAGCAGCGCCCGGCGCAGCATGCTCTCCCAGAGCTCGAAGAGCGGCTCCAGCTCGACGTTGTCGGGGTCCAGGAGCCGCTGGACGGCGAGGCCGTCGGTCATGGCGACCATGAGCGATGCGAACGCGCGCAGGCGCGGCTCCGCGACGGCGGTCGCGTCGCCGAGACCCTCCACGTAGAGGTCGCGGTACCATTCGTAGAGCGCCGCGACCCGCTCCCGGAGTTCGTCGTCGCGCACGACGTGCGGGAGGATCGCGAAGAAGTCGCGGAAGGCGGCGCGATCGTCGACCAGGCGGCGGTCGCCGGCGACGAGCCCGTGCACGCGCTGGTCGCCGCCCTGCGCCCGCTCGGTCTCCGCGACCGCGCCGAGGCTCTGGTCGTGCGCCAGCGAGTCGACGACGGCGGCGATGAACGCCGCTTTGCTGCCGAAGTAGTACCGCACGGAGTCGCGGTAGGCGCCGGCTTCCGCCGCAACCGCCTCCACCGTGAGCGCCTCGTAGCCGCCGCGAGCCAGCAGGCGCCGCGCGGCGGCCACCAGCTTGCGCGCCGTCGGCGACAGCTGGGCGGTCGGGTCCTCTGTGAGTCTCTCGTGACTGGTCATGTGCCCCTCGTGCGTCACACCCTACCATCCCCCCGCGCGTCGCTCTCCGCGGCTGTTCCTTGACCCGTTGCGTCATGAGAGTTATGGGCATAGATTGGAGCCAGAGTTCGGTCGGTCATCCGAACTATACTGCAAATCGTCGATTATGCCGCAGAGTGCATCAGGACTGGGGGAACGAATGCAGGATGCAGTGAGGCAGAAGGCATTGCGAGAATCGCGCAAGGCACTCGACCTGATGGCGAAATCCGTGCTCACGCCGGAGGAGCAGCAGGAGGTCGTCGCCGACTGCGTCACGAACTTCGGCAGATACGTCAACCCCGGCATCCTCGAGTACCGCAAGTCGGTGTCCACGGACTACACGGCCGTGGAGTGGTCCGACGAGGGTTGCCTGTACCGCGACATCCACGGCAAGGAGTACATCGACTGCCTCGGCGGCTTTGGCATCTTCATGCTGGGGCACCGCCACCCCACCGTGGTCAAGGCAGTGCGCGACCAGCTCGAGCACCAGGCCCTGCACTCGCAGGAGCTGCTCGACCCCATGCGTGGCCACCTCGCCCACCTCCTCGCCACCTTGACCCCCGGCGACCTCCGCTACTCCTTCTTCTGCAACTCAGGCACTGAGGCCAACGAGGGCGCCATGAAGCTCGCCAAGCTCTACGCGTGGCGCCGCAAGAAGGACCACAACAAGGGCATCATCAGCACCACCAAGGCCTTCCACGGCAAGTCGATCGGCAGTCTCAGCGTGAGCGGCAAGGCCGAGTTCCGCGAGCCCTTCTACCCTCTGGTGCCGGGCGTGCGCTTCGTGCCCTACGGCGACGCCGACGCGCTCGACAAGGAGCTCTCCATCTGCGAGGCCATCGGCTTCGACATCGCCGCCTTCATCGTCGAGCCCATCCAGGGCGAGGCCGGCGCCATCGTCCCGCCGGACGACTACTTCCCCAAGGTGCGCGAGGTCTGCGACAAGTGGAGGATCCTGATGATCGCCGACGAGGTCCAGACGGGCATGGGCCGCACCGGCAAGCTCTGGGGCATGGACAACTGGGGCGTTGCGCCCGACATCATGACCATGGGCAAGGCACTCGGCGGGGCGGTCATCCCCATCGGCAACTTCATCGCCACGCCCGAAGTGTTCGAGGCGTTCTTCGAGAACCCGTACATCCACTCCACCACCTTCGGCGGCAACCCCATGGCGACGTCGGCGGCGATCGGCGCGCTGCACGCAACCCTGGAGGAGGACATCCCCGGTCAGGCGGCCGAGAAGGGCGCGTATCTCAAGGGCAAGCTCGAGGAACTGGCCGGCGTCTACCCGGACCTCTTCGACGAGGTCCGCGGCATGGGCGTCATCATCGGCATGCAGTTCAAGGATTCGGACATCGGCTACGCCATCAGCCAGGGTCTGTTCTCGCGCGGCGTGCTCATCGGCGGCACGCTGTTCAACTCGCTCACGCTGCGCATGCAGCCGCCGGCGGTCATCACCTACGAACAGATGGACCAGGTGCTCGAGCGCCTGGAGGCGACGCTCGCCGACGTGCGCAAGCTCGCCGCCCAGGGCGAGCTCGTGGCGCACTGACGCCCGCAGGCGCCGAAGGTGCCGTAGCGCTGCCTGAGCGCCGCGCGGTCCGCAGAGCCACGCGCCGCGGACCAAGACCCACAGACGCGACGAGGGCCGGGGGAGCCTGCGGGCATCCCGGCCCTCGTCGTCTCTCGCGCGCGGCGGCCCCAGCCGCGGCCGGCCGCCCCGCGACTCACCAGTCGGAGAACCCGGTGTTGTACCAGATCTTCTTGGTGCCCTTCTTGGCGCGCTTCTCCCACTTCTTGGTCTTGGGCTCGCGGTCGATGCGCCCCCGGACCTCATCGGCCACCTGCTTGATCTTGGCCTTCTGGTCGTCGCCGAGCGCGTCGACGCCGTCGACGTGGTCCTTGACGCGGTCGAGGTTCGTGGTCGCCGTGTACCAGAAGCCCCAGTCGTCGGCGAGCCGCCGGGCGATGTAGCCCTCGTTGACCATCTTCGTGTCCTCTTCGCCGAAGGCGGACACGGTGAACAGGTACTCGATGTCCTTGAGGTCCTTGTCGTTGATCTCCCAGATCTGCAGCTTCTGCAGCAGGATGTCGGCGAGCGAGACGCTCCAGGGATCGAGCTCGAGCCGGCCGTCGTAGTTGACCTCGTGGCAGTAGTCGAGCTTGTCGAAGAACACATCGATCATGGGGACCTTGCCGCCGAAGTAGATCTGGCGGGTCTGTCCGGTCATCGCCATGGTCTGCAGGTCGCACTCATAGCCGAGCGACTCCATCAACTTGACCATGCCTTTGCGGCCCTTGCCGTAGACGGCGAAGTCGATGTCGGTGAAGTACCGGTCGCCCAGACGCTCGAGCTTGGCGTACAGGTCGATCTGGTCCGGGAAGTAGTAGTGGAGCGCGAGGGGGCCCATGACGCGCATGATGATGCCCTGCTGCTGCGCCGCTTCCGTGATGCGCTTGCCCTCGTCGAGAAAGACCTCAGGCTTGGGATAGCGGTCGAGCGGGATGTCCTTCGGCAGGATGAACTGTCCCATAGGTGTCTATCGCCCCCTTCCGGGTTCGGCGTCCAGATGAAGAATCGAGTCTACGCTCGGCTCACCCGGAGGTGAAGACGTAGTCCTTGATCTTCTTCTTGTCGAGCATGATGATGACGCCCTTGAGGATGCCCTCGGAGTACTCGCTGCCCGGGTTGATGAGCAGTGTACGCCCGGCCTTCTGCGCGCCACGGGACTCGTGGATGTGGCCGTGCAGGCCGAGGAGCGGCTGATACTGCTCGATGACGGCCTTGGCGCCGAGGCTGCCGGCGTGGATCTTCTCGTCGGCGGCCATGGTGAGGTTCTCGTCCAGCTTCGGGCACAGGTCGAGCGAGTACCCGTACGGCGGCACGTGGAAGTTGTAGATCGCCGTGTCCTGGTTCTTGATCTTGACGCACAGCTCGCGCAGGTGCTTCTCGAGGTCTTCCTCGCTCATCTCGCGCGGCGTCAGCCACGGCGTGGGGTTGGACGCCGACGAAGTGATCATCTCGTGATGGTCGATCTCGACGACGCGCTTGTCGCACGGGTGCACGAGCTTGGCGTTGTCGATCATGTCGTCGATCACGAACCAGTCGTCGTTGCCCGGCGCCATGTACATCTGGAACGGCTTGCCCTCGAGACGCTCGTCGGCGAGGTCGAGCCACTCCTGCACGCGCGTGAACACGAGGCTCTTGAAGAGGGCGTCGATCTTGGCCGGGTCCGCGCGCGTGTCGTCGAACTCCTGACGCGTCTGGTGGACCCAGTAGTAGCCCGCGTTCTCCACGGTCTTCTTGATGTCCGCGAGCTCTTCTTGCCCGTTGATCTCGCGGTACTGCCCCATCAGGGTGCATTCCCACTGGTCCCCGCCCTTGTCGACGAGCGGCACGAGGACCTTGCCGGTGAGGTCACCGAGAAGGACGGCAACATCGGCGCCGTAGATCGGAAGTGCGTTCAGGAACTTCCTGTAGCACACGTTGGAGCCGTGAATGTCGGTGACGAAAAACAGTTTGATCATCTACACACTCCAAAGGCCAGAGAGGGGGTGGGGGCGGATGCCCCCACCCCCTCAAGGTACCGTTTGATCACTCGGGCGGCAACTCCCCGTAGGTGACCGACACGTCGACGCCGACGCTCTTGCTGCGGCTCTTCCAGAAGAAGTACCAGGCGACGCCCAGCACCCAGGCGGTCACCAGGAGCACGTTGCCGCTGAAGGTGAACTGCTTCGCCGCGGCGTTGAAGACGAAGTAGTAGAGCAGGATGCCGAGGTAGACGAAGCTGGCCAGCGCTCCCCAGACCACGACCGGCAGGCCGAGGAACTTCCACGTCTTGTAGGGCGAGGACTCCCAGACGCCCTTGGCGCGCTTGACGTAGGGGAAGAGCAGGGCGGCGATGGCCGTGGGGATGAACACCGAGGTCACCTGCAGGCCGGTGACGATCACGTTCTGCATCGCGTTGCTGAGCAGCGTGTAGTAGAGGACGAGCAGGGCTTCGCCGAGGACGAAGCAGACGACGTAGTTCTTGACCGGGCTCGCCCAGCGGGGATTGATGTCCGTGAACCACTTCGGGCCCATGCGGTCCATGCCCCAGGCGAACAGGATGCGCGGGAACGCGAGGTAGGAGAGCGCGACCCACCAGGCGGTGAAGGCCACGTAGGAGAAGCCCATGTAGCCGGCGGCGAGCCTGGTGAGCCAGGTCTTCGTCCCGAGGGCGTACACGGCCAGGTCGATGAAGTTGCTGCCGAAGGGCATGTTGAAGCCCTTGATCGGGCCGTTCTGGTCGTTCCAGGCGGCGGCGTTGAGGAACTGGTAGCCCACCGTCTTGTTGAGGGCGAGGGCGATCCAGATCATGAACACGAAGGGCACCGCGATGGCGAAGAAGTTGGACCAGATGATGGTCTTGTCGGGGCGCTTGACCTCGCCGCCGATGAAGGCGATCGAGTAGGCGTAGGCGAACAGCCAGGACATGGCGACCATGCAGCCCAGCGTCGCCCCCCACGACCAGGTGTGCGGCATGAGCTGGCCCGCCTCCGCGCCGACCCTGGCGACGAAGCCCTGGTAGCTCGGCGAGCCGCTCGCCGCAGCGTTGGCGTCCCACTTGGCGACGAAGTTGGCGTGGGAGGAGAAGGTCAGCACCAGGCCGATGACGATGCAGCCGCCGATGCCGAAGAACATCACGACCTTCTGCGTGAGCGCGAAGATCCTGATGCCGAAGACCACGAACAGGAAGCCGATGATGTTGAACAGGGTCGCCAGGGCGAAGGTGATCCAGGCGCTGCTCACGACCCACTCGGCGGCGCCCGTCCAGCCCAGGTAGTTGAACGTCATCGTGAGCCCCGGGTCGACGGCCAGCGGCGTCAGCACGTAGATCCACATCAGCCAGATCATGGCGTCGCCGAAGCTCTGGGCGATGCCGAAGATGGGGTGCACGATGCGCGAGTTGTAGATGTACTCGCCGCCGGACCTCGGCATCGAGCCGCCGAGGACGCCCCAGACGACGGGGAAGCCGAAGCCGGCGAGGACGAACGAGATGAGGGCGGCGATGATGAGGTTGCCGCCGAGGAAGACGCCGAGTCCGAACGTGATCGCGAACCAGATGCTCGGCGTGAGCCCCTGGTTCATGAAGCCGACCGCGAAGGCGTCGGTCATCGACAGGCCGCGGACGAGGCCGCTGGCCTTGCGGGCAAAGGCAAGTTCTTCAGCCACAGTTCCCCCTTGCTACAACGTCTCGCCGGCGGGGCCCCATGTGCCGGCGGAAGCCGTGATTGGTGGTACAGAGACACGAGCGTGGATCCTCAGCCGATCGCCCTCCCCTCTTCAGCGGCCTCGGACGGCACGTGCCACTGATAGACGTCCTTGAGCTTCCACGGCACCATCGCGAGCTTGGTGCGTGTCACTCCAGGGACCTTGCCGATGACTTCGTTGACGAAGCGGAGGAGCTCCTCGGTGTCGCGGGCGTAGACCTGCACACTGAGGTCGCCTTCGCCGACCGAACCCGCCACGTAGCTCACCGTGGGGAACTCGACCAGCTGTGCGGCGACGTCCTGCAGCTTGCCGGGGGCGACATCGACGAGGACGTCGCCGATGACGGGGAAGCCGACGGCCTGGGGCATGACGATCGCGCTGACGCGGATGACGCCCGTGCGGATGAGGCGCTCGATCCGGTAGCGCACGGCGCGCTCGGACACGTGCCCGATGCGCCTCGTGATCTCGGCCGACGAGGTCCGGCCGTCTTCGATGAGAAGCGACACGATCTGCCTGTCGATCGCGTCAAGGGTGAATGGCAACTCGACCCCCCTGGTCACATCCATTCGTGGGGCTATTTGGATACCTCACGTAGGAAAATGTCAAGGGCCGGCGCGGCTACGTAGGATTCGGCAATCAGCGAATTTTGCGGGTTGCCGAATCCTACAATTGGCGGTTCCGGCGGATCCGAAGCCGATAGCTCCCCGAGCAGCCGGTTTCGGACGTTCGCCCGAAACCACGACGGCAGGTTCGGCGCGGGACGCTGCGCGTCCACCGGGACGGGGCGGCCACCAAAGAGGGTCCGGGGCGGCGCGCTCGGCGCGCCGCCCCGGACCGCCAGCACATCGCCGGCGGGCGACGGAGCCCCGCGGAAGGGTCACTCCGGCGGCAGCTCACCGTAGGTCATGCCGACGTCCACGCCGACGCTCCTGCTGCGCGCCCTCCAGAAGAAGTACCAGACGACGCCGAGCGCCCAGACGATCCCGTACAGGATCCATGAGCCGCCGTTCGAGTCCTTCATCTCCTCCGTGAAGATGAGGAAGTAGAAGAGGATGCCCAGGTAGATGAGCGACGCCACGGCGCCCCAGCTGACGAGCGGGACACCGAGGAACTTCCACGTCTTGTACGGAGACGACTCCCAGATCCCCCTGGAGCGCTTGACGTAGGGGAAGATGAGCGCCGCGATCGTGGTCACGCCCCACACGGAGACGATCTCCATGCCCGTCACCGTGAGCCCCTGCATGTAGCTGCCCAACCAGAACGAGTAGAGCGCGATCGCGGCCTGGCAGAGCACGAAGCAGAGGACGTAGTTCTTCACCGGGCTCGCCCAGCGGGGGTTTATCGACGTGAACCACTTGGGGCCCATGCGATCCATGCCCCACGCGAAGATGATGCGCGGGAAGGCGAGGTAGCTGAGCGCCACGTACCAGAACGTGAAGAGGATGTACGAAAGGCTCGCCGCGAACGCCACGAACCAGTTGGAGTGCGCGATGTACGCCAGGCTCATGTAGCTGGGCAGGAACGGCAGGTTGTAGCCGTCGATGCCTCCGTTGTTGTCGATCCAGGCCGTCGCCGAGATGAATTCGAACGGCATCACCTTGTACATCGAGAGCGCCGTCCAGATCATCAGCAGCGCCGGCACCAGGATGGCGACGAAGTTGGCCGTGATCAGCGTCTTGTCGGGCCGCTTGACCTCGCCGGCGACGAACACGCAGAAGTACGCGTAGGCGAACAGCCACGAGCCGGCGACCATCACACCCAGGGTCCCGTAGAACGTCGAGTGCGTCGGCACCGCATAGCCGATGGCCTTGGACACGGCGGGGACGACCTCGGCGTACTTCATCGAGCCGTACTTCTCGGCGAGCTTGTCCCAGTTCGCCTGCATCGCGCTCTTGCTGCTGATCATGATCGAGGCCGTGATGACGGCGGCGCCGCCGAGGGCGACGAACATGATCGCCTTCTGGATGGTCGCGAAGATCTTGACACCGAAGATCATCGTCAGCACCGCCAGGATGTTGGCGATGGTGGCGACGACGAAGACGCCCCAGTTGTAGGACAGGCCGCCGAAGAAGGCCCCCGTGTCGCTGTTGTACAACCAGCTCCAGCCCTGATATTCGGCGAGGATGACGAGCCCCGGGTCGGCGATCCACGGCGCCAGGACGTAGACCCAGAAGATCATCACGAACGCGTTGCCGAAGCTCTCGGCGATGCCCACGATCGGGTGGATGATGCGCGAGTTGTAGATGTACTCGCCGCCCGAGCGCGGCATGCTGCCGGAAAGGACGCCCCACACGAGCGGGAAGCCGAAGCCGACGAGCACGAGCGAGATGATGCAGGCCCAGAAGAGGTTACCCGTCAGGTAAGTGCCGAGTCCCCAGGTGATCATCGTCCAGATGCTGGGCGTGATGCCCTGGTTCATGAGCCCGACGGCCACGGCATCGGTCATCGAGAGACCGCGCACCAGGCCGCTTGCTTTGCGTGCGAAGGCGAGTTCTTCTGCCACACTACCCCCCTAGTCTGCGGACGCCGGCCGACCCCTGGCGGCGTACCGCGTTCCGTAGTGCTTCAGGACCGCCGCTGCGTCATCCACCTCCTTGTGCGATCGCGCCGGCCGGCTCTTGGTCAGTCACGCGACGAACGATACGCGGAAGACGAACCAAGGGGCAAGGGGTGCGAGACCGGCACAACGAGCGGGGCCCGGCGACGCCGCTACGGCATCGCCGGGCCCCGTACTGCGGGTAGCGCGATGTCAGGTGTGCTGCGCGCGCACCGCGGCGGCGATCTCCTCCGGGCCGCTCACGACCTTGACCGCGTCGAACTTGCAGGCGGCGCGGCAGGCGTCGCAGCGGATGCAGAGCGCCTGGTCGATGACGTGCGGCGCCTTCTTCGTGCCGGTCGCCGCGTCCACCGGGCACCTCTTGGCGCAGAGCGTGCAGCCGGTGCAGGCTTCCGGGTCGACGACGTAGGCGATGAGCGCCTCGCACGAGAGCGCCGGGCAGCGGAGGTCGTCGATGTGCTGCCGGTACTCTTCGCGGAAGTAGCGGATCGTCGTGAGCACCGGGTTGGGGGCCGTCTGGCCGAGGCCGCACAGGCTCGTCTTCTTGACGCTGAGCGCCATGCTCTCGAGGCGCTCGATGTCGCCCTCCTCCCCCTCGCCGGCGCAGATGCGCTCGAGGATCTCGAGCATGCGCTTGGTGCCGAGGCGGCAGGGGACGCACTTGCCGCAGCTCTCGTTCTGTGTGAACTGCAGGAAGTACCTGGCAAGGTCGACCATGCAGGTGGTGTCGTCGGCGACCACCATGCCGCCGGAGCCGACGATGGCGCCGGTCGCGGCCAGGCTCTCGTAGTCGACCGGCGTGTCGAGCAGCGAAGCCGGCACGCAGCCGCCGGACGGGCCGCCGAGCTGCACGGCCTTGAACGTCTTGCCGTCCTTGATTCCGCCGCCGACATCGAAGATGACATGGCGCAGCGTGGAGCCCATGGGCACCTCGGCAAGGCCGCCGTTGACGATCTTGCCGGCGAGGCTGAAGGCCTTGGTGCCCTTGCACGTGTCGTTGCCGTAGGCGGCGTAAGCGGCCGCCCCGTTGGCGATGATCCAGGGCACGTTGGCCCACGTCTCGACGTTGTTGATGTTCGTGGGCTTGCCCCAGAGGCCGCTCACGGCGGGGAACGGCGGCCGCGTGCGTGGCATGCCGCGCCTGCCCTCGATTGAGGCGATGAGCGCCGTCTCCTCGCCGCAGACGAAGGCGCCGGCGCCCTCCTTGATCTTGAGCGTGAAGTCCCAGCCGCTGCCGAGCGCGTCCTTGCCCAGCAGGCCGCGCTCTTCGGCGTCCTTGATCGCGAGGCGCAGGCGCTTGACCGCGAGCGGGTACTCGGCGCGCACGTAGATGTAGCCCTCGTGCGCGCCGATGGCGTAGCTGCCGATGAGCATGCCTTCGAGCACGGCGTGCGGGTCGCCGTCCATGATGGACGCGTCCATGAACGCGCCGGGGTCGCCCTCGTCGCCGTTGCAGATGATGTACTTGGTCTCGCCCGGCGAGGCCGCCGCGAACTTCCACTTCATGCCCGTCGGGAACCCTGCGCCACCGCGGCCGCGGAGGCCCGAGTCGAGCATCGTCTCGACGATCTGCTCGGGCGTCATCGTCGTGAGCGCCGTGCGCGCGGCCTCGTAGCCTCCCCGCGTCAGGTACTCGTCCAGGCTCTCGGGGTTGATGACGCCGACGTCGCGCAGGGCGATGCGGTCCTGCGCCTTGTAGAACGGGATGTCGTGGGCGCACGAGATGCGCTCGCCGGTGGCGGGGTCGACATACAGCAGCTTCTCGACGACCGTCCCGCCGGCGAGGTGCTCCTCGACGACGGTCTTGACGTCCTTGAGCTTGAGCCGCGGGTAGTACGTGTCGCCGTCGGAGAACACGGCGAGCGGGCCCTGGGAGCACAGGCCGTGGCAGCCGATGATGCTGACCTCCACCTGCTCCTGCAGCCCGGCCTCGGCGATCTCGGCGACGAAGGCGTCATGGATCTTCAGGGACCCGGCGAAGACGCAGGCGGTGCCGGCGCAGACGGAGACCCTGCGCCGGCCGTCCGCGCTCGCGGAGACGCCGACCTTGACGCCGCCGGCGGGCACGGTCTCAGACATCCGAGTCACCTCCCCGCTCGGCCAGCACCTGCTCGAGGAGTCTTGCGCGCGATCTTGCGCGTCTCGTCCGCCGAGAGGTTGCCGAACGTCTCGGCATCGACGCGCATGACCGGCGCCTGCGAGCAGGCGCCCATACAGGCGACGGAGTCGAGCGTGAACTCGCGGTCGGCGCGCGTCTCGCCGTCGCCGACCTCGAGCTCCTGCGTGAGCGCCTCGGTGATGCGCGTCGCGCCGGCCACATGGCAGGCGGTGCCGTGACACACGAGGATCTTGTGACGCCCCGTGGGCACGGTGGTGAACTGGGCGTAGAAGGTGATGATGCCGTAGATGCGCGACGCGGGGACGCCGCTCAGGCGGGCGATCTCGTCGACCACGGGCTCGGGCAGGTAGCCGAAGGCGTCCTGGGTGCGCTGCAGGAGGGCGATCAGGTTGCCGTGCGGGTCGATCTCCTCAACGATCTGCCGGACCTGAGCGAGGTCGACGTCGAGCTCGGGAGCGGCGGCCTCACCGGCCTGCTCGGGAGTGGCTTCTCGCCTGGGCATCTCATCAACTCCACGTTCGCGCCTCTGCCTGGACTCCAGGTGAGCGGTGTGCCTGGTCTTCGACATCCGAGCCTGTTCCCAAGCTCGTTACTGCCCCGCTCGCTGTCGAGCCTTCGGGAACTAGTGAACCACACTTGACGGGCGGCGGGTACCGCGGCCCCGAAGGCGCCGCGCCCGCCGCCCGCCGGCGGTCACTCTGACGCCCGTCTGCGCCCGGCAGGCGGCGAGGGCGTTCTTGAGCAGGATGACGTTGGTGACGGGGCCGACGCCTCCGGGGACCGGCGTGACGCGGCCGGCGACCTCGCAGACGGCCTCGAACTCGAGCGAGCCGACCTGTTTGCCGTCGACGCGGATCGTGGTCACGTCGATGACCACGGCGCCCGGCTTGACCATGTCGGCCTTTATCAGGTTCTGCACCGGGGCGGCGCAGATGAGCACGTCGGCCTCGCGGCAGGCGGCGGGCACATCTTTGCTGAACACGTGCACGACGTGGACCGAGGCGTTGCGGTTGAGGCAGAGCAGCGCGACCGGCTTCCCGACGATGTTCGAGTGGTTGACGATGGTGACGTCGAGGCCCTTGCCGCCGGGACACAACTCGATGCCCTCGCGGTCGAGGATCTCGATGCAGGCGCTCGGCGTGGCCGGCGCGAACAGCTGGTCGCCGAGCAGCACGTGGCCGATGTTGGCCGGGTTCACGCAGTCGAGGTCCTTCTCAGGCGCGATCGCGTTGAACACCGTGTTCTGGTCGACCTCGGCGTCCATCGGCATGAGCGCTAGGATGCCGTGCACCGCCGCGTCGGCGTTGAGCTTCGCGATGAGGTCGAGGATCTCGGCCTCGCTCGCGCCCGCCGGGAGCGTGTGGCTGAAGTACGAGAAGCCCACCGTGCCGGTGTTCTTCTCGATCTGGCCGCGGTAGAACTGCGCGCCGCCGTCCTCGCCGACCAGGATGGTGGCGACGCCCGGCTTGACGCCCTTGGTCGCAAGCTGCCGCGACCTGGGACTTGATCTCTTCGCGGACCTGCTCGGCGATCGCCTTGCCGTCGATGATCTGAGCTGCCATGGCTTCCCTCTCGTGTGCGTTCGTCAGGGGGTGATCAGAGCTTGGAGAGCGTGATCGCGAGGACTTCCTCGCGCAGGGCCGCGGCCTCCGCCTGGATCTTGTCGATCTCGGCCGCCGCGGTCGCGGTGTAGTCGCAGTCCTCGATGGAGCCGAGGTTGATGCGCACGTTGAGCGCGGCGCCGACCACGGCTGCCTCGCCGAGGATCGCGCCGATGCCGGCGTCGGTGATCGCCTGCGGGTTGCCGAGCTCAGCCGCGACCTTGGAGAGGCGGCAGACGTCCACGGCGACGCGGCAGATCTCGAGCGGGACGTCGGCCGCGACGACGAGGCCGGCCTGGACGGCCGCCTTGCGCGCCGCCTTCTCCTCGTCCGTGTCCTTCGGCATCTTGTAAGCGTCGATGACGCCGTTGTAGGCGGTGGTGTCGTCCTGCAGCAGCTGCTCGAGCCGCTCGCGGTCCTCGTCCGCCTTGGCGACGAGGGCGACGATCTCGGTCTCGACGTCGGCGAACTTCTCGCGGCCCTGCGTCAGGTTGCACACCATGGCGACGAGCGCGGCGCCGAGCGCGCCGACGCAGGCGGAGACGCTGCCCCCACCGGGCGCCGGCTTCTTGCTGGCGGCGTCGTCGAGGTAGACCTGCAGGGCTTCAGTGGCGTAGATGGTGGGGCCGTCGCTCACCGTGTACCTCCAGCGCGGCGCTCGTGCGCCGCGGACGGGGAGCGACCGATGAGGCCGGGCGAGCGCCGGCCGGGAGCGGGGCCCCGGAGGGCTCCGCGGGCGCCGGCCGTCTGGCGGCCGGCGCCCCTGGTCGCTCCCTCAGGTTCTCAGAACAGGCCGATGATCCGGCCGGTCTCGACGTCGATGTCGACGTCGACGGCGGCCGGGCGCTTGGCCAGGCCGGGCATGGTGCGCATCTCGCCGAGCAGCGGGTACAGGTACCCGGCGCCGGTGGCGGGACGGATGTCGCGGATCGGCACGCGGAAGCCGCGCGGGCGGCCCTTGAGCGCCGGGTCGTGGCTCAGCGACAGGTGGGTCTTCGCCATGCAGAGCGGCAGTTTGTCGAGGCCCTGCTCGGTGAAGAGCTTGATCTTGGCCTCTGCCTCGGGCAGGTAGTCCACGCCGTCGGCACCGTAGATCTGGATGGCGATGGTCTCGATCTTCTCCTTGATGGACGCCTCGAGCGGGTAGAGGAAGCGGAAGTCCCCACCCTTGTCGGCGGCCGCCTTGACGACCTCGGCCGCCTCCTGGCCGCCGTCGCCGCCGAGCGCGTGCACGTTGATCGGCACCGCGTCCTCGGCGCCGGCCGCGACGGCCTCCCCGCGCACGATCTCGACCTCGCTGTCGCGGTCGAAGGCGAAGCGGTTGATGGTCACGACGACGGGCAGGCCGAAGAGCTTCATGTTCTCGATCTGCTTGGCCAGGTTCTCGCAGCCCTTGGTGAGGGCCTCGTTGTTCTCGCCCTTGAGCAGCTCGGGGTCGACCGGCAGGCCGCCGTGCATCTTGAGGGCGCGCATCGTGCAGGTGATGACGACGGCGCTGGGCGCGAAGCCGCCGTAGCGGCAGATGATGTCCATGAACTTCTCAGAGCCCAGGTCGGCGGCGAAGCCACTCTCGGTGACGACGTAGTCGCTGAGCTTCATGGCGACCTTGTCGGCGATGATCGAGTTGTTGCCCTGGGCGATGTTGGCGAAGGGGCCGGCGTGGATGAGCGCGGCGTTGCCCTCGAGCGTCTGCATCAGGTTCGGCTTGATGGCGTCCTTGAGAAGCACCGTCATGGCGCCGCCGGCGCCGATGTCGTCGGCGGTGAGCGGCATGCCCGTCTTGCTGTAGCCGAAGGTGATGCGGCCGAGGCGCTCGCGCAGGTCCTTGAGCGAGGTGGCGAGGCCGAGGATGGCCATGACCTCGGAGGCGACGGTGATGTCGTAGCCGGTCTGGCGCGGCAGCCCGTTGAGGCGACCGCCGAGACCATTGACGATCTCGCGCATGGCGCGGTCGTTGAGGTCGACGCAGCGGCGCCAGCTGATCGTGAGCGGATCGATTCCCAGCTCGTTGCCGTGCATGAGGTGGCTGTCGACCATGGCGGCGAGCAGGTTGTTGGCCGTGCCGACGGCGTGGATGTCGCCGGTGAAGTGGAGGTTGAGGTCCTCCATCGGCAGGAGCTGCGAGTAGCCGCCGCCGGCCGCCCCGCCCTTGATGCCGAAGACCGGGCCGAGCGACGGCTCGCGGAGCGCCAGCATCGTGTCGATGCCGATGGCGTTCATCGACTCCGTGAGGCCGACGGCCGTGACAGTCTTGCCCTCGCCGAGCGGCGTCGGGGTGATCGCGGTGACGTTGATGATCTTGCCGTCGGGCTTGTCCTTGAGGCGGTCGAGCAGGGCCATGTAGTCGATCTTGGCCTTGTAGCGACCGTAGAGCTCCAGTTCGTCCTCGAGGATGCCTGCCTTCTCGGCGATCGCCTGGATGGGCTGCATGGTGGCGGCCTGAGCGATCTCGATGTCGCTCGGCACCGGGGACTTGCGAACGATCGAACTCAACGCGTCCTCCTTTGGTCTCCACTATCCCGCGCGTCTCGATGGTGACGAGGGTCGGACCGTCACGGGGGGCGAAGTCCGGCGCCTTGTGCGCGATTCTACTAGCGCGCCGTAAAAGCGGTCAATTTCGAACATCGGGCTGTCCGGGGCCGGACGGAGCATGGATCCGGGGCCGGCGGGCGCAGCCGTCCCGGCCACTCCCGCAGCTCGCCGAGGCGCCTCAGGAGCCGCTGAAGCGGCTGCGCGCGGCCGACTGCGCGGCCTCGTAGACGACCCGCGCAGGCCGGCCGACGGCCGCGGCCACGCGGCGCACGTCCTCGTACTCGGGCGAGACGCTGGCCAGGCGCCCGCCGACGAGACTCAGGCGAACGTTGACCTTGAGCTTGCCGATCTTGACGCTCTCGCGCCGTTCCTCGACGTACTCGCGATCGCACCACACGATGCGCAGCCCGAAGGTCGTGGTCTCGGCGAAGATCGCCTCGGACAGACGCGCGCGGTCGGCCGCCGCGGCCAGGACGTGCAGGACCACGCCGGGGCGGCCCTTCTTCATGAGCGCCTGGCTCATCCACACGTCGAGCGCGCCCGCCTCGCGCAGCGCGTGCGCGGCGTGCGCGAGCAGTTCCGGCGTCATGTCGTCGATGTTGGCCTCGAGGATGACGTGATCACCGGGCCCGTGCCCGCCTTGAGCCGCCGCGGCCGCGTCGATGGATCCGGCCTCAGCTTCGCCGGGAAGGGAGGCAGGATCGACGAGCACGGCGCGCAGGACGTTCGGCCGGCCGGGCACCTCACGGCGGCCGGCCCCGTACCCGATGCGTTCCACGCGACCGGCGGGCACGCCGCCGAACGCTTCGACGTAGTGGGCGAGCAGGGCGGCGCCGGTGGGCGTGGTGAGCTCGCCCAGCGGGGCGGCCGGCGTCTCGCCCGCCGGAACAGCGGACGCGCCGCCGGCGGTCGGCAGCCCGGCGAGCAGCGAGAGCACGGCCGGAGCCGGCACGCTCAGCTGGCCGTGCGCCGTCACGATCTCGCCGTCGCCCAGCGCCGGCGGCGAGGCCACGATGCTGCTCGGGCGCGAGCCTGGCGAGCAGCGTCGCCGCGCAGATGAGGTCGACGGCGGTGTCGACGTCGCTCAACTCGTGCAGGTGTTCCTCGTGCTCGCCACGGCCGTGCACCTCCGCCTCCGCCGCGGCCATGCGCTCGGCGATGGAGGCGACCGCGTCGGCGACCGGCTGCTCGAGGTCCGACGCGTACAGCGACATGATCAGCTCGTCGAAGGTCGCGAAGCCGGGCTGGTCGGCGACCTTGAACGCCAGCGCCGCGATGCCGCCGCGGCGCGCGTCCTCGATCTGCACGAGCCGCGGGTCGATGCCCGCCGCGGCCAGCGCCGGGCGCAACACGTCGTCGAGGGGGCCGAGGTCGGCCTCGCGCGCCCCTGCCAGCGAGAGCAGCGCGCCGACGAGCATGTCCCCGCTGATGCCGCTGGAACAGTCCAGGTAAAGGATCATGGCCGTCACTCTACCTCGTCGTTACGTCTGAGGAGGACTCCGCCCGGATCGGCGTGTGCCGGACGCCGGGTGTGCGCCTCCCATCGGCACGTCCCCGCGGATGCATGAGACCTGTCGCCGCCGTCCCGCGTCCTCTACAATGCCGGAATGCGCATCGCCCAGCTCGCACCTCCCTGGATCACCGTGCCCCCCGCCGGGTACGGCGGCACGGAGTGGGTCGTGCAGCAGCTCTGCGACGGCCTCGTCGCCGACGGCCACGACGTCCGCCTCTACGCCACCGGCGACTCGCACACCGCGGCGGAACTCTGCGCCCTCTTCCCGGCACAGATGCCCGACAGGATCGGCGTGACGCCCTACGACGCCCGCCAGGTCTCGTTCGCCTTCGCCGACATCGAAGAGAGCGGCTTCGACCTCGTGCACGACCACTCCGGCTTCATCGGCGTCGCCTTCAGCCGCTACCTGGCGACGCCGATGGTCCACACCGTCCACTGCGCCTTCGACGAGTTCGCCTACGGTTTCTACGAGCAGTTCGCCCGGGAGGTCGGCTACATCTGCATCAGCGAGTACCAGCGCTCGATGGCGCCGCCCGGCATGAGCTGGGCCGGCCTCGCCTACAACGCCATCGCCGTCGAGCAGTGGCCGTACACCCCCGAGAAGGACGACTACCTGCTCGCCTTCGGCCGGGTGTGCGAAGCCAAGGGGTTCCACCACAGCATCGAGACGGCCAAGCGGCTCGGCCGTAAGCTCATCATGGCGGGCGTGCTGCAGGAGCCGTATCGCGAGTACTTCGAGGAGCAGGTCGAGCCGCACGTCGACGGTGACCAGATCGTGTACGAGGGCGAGGTCAGCGACGTGCGCAAGCGCGAGCTGTTCGCCCATGCGCACGCGTTCCTCTTCCCGATCACGTGGCCGGAGCCGTTCGGGCTGGTGATGATCGAGGCGCTGGCCTGCGGCACGCCGGTCGTGGCGATGCGCCAGGGCTCAGTACCCGAGGTCGTGGACGACGGCGTCACCGGGTTCGTCGTGGACGACTTCGAGGAGTTCGTCGCGGCGGTGGGACGGGTCGGCGAGATCGACCCGGCAGTCTGTCGCGGCACCGTCGAGGAGCGGTTCACCGTCGAGCGCATGGTCGCCGACTACGAGGCGATCTACCGGCGCTGCCTGGAACGGTGAACAGCCGCCGAAGGCGAGCTGTCGAGCGGGGCGCCGGAGGGACACCGCTCAGTGGCGCCGGTGACGGCCCTGACGGCCGCGCCGGCGCGGAGGCGCTCGTCGCCTACCTGAGCGATGCACACGAGTCCGGCGCAGGCGGCGACCCCCACCCGCGCGCCGAATCCCACCCGCGCCCCCTCTTCCTGCAGGGCGACGCCGTCGCCGTCGCTGTCGCCTCTTCCCCGCCGCGTCCGTCGACTGCGTCGTCACCAGCCCGCCGTACTTCGGCCATCGTCGCTACGCCGGCGGCGGCATCGGCGCCGAAGGCGACTGGCAGGACTACGTCGCCGCCCTCGCCGCCGTCACCGCCGAGCTGCCGCGCGTGCTCAAGCCGACGGGTTCCCTGTGGCTCAACCTCGGCGACACCTACCGCGGCAAGCGGCAGCTGGGCATCCCGTGGCGCGTGGCCTTCCACCTCACCGACGACCAGGGCTGGACGCTGCGCAACAGCGTCGTCTGGCACAAGGTCAAGGGCGGCCCGGACACGAGCCGTGACAAGCTGCGCAACGTGCACGAGCTCCTCTTCCACTTCGTGCGCCGGCCAAAGGGCTACTACTACGACGTCGACGCCGTCAGGCGCGCGCCGCGCGCGGCGCGCGTGGAGAACGGCGCCGTCGTCTCGGCCACCGGCGTCAGCGGCGTGCGCTACCGCCGCCAGATCGAGCTCTCGACGTCGCTCGACGAGCTCGAGAAGGCGGCGGCGCTGGCGGCGCTCGAGGAGACGCTCGGCGAGGTCGCCGCCGGCCGCCTCGCCGACTTCCGCATGGTCATCCGCGGCCGCCAGCGCGCGACGCACTCGAACGTGGGAGCGGTGTCGGGCCGCGCTCGCGAGCTCGAGGAGCGCGGCTTCTGCTTCCTCCGCTACCACCCCGGCGGCAGCAAGCCCGGCGACGTATGGGACATCCTCCCCGAGGACACGCAGGGCCGGGGCCTGCACTTCGCGCCGTTCCCGGCCGATCTCTGCCGCATCCCCATCCTCGCCACCTGCCCGCCCCACGGCGTCGTCCTCGACCCGTTCTGCGGCACAGGGACCGCGATGCTCGTCGCGGCGCAGCTCGGCCGCCGATCCGTCGGCATCGACCTGGCCGAGGAGTACCTCGCGCTGGCGCGCGAGCGCGCCGGGGCGCTGTGAGTCGAGCCGCCGCTGCCTGACCCGGCGACGACGGCGCGGCGCCCGAAGCCGCGGCAACGCAGGGCCGCCGCCGTCAGTCGGCGGCCGCCCGAATCAGGTCCGCGACCTGCGCCGCCGAGAGCGGCTTGCCCCGCGACACGACCTTGCCGTTGACGGCCAGTCCGGGGGACCGCCAGACACCCCGCCCGACCATGCTCGCCGGGTCGGTGACGCGGCGAACGGTCGTCTCCCCGGCCAGCCCGAGCTCGCGCAGGGCCTCGTCCACCGCGGACTCGAGGTCCGTGCAGAGCTCGTCGTTACAAGCGAAGATCTCGAGGATCATCGTCACCTCACTTGAGGCCGCCGCGGGGCGCCTGCGGCGGCGGCCGCGATCGTCCCTACGCCTGCGAGCGTAGCGGAACGCCGCGGTCGCGGTGATGGACTTTGGTCAAGTCCGAACGGGCGAGGCCCGGCGTGTGACCACTGGGTCACGTCGTGTAGTATTCGCGCCGGACGCAGACCCTGGTCAGACGAGAAGGAGCCAGCTGATGCCCGAGGGCAACATCAACGCCGAAGTAGCGGAGCACCTGCGGGAGCACGGCGGCCACGACGAGCACGACGCCCCGGCCGCCCACCAGCCCAGCCGGCGCCGCATCGAGACCATCGAGATCCTCGAGGCCATCCTGCTCGCCATCGTGGCGGTCACGACCGCCCTGAGCGGCTACCAGGCGGCACGCTGGGACGGCGAGAGCGCCAAGGAGTACGCCACCTCGTCGCGGCTGCGCGTGGAGTCGAGCAACGAGTCGCTCACCTCCAATCAGCAGCTCATCTACAACTCGTCGACGTTCACCGCCTGGCTACAGGCCTATGCCGCGAAGGACAGGTACCTCATGTCGCTGCTCGAGCGGCGCTTCCTGCCGGACTACAAGAAGGCGTTCGACCAGTGGGCCAAGCTCGCCCCGTGGACGGCTCCCGGCACGCCGGCGGGGCCGCGCTACATGCCCGCCTACACGGACCCGCTGGCCGAGCACGCCGCAGAACTCAACAAAGAAGCCTCGCATGCGTTCGACCTCGGCGTTGAGTACCGCGCCACCGGCGAGCACTACGTGCGCATCACCGTCATCCTCGCGGCCGTGCTGTTCCTGATCGCGATCGGGCAGCGCTTCCAGATCCGCCGCGTGCGCTACGCGGTCAACATCATCGCCGGGCTCTTCCTCGTCTACAGTCTGTACCTGTTCTTGATCTACCCGCACCTCATCGGGGGATGACGGCCGGGCGACGGCGCGACCTCGGTCAAGCGCCGGCGTCGAGTTTGGCGGCGACGTCTGCGAACTGCGCCTGCACCCACTTCTCGACGCTGTTCTCCTCGACGACGCGGCGCAGCATTCCGGCGCGCGACTCGCGCTCGTCGGCCGCCATCGTGAGCGCTCTGTGGAGCGCATCCGCCTGCTGCTCGATGTTGAACGGGTTCACGCCGATGGCGAAGGCCCCAAGCTCCTCGTAGGCGCCGGCGTACTCGCTGAGCACCAGCACGCCGTCGCGGTGGTTGAGGATCGGCCCCTCCTTCGCCACGAGGTTCATACCATCGGCGATCGCGTTGACGAACAGGACGTCGTACTGCGCGTAGGCGGCCAGCGTGACCGGGAAGTCGTCCTGGATGCGCAGGTCGATGGGCATCCAGTCGGTGGTGCCGTGCCGCGTGTTGACGTCGGCGACCACGCGCTCGACGCGCTCGCGGTACGTCACGTACTCCTCGACGTCCCCACGCGACGGCTGCAGGAGCGCGAGGAACGTGAACCGCTCCCTGAATTCAGGGTGCAGTTCCAGGAAGCGGTCGAGCGCGACGAAGCCTCGGATGATGTTCTTGCTGAGGTCGAGCCGGTCGACGCGGACGATGATGAACTCGCGCCGCCTGCGCAGCATCGCGCGCTCGGCGGTGCGCGCCCGCCGAGAGTCGGCCGCGGCGCGCAGCGACGCGGGGTCGATGCTCACCGGGTAGGCGCGCACCCAGATCTCGCGGTCCTCGAACTCCACGGCGTCTCTCTGCGTGTCGACCTTGAGATCCAGCAAGTCGGCGCAGCAGTGGAGGAAGTTGTGCGCGTAGTGGCGCGTGTGGAAGGCGACGATGTCGTTGCCGAGCAGGCCGCGGAACACCGCCTCGCGGATGTGGCTGGGCAGGACGCGCCAGTAGTCGCTCTGCGGCCAGGGGATGTGGATGAACTGGTGGAGGAGCGCGTCCGGGCAGGCGGCCCGGACGTCGGGCGCGACGCAGTAGAGCTGGTAGTCGTGCAGGAGCACCAGCGCGTCGCCCCCGTCGCCGGCCGGGCCGCGGCGCCGGCGCCCGTCGGGGCCCCGGCGCACCTCGTCGATGACGGCCTTGGCGAACTGCTCGTTCACCACGAGGTAGCCGTTGTGCCAGGCGTCCATCTCGT
Source organism: uncultured Thermoleophilia bacterium (assembly GCA_963784975.1). Classification (GTDB taxonomy): domain Bacteria; phylum Actinomycetota; class Thermoleophilia; order UBA2241; family UBA2241; genus CAIXSE01. Next base: position 21,385 of record CAWAUK010000042.1, on the reverse strand, counting down.
GCGCGCCGATGTCCGGATGCCGGCCGAGGTCCCACAGGTAGTGCTGGATGAACCACAACATCGGGTTGGAGACGATGTTGTAGTACTTGTGGTAGGCCTCGGGAGACGGGGCGACGTAGCGCACACGGTACTCCTCACCGTCGAGAGCGACCTCGACGGCACGGTTCTCGGCGGCCAGGCGGCGCTCGGCGTCGCTCAGCGCCGCCGCCACCCACGTGCCGGGATGATGGCGGAGCACCTCGGTGAGGACCGTGACCAGGCCGCCGGGCCCGCGCGTGACGACCGGCTCTCCCGACGGGTCGTCGTGGAACGACACGGGGCCACGGTTGGCGGCCACCACGAGACGGCGCTGTGCGAGCTCGACACCCTCCACGCCGGTCCCCCTCCGTCGGCTGGTCAGGTCCCTATCTTACCTTCCTCGAGATCGGCGAAGAGCCGCAGGTCGTCGCGCAGCAGGCGCGGGGTGAGGAACTCGCGGCGCACCTTCTCCTTGCCGCGCAGCGCCATCTCGCGGTGCTTCGCCGGGTCGGCCATGATCTGCAGGCAGCGCTCGGCGCACTCCGCGGCAGAGCTGACGAGGTAGCCGGTGACGCCGTCCTCGATCTGCAGCGGGATGCCGCCGACGTCGCCGCCGATGACCGGCCGGCCCTTCCAGAGGCCCTCCGCGACCGTCAGCCCGAACCCCTCGCGTGTGGACTTCTGCATGATCACGTCCGCGTGGCTCTGGAATGCGTTGATCTCCACAGAGCCCACATTGTCGAGGTTGGACAGGATGAAGACGTCCGGGTCGCCGCCCACGTAGGCGATGACGCGCTCCAGGTAGTCCCAGCCCTCCGGGTCGTCGCTGGCCATGGAGCCCACGAGCGCCAGCTGCACGTCCGGGTGCTTCGTCTTGACGGTGCGGTAGACGTCGACGACGCCCAGCGGGTCCTTCCAGGGGTCGAAGCGCGACACCTGGAGGAGGAGCGGACGGTCCACGTCGATGCCGAACTGGCGCACGATGTAGGTGGCGTCCTCGGGGGAGAGCTGCATGTTCTTGGGCGCGAGCGGGTCGATGGTCGGGGCGATCTCGCGCACCGGCACGGTGAGGCCCCCGGGCACGTAGTCGGCGAGGGTGTACACGGCGGCGTCGTAGCGGTTGATCGACGGCAGCAGGTAGTCGTACAGGCCTTGGTCCGGCGTCGACGTGTCGATGTGGCAGCGCCAGATCCACCACGTGGAGCGGTCCTGGCTGCGCGTCACGAAGTCGCGGATCGCGAGCGGCTGAGGGTCGTGGATGACGACGAAGTCGTAGGGCCGCGTGAGCTCGGCCGCGTTGGTGCGGCAGACCTCCTCGTACAGGGCGCGCGACTCGTCGGGGAAGTCGACGGCGTGCCCCTGCAGGCCGTTGTGGAAGCTCTTGGTGACGTTGAAGAACTCGGGAGGCGCCGTGAGGATCTGCCAGTGCGCCTCCAGGCCGATGTCGCTGACGAGCGGCACCAGCGTGTACAGGATCTCGGCCACGCCGCCGCCGAAGGCGGTGGCGTTGACGTGCAGGACGTGGCGGCCCTTGAGCTGCTCGCCGAGCTCGTCGATCTCGGACATCAGTTCCCTGGGTACGATGCTTCTGTAGTCGGCCAGCGATTTGCGGCCGACATTCACTTCGTGCATGTGACCTCCGTCAAAGGGTGGAGGGTAGTACATCACACCGTACCCGTCGGCTAAACTCGAGACTTGATGCCGTCGTCCCCTCCTCCATCCGGCGCTCCGGCGCCGGGGCCGGCCGCGCCGGACCCGCCCCGGCCGGCACGGCCGCTCGAGCCCGTCTCCATCGCGTCGGACGGACTCGAGCTGGCCGGCCGGCTCTTCCGGCCGGCCGGCGCGCCGCGCGGCGCCCTGCTGGTGTGCCACGGCGCCGGCAGCCGCAAGGAGAACCACGAGCTGATGGGCGAGCAGGCAGCGGCCGCGGGGCTGGCCGCGCTCACGTTCGACTTCCGCGGCCACGGCGAGAGCGAAGGCGAGATGGGACCGGACGGCTGGCGGGACGCCGTGGCTGCCGGCGAACGGCTGCTCGCGGAGTCCGGCGCCCCGTGGCTGGCGGCGCGGGGGGCCAGCATGGGCGGCTGCATGCTGCTGCTGGCCGCGCGCGCCCGGCCCGGGTTCTTCCGCTCGCTGGCGCTGCTCTGCCCGGCGGACGGCGGATCGCTGCTCGCCGGGCTGGACGAGCTCGAGCGCGAACCGGACAGCGCCCCAGGCGGGCCGCAGGGCCGCGAGTACTCGGCCCGCTTCGACGCGGCCGCGCTGCGGCCGTTCCTCGCGGGCCTGGACCTGGTCGCGGCCGCCCGCGGGATGCCGCGCGTGCTGCTCGCGCACGCGCGCGACGATGACGCCGTGCCGTTCGCGCACAGCGAGCGTCTGGCGGCCGTGCTGGCGCCGCCCTCCCTGTTCATCTGCCTGGATGAGGGCGGCCATCACGGGCCGGGCCGGTCAACGTATGTCGCAGGCGCGACCATCGACTGGGTGCTGGCGAACGGCGAGGCTTGAACGCGACGAACGGGAACTGCGGCGGCCGACCGCCTGCGGTCTGGACCGGAGCCGGAGAGCTAGAGCGACGGCCGCCGGCGCCCGCCGGCGGTGTGGTCGGTGGGGTGGCCGGGGATCCCGAGCCAGCGCAGCCGAGCTTGCATGGCCTGACGGCTGACGTCGAATCGGTCGGCCAGACGTCCCACGTCGTTCCCGTGGTCGAGCCCGGCCGTCCGGACGAGGGCCTCCGGCATGAGCAGCTCGGCCGCGAACTGGTCGGCCTCGCGCTCCTGCAGCCGCCACGCCTCGTTGACGGCGCCGCCACGCTCCGGCGCGAGCCGCCCGGGATGCAGCACGAAGTGGCCGATCTCGTGGGCGATCGTGAACCGGCGGCGGCGTTCGTTGGAGGCGCCGCGCACCACGATCGCGTGGCCGTCGCCCTGCGGCCGCAGGGCGCCCTCGCAGAAGAACGGCTCGCCGGTGGTTTGCACGACCTCGAGGTTCAGCGCGCTGACGACGTCACGCAGCGAGACGGGCTCGCGCGTGACGCCGGCGCTCTGCAGCAGGCACGCGGCCTGCCGGCGGATGTGGGCGGAAGAGTGACTCACCAGGGTGCCTCGCCGGAGATACTACCACCGCGCCCGGACGGCGAAGCGTCGACGCGGGCGCCGCCGTCGACGGCGGGCCGGCAGCCCGCCGGGAGCGACCTGCGCCCGCCCCGATGGCGCCCCGGCGGGCTAGGCGAACAGCGGCAGCACGCGCGCGACGACACCGCCGACGAGGAGCGCGATCCCGATGGTGCCGGCGCAGATGACGGCGGTGCGCCGCCACCCCAGCTCGCGCCCCAGCACGGCGATCGTGGCCACGCACGGGATGTAGAGCGCGTTGACGATCGCGTAGGTCACGATCTGCGAGGTGGTCATGAACGAGGAGATGCCGACCACGGCCCCGCCGGCCTGAACGGCGGCGAACACGAGCAGCAGCTGCAGCGCCAGCTCCTTGCGCAGCACGGCGAACACGAGCGTCAGCCCGGCCACCATGGGCAGGAGCAGCCAGCCCTCGACGATGGGCTTGAGCACGGTGCCGAGCTGCCACACCCAGCCGGTCTCGTAGAGCAGACCGAGCGCCATGCTGCCGAGCAGGATGATGGGGGCGGCGTCCCAGACGAACTCGCGGAAGCGCCGCCACGTCTTGCGCGCCACCTGGCGGAGCACCGGACGGCGGAACGGGAACATCTCCATGACCAGCACGCCCTTGTCGCCGGGCATGAGTCGGTTCATGCCGAGCCCGGTGAGGATGATGACGACGATGAGCACGGCATAGGTGAGCAGGGCGTACTGCCACCCGGCCACACCGGCCACGGCCCCGATGATGACCGCCGTCCTCGCGCTGCACGGAGTAAGCGTGGCGAGCACGGCGGCGATCGTGCGCTCGCGCTTGCTGGTCAGCGAGCGAGTCGCGATGATCGCCGGCACGTTGCAGCCGCCGGCGGCGATGAGCGGGATGATGGCGCGCCCGTGCAGGCCGATGCGGTGCATGATGCGGTCGCTGAGGAAGGCGGCGGCGTTCATGTAGCCGGTGTCCTCCACCAGCGCGAGGATGAAGTAGAAGGTGAGGATGTAGGGGATGCCGACGGCCAGCGTCGCGAGGATGCCGCCGTCCACCCCCCAGAGGACGACCTTGCCCACAGTGCCGCTGCCGAAGATCGCCGTGACCACGGCGATCACGGCCGGCGAGATCCAGGCCGTCCAGGCGTCCGTGAGCACCCGTGCCAGCAGGTCGCCGACGATGAAGAGCGTGGCGAACACGGCGGTGATCACGCCGAGCATGATCGGGATGCCGGTGCGCGGCGCGGTGGTGAGGCGCCACCAGCGGTCGGCGGCGGCGCGCGTGTCTTGGGCGGCCGCCGCCAGCGCGCGCGCCTCGGCGTGCCGCGCTTTGGAGATCTCCAGCGCGAGGCCCTCGTCGGCCTCGGTGAGGAAGCCGCCGGCGTCGAGTCCGACGGCGGCGGCGACGTCCGCGTCCCCCTCGAGGACGGCGATGGCCGCCGCCCGGGGGTTGAGGCCGCCAGGCGCGTGCAGCCCGTCGTCTGACCGCGCGGCGACGTGCAGCGCGACCTCTTCGACCCGCTGTTCCACCGGCGTCGGCAGCGGTGTACCAGCCGTCTCCCCGAGGCCGCCGCCGGCGCTGACGCGCAGCACAGCGGCCTCGAGCTCCACCAGACCCTGCCCCTTCGGCGCGACCGTGGGTACGACCGGGACGCCGAGGTCCCGCGAGAGCACCTCGGCGTCCGGCGTACGCCCGCGGCGCTTCGCCTCGTCCGAGAGGTTCAGGGCGACCACGACGCGGTACCCGCGGTCGAGCAGCTGGAGCGGCAGGTAGAGACTGCGCGCGAGGTTGGTGGCGTCGGCCACCGCGACGACGACGTCCGGCCGCCGCTCGAGCAGCGCGCCGCGGGCGGCCTGCTGGTCGTCGCCCGGCCCGTCCAGTGCATAGCTGCCGGGCAGGTCGACGACCTCGATGGGCCGCCCCTCCCAGCGCGTGCAGACGGTGCAGGCGTCGACGCTCACGCCGGCGCAGTTCGCGGTCTCGCGCGAGGAGCCGGTGAGCGAGTTGAAGAGCGAGGACTTGCCGACGTTGGGGTTGCCGGCCACGCACACGACGAGCGGCTGCGGGGCCGGGCACGCGTCGGCCGCCCGGCGACGGCTCTGGCGGAGCGTCGTGGCCACGAGCGTCAGCCGCGCACCAAGATCTTGTCGGTCACCTCGCGCCCCAGGGCGTACTGTGAGCCGCCGACCCTGACGAGCAGCGGGCCGTTGAACGGCGCGACGCTCTCGACGACGACCGGTGTATCGGGGAGCAGGCCGAGCGACGCGAGATAGCGCAGCAGGTCGCTCTTCTCCTCGGTGATGCAGCCGATGATGGCTTTCTCGCCGGGCTCGAGCCCCGAGAGCGGCCGCAGGTCCTGATCGGCAAGCGAGCCGTCCTCAGCTGGGATGACGTGGCCGTGCGGGCAGGTGAGCGGGTTGCCGAGCTGCTCCGCGAGACGCGCCTCGACCTCGGGGCTGAGCACGTGCTCGAGCTTGCACGCCTCCTCGTGGACCGCGTCCCAAGGCATGTCGAGGTAGTCGACGAGGAAACGCTCGCTGAGGCGATGCCTGCGCACCAGCGTGGCGCCCTCGACGTCGCCGGCCTCGGTGAGCGCGATGCCGCGACCCTCGCCCGGCTCCTCGACGAGGCCGGCCGCACGGAGGCGGCCGAGCATCTCGGAGACGGACGGCGGCGCCACGCCGAGCTCGCCGGCGAGCCGCTTGACGGTCACGGGCTCTGCGCCGCGCTGCAGCTTGAAGATGGCCTCGAGGTACTCCTCGGCGCTCTGCGTGCGTGTGGTCACGGCGCGACTCCAGTGTGCTCTGGTGGATGAGGCGGAGGCCCGGCGGGCGCCCGCCAACGGCTGCTCATTAGGATACCCTAAGCGGAGGCGTAAGGGAATCCTGACTTTGGTCAAGAGGGCGACCGATCGACGGCGCGCGGGAGTGGCGAAAAGCTGAGGCGTGAGAGGAGAGGAGCTGGAGCGGATGACGGGACTCGAACCCGCGATCTTCAGCTTGGGAAGCTGACGTGCTACCAGCTGCACCACATCCGCCCGCGCGCACTATCTGACCATAGCGGGGGCGGAGCCGCAAGCTGCGGCCACTGCGCCGCACCCAGTGTCTCTAGCCCACGCCCTCGGAGAGCCGCAGGCAGGCGAGGAACCCCTTGTAGACCTCCGCGAACGTGTCGCCGGCGATCTCCAGCGTGCGCCCGTCGAGCCGCGTCGTGCCCGGGCAGGTCTCGGCGAGGTCACAGAACTGGACGCGAGTGAAGGTGAGCCGGAGCGGCTCGCCGTTCCAGGCGAGCGGCGCCGGCTTGGTCCCGGCCCTGAGCGCCGCCTCCACGTCCGCCCTCATGCGGTCGCGCGCCTCGTCGGGGACGCACAGCGCCGCCGCCTCGCGGCGGACGCCGGCTTTGACAACGGTGGTGGTGATGCCGGCGACGAGCGCCTGAGCCTCCGCGGCGGCCTTGTCGTCACCCGAGACGTACAGGGCCGGCACCCCGGCCTCGCCGGCGAGCAGTGCGGCCACACCGAACTCGCCCACCTCTACCTCGCCCACCCAGGCCCCGAAGACCTTGTAGTTCCACGTGTGCTCCAGCACCGCGCCCTGCGTGCCGGCCATGGCGTGGTAGCCGACGAAGAGTGCGCCGTCGCAGTCCGGGCGGAGCCCCTCGAGCATGCTGCCCGGCGCCGGCGAACCGCCCACGAGCGTCGCGAAGCCAGGCAGGCCGGACGGGTCGAGGCTGCGACCGTCGTCGTGGGCGTCGCAGATCACGACCTCGCGAACGCCGGCCGCGGCACATCCCTCGAGGACGGCGTCGAGGTCGGCGCGCATGTGGGCGCGGGCGCGCTCCGCGGCCGCGCCCTCCCGCGCCGTGTCCTCCTCGGACACGACACCTGAGATGCCTTCGAGGTCGATGGCGATGAACAGCTTCACGGGGCGCCTCCCTCGGGCGTCGTCAGGAAGAGTCGGTGGCCGTCGCGCCGCCGGCGCCGATGCGCCGCGCCAGCGCGGCGACCAGGCGCGCCGCCGCCTCGAGGTCGTCCACGCACGCGACCTCGAACGGCGAGTGCATGTAGCGTATCGGCAGGCCGACGGTGAGCGTGGCCGCGGTGCCGGCGGCCATCAGCTCGTCGGCGTCCGTCCCGGTCTCGCCGGGATACGCTTTGAGCTGCACCGGGAGGCCGTCCGCCGCGGCGACCTCGCGCGCGAGCGCCACCAGGCGCTCGCCGCTGCCCGCGCCGCGGCCGAGGACTGGGCCGGCTCCAAGCCTGACCTCGCCGGCCAGCTCCTTCGCGTCGGCGGCGGGCGTGTCGCTGCAGAAGTCGCCGTCGAGAACGATGAGGACGTCCGGGCGAAGCCGCAGCGCCAGCGCCCTGGCGCCCATGAACGTCGTCTCCTCGTGGACTGTGGCGAACCCGGTGACCCGCGCCTCCCCCGGGGCCTCCGCGTACAGCTCGAGCGCGCGGATCATCACGTACACCCCGGCGCGGTCGTCCAGCGCCTGCGTCGCGACCACGCCGGGCGAGAGCTCGATGAAGTCCGGCGTGAACGTGACCGCGTCGCCGACGGCGACGCGCGCGAGCGCCTCGTCGCGCCCGCGGGCGCCGATGTCGAGGAACTGCTCGTGCAGCTCCGGCGCGGTGCGGCGCTCCTCCATGGGGACGATGTGACTCGGCTTGCGCCCGCCCACGGCGTGCACGTCTCCCTCACGGCCGTGGATCACGAAGTGGCGGCCGGGCACGAGCAACGGCGCGAGGCCACCGATGCGCTCGATGAAGACGTAGCCCCCCTCATCGACGTGCGTGACGATGAGGCCGATCTGGTCGGCGTGCGCGGCGATGCCGACGAGCGGGCCGCCCGCCGGCCCGACGCCGAGCCACACGTTGCCCAGCGGGTCGCCCTCGGCCGTCCCGAGTGGTTCGAGGCGGCGGCGGACGACGTCTTGCACCGCCGCCTCGAACCCGGTCGGACCCGGGGTCAGAGAGAGCGTCCGCAACAAATCGATGTGGTCCGTCATGATCCCCTCCTGCTGAGAGGCGCCTGCTCGCTGCCGAGGATCCTACTGTACGGCACGGGCGTGAGTTTGTGATGAAGGGGAATACGTACCCTGTCATACGTACTGGACAGCGTCAGGAGCGCGCCGCTCCGTACGTGGAACGCCACACGGCGGAGGGAGTCGTGATGGAGGATGCAAGACCGAAGTGGCTGCGCAGTACCAAGGGCGCGCCCTTCACCGGCATAGGCTCTCTCGAGGCGGACATTCTGGCGGTCGTCTGGGAGAAGGATGAGACCACGGTGCGCGCGGTCTACGAGACGCTGCGCGAGCGCAGGACGATCGCCTACACGACCGTCATGACAGTCATGAACAACCTCGTCAAGAAACACCTGCTCGCGCAGGACAAGACGGCCATCGCCTACGTCTACACCCCCGCCATCCCCGGGCGGGAGGTAGCACAGACCGTGCTCGAGAGCGTCGTCCACAAGCTGATCGACGACAAGACGGGCACTGCCGTCTCGATGCTGCTCGGCCTGGACAAGGACATCACCCCGGAGCAGCTCGACGAGCTCCGCTCCTGGGTGCGCGACACGTACGGCGGCTGAGGGCGGCAGGCCGGCGGACGCACATCCGTCCCTGCCCAGGATCACATCGATTCCGGTGCGCTGACGCCGAGCAGGCCCAGCCCCGCGGCGAGCGTGGTCCGCACGGCCGCGCACAGCCCGGCGCGGAACGCCGCCACGTCGGCGTCGTCACTGAGCACGCGGCAGTGCCGGTAGAACACGTGGAACTCGGCCGCGAGCTCCCCCAGGTACCCGTGTACGCGGTGCGGCGAGCGCGTGTCCGCCGCGCTGAGGAGCACGTCCGGGAAGCGCGCGAGAGCCTGGAGCAGCGAGCGCTCGTGTGGCCCGACGGTCACGGCCGGGACGGCCTCGCCCGCCGGCCGCACCCCCTGCTCGGGCAGATTGCGCAGGATGCTGCAGATGCGCGCGTGCGCGTACTGCACGTAGTACACGGGGTTCTGGTTCGTCTGCTGGACGGCGAGGTCGATGTCCAGCTCCAGCGTGGTGTCGTGCGAACGCCCGACGAGCAGGAACCGCGCCGCGTCCACGCCGATCGCGTCGATGAGGTCGTCCACGGTGACGATGTCGCCGCGCCGCTTACTCATCCGGCGCGACTCCCCGCTCTCGAGCAGGTTCACGAGCTGGCCGATGATGAGCTCCAGCTTGTCAGGGTCGTGCGGCGGCAGGGCGGTGAAGGCGGCCTTCATCCGCGGCACGTAGCCGTGGTGGTCGGCCCCCCAGACGTCGATCATGTGCTCGAAGCCGCGGTCCATCTTGTCGCGGTGATAGGCGATGTCGCTGAGGAAGTACGTGGGGTCGCCGGTCTGGCGGATGAGGACCCGGTCCTTGTCGTCGCCGTACCGGGTCGTCGTGAGCCACACCGCCCCCTCCTCGTCGTAGAGGAGGCTCTCGCCGTCGAGGTCCGCCAGTGACTTGCCGACCTCGCCCCCGAAGCCGCGGTGAATGCCGTCGCCCTCGTAGAGCGAGCTCTCCGGCGTCCAGACGTCGAACGGGACGCGCAGGCGCTCCAGGGTGACGCGGAACTGGGCCAGGATCGCGTCCCGGCCCCAGAGCCTGAGCTCGCCGACCACGTCCGCCGGCAGGGCGGTGACATCCGGCGCGACCGCCTCGAGCGCGGCCTTGTAGCGGTCGCCCACGGCGGCGATGAGCTCGTCGGCGAGGTCCAGCAGGTAGTCGCCCTGGTACCCCTCCTCGGGGACCGGCGTCTCCAGGCCGAACCGCTGCCCGTAGCGGGCGGCGAGCGACTGGCCGAAGCGCAGCATCTGCGTGCCGTAGTCGTTGACGTAGAACTCGCGCGTGACGTCGTGACCGACGAAGGCAAGGATGCGGCAGAGCGCGTCGCCGTAGGAGGCGTACCTCGCGTGCCCCACGTGCAGCGGTCCCGTAGGGTTCACGCTCACGAACTCGATGTTCATCTTCTGGCGTCGCGCCGCCGGCAGCACCCCGCGGCCGTAGTCGCCGCCCTCCGCCAGGAGCCGGTCGAGCGCGCCGCGGTACCAGACGTCGTTCAGGAAGAGATTGAGGAAGCCGGGCCCGGCGACCTCGAAGCGGTCGCACGCGCCGGCGCCCGGACCGGCGAGCCAGCGGGCGCCGAGCGCCTCAGCCAGCTCACGCGGCACGCGGCCGGCGCGCTTGGCCGTGACCAGCGCCGCGTTGGTCGTGACGTCGCCGTGTTCCGGACGCGCCGGCAGGGAGAGCTCGACGGCCGGCGCCTGGACGTCGGCCCCGCCGGCCGCCAGTTCATCCTCGAGCGTGGCTTGCAGCGAGGCCGCGAGCCCGTTCAGGTCGTAGAGATCGTCGGTCATCGTCCACCATCATCGTCTCAGGCGCCGGCCGGGCGGCCGGCGCCCGCTGATTCTATCCGCCCGCGCGGCCCGGCGCGACGGCTTCCGGGTACGTCCGGACGAGGCGGCGAGGCGAGGCGGCCGAGGGTGCGCGTCAGTGGTGGTACGGCTCGCCGCGCAGGATCTTGCCGGCGCGGAACAGCTGCTCGAGCAGGACGAGGCGCGCCAGCTGGTGCGGCAGCGTCAGGGCGGAGAGTGACAGCTCGTCGGTGGCTCGCGCGCGGACCTCGCCGGCGAGCCCCAGGGAGCCGCCGATCACGAAGCCGGCGCCGCCGCGCTCGAACGCGCGCTGCAGGCGCCCGGCGAAGGCCTCGGTGTCGAGCGCGACGCCGTCCACGGCGAGCGCCGACACGGAAGGCGCCTGCGGCCACGACGCGAGCAGGCGCTTGCCCTCTTCGCGCAGCACCTCGGCTTCGCTGCGACCGCGGAGCGCCACCTCCTTGACTTCGCGCACGGTCACCGTCATGTGCTGACTGAGGAGGTCGAGATAGTGCTGCGCGGCGGGCGCGAGGTCGCGGTGCAGCGACCCGACGACGAGGAGCTCGACGCGCGCCGCCACGGCTCGCTCAGGAGCGCGGCGGACCGGAGTAGAACGCGACGCGGCCCGGCCCCCCCGCCCTGGCCGTGTACATCGTCGTCGCCGCCTTGGCGACGAGCTCCTCGGCGGAGCGGCCGTCGTCGGGGAAGCTCGCGACACCGGCGGAAGCGGTGAGGGCGATGACCCTGCCGTCCGTCTCGACGGCCAGCTGCTGCATCGCCCCGAGCACCCGGGCGAGCACGGCGTCGGCCTCCTGGTCGGCGGTCTCGGGCAGCACCAGCAGGAACTCGTCGGCGCCGTAGCGGCAGACCAGGTCGCAGCTGCGCAGCTGGGCCGTGAGCGCCGCCGCCCAGTGGCGCAGCACCTCGTCCCCCGCTTCGCGGCCGGCGGTCTCGTTGACGGCTCCGAACTCGTCGAGGTCGACCATCACGAACGCGACCTGCTGGCCGTGCCGCTCCGCGCGTGCCAGCTCGAACACCGCACGCTCGCGCAGCTGGCGGAAGTTGAGCAGCCCGGTGAGCGGGTCGTGCGTCTCGTGCTCGCGCCGTTCGTGCAGCAGGCGCAGGTTGTCGAGGGCGACGTCGGCCTGGTCGGCCAGCTGCGTGAGCAGCCGGCGCTGCTCGTCCGGGTGGAAGCCGTTCTCCTGGTAGAGATACCCGGCCGTCTTCTGGCCGACATAGCCTTCGAACTGGCACACGGTGTCGCCGAGGCCCCAGCACATGGTCTCCTTGGTGAGGACCTCCGTGCCCGTGATGCCCTCGAGCACGCCGTCGATGATGCCGCGCTCCACGTCGCACACGGGCGTGCCGGTGGCCGGCATGTGCTCGCAGCTCAGGCAGCGGCTCAGCTTGACGAGCACGCGCTCCTCGTCCAGCTCGACCTCGAGGTCGCCGAGCTTCATCTGGGTGAACCAGTCTTTGAGGCCCTGAATGGAAGTGATGCCGAGCTCGCGGCTGGCGCGCTTGCCCGCGAGGTAGATGGCGGGTCCCGCGCTCTCGCCGAGGATCTCGGGGAGGATCGCGAACTGCAGGAAACGGACGAGCGACGCCGGCGCCGTGGCGTCGGCCGGCGTGGTCGCCAGCACCTCGCCGGCGTCCGGCCACACCCGGCGCTCCTCGGAGGTCGTCAGGGCGATGACGCTGCGAAGCGTACGCGCGAACACGGTCGCCAGCGAGACCTCTTCTTGGGAACGCAGCGCCATACGCATCCTCTCGACGGCCACGCGCGAGCCACACACCCGCGCAGGCCCCCCTCTCTCCCTGAGCTGCCCGCATGCCCGCAGGGCCGCTCTGCCTATACTATAGGCGAAGCGGCCGCAGACCAGTCATCATGCAGGGCTTTTGGGCCTGCGAAGTCGTTGCCAGCCCAGTGTACGTTGGAGGACCAGTTTGATGCCCTTGCAGGCACAGAACGAGGCCGGCGGGGACGCCGCCGGCCTCGACAAGGATGAGGCCCGCAGCTGCGCGCTCGATGCCCGCGGCGCACTCTCCGAGGCCGAGCGCGAGCGGCTGGCGGTGGCCGTCCGCGCGCGCGCGCTGGAACTCCCCGAGCTCGCCGCAGCCGAAAGCGTCATGCTCTTCGCCTCGTTCCGCACCGAGCTCGACACCGCGCCCATCGCCGACTGGGTGCTGGGCGCCGGCAAGAGCCTCTGCCTGCCCCGGATCCTCGGCCCCCGGCGCATGGCGGCGTACCGCGTCACCGACCTCGGCGCCGACCTGATGCCCGGCAAGTGGGACATCCCCGAGCCGCGCGAGGGGCTGCCCGAGGTCCCGCCGGAGACGATCGACCTCGTGTTCGTGCCCGGATCCGCCTTCGACGAGGAGGGGCACCGCTGCGGCTGGGGCGGCGGCTTCTACGACAACTTCCTGCCGCTGACGCGGCCCGGCACGCCGCGGGTCGCCCTGGCCTTCGAGGTGCAATTGGTGCCGGGTATCTGCTGCGAACCGCACGACCTGCCGGTGACGGCCATCGTCACCGAGCGGCGTGTCATCAGGCCCGGCTGAGGCCCAGCGCGCCCGCGAGGTCGGCGCCGAGACGCCGGGCCTCCGCGAGCAGCGCCTCGTCCGCCGCGGCCGCGCCGGCCTCGTCCGCGTAGCCGGCGCACGTGAACACCGGGATGTCGCCGTCGGACGAAAGCGCCACGTACCGGCGCAGCGCGTCGAGCGTCTCCTCGAGGCCGGTCTCGGCGGTGACGGCGACCAGCCCGACGACCTTCGCCCGCAGCCACTCCTCGTGCGAGTAGCGGAAGACGTTGCGGTCGATGAACGCCTTCATCTGCGCGGAGACGTTCTCGTAGTACACGGGCGTGCCGAGGACCAGACAGTCGGCAGCGTACACGCGGTCGAGGACATCGGCGGCGGCGTCGTCCAGCACGCACGCCGCCAGGTCGCCGCAGGCGTCGTGCGCGAGGCACGGCGCGATGCCGAGCCCGCTGAGCACGATGGTCTCGCAGGTGGCTCCGCAGGCTTCAAGCTCCTCGAGCACGGTCGCGACCAGCGCAGACGTGTTGCCGCGCCGGCGTGGGCTGCCGACGACGGCGACGACCGAGGGGGTGGTTGCCTCCATCATCGGCGGAAGCGAGCGCGGGCCCCGCGCCTCAGCCGTTGTGGAGGGCGACCTGGACTTCGTCGCGTACGCGCAGCAGGGCCGCGGTGACGGTGTCCGGGTCTTCGTGGAAGCGCGCGGCCGGCATGGGTACCGAGATGGACGCCGAGCTGCCGTCGATGTCGGTGACCACGACGCCGACGCCGCAGATGCCGGCGTGATGCTCTTCGCGGTCGTAGGCGAGTCCCGTGGCGCGGACGTTCTCCAGCTCGGCGAGCAGGTCCCTGCGGCTGATCGGCGTGTGGCTGGCCGGGCTCTCCAGACGCTTCGGCAGGCGATGCTTGATCTCGTGGGGAGGCAGGTACGCGAGCAGCGCCTTGCCGTTCGCGGTGCAGTACGCGGGGAACCGGGCGCCGACCTGGGAGACCACCATGAGCGAGCGCTGCGGCGCCGGGTGCTGGGCGATGAACAGGACGTGCATGCCGTCGAGGACGCCCAGGTCGACCGTCTCGTTGAGCTCGCGGGCGAGCTGTTCGAGGTACGGCCGGACCACGGTGGGCAGGTCGCGCTTGGCCATGGCCAGGCGCATGAGCCCAGGACCCAGATGCAGGCGGCCCGTCGCCGCGTCGGTGAAGATGAAGTCCTCGTGCTCGAGCGCTCCGCGGATGCGGTGGACCGTCGTGCGCGGCAGACCCGAACGGGTGACCAGCTCGCTGAACGTGAGCCCGCCGGAGGAGTCGGCCGCCAGCAGCCGCAGGATCGTGGCGGCCCGCGCCAGCACCTGGACGCCGTTTCGCTGTTCTCTCTCTTCGTCGCGAAGGGTGTCCATCACGTGTTGCCCTCCATCCTCGTGCCCTCTGGCCCCTGCCCCGGGGCGACGACCAGGACACTCTCTGTTGCGGCCCAGAAGGGCCGCATCGAACATGCCGACCGCACCGCGGCCTGCGGTCGCGGGTCACGCGCCGGGGGCCGGCCTTGAGGCCCCCGGCGCGTCCCGCACACCCGTGCCCAGCCTCAGGCGGACTCCGCCACAGCGGCGTCCGGCGCTTCGGCCGGTTCGAGGTCTTCGTTGCGCGGCGACTCGAGTATGAGCCGGCGCCTGATGGGGAACAGGTGAAGATTCCAGCGCTTCGCGACGTAGCCCCAGATGCCCTTGGGAGCCACCGTCACCATGATCACGGCGACGATGCCCAGCAGGAGCATGTACAGCGTCCCGTACTGGCTGAGGCTTTGGAGCAGCGCGAAGTAGATGACCGCCCCGATGATGGGACCCTCGATGGTGCCGAAGCCGCCGATCACGACGATGAACATCATGTACGCCGTCCAGTTGACGGTGAACGCCGCCGTCGGCTGGATGCGCAGGAGGTTCATGGCCACCACGGCGCCGACGACTCCACACCCGTACGCGGCGATGACCCACACGAAGAGCTTGGAGCGGAACACGTTGACGCCCGAGCTCTGCGCGGCGAGGTCGTTGTCGCGGATCGCCGTGAGGGCGAGTCCGAGCCGCGACCGCAGCAGGAAGTAGACGAGCAGGACGGAGCCGACGGCGACGAACAGCGCCAGCAGGTAGGTGCCGGTGATGCGCGTGTCGATCGGGAGCCGGGCGGCGGAGATCACGGTCTTGCCGGAGCCGCCGCCCGTCGCCTGGATGTTCGAGACCACGAGGCGCACGACCTCGGCCACGACCCACGTGCCGATGGCGAAGTAGCCGCCGCGCAGGCGGAAGATCAGCGGGGCCACCGGCAGGGCGACGGCTACCGCGAGCAGACCGGCGAGGAACACCGCGATGAACGGGTGCAGGTGGAGCTCGTCGCCGAGCAGCCAGAGGCCGTAGGCGCCGAGGCCGATGTAGGCCTGCTGGCCGACGGAGATGAGGCCCGCGTACCCGCCCAGCAGGTTCCACATCTGGGCCATGGCGAGCAGGGTGAAGAACGTCACCATCGTGCGCATGGTGGGCACGGGCATCACGCCGTTGACGTACTGCAGGACGAAGGGCCCCAGCGCCAACACTGCTACCAGCCCGATGCTTGCGATGAGGACGAACAGGTGCATACGCGTCGAGCGCGCGACGCGGAAGGCCGGAGTGGCCTCGACGGGAGTGCTCACGTCGGGGGTACTCATGCCGTCACCGTCTTCGCGAAGAAGCCGCTCGGGCGGACGGCGAGGACAGTGAGGAAGACCAGGTGGCCGCACACCAATCCCCACCCGGCGCCGAACGCCTGGGTGCCGATCGTCTGCGAGACGCCGAGGACGATGCCGCCGAGCAGCGTGCCCCACATGGAGCCCATACCGCCCATGATGACCGCCTCGAACGCGTAGATGAGGCGGAACGAGCCCTGCGTCGGGTCGAAGGTCGTGCGGATGGCGAGCAGGATGCCGGCGACCGCGACGATGGCGAGCGCGATGGCCATCGCCAGTGAGTAGATGTGCTTGTTGTTGATGCCCATCAGCTCGGCGGCCTCGCGGTCGTCGGACGTGGCCCGGAAGGCCCGGCCCAGCTTCGCGCGGGCGAGGAAGACCTCGAGGGCCGCGATCACCACGATCGCGATGATGAAGACGATCAGCGGGAACCAGCCGATGGACAGCTGGTTGGTGATCTTCACGCTGATGTTCTCGATCGTGCCGGCGTCCAGACCCTGCGAGTCGGCGGAGAACTTCATGATGAGCGCGTTCTGGATGATGATCGAGAGGCCGAAGGTGACCACGATCGGCCGCGTGTCATCGACCCCGAGCGTGTGGTTCAGCAGCCCGCGCTGCAGGACGTAGCCGACGAGGAACATGATGATGATCGTGACCACGCTCGCCCAGAGAAGCGGAAGCCCGAACGACTGGATTATGAAGAGCGCGACGAACGCGGCAAGGATGCCGAGGTCGCCGTGCGCCAGGTTGACCATGCGCATGACTCCGAACACCAGAGCCAGGCCGGTCGCGAACAGGGCGTAGAGTCCGCCCAGAAGGATCCCTTGGATTGCTACATTGGCCCAGATCATGGCGTCACATCCCGAAGTATGCTGCGGTGATCGCTTCAGAGGAGAGATCCGCGGGCTTGCCTTCCAGCGAGATCCTGCCCTCCAGGAAACAGGCGACGTAGTCGGCGACGGTCAGCACGTGCTGCACGTCCTGCTCGACCACGAGGATGGTGTGGCCGCTGCCGACCAGCAGCACCATCGCCTCGTAGATACGCTTGATGACCACCGGCGCCAGGCCCAGCGAGACCTCGTCGAGCAGCAGGAGCTCGGGGTTCGCCATGAGGGCACGGCCGATGGCGAGCGCCTGCTGCTCGCCGCCGGACAGGCTGGAGGCCTGCCGCTTCATGAGCGGCTTGAGCAGCGGGAAGAGTTCCGTCACCGACTCGATGTTCCAGTCGCCCTTGCGGCCGCCGTAGGCGCCGATGATGAGGTTCTCGCGCACCGTCAGGCTTGGGAACACGCGGCGCCCCTCGGGGACCAGCGCGATGCCCATGCCCACGCGCTTGTGCGCGGCGAACTGGTCGACCGGCTCGCCGTGGAACAGCACCTGCCCGGAGCGCGGACGCTGCAGGCCGGCGATGGTGCGCAGCAGCGTGGACTTGCCGCCGCCGTTGGCGCCGATGAAGGCGAACGTCATGCCTTCCTCGACCGTGAACGAGACCTTGAAGAGGGCCTGGAAGTCGCCGTAGAAGACGTCGACGTCCTTGAGCTCGAGGACACTCATAGCGGCGTCCCCCCCATGTAGCAGGCCTGCACCTCGTCGCTGCACATGACTTCGTTCGGCTCGCCCTCGATGAGGTTGCGGCCGAAGCTGATGGCGACGATCCGCTGCACGACCGCGAGCAGCGCGTGGACGATATGCTCGATCCAGATGATCGAGATGCCCTCGCGGTGAAGATCCTTGATGGTGCCGATGAGGATCTCCACCTCGCCCTCGGTGAGCCCGCCGGCGATCTCGTCCAGGAGCAGGACCTTGGGGTCGCCGGCGAGGGCGCGGGCAAGCTCCAGCCGCTTGCGGTCGAGCAGCGGCAGGGTGCCGGCCTGCTGGTTGGCCTTCGGGGAGAGCCGCGTGAGCTCGAGCGTCTGCACGCAGCGCTCGTAGCTCGCGCGTTCCGTCATGTTGCGCCCGTAGGCGGCGCAGACGAGCACGTTCTCGAAGACGCTCATGTCCGAGAACGGCTTGGGGATCTGGAAGGTGCGGCCGATCCCCGCGCGGCAGCGATCCTGCCGCGCGAAACCGGTGATGTCCTTGTCGTTGAACGTGACTCTGCCCGCGTCGGGCCGATACACGCCGGTGATCAGGTTGAACAACGTGGTCTTGCCGGCGCCGTTCGGCCCGATGATGCCCAGCGCTTCTCCCTCGTTCAGCTTCATGCTCAGATCGTCAATGACCTGCACGCCGCCGAACGACTTCATGAGACCGGCGGTCTCGAGGACCACGGTCATCGGTGCTCACCACCTTGCATCACATCGACCTCCTCGTGTGCAAGGACCTCGGGCGTTCGGGTCGAGTCCTGCACTAGCTCAGTACTTCATAGGGGCAGTCCCGGATCCTGTCGAACGGCGGTTCGCAGTACTGCTCCAACAGCCGCAAGTCGATCCGCAAAGGTCAGCTTGTACGGTGCACTCCACCTCCATGGCTATCCACCATACGGACGTTCCCTCCCACGATACGGGCATCATATAGCCGGGCTATGCGCTGTCAAGCACGCCCCGGACAACACCGCGGGCCAGGCTTGTACCCCTTGGCACAAGCCGTCAGGAGCCGCTGACGAGCTCCGGATGCAGCTTCAGCCGCTCGATCACCTCGGGCACAGTCGCAGGCTCCAGCTGCATCGAGCGGGCGATCCCGACCAGCCGCGCGACGAGCTGCAGGTTGGACTCGGCGGGTACATCCCTGCTGAGCGTGAGGGTGTCCTCCATGCCCGTGCGTGCGTTCCCCCCCATGGCCAAGCCGATCGTCGTCATCGGCAGGTTGGCCTTGGCGACTGCGATGACCTGCCAGCTGGCGCCCTTGGGCAGTTCCTTGACAAGCCAGGAGAGGATCTGCGGGTCGCCGCGCATGCCTCCGCGGACGCCCATGACGAAGGAGACCTGCAGCGGTTCGACGAGGAGCTCCTTGTGGAGCAGGTAGAGCATCATGTCGAGATGCCCGGTGTCGTAGATCTCGATCTCCGGCTTGACGCCGAGCTCGATCATCCGCGCGGCGAGCTCCATCATCTGCTTCGGCGGGTTCTTGAACTCGGCCGCGCCGAAGGTCATCGTGCACGGGTTGAGCGTCGCCATGGCGGGCTTGGCCTCGACCAGCGCCATGCGCTGCTCGTAGGTGAACTGCAGGCCGCCGGTGGACAGCTGGGTGATGCCGGGGCAGACCTCGCGGACGGCCTCGACCGTGCGCTTCGCGACATCGAGGTCGGCCGTCATGTTGCCCTGGTCGTCGCGCAGGTGGATGTGGATGACCGCGGCGCCGGCCTCGTAGCACGCCTTGGCGTCGGCGGCGATCTCCGCCACGTTCCCCGGCATGCCGGCGTTGTCCGCCTTGGTGGCCACCGGGCCGGTGAGGGCGGCGGTGATGATGGGTCTGGGCATGAGAGCCCTCCTCGGAGGTCGTCTGGTCAACTGGTCCCGCGCGCATGCGCGCGAGGCCCGGCGGAGCCGGCGATCGCGCGCGTCCGGCGCGCCGGCACCGGCGCTGTGGGGAGGGACGGACGACCGGGGACGCGCGGCGGCTGTGCCGCCGCGCGTCCCCTCGCTATCCCCTCGCCTGCGTACGTCGTCCCCATCGGGGGGCCCGGGGGGAATCGCTTCCGGACCCCGGCCTCAGAACTCGCGAGGCTCCGGATACGGGATGGCGACGAGCATCGTCGCCGGCGAGTTGGTGTGATTCAGGATGGAGCGAGCTTCGTCCGGCTCCAGGTAGATGGAGTCATACTTCTTGAGTACGACCTCACCCTCTTCCGTCTTGATGGTGACCTCACCGTCGAGCACGAAGTACACCTTCTCGACCGGGGTGGCGCCGTACTCGCACCCGCCCCTGGGCAGGAAGTGCGAGATGCTGAGCGAGAAGTTGCGGGTCTTGCTGACCTCGAAGCCCTGCAGGCGCAGGCCGTAGACATCGAAATGCCCGGGAGCCTCGTAGGTCGGGGCCTCGTCGTAGCGCGTGACTTCCACGGTCTCTCCTTCTCTCAGATGACGCCGTACTTGTACGTCCGGTCGGGAACATCGTTCAGGTCGTCTTCGTCGATCTCCGCAGAACAGCGGACCATCGAGCCGTCGCCCAGCCACCAGCGGAGGGGGAACGCGAAGAAGCGGAAGCGCTTGCCCACGATCTTGTCGAGGTCTCCACCGAGGTTCTCGACGCCGACGATGCCGTTGCCCATCATGAGCTTGTGGCACGGCTCCCAGGTGCCCGGCTGGTTGGCGGCTTCCAGCTGCCCGTAAGCCTCCATGTACTTGTCCATGCCGAACACGTCGATGTACACGTCCCGCTCGAATTCGGCATAGGCCTCGAGGCCGAACTTCTCGATGTACTCCTCAGTGATCGGCCGGCCCGAGTTGCCGGGCAGGTTCATCTGGGTGGGGCCGTTCTTGCCCATGGCCGTGTGCAGAGGGTGGTCCAGCGCCTGCATGTCCATGGCGACGCACTTGGGCATGTACTTCTGGAACCACTTGCCCGCGTCGAGGCCGGTGCCGCACGAGTAGTGGTAGTAGTCCTTGCTGTCGTCGTACTTGAGGTGCATGCCGGTCCGGAGGCAGATCACCATGCCCTTGAGTTCATCAGGCTTGATGTTCGCGCGCTCGCACGCGTCGTCGAGGTGCTCGCCCTTGATCAGGCCCCAGTCTTCGACCTTGATGTCCAGGCAGACCGCGTCGCCGACATACGCGTCCACAGGCAGTTCGTGACTGTATCTCGCGCGGTTGCCGGCGAAGTCGCGTTCCATGACGTGGCGCGGCGCATCCGCGTGCGTGCCGCAATGCTGCACGACGGTGACCTTCTGGCTCAAGACGCCGGACTTGGCCAGGCCGTGCATCGTGTCGATCACCGGCTTCGTGAAATAGGGCCACAGCGGCATGTCCGCACCGAACGGATGGCTGAGGTCGACGAATACCTTCTTCCCCATGGTTGCCTCTCTTCTCCTCGGTCTCGTTACTGTTTCGACGGACGGGCACTCCGGTGCCCCGACTGTCCGTCGGCGACGACGAGCCCCGCCTGGCCCACGAGGCTCACAACGGCTCAGACGCCTCGCTGCTCGTCGTCCAGACGGTGCACCGGGCACTCGACCTGTCCGCATCTCGGAACTGAGACGCCGTATCGTGGATACGCTACCCGCCGCGGGAAGGCGGTGTCAATACACCCGCACTGTTGGCGCCGGCGCCCGCCTCACCCGTCCCTGATCGCGTTCTCGATATCGCGGCGGGCGCGCAGGAGCTCTTCCGCGATGCGCTCCTCCCGGCCCTCGAGGCGCGCGGCCGGCATGGCCACCGTGATGGCGGCCATCGATCCGCCCGCATCGTGCACCGCCGCACCCACCGCCGAGACGCCCAGCGTGTGCTCCTGGTGGTCGAAGGCGACGCCGGTGACGCGGACGACGTCGAGCTCCTCGAGCAAAGCCCGGCGGTCGAGCTTGGTGTGGCGTGTGAGCTCCTTGAGCGGGTCGGGGATCAGCCGCTCAGCCTCCGCGGGCGGCAGCTCCGCGAGAAGCGCCTTGCCGCACGCCGTGCAGTACAGCGGGAACCGGTCGCCGACCTCGGCCACGACGCGCAGTGAGCGCTGCGGCACGTACTGGTCGGTGAAGAGCGCCTCGT